>NZ_JAUCGS010000004.1:0-375824 GCF_059916605.1 Chromobacterium sp. CCUG 30098 | reverse complement strand
TGGAGTGGTAGTTCAGTTGGTTAGAATACCGGCCTGTCACGCCGGGGGTCGCGGGTTCGAGTCCCGTCCACTCCGCCAACAGTATAAAAGCAGTACCCGGATTCGGGCGTTTAGCTCAGTTGGTAGAGCGTCTGCCTTACAAGCAGAATGTCGGCGGTTCGACTCCGTCAACGCCCACCAAAGTTTTCGGTTGGAGTGGTAGTTCAGTTGGTTAGAATACCGGCCTGTCACGCCGGGGGTCGCGGGTTCGAGTCCCGTCCACTCCGCCAAGCATTGCAAAAAAGCAGCCTTTAGGCTGCTTTTTTGCATTTTGCGTCGCATATTTCAAGCAAGCATTCGCATATCGCCCAACTTAGGACAAACAACTACCATTCTATTGCTTATCAGCTTGCAATGCGTCTGGGCTGCGGTGATACTTTTGGTTGACTTTCTGCATTCCATATAAAGAGATTCAACTATGCGCAATTTAATCCTGGCGGCTGGCTGCTTCGCCAGCACACTGGCCCTGGCGGGCGATCCCGCCGACAAGGCCATCTGGGAATATACGGTCAAAAACGGCGACAATCTGTGGTCGCTGGCGGCCGAGCATCTGTCGTCTCCCGCTTATGTGCCGAAGCTGCAAGCCAGAAATCGCATCGCCAACCCCTATCGGCTGATCCCCGGCAGCATCCTGCGGGTCCCCTACCCCTGGATCCGACAGGCGCAATCCGACGCCACCCTGGAGGACATGGCCGGCGAATCCGCCGCGGCCGACGCCAAGGGCAAGCCGCTGGATCTGGCGGTGGGCAAGAAATACCCCAAAGGCACCCGCTTCACGACCGGCAACGACGCCATGATCAAATTGCGCTTCGTCGACGGCTCCTCGCTGGTGATCAACGCCAATACCGATCTGAGCCTGCAAACCCAGGTCTATTACCCCAGCACCGGGGCGATCCAGTCCCAGATCAAGCTGAACAACGGCAGCACCGGCAATTCGGTGATTCCCAACATCCTGATGCCCAGCCGCTACGAGATCCGCACCCCGTCGGCGGTCACCACCGTGCGCGGCACGGAATTCCGCGTCAACGCCGCCGGCGGCGAAGACACCTTGGCGGAAGTGCTCAAAGGCAGCGTGGAGGTCAAGGGCCGTCGCAGCAAGGTGGACGTGCCCGCCGGTTTCGGCACCTTGTCCAGCCGTAAAAGCGGGCCAAGCAAGCCGGAAGAACTGCCGCCGCCGCCGGACCTGTCCACCGTGGCGGACAATAGCCAGTTCAACCCGCCGCCGCTGGAGTGGCAGCGTGACGAACGCGCCGCTTCCTACCGCGTGACCTTGAGCGGCAAGAAGCGCCTGGCCGAGCGCCAGTTGCAGGCGCCGCGTTACTATCCGCGCCTGCCGGGCAACGGCGACTACGTGCTGCACGTCCGCGCCAAGAACCGCTCCGGCCTGGAAGGCTACGACAGCACGCGCAGTTTCAAGCTGCAAGCCTACCCGCTGCCGCCGCTGTTGTTCACCCATGCGGACGGCGTCCAGCTGCGCGGCAAATCCCTGACCTTGCGGGTGGACGCCAGCGCGGAACGCCCGCTGCGGCTGCAGATTTCGCGCCAGCCGGATTTCGCCCAGCCGCTGCTGGAACAGAGCGTGGCCGAGGCCGAGTTCAAAACCGAGTTGCCGGAATCCGGCGTCTGGTACTGGAGGCTGGCGCGGCTGGACGCGCAAGGCCGGCCGGGTCCTTTCTCCTCCGCGCAAAAAGTGGAGACCAAGGGCTGGCTCAGCCGCCTGGACAAAACCACCCCGGTGCTGGCGGCCCGCCCCTATCCCGTCGCCCGCGCGCGCTACACCCTGACGCTGACCGCGGCCCAGGCCGCCAACGCGCAGCCGTTCTCGCTGAGCAGCGATAAGCCGCAATGGGAGCTGAAAGCGCTGGAAGCCTTGCCGGCCGGGCAATACAAGGCAAGCGTCAAGATCGAGGGAGAACACGGCTACTTGGCGACGGAAGAGCAAGAAATGCTCACTCTTCCCGGAAAACTTCCCTAGAATGGCAACATGCTAACTTACTATCGCGACAAGATTCTGCGCTTGTTGCCTTTTTTGCTGGCCTTGCTGGCGGCTCTGCTGACCCTCTCCGGCCTGTTGCTGCGGCTGGACTTCTGGCTGTACGACGGGCTGATCCGGATCAAGTCCAACCATAACCAGACCAGCGACATCGTCGTCGTCGCGGTGGACGAGCGCAGCCTGTCGGAGCTGGGCCGCTGGCCCTGGCCGCGCGAATTCCACGCCCAGCTGGTGGACAAGCTGGCGCAAGCCAAGGCCGTGGGCCTGGACATCGTGTTGGCCGAACCCTCGCACAATATGCCGGAGTCGGATCAGGCGCTGGCGGACGCCATCCGCCGCAACGGCAAAGTCATCAGTCCGGTGTTTCCGGAAATGCAGGACAACCGCCTGACCGAGACCCGGCCCCTGCCCGCCATCGCCGCCGCCAGCGCCGGCCTGGGGCACACCGACTACGAATTGGACAGCGACGGCGTGATCCGCCGCGTCTATCTGAAAGCGGGCCTGGGCTCGCCCCACCACCCCAATTTCGCGCAGGCGGTGCTGGATCTGGCCAATGGCCAGCGCCAGTCCGAACAGCAGAAAATGGCGATGCCGCACGGCAAGCCGGGCAGCTGGCTGCGCGAAGACCCGGTGATGGTGCCCTATCTGTCCGGCCCGCCGCCATTCCAGCAAGTGTCCTATATCGACGCGCTCAATCAGCTGCCTCCCGCCTTCTTCGCCGGCAAGATCGTACTGGTGGGCGCCACCGCCACCGGCCTGGGCGATATCCACGCCACGCCGCTGTCGGCCAACAACCGCGGCATGCCCGGCGTGGAAATCAACGCCTTCCTGCTTCATGGGCTGCAACAGGACAACACGCCGGTGCCGCTGCCGCTGGGCTGGAAAGCCGTCATCAACGCGCTGGCCATCTTGCTGCTGGACCTGCTGCTCAGCCGCTACAAGCACCGCCAGGGCATTCTGCCGGCCTATCTGCTGGCCTCCTGTGGCGTGCTGGTGCTCAGCGTCCTGCTGCTGACGCTGGCCTCGGTGTTCTGGAGCGGCGTCACCACCGCCATCCTGCTGTGGCTGGCCGGCAGCGTCCGCTTCGTGTCGCGGCAATCCAAGCTTTTGCTGCAGGCCAATACCGACGGCCTCACCGGGCTCTACAACCGCCGGCACTTCGACGAAATCCTGGCGCCGACGCTGGACAAGCACCGCGCCGCCGGCAAGACGCTGGCGCTGCTGATCCTGGACGTGGACAACTTCAAAGGCTACAACGACCACTACGGCCATTACGCCGGCGATCTGATCCTGCAAAGGCTGGCGCAAGAGCTGAACGCCTACTTCAGCCCCCGTCGCCACATCGTGGCGCGGCTGGGCGGCGAAGAGTTCGGCGTGCTGCTGGAAGAATGCGGGCAGGACCAGGCGGTGGCCGCCGCGGAAGGCTTCCGCGCCCGGCTGGAAGAACTGGAGCTGGCGCATTTGAAAAGCCCCTTGCGCAAAGTCACCTGCAGCATAGGCGTCGCCGCCCGGGTGCCGGAAACGGACGACAACGGCCGCACCTTCTACGAAGACGCCGACAGCGCGCTCTACATCGCCAAGCGCTCGGGCCGCAACGCGGTCAGCCCCGCCCCCGCCACCTTGACGCCTCAACACCAGCGCTGACCCCGCTCCGACGGCCTCGCCCCGCCATGCCCGCGGCCTATGCGCCCTCCTAGAATACGTAACGGCCGGACAGGTACAACATCCTCCCCCATAAATCGGTGGCGGGGCCGGAGTAAGCGGCCGCCCCGCCGCTGAAGCCGGCCCCGGTGGCGTAGCTGGGCATCCGGTTGCCCAGATTGCGTATGCCGCCGCTGACGCTGAAGCCCTTGCTCGGCTTCAGGCCGACACTGAGATCCAGCGCGGTGTAGGACCCCACCCTCTCCTTCACGTCCCCGGCATTGCGGTACAGCTGGGAGTACAGGTTCTTGAAAGACGCGTAGCTGCGCGCCGTCAGCCCCACAGAATAGCCGCCCCGGCTGTAACTCACTTCAAAGACGTTTTTCCAGCGCGGCTGCGCGCCGTAGTCGGCGTACTCCAGCATCGGATCGGTCTCGGTCTGCGATTCCCGGTAGCTGAAGATGCGGCTTTGCGCGTTGCGGAACTTGAGCTTGCCGTAAGCGCCCAGCGACCAGTCGTACTGCACATCGATGTCGATGCCGGAAGTCCGGGTCTTGCCGATATTCATGTACGGCGCGGAAATGTAGTCGATGTCCCCCCTTACGCCGGGAAGATGGCGGGCTTGCGCACCACGAAGCCGGGAAAACGGTCCGGATTGTCCAGCACGTATTGCGGGTCCAGCGACTGCACGGTGTTGGACACCTCGATCCGGTACCAGTCCACGGTGGCCGACAGCGCCGGAGTCGGCTGCAGCACCAGGCCCAGCGCGTAGTTCCGCGACTCCTCCGGATTCAGCCCCGCGTTGCCGCCGCTGCGCAGCTGATTGCTGGCCAGGCCGCAGCGTTCGCGGGCGATGCCGCGGTCGGCGCACTGCGCGTAGTCGTACACCGAAGTGTAGGCCTGGCGCGACGCGTACAGCTGAGGCAGCGTCGGCGCCTTGAAACCGGTGGTGACGGAGCCGCGCAGCATCGCCGGCTCCCAGGGGCGGAAGGAAAAAGCCAGCTTGGGGTTGAAGGTGTCGCCGAAATCGTTGTAGCGGTCGGCGCGCACCGCCAGCTGGACCTCCAGATTCTTCAACACCGGCAAATTGACTTCGCTGAAAGCGGACAGCACCGAGCGGCTGGCCCGCAGACTTTGCTGGACGGCGAAATTCATAATCTTGCCGGTTTGCAGCAGCGGGTCCGGCTGCGCGTCTATCGATTCATGCGACCACTGCAGACCGGCGGCGAAGCCGGCGGGGCCGGCCGGCAGCCTGAACCACTCATCATTGCTGGCCTTGAATTCAAACGCCGACAAACGCGACGAGGACGTGTTGGCGATGGTGGCCAGATACGGCCGCAGCGCGGCGGCGTCGTTCTGCTGCGAAAACGGGTTATAGAGCGGCCCGCCGTCGGCGCCGTTCCGCAACATGGCGAGGAAAGCGTCGTTCAACACCACATTGTTCTGCCTCGCCTCCACCTTGTTCAAACCCAGGTTCAGCGAGCTCTCCAGATCCCAGTCGCGCCACAAGGCGCGTCCGCCCAGCACCGCGCGATACGTGTCGCTGGTGATCTCGTTGAGCCGCCGGCCGTTCTCCGACAGATTGCGGGTGATTTGCAGATTGTCGGTGGGTTTGAAGTCCGGATACACCGACGCCAGGCCGCCGTCCCGCGGATAAATCGCCCAATTGGGCGACACAATGGTCTGCACAAAGGAATAAGCGCCGTCCAGCGGCGTCTCGGTGCGGTTCAGTCCCAGTTCGGCGAAGAACTCCGCGTCGCCGCTCAAACGCCGGGTGTAATGGGCCATCAAGCCGTAACGACTGGTGCGCGGCGCTAACTGAGCGCCCATCTCATCCACGTCGGACACGCACAGCGCGGCTCCGCTGGGCCGGGTGGTCAGCCGCCACGGCGGGCAGCCGGGCAAGGGCTTGGCCAGCGCGTTGCTTCTGTCGGCGTTGGGCGTGCGGTCGTTCCAATAGCCCCATTGCGCGCCGCTGCGCAGATCCGGCCCGCCCTGAAAACGGTAATCGTTGCTGCGGGTGGCGTCGTGGTTGCGGCTAAACACCGGCTCGCGGTGGTAAACGTCGAAAGACAGCAGCAGGTTCTGGCCGTCCTGTTCCAGATCCCCGAAGCCGCCGCTCAGATTCAGCCCCTGCTCGATGCCGTCTCCATCCAGATTGCCGCCGCCGCGCAGCGCCGCCTCGGCGCCCCGGAAGTTGCGCCGGGTCTTGAAGTTGATCACGCCGGCCACCGCGTCGGAACCGTAAATGGCCGATGCGCCGTCCCGCAGAATCTCCACCGATTCAATCACCGACAGCGGCAAGGTGTTCAGATCGACAAAGGCGTCGGTGCCGCTGATGAACATCGCGTAATTGGGCAAGCGACGGCCGTTCAGCAAGACCAGCACGTACTTGGAGCTCATGCCGCGCAGGCCGGCGGTGGCCGCGCCGGCGGCAAAGCTGTTGGAGTTGGTGCCGGCCAGCAGGCTGCCCACCGACGGCAGCCGGTCCAGCAACTGGATCACGGTGGACGCGCCGGTCTTGTCGATATCCTCTTTCTTGATCACCTCCACCGCCAAAGCCTTTTCCTTGCCGATGCGCTTGATATTGGAGCCGGTCACCGTCACCCGCTCCAGCGGGACGGCCTCCTCCGCCCAAGCGCCCATGCCCAAGCCCATGCCCGCCGCGGCAACCGCCAGATAGCTGCGTTTCATCTCCTTACCCCCTTGTAGTGCGCTCGCCGGTCGCGGCGCGCGCCCCTAAGCTGCCGCAGCGGGCGCTACAAAGAGATTGGCGGTAGTCGCCGGCCCCCTTTCCAAGGCCGGAAGACCACACATCCATTTAAAATCAACATCTTAAATAAATTTCAGTTGTGGCGATAAAAGCACAGGCGCGCCTGCCCGCCGCGCGGTTTCCGATGCCGGCATTATTATTTACATCTTAAGCATGCAATAAGATCATGGCCCAAAGAAAAAGGCCGCCCAAGGCGGCCTTCGCTGCGCGGCAATCCGGCGTCAGGCGGACTTGCGCGCCATCAACCAGCCGGCGAAGCCGATCACGCCGACGAAGAAGACCGCCACCCAGAACGGCATCGCCATTCCCAGGAAGGTCCACTCCACGGTGGCGCACTCGCCGCTGCCTTTGAACACCTTGGAAATCACCTCCGTCAACGGCGAGGACTCCATCAGGAACTCCAGGCCGGGACCGCAGGCCGGAACCTGGTCCGCCGGCAGATGTTGCAGCCACAATTGGCGCAGCGACACCGACAGGCCCGCCAAGGCGGCCAGAATCGTCAAACCGCCCCAGGCCCTGGCGCCGCAACGGCCTGGATTGACCAGCGCCGCCAGCAAGGCGATCACGCCCGCGGCGATCACGCCGATGCGCTGGAAAATGCACAGCGGGCACGGCTCCAGGCCCAGCTGGTATTGCGCGAACAATGCAAAACCCATCGCGCCGGCGCAGGCGGCGGCGATCAGCAGAAAACCTTGTCGGTTGCTCAAGCCCATATCTTCCTCAATGTTTGGCGGTATTACGTCATGGCGCATGATTGTGCCATACAACATGGAGGAGTCAGAACCGCCCCGCGGCTTAAAGTTCCAGAAAGCGGCGTATCGCCTCTTTCTGATGCAAGGCGTCCTTATAGCCCAGCGTGATCAGCTCGCGGGTGTAGCCCGGCTCGAACAATAGATAAGTGGCCAGGGCCGTGCCGCGGTGACGGGTGGCGCCGGTACCCTTCAGCAGGAAGCGCAGCAAGGGCGGAAACAGCCGGGTGTGCTTGTAGGCGATGCCCTCCAGCGATTTGCTGGGGTTGAGCATGAAGATGTCCACCTTGCGCAACTGGGTCTGCCGCGCCAGGTCCTCATGGCTTTGCAGCAGCGACACGGTGTGATTGACCCGGGTCAGCCGCTCCATGTCCACCGACATGCTGTCTATGAACACGCTATTGAGCAGATGGCCGAAAATCTGCGCCGGCGACGGATAGAAACCGCTGTGGCGGCGTTCTATGGTGTCCGGCCGCTTGCTGGCCAGGCCGACGACAAACAGCTTTTCCGCGCCCAGGTGCAAGGCCGGCGACAAGGGGGACAGCTGCCGCACCGCGCCGTCGCAGTAAAACTTCTCGCCCAGGCAGACCGAGGGGAAAATCAGCGGAATGGCCGAGGTGGCCATCATGTGTTCGATATTGATGCGTTCGCGCAGCCCCAGCCGCTGATAGCGCTCCCACTCCTCCAGGCTGTCCGCGCCCTGGAAAAAAGTGACCGACATCCCGGTGGTGTAGCAAGAAGCCGTCAGCGCCAGCGCCTTGAGCGCGCCGTGACGCACGGAATGGTCTATGCCCTCGAACACCATCACCTTGGTCAGCAGCTCGCGCAGCGGAGCGTTGTCCAGAAAGCTCTTGGGATTGCGCCACAGACGGCCGCCGGACAGGATGGACAGGCCGAAGTGCAGAAAAGTCTTCAGAAAATAGCCGGAACTGGCGTCGTAGACATCCTGGATGTGCAATTGCTTCCACATCTGCGCCAGCGTGGACACCGCCAGATGGAAATTACCCGCGCCGGAGGCCAGCGCCACCGCATTGATCGCCCCGGCGGACGTGCCGCAAATAATGGGAAAGGGATTGACGCGCGCATCCGGCAGCAGCCGGGCAATTCCCAGCAACACCCCCACCTGGTACGCCGCGCGCGCGCCGCCGCCCGACAAGACCAGCCCGATATCGGATTGCCTCCCCATCCCGCACCTCGCGTGGCTATATTGGCGGCGGATCGGCATGCCCGACGCCGCACGGCTTCTTGTTCTATTTAGACATAGTCAAACGCCGCGGCCAGCGCCAACTTCGCGCGGAGGAAATCGGCCGTACAGGCTCAATAAGCAGCCGCCGTCTGCATGGCCCATAAATGCGCGCCCACCAGCGCGCGCCACGGCGCGAAGCCTTGCAGCCATTGCTCGGTTTCGCGCGGCGACACCGCCTCGGCCCGCTCCAGCAAGCGCTGCAGGCCGCGCCGAACCGCCACGTCCCCGTGCAAGGAGCCGTCCAGCCAGCCATAGCCGCGCAACAGCGCGTAGCTGACCGTCCACGGGCCGATGCCGGGCAAGGCCAGCAAGCGCGCGGCGATCTCCTCCGGCGCGCCGCCGTCCAGCCAGCCCTGCAAGGGCAAGCCGCCGTCGGCCGTCTGCCGGCTCAGTTCCAGCAAGGTCCGGGTCTTGGCGCGGGAGAAGCCGGCCTGGCCCAGTTGGTCCGCCTCCAGCTCCGCCAATTGCTCCGGCGACGGATGGCACAGCAGACCGCCGCTGTGGCGCTTGCCGACCAACTGCATCAGCCGACGCCGCAGCGAGATGGCGGCGTGCACGCTGATCTGCTGACCGGTGACGGCCCAGACCAGCGCCTCGAACGGCGTGGTGGTTTGCGGCACGCGCAAGCCGGGACGCGCGGCGATCAGGCCGGCCAGCTGCGGATGGCCGCGATGCGCGCGCTCGAAATCCGCCACCGGCTGCGCCAAGCCCAGCATGCGGCGCGCCATGGCGGTCAAGGCCGCCGCGTCGCCGGCCTGCGGCGAAACGTCCGCGTCCAGCCCCACCCGTACCGCGTCCGCGGCGAACGTCATGCTCAGACAGGCCGGCTCGCCGCGCCACAGCAAGCCCTTGCTCAGGCTCAGCGCCGTCACCCGCTCGGACAGCTCCTGAGCGTCGCGGCGGTGGAAGGCCATAAAGTCGTCCCGGCGAAAATCCGCGGGCAAAGACAGGGATAAAGACAGCGAAACGAAATCGGCCGGTTTAGCCATGGATCAGCGCGCCTTGCGAAAAGTCAGATTGATGCGGCGCCGCCCCAGCAAAGGATGTTCGCCCTCCGCCACCGGCAACACCCCGTGGAAACGCATGCGGTCCGGCCCGCCCCACACCAGCACGTCGCCATGGCGCAACTCGATGCGGCCGGGACGCTCGGCGCGGCTAAGACCGCCGAACAGAAAGATCGCCGGCAAACCCAGCGACACGGACACGATGGGCGCGCCGAAATCGCGCTCGTCCTTGTCCTGGTGCAAGGACATCTTGGCGCCCGGCGCATAGCAGTTGATCAGGCAGGCATCCGGCGCAAAGCCGGGGAAGCCGGCCTCGGCGGCGGCCTGTTCGGCCAAGACGCGCAACAAGGCCGGCATCGCCGGCCACGGCTGGCCGCTGACGGGATCGCGCTCGGCGTAACGGTAGCCGCGCGCATCGGACACCCAGCCGCAAGCGCCGCAGCTGGAGGTGGCCACCGACATCGCCCGCCCTCCCGGCGTCTGCATGCCGCGCGGCGGCGCTTGCCGCAGCACGGCTTCCACTTCCGCCAGCAGCGCCGCGTCGATATCGCTGGCGCGGCGGTGCAATAAGGCGGCGCCGGGCGACAGGCGCTCCAGCCAGCCGCCCTCTTCCGGCGCGAACAGATCCGCCATCGCCGGCCTCAGAACCTGCTCAAAGTCTCGCGAGCAAGAGCGAGACAAGGCGAAAACCGCTGAGAAAGCGGAATGTACATACGGTACATGAGCATTTCGAAGCGGTACTCACCGTGCCAAGTTTCACGAAGCGCAGCAGACATTGAACAGGTTCTCAGGCCTCGCCGGCCACCATCATGCTACGCAACAGCACCGAGCCCATCTGTCGGCCGCCGCGCTCCAGCACGTCGTTGCCCACCGCGTCGATCTGCATGAACATCTCGCGCAGATTGCCGGCGATGGTGATTTCCTCCACCGGGTGCACGATCACGCCGCGCTCCACCCAGAAGCCGGCCGCGCCGCGCGAATAATCGCCGGTGACGGTGTTGACGCCCTGGCCCAGCAGCTCGGTCACCAGCAGGCCGGTGCCCATGGCCTGCAGCAACTCCTCCAAGCTTTCGCCGGTGGAATGCACGACCAGGTTATGCGCGCCGCCGGCGTTGCCGGTGGTCTGCATGCCCAGCTTGCGCGCCGAATAGCTGCCCAGCATATAACCCTGCAGCACGCCCTTGTCCACCAGACGGCGCGCCACCGTGGCCACGCCCTCGTTGTCGAAGGCGCCGCTGGCCATGCCGCGCAGCAAGAAGGGATCTTCGTCCACGGTGATGTTGGCCGACATCACCGGCTTGCCCAGAGAATCCAGCAGGAAGGACGATTTGCGGTACAGGCTGCCGCCGCTGATGGCAGCCACCAGATGGCTGAGCAGCGAGGCGGCGATCGGCGCTTCGAACACCACCGGATACTGGCCGGTCTTCACCTTGCGCGCGCCCAGCCGCCGCGCCGCGCGCTGGCCGGCCTTGGCGCCGATGGCCTCCGGCGCGTCCAAGTCCTCGCGCCGCCGCGCCGACGAATACCAGTAATCGCGCTGCATCGCGCCGCCGTCCTCGGCCACCACCGCCGCGGAAATGCTGTGGCGGCTGCTAGCGTAGCCGCCGATGAAGCCGTGGCTGTTGGCGTAGGCGAAATGGCTGGACTGCGAGGACGCGGTGCCGCCCTCGGAATTGCGGATGCGCGGATCGGCCGCCAACGCGGCGGCCTCGCAGGATTTGGCCAGCTCGATGGCTTCCTCCACCGGCAGCGCCCACGGGTGGTACAAGCTGAGATCGGGAAACTCGGTGGCCATCAATTGGGAATCGGCCAGGCCGGCGCAAGGGTCCTCGGCGGTGTAGCGCGCGATGTCCCGCGCTGCGCGCACGGTGTCCGCCAAAGCCTCTTCGGAAAAATCGGAGGTGCTGGCGTGGCCTTTTTTCTGCCCCAGGTAGACGGTCACGCCCACGCCCTTGTCCTGGTTGTACTCGATGGTTTC
Organism: Chromobacterium sp. CCUG 30098; assembly: GCF_059916605.1. Lineage (NCBI taxonomy): Bacteria > Pseudomonadati > Pseudomonadota > Betaproteobacteria > Neisseriales > Chromobacteriaceae > Chromobacterium > Chromobacterium sp. CCUG 30098. The sequence continues at coordinate 364,401 of NZ_JAUCGS010000004.1, read as the reverse complement.
CACCTCGGACAGGCGCACGCTCACCGTCTGGCCCAGGCCTTCGGAAACGTCGGCCTCGGCGGCGCTGGCGCCCTCGGCCTTGGCCAGTTCGATCACGCGGGAGGCGATGTCCTCCAGCGCGGCTTGGCTGAAACTGAATGTTTTGTCTGCCATAGTGTCTTTCGCAATGGTCGAAACGGCCGGAGGCCTTTTCCGGTATCATACCAGCCTTGAGAAAACCGATTGAGAATTGCCAACGATGACCCATTACCAGAACGACAGCCCGGACGACGGCTACGTCAGCAAATCCCAGCGCAAGCGCGATATGGATGCGCTGCAGGACCTGGGCCGCGAACTGGTGGAGCTGTCCAAGGACACGCTGAAAAAAATGCAGCTGCCGGAAGACTTGCTCACCGCTATTCTGGACTATAAACGCTTTACCGCGCACGGCGCGCTTCGCCGCCAGCTGCAATACATCGGCAAGCTGATGCGCGACGTGGACCCGGAACCGATCCAGCAATACCTGCAAATTCTCAAGGGCGAATCGTCCGAGCACATCGCCTGGCAGCACCTGCTGGAGCGCTGGCGCGAACGGCTGATGGACGACGACAAGATGCTGGCCAACTTCGTCACCGACTTCCCGGCCGCCGATCCGCAACAGCTGCGCACGCTGATCCGCAACGCGCGCAAGGAAAAACAGGACAACAAACCGCCCAAGTCCTTCCGCCTGCTCTATCAGGCCGTCAAGGACGTGATCCCGGAACCGGGCAAGCCGCGCCTGCATCAGCAGGACCAAGAGGACGACGAGTGATGCTGAAAGTAGGCCTGGTCTCGATCTCCGACCGCGCCAGCAGCGGCGTGTACGAAGACAAGGGCATCCCGGCGCTGCGGGACTGGCTGGCCGCCGCGCTGGCCAGCCCCTTCGCCGTCGTCTCCCGGCTGATCCCGGACGAGCAGCCGCAAATCGAAGCCGCGCTCAAGGCGCTGGTGGACGAGGAAGGCTGCCAGCTGGTGCTGACCACCGGCGGCACCGGCCCGGCGGCGCGCGACGTCACCCCGGAAGCCACGCTGGCGGTGGCGGACCGCGAGATGCCCGGCTTCGGCGAGCAGATGCGCCAGATCAGCCTGCGCTTCGTGCCCACCGCCATCCTGTCCCGCCAGGTGGGCGCGATCCGCAAGCAGGCGTTGATCCTCAACCTGCCCGGCCAGCCCAAGGCGATCAAGGAAACGCTGGAAGGCCTGCGCGGCGCCGACGGCCAGGTGGAAGTGCCCGGCATTTTCGCCGCCGTGCCCTATTGCATAGACTTGCTGGACGGCCCCTATATCGAAACCCATGAGACGGTGGTCAAGGCCTTCCGCCCCAAATCGGCGCAGAAAAAGCCGGACTGAGCCATGGCTTACCAGTCTCCCGCCTGGCTGCGCGGCGGCCACGCCCAAACCATCTGGCCGGCGCTGGCGATCAAGACCCGCCGCCCCGACTACCGCCGCGAACTGTGGGACACGCCGGACGGCGCGCGCATCGCGCTGGACTTCGTGCCCGGACGGCCCGGCGCGCCGCTGGTGGTGCTGTTTCACGGCCTGGAAGGCAGCAGCGACAGCCACTACGCGCGCGCGCTGATGCAAGCGGTGCAGCGGCGCGGCTGGAACGGCGTGGTGCCGCATTTTCGCGGCTGCGGCGGCGTGGACAATCCCTTGCCGCGCGCCTATCACGCCGGCGACGGCGCCGAGGTGCGCTGGATTCTGAGCCGGCTGGCGCAACGCTTCCCCGTTTTGGCCGCCGCCGCGGTGTCCCTGGGCGGCAGCATGCTGCTCAACTATCTGGCGGACGAAGGCGCGCAGGCGCTGCCGCGCGCGGCGGCGGCGGTGTCCGCGCCGCTGGACCTGGTGGCGGCCAGCACCCGGCTGGACCGCGGCCTGGGCAAACTGCTGTACACCCGCATGTTCATGGACACGCTCAAGCCCAAGGCCTTGGAATCGCTGCAGCGCCATCCCGGCCTGTTCGACGGCGGCAAGCTCAGCCGCGCGCGCACCTTCATCGAGTTCGACGACCTGGTCACCGCGCCCATCCACGGCTTCGGCACCGCGCTCAATTACTGGCGCAGCGCCAGCGCCAAACCGCGGCTGGGCCAGATCGCCCGCCCCACCCTGGTGCTGAACGCGCGCAACGACCCCTTCCTGCCGGAGCAGGCGCTGCCGCGCCAGACCGACGTGGCCGCCAGCGTCACCTTGGAGTTCCCCCGCCACGGCGGCCACGTAGGCTTCGCCTCCGGCGCCTTCCCCGGCACGCTGGACTGGCTGCCGTCACGCTTGTTGGAATTCTTCGAACCGCATCTGGATTGACTGCGCGGCGCTTTCTGCGCATCTTGACGGCATCCCACCCTCAAGCGAAAGCGCCGCATGGCTTCCGACACCGTCAAGACCTCCGTCCTGCGCAAGACTTATCTGCGCATTCTCGCTCCGCTGTTCATCGCCTCGGTTCTGGCCTTTCTTGACCGGGTCAACGTCAGTTACGCCGCCCTGACCATGAACGCCGACCTCGGCTTCAACGCCAAGGTCTACGGCCTGGCCGCCGGCATTTTCTTCGCCGGCTACGTCCTGTTCGAAGTGCCCGGCGCCATCCTGGCCGAGCGTTGGAGCCCCAGCCGCTGGATCGCCCGCATCCTGTTCTCCTGGGGCGCGGTCAGCATGCTGCTGGGCCTGGTGCAGAACGAGTGGCAGTTCTATGTCCTGCGCTTCTTGCTGGGCGTGTGCGAGGCCAGCTTCTACCCGGTGATCTACGCCTCGGTGATCCCGCGCTGGTTCGTCGCGGACACCCGCGCCCGCGCCATTTCCATCACCCTGTGTTCGCTGCTGGTCTCCGCCATCGTCGGCGCGCCGCTGGCCGGCTGGATGGTGGGCCTGCAGCCCTTCGGCCTCAAGGGCTGGCAAAGCCTGTTCCTGCTGGAAGGCGGCGTCACCGTGCTTTACGGCTTCGCCATACTGCTGTGGCTGCGGGACGATCCGGCCCAGGCCGCCTGGCTGAGCGCGGAGGAAAAGCGCTATCTGATCGATACGCTGAAGGCGGAAGCGGCCGCCACGCGTGAACAACAGCCGGCCACGCTGCGCCAGGCGCTGGCGCAGCCGGCGGTGTTGCGGCTGTGCCTGATCTATTTTCTATGGATTACCGGTTTCTGGGGCTTTAGTTTCTGGATGCCCACGGTGATCAAGAACGCCTCCGGCTGGTCGCCGCTGGCCATAGACCTCGCCTCCGCCGTGCCCATGCTGGCGGCGCTGGCCGCCATGCTGTGGCTGGGCCATTCCTCGTCCCGCCGCGGGGAAAAGCGCTGGCATGTGGCGCTGCCGCTCTTGCTCGCCGCCGCCGGCTTCCTGATCGGCGCTTTGAGCGACAGTATCGCCGTGGCGCTGCTCTCGGTCACCGTCGTCGCCATCGGCGTCTACAGCCCGATGGGCGTGTGGTGGTCCATCCCCACCACGTTTCTGACCGGCACGCTGGCGGCGGGCGCCATCGGCCTGATCAACTCCGTGGGCAATGTCGGCGGCTTCATCGGCCCTTACGCGCTGGGCTTGATCGAGGCCGCCACCGGCAGCCACACCCTGGCTTACTTCTGGCTCAGCGGCTCGCTGCTGCTCAGCGCGCTCTTGGTGCTGGGCTTGAAGCCGCAAGCGCAAACAGCGGACAATTCCAGCCAAGCCGCCGCTTCCGGCGGACGATAGGAAGAACCATGCCGACACGAATCTTCGTCCTCGCTCTCTGCACTTTTCTGCTCTCCGCTTGCGCCGGCATGGCCGAACGCCTGCGCGGCTCCCTGGAACCGCCGGCCGAGCGCGGCTACGCCATTCTGTCGCTGACCGGCAAATCCGCCAATCCGGACAGTGCGACGCTGGGGCTGAACATCGCCAACGCCGCCGGCCGCGTCGTGGCGGCCGACAGCGCCAGCCTGCTGACCGACACCGTGTTCGGCGAGCAGGGCACATCCATGGCGGAGGGCAAACTGATGCTGTTCACGCTGGAGCCGGGCCAGTATCGGGTGGAGCAAGTCTGGGCCAACTGGCTGGAGGACGGGGCCTGGGGCGTCAGCCGCAAGATGCGCAGCTTCCGCCTGGCCGCGCCGTTTGAGCTGAAACGCGGCGAGACGGTTTATCTGGGCAATGTGGACGTGGAAATGAGCTTCTTGCCGGAAGCGCGGTTGCGCGACGAATCCGAGCGTGATCTCGCCCACATTCGCCGCATCTGGAAGATCAAGGACGTATCCGGCATCCAGTTGCAACCGCTGGGGCAAGCACGGCTCTGAGCTTCCGTTCAAACCCTCGAAGCCAGCTCAAAGCCCGGCATGGCCGCCGAGAAAGCGAAAGGCTCATACTATGTATGAGCCTTTCTTAAGCCACACTCACCGTATTATGCCCGTCCGCACACGGTAGATCGCGAGCCGGTTCCGAACCCGCTCACTTCTGCCACAGCTTGGCCAGATAGGCCGGCTTCACCGTCGCCGCCGCGAGCGGTACGGCTTCCAGCACCCGGTAGGCGTTCTGTCGGGTGTCGCGCAGCAGCGCGTCCGCGTACGGCGCGCCGTCCAGCTTGCGCAAGGCCGCCACGCGCGGCGCATTGGCCTTGTCGCTGCGATGGGTGACCACGCCTATCTCGTTGCTGGCCAGTTTGACGAAGCTGCCGGGCGGATACACGCCCAGCTCCTTGATCAGCAAGGCCGCGTGCTGCGGATCGAAGTCGCCCAGCTCGCCGCGGTACAAACTGCCTATCACCAGCGCCGGCAAGGCCGGCTGAGGCTGATGGATGCAGGAACACAACACGTCCACCATGTGCAGCAGGGCCGCGTCCGGGTGGATGTCCTCGCCGCGCAGCCCCTGCGGGTAACCGTCGCCGCCGCGCTGCTCCTGATGAGTCTGCACCAAAAGATGCCAGTGCTCGTCCACCACCCCGGCCTCGCGCAAAATGGCGGAGCCTACGATGGGATGGGCATAGAGATCGTCGCGCTGCGCGGCGTCCGGCGGGGTCGGCTGCCGCGACAATTGATTGAGCAGGCCGGTGATCGCCAGATTCATGCTCAGCGCCGCGCCCACCACCGCCTGCAAGCGCGCCTCCTCCATGCCCAGCCGCCGGCCCAGCACCGCCATGATGGCCGCCACGTGCACGCTGTGGGCGCTGCCGATGTCACGGTAGGGCGTCAGCAACACGCTGGCCAGCACCCCGTCCGGCTGTTTGCTGGCCAGCCGGATCAACGCGTCCGCCATGTCCGCCAGCCGCCCGGCCAGGCCCGGCACCGCCAAGCCGTGCAATAGCAGGCCCTCGGCGCGGCGGGTCTGGAAGCCCAGTTCCATGATGGGATTGGGCTGCACCTGGGCCGCGGCCTCTTTTTCGCGCTGCGCCGCGCGCTCCAGCTGTTCGCGCTCCAAGCGCGCCGCCACCTCCTCGCTGTCGCCGTGCGCCAGCGTCACCAGCCGCTCGCGCTGCTCCGGCGTCAGCACGTAATGGCCTTTTTTCAGCAGCAGCAGGCCGTTCTTGGCGTACACGTCGACCGGCAATTGCTGGCCGATGCGCAAGAAGCTGGTGGGCAACTTCACTTTGGAGGAGTCCGGCATAATCTATTTACGTTTCGTTAAGTCATGCTTCAATGGCTGTAAATAATGCCGCATTCCATCGGCCTAAGGAAGCCCCCGCGGTCCCGCTCTCGCGCCGGCTTGCCATGCAATGCCGATGACATTAATCTAGCTGCTTCAATCCTCTTGCCTCGTTGGAGAATACCGTTATGACAAGCAATCGACGCGTCGACGCTTCGCGCAGGGACTTCTTGAACAGCGCGGTGGGCGTGGGCTTCGCGCTGGCGGTGCAGCCCATCGCCGCCAGCGCCATTCTCACCGACGGCGACGGCCTCAGCGCCGGCGCAGTGGAAATCCCGACCGGCCCGGCCGTCATGCCGGGCTACATGGCCAAGCCCGCCACGGCCGGCGGACCCTTGCCGGTGGTGCTGGTGGTGCAGGAAATCTTCGGCGTGCACGAGCATATCCGCGATCTGTGCCGGCGGCTGGCCAAGGCCGGCTATCTGGCGGTGGCGCCGGAGCTCTATTTCCGCCAGGGCGACCCAAGCAAGGTCGCCAGCATCGGCGAACTGCTCAGCGGCCTGGTCAGCAAGGTGCCCGACAGCCAGGTGCTGGCCGATCTGGACGCCACTCTGGCCTGGGCCGGCGGCCACGGCGGCGACGTCAAGCGCGCGGCCGTCACCGGCTTTTGCTGGGGCGGACGCCAGGCGTGGCTGTACGCGGCGCACAATCCGGCGCTCAAGGCAGTCGCCGCCTGGTACGGCCGGCTGCAAGGCGAGGCCGGCGCCAACACCCCGCGTCAGCCGCTGGACGTCGTCGCCCAGCTGCATGCGCCGGTGCTCGGGCTTTACGGCGGCCTGGACAAGGGCATTCCGCTGGAATCGGTGGGCAAGATGAAGGCCGCGCTGCGCGCCGCCGGCAAGCCCTCCGAAATCGTGGTCTACCCGGAGGCCGACCACGGCTTCAACGCCGACTACCGCCCGACTTACAACGCCGCCGCCGCCGCCGACGCCTGGCGGCGCATGCTGCAATGGTTCAAACAACACGGCGTCTGACACCGGCTACTCTCCCGGCGGCCGTCTGGCGCAGGCCGCCAGCCGCATGCGGATCACCTGATTGAAGCGCGCCAGCCAGTAGGGATCGAACTGACGCTCCGAGGCGTTGATCTCGGCGATGGCGCGCATCATCGAATGCCGCAAGCCCCGATGCGCGTGCTTCAAGGTCACCGCCTCGAACGCGTCCACCAGGGCCAGGATGCGCGCGCCGCTGCAAATTTCGTCGCCGCGCAAGCCCTGCGGATAACCGCGGCCGTCCGGCATCTCGTGATGCTGGGCCACCATGCGCGCCGCGTCGGCCCAGGCCGGCATCCTCTCCAAGAGGCCCGCAGCCCAACCCGGATGCTCCGCCATCTGGAGGCGCTCGGCCTCGCTCATCCGCCCCACTTTCAACCAGAACGACTCCGGCAACAGCATCATGCCGATATCGTGCATATACACCGCCGCTTCCAGCTGCCTGTCGTCCACCATCCCCGGCGCCTGACGGCTGGCCTCCAGCGCCAATTCCAGATTGCGCTCGGTGCGGCCCTGGAACTGCGGCAGACGCTGCTCGAACTGCAGCGCCAATAGCCGGAAAAACGCCAGATCGCCCTGGCTCAGCTGCGCGGCGGCGTCCGCCGGCGCATCCGACTCGATCACGTGCAAGGGAATGCCGGTGATCTGCTCCACCAATTGCTGACAACGCTGCAGCAGCTCGCCTACCGGGCACTCCGCCACCTGGTTCAAGGCCCGCATCAGCAAAGGCAGCTGCAGATCGTCCAGCAGTTCGTGGTTATCCAGCGCCTCCAGCGCCAGACCCAAGCGGTCCATCACCAACAGCATCACATCGCCTATCGAGTCCTCGTAGACCACCTCGCCGCTGCGCAGCCGCTCCAGCAGGCTTTCCAAGGCGTGGACGAAAGGCACCACGAAGCGCACCTGGCACATGCTGGCGTCGCCCTTGATGCTGTGCAGCAAGCGAAACAGCTGATCGATCTGAGCGGCGTCGGTGTCGCCGAAACCCAGCTGGCAAACCAAGTGCTCCACCTGCGGCGCGTAATCGCTCATCACCTCCATGAAATCGTGAAACGCCTCCGGCTCCACAATCTCCAGCGTCAGCTCCTGCTTACCCATGCCCCCTCCCATTTTCAATCGCCCTTCATTCCAGTATATGCAGCATGCGGCAAAGCGTGCGACAGCGGCCTTTCCAAACCGCCACGCGCCGCGCATAATTTGCGCCCCCGGCGCATCGTCCGCTCTTTATGTCCGATATTCCCATGCAAAACCCACTGCAAACGCTGCAACAACACATCGCCTTCATTATTGAAGTGGATAAACTCAAAACGGTGTTGCGCAAAACCAAAGCCGCCCATGTCGACCGCTACGAGAATTCGGCGGAACACAGCTGGCAGATCGCCCTGTTCGCGCTCAATCTGCGCGACTTCGCCGCCGAGCCGGTGGACATCGACAAGGTGGTGCGCATGTTGCTGATTCACGACCTGGGCGAAATCGACACCGGCGACACCATCGTCTACGCCGCGGACGGCGCCGCCGAGCGCGAAGCCGAAGAACTGGCCGCGATGCGCCGCATCCTGGGCCTGCTGCCCCAGCCCATGGCCACGGAGCTGCTGGCCTTGTGGCAGGAGTTCGAGGCCCGCCAAAGCGCGGAAGCGCGTTTCGCCCGCGCGATAGACCGATTGATGCCCATCTTGCTCAATCTGCAATCCGGCGGCCAAAGCTGGCGCGAAAACGGCGTCGGCAAGCAACAAGTGCTGAGCATGGCGGTGGGCAAAGTGGAGGACGGCTGTCCGCTGGCGGCGGACTGGTTGCGCGTGGAATTGGACCGCGCGGAGCGGGACGGTTACTTCGGCGCCTGAGCCCAAATGGAGAAAACCCGGTAGAAATGCCAGGGGATACTGAAAAAACAGGATAAAAACCCTTTCGGCCATGCAGAAAACGCTTGCCATGTCCCGGAACTATAGGCACTATTCCTGCCGCAGGATGCTCAAGTTGTGGATGTGTTGTTGTCGTAGTGGCATTAAGTCCGTACCTCAGTCGCCATTTCCCTTGAACTTCGTGCCTTTTATTTCAACTGCTCGTTTTGAGGAATTAACAAAATGGCAACCGGTACCGTTAAGTGGTTCAACGACTCCAAAGGTTTTGGCTTTATCACCCCGGATGAAGGCGGCGACGACGTGTTCGCTCACTTCTCCCAGATCAATGCCAAAGGCTTCCGCACCCTGGCTGAAAACCAGCGCGTTAGCTTTGACGTCGTAGACGGCCCGAAAGGCAAACAAGCCTCCAACATCCAGCCCATCTAATCATCGCGATTAGTACAGCTTGATGAAAACCCGGCCTCGCGCCGGGTTTTTTGCATTTACGCTTCAACGCAAGGAATTCCCATGTCCGTCTCCGACGATCACGAACACATCATCGCCGCCACCCGCGACTGGCTGGAAAAAGCGGTGATAGGGCTCAATCTCTGTCCGTTCGCCAAGAGCGTCTACGTGAAGAACCAGGTGCGCTACGTGGTCAGCGACGCCGCCCAGCCGGATCAGTTGGCGCAAGAGCTCGCCTCCGAACTGCGCCTGCTGGCCGACAGCAGCCCGGACGAGATCGACACCACCTTGCTGATCCACCCTCGCGCGCTGCAACGCTTCCTGGATTTCAACGACTTCCTCGACATCGCCGACGCCATCGTCGAAGACATGGGACTGGACGGCGAGCTGCAAGTGGCCAGCTTCCACCCCAAGTTCCAGTTCGATGGCACCGGCATCAACGATATCGAGAACTACACCAATCGCGCGCCCTACCCCACGCTGCACCTGCTGCGCGAAGCCAGCATCGGCCGCGCGGTGGAAGCCTTCCCGCAGGCGGAAGCCATCTATGAAAAGAATATCGAAACGCTGAAACAGCTGGGCCTGGACGGCTGGAAAGCGCTGTTCGCCGGCAAAACGCCGTAAGCGCGGGCTCGCCGCGCATTGCCAAGCCCGTCGCGGGCGTGGTACACCACGGGCATTCCACCTTCTTGGAGTTCAGCCCCCATGTCGCTCAGGCCCTTGCTGCCGCTCGTCGCGCTATTGTTGAGCGCTTGCGCTTTCACCCCGGTGCAGAAGCCCGTCGCCGGCGACGACTTTCGCGGCAACGAGCTGGGGCAGAGCAGCGCCAATCGCATGGCCAACCTGGCCATGCGCGACAATCTCGCCAGCTTGCAAACCCTGCTGGAAAAACTGTACAAGCGCAATCCCAGAGAATGGCGCAAGACCGGCGCGGCCGACTACCCGGCCGCGATGCGCCAGGTCATGAGTTCCATCCGCAACAACGTCCCGCTGCCGGCCTTGAGCGGCCAGCGCTCGATCGCGGCGATGAGCGCGGCCTTCGACCCCGGCTTTGGCGGCGACCGGGCCGGCGCCTTGATTTACGGCATGGGCTCCATGCTGGTGGATGCCTACGGCGGACGCACCGAGCTGTTCCTGGTGCATGGGCTGGACGCGCAGCAACTGGCCAACGCCTCGCACAATCTGGAAGTGGCGGCCTGGATGCTGAACAACCGCCAGATCAGCGGCGCGCCGGTCTTGCTATCCAATGAAATCGGCAGCGTGCGCAATCTGTCCTTCGAGCGGGAGTTCGGCAAAATGATGGCCAGGCTGGATTTGCTGGCGGAATTGTCGGACGAGAAACTGCGCCGCAGCGCCATAGACTTCGGTCAATCGCTGATCGCCGGCCCCTTCCTGCAGTTTCTGCCGGTCAGCGCCGTCGCCCAGGCCGCTGCGCCCTGAGAGCCCGTTCAAAGTCTCGCGAGCAAAAGCGAGACAAGGCGAAAGCCACTGAGAAAGCGGAATGGACTCATGGCGCATGAGCCTTTCGAAACGGTTTTCAAGGCCCCGTTCCATCCATCCCGCTGCAGCGCGGCAGACATTGAAGCGGTTCCGGGAGTCGGGCTCAGCTCCGACGCTTACCCACCTTGTCGCGGTAAAAGGCGCGAATGCGCGGCATATCGGCGTCGATATCGCCGCTGGGCGTGAATATGGGGCCGAAGCCGGCCTCCTTGCGGCTGTAATCCAGGTACGCCAAGGCCACCGGCACCTCCGCGCCGCAGGCGATGTGATAAAAGCCGGTCTTCCATTCGGACACCGCCTTGCGCGTGCCCTCGGGCGGAATCGCCACCACCAGCCGGTCCGAACGCCGGTAAACTTCCACCATCTGCTGCACCAGGGAATTATTCTGATGCCGCTTGACCGGAATGCCGCCCAGCCAGCGCATCACCGGCCCCATCGGTCCGGCGAACAGCGTGTGCTTGCCCATCCAGTAGATCTTGGCCCGCGCGGCGAAACACACGGCCAGCGTCAGCGGAAAGTCCCAATTGCTGGTATGCGGCGCGCCGATCAGCACGTATTTGTCCAGCTTGGGAAACTCTCCTCGCAGCTTCCATCCGCTCAGCTTGAGCATGGCGATGGACAAGCAGCGGAACAGCGGCCGGATCACGGGCGTGTCGAAAATGGTGAAATGCATGACGGTCCTGAGCAAGGGCCTCGCCCAGGACGGGGAGCGACAACCGAACAGGCGCCGCCCAGCGTCGGGGCAAGCGCCAACCACGTGGAAAAACGCCGGAATGTACCTGATAAAACTATCCCGGTAAATCCGCATTGCGAAATACAATCAGATCTCGCAAGTCCATGAATTCAAAAAGCAAGCGCCGCGCCGCCTCACTCCGCCAAGGGATGGATGCGGTACACGCAGCGCCGCCCGCCGTCTTCCAGCGCGTGCTCCAGCCGCCGCACTTCCGCGCCCGGCCCCAACACCCGGGCGAACAGCGCCAGCTCGGAGCGGCACAGGCCCTGACATTGGCGCGCCGCCGCGCAGATCGGGCAATGGTTTTCCAGCAACAACCAGCCGTCGCCGTCCAGGCGCGCCTCCGCCATATAGCCCTCCTGGCTGCGTATCCGCGCCAACGCGGCCACCCGCTCCCCCAGCCCGTCCGCGCCGGACATCGCCAGCCGATATTCCTCCTCCGACTGCGCCTCTCGCCGTTGAATCAAACTCTCCAGGCCGGACTCGCCAAACAGCTCCCTCACCTGCTCCAGCAACTGCAAGGTCAAATCCGCGTGCCGGTCCGGAAAACGGCCATGGCCGCTCTCGGTCAAGCGCCAGAGCTGGGCCGGCCGGCCCACGCCCTGAGCCTGGGCCTCCATCCGCGCCAGCCCCTTCTCCTCCAGCGCGAGCAAATGCTTGCGCGCGCCCATGCTGGTCAGTCCCAATTCCGCCGCCAGCGCCTGCGCCGTCTGAGGCCCCCGCGTTTTCAGCAGATACAGCAGCCGATCCGCGCTATTCATCGCCGCGGTCACCGGACCTCCTCCGCCTCGCGGATCACGCCTTGCAGCCAGGCGGCGGCCAGGCCGCACGTCAAAGCGCCCAGAACCAGCACCAGACGGGTGTCCAGAATGGTCAGCACGCTGCCCAGCAAGGCCACCAGCACATTGGCCACGCAGAAGATCGTGGTCAGCAGGCCCATCACGCTGCCCTGCCCCAGGCTGGCGAAGCGCTCCGAACACCAGCTGGGCAGGATGGCGTTGTAAATCGCCAGCGGCACGCCCAACAACACAATCAAGCCTATGCCCGGCCAAGGCAGATCCGCCAGCAAGCTCAAACCCAGCAGGCCGAGGGCCACCCAGGCCGCATTGATGCGCGCCAGCTCCAGCGGCGCCCGTTTATGCCCAAGTTTGCCCAGCAAGGCGCTGGCCGAGGTCATCAGCACGCACATCAGCGCCGTCACCACCGCGATGCCGCGGCTGTCCAGCTGCGCGTACTCCACCAGCCACAAGGGGTAGAACTCGTAAAAAGCGTTGACCCCGACGGCGAAGGCCAGCTGCATCCAGAACAGCCGCGCCAGCAAAGGGTCCGCCGACAGCAGACGAAAAGAGTGCTGGCCGCGCATCACCTGCAGCAAGGACTGCTCCTGGTGCATGCGCTCGCCGGTTTCCGGCAGGAAGGCCAGCAGCACCCCCAGGCACAGCAGGATGGCGCCGGCCGCCAGCAGGAAAGGCACCGCCTCGCCCAGCGGCAAGGTCAAACCGCCGATCAGCGGCCCCACCAGCCAGCCGGTGTACAGCACCGCGTTGAGAATGGCGAAGGAACGCGCGCGGTCCAACTGCGGATGCAGATCCGCCACGATGGCGCGCGCCACCGCCACATTGCCCTCGGTCAGGCCGGTAACGAAACGCGCCAGCACGAACAACAGATACCAGCGGCTCCACAAAGCGTACGCCGTCAGCAAATAGCCCAGAAAGGTCAGCAACAAGGTTCCGGTCAGCACCCGCCGCCGTCCCAGCCGGTCCGACAACGCTCCAATCAAGGTGCTGCCCAGTAAAATGCCCAGCGGATTGGCGGCCAGGGCCACGCCCAACAGCAGCTTGGGCGGCAGCCCCAGGAAGTGGTTGAACGCATCCGGCGCGGAGTTCACGAAGATGGGCGCCAGGATGGGATAAGGCATGGCCACGCCGGCCGTGCTCATCAGCGCCACCAGACAGACAGTCAGCAAAATCAGTTTGGGATGGGAAACATTCATGACGCATACCAATGAGACGATGGCCCATGCTAATCTCGCCATCGTAATAAGTAAACAAATTAGTTTACTTAATATCGCACCGCGTACTGGAAATCATCAATACAGCATATAGAATGCTGTACGTATGGTTACGAAAAGGCGCGCAGAAACAGGAACCAGATGGCATTCCAAGCGTCTCAAACTACACAAGACCTACTTTATGTTTTTGGAGACTTCCATGACTTCGATGACCAGCAAATCCGCCGTTAAAGCCATTGCCGCCAGCCTGATCGCCGTCAGCCTGCTGTCCGGTTGCGCCAATATGTCCAAGCGTCAGCAAAACACCGCCATCGGCGCGGCCGCCGGCGCCGTGCTCGGCTCCGTGCTCACCGGCGGCGACGCCATCGGCACCGTGGGCGGCGCCGCGGTGGGCGGCGTGGTCGGCAATCAGACCGGCAAACGCTAAACCCGCGCCCCCATTCCAAGAGCCAGCCCCGCGCTGGCTCTTTTGTTTTGCCCGCCGCGCCCATATCATCAATACAACAGCACCACGGGCCACGCCATGATCTCCTCCGCACGCATGAATTGGGAACGACTCCTCTCCACCAAACGCTTCAAAGTCATTCAGGGCCACGTCAAGGAAACCCGCACCCCGGCCACCGAAGAAGGCAGCCCGGGCTTGCGCACCGACTTCCACATAGACCACGACCGCGTGGTGTTCTCCAGCGCCTTCCGCCGGCTGGGCCGCAAAACCCAGGTGCACCCGCTGGCGCGCCACGACCACACCCACAACCGCTTAACCCACAGCGTGGAGGTGGCCAGCGTCGGCCGCAGCCTGGGCAACCGCGTCGGCATGATGATGCAGCACGCCCATCTGCTGCCGGACAACTACACGCCGCACGATATCGGCGCCGTGGTGCAAGTGGCCTGCCTGGCTCACGACATCGGCAATCCGCCCTTCGGCCACACCGGCGAATACGCGTTGCGCGACTGGTTCCGCGCCGAACGCAACGCCCACTGGCTGCACGGCCTGGCGCCGGAGGAAATCCGCGACGTGCAGACCTACGAAGGCAACGCCCACGGCCTGCGCATGCTGGCCACGCTGGAAATGTACACCGGCGAAGGCGGCATGCGCCTGACCGCCGCCGCCCTGGGCGCGCTGATCAAATACCCGTGGACATCGGACGCCGAAGCCGCCCAGGCGCGCGACAAATTCAACATCTACCGCACCGAGCTGCCCTATTTCCAGCGCGTGGCCTCGGAGCTGGGCCTGCTGCCCAAGGGCGTGATGCAATGGAGCCGCCACCCGCTGTCCTACCTGATGGAGGCCGCCGACGACATCTGCTACGCCATTCTGGACCTGGAAGACGCGGTGGAGATCGGCATCCTGGACTTCAAGGAATTCGAAACCCTGTTCTCCGGCTTCACCGAATACGAACGCATCTGGGACATGCAGGACGTGCGTCAGAAATGCGGCACCCTGCGCGGCATCGCCATCGGCCGCTGCGTCAGCGAAGTGGCCGAGAAATTCATGCTGCACCACGACAGCCTGCTGCGCGGCGAATTCCCGGCCAAGGACTTGATCAACCTATGCGGCGCCCAAGTGCAGGACGCGCTGATCCACGCCAAGGAACTGGCCAGCACCCGGGTTTACCGCCACCGCACCAAGCTGGTGACCGAACTCGCCTCCTACCCGTGCATGGCCGGCATCCTGGACGCGCTGATCCCCGCCGCCCACGCCTACGTCAGCAAGGGCGCCGAGCGCCTGAGCCCGCGCGAGCACCTGGCCATGGGCTTGCTGGAACAGCACATCCGCAGTGACGACAGCCTGTATCAGGCCTATATGAAAGTATTGGACTTCGTCGGCGGCATGACCGACAACTACGCCGCCAACCTGGCGCGCGACATTTCCGGCGTGGGCATTCTATAACTCCGCCCCGCCGCAATTCGGCAGTTAAAAAATCAGAAAGACAGGAATGCAGCACACCACCCGTTTTTGCATCGTCCGCCATGGCGAAACCGACTGGAACCGCGAATATCGACTGCAAGGCCACACCGACATCCCCCTCAACCCCACCGGCCAGGAACAGGCGACAAGCCTCAGCCGCGCGCTATGGCCGGGACGCTACCCCTTCGACGCCCTCTACGTCAGCGACCTGACCCGCACCCGCCAGACCGCCGCGCCGCTGCAGGCGCGATTGAATCTGACGCCCACCTTCAGCGCCGAATTGCGCGAGCGCCATATGGGCGTGTTTCAGGGCCTGACCTACGCCGAGGCGGAACACAGCATCCGCGACGACTATCTGCAACTCAAATCCCGCGACCCGGACTACGATCTCAAGGGCGGGGAAAGCCTCAACGCCTTCATGGGCCGCATCCGCGACGGCTTCACCGGCATCGCCCGCCGCCATCTGGGCCAGACCCTGCTGGTGGTCACCCACGGCGGCGTGCTGGAAATGATGTACCGGCTGGCCACCGGCAAGCCGATGTCCGAAGCCCGCGACTTCCCCATCCCCAACGCGGCCTTGAACTGGCTGAGCTATAGCGACGGGCAATGGCGGCTTGAACAATGGGCCGACGAATCCCACCTGGCCGCCGCGCTGGACGAAATTCAATAGCAAGACGGCCGCGCCCCCAAGCGGGGCTCGGCCGGCCGCCAACTACGCCAAGGCCAGCAGAGTGCGCGCGATGGTTTCCGCCGACGGCAACTCCGTTGAGCGCCACACCAAGCGGCTCTTCGAATCCACCAGCAAGACCTCCGTGTGGTGCGCGCTCAAATCCGTCCGACGCTGATTGAACGTGGCCAGCATCAGATCCAGGTCGGCCAGCTCGGGGCGGGCCGCCCGCCAGCCTGGTTTAGGCCGAAACCGGGCCAGCCACCGCCGCAACTGTTCCGGCGAATCGTTCAATGGGTCAAGACTCAACGACAATAACTGTATCCGCGCCCGCTTTGATTCCGGCAGCAAATCCTGCACTTGCCGAAACGTCGCGCCCTGGATCGGGCAGACATTGGAGCAGGCGGTGAAAATCAGCTGAACCGCCGTCACGCGTCGCTGCGACAAGGCGTGAAAGCTGCGCCGTTGACCATCGCTGTCATTCAGCATGAAGTCCGGCAGCGGCAGCGGCGGAGAAATCTCTCCGTGCGCCAGAGCCAGATTTCCGGCCCACGCGGTTTTGGCCAATGCGGCCGGCCCCGCCAGCCATAAAGGCGCCAGGCCCGCCAAGCCCGCCAAGCCCATCGCAAACCTCCGCCGTCCCGGATTCAACGGCGCGCCGCCCTTGCCTTGCATGCTAATGCCCCTGTAGAAAAAGCCATAAAGCCCGGCATTCCGCCGCGCTCAGCCGGTAGCGCGGCATATCCGTGCCGATCAGGATATCGGTCGGGTCTTTCCCGCTACGCAACATCTCGCAAAAGCTCTGTTCGGTATACGCCCGCTCCGGCCCCCCGCGCCTGGCGCTGGCCTCCGTCAAGAAGCGCGCGCCCAAATCCGGTGCAAACCGGCCATCCGCCCGCGCCTGATCCTGCAGGCGATGACAGTTGGCGCAACGCGCGTACTCGCTGTCCAAGGGGCGGTTATGGACATACAGCTGGCCGACCAAGGCGGTCTGGCCGTAGAACAGCCGGCCGCCGTCCACAGCCTCCTCGCCGCCGGCCGCGCACGGCGTCCCCCACAGGGCAAGCCCGCAGGCGAGCGCGCCCAAGCCGCGTTTAATTGATGGCGATGATGCGAGCGACACTGGGCACCCCTTGCGGACTCATCGCGAACAACATGTAGTAGCCCGGCAAAACCGCGCCGCTATCCGCGGGAATCTGCAGGGAATAACGCATTTCCCCCGCCATCGGCGCGAGTTGCGACACCGACAAAGCGATCCGACGCTGATCGTTGTTGACCGAATGCGTCACCGCGGACAGCCTCATCAAGGCGAACTGGCTCGCCGCCTGCTGCGTTTTGACTTCGATCACGCTCCCCGGCCGCGCCTGCGCCGGCGCGGCGCTAATCACCGGCCGAGCCGCCGGGCTGCCGTCCGCGTTCAACAAATAAGGAGGGGTCAGGATCTCCGCGTTCAAGTGATTTTGCGGGCAGCCGGCGCCGCACAAGCCGCCGCCGCCGACAAACACCCGCCCATCCTGCAACAGGATCGCCGTGCTATGGTAGGTCCGCGGCACCTGCATGGGCTTCAAGGGCTGGAACACCTGTTTCGCCGAACTCCACAGCTCCGGCGTCAGCACCGCATAGGAGTCCGTGAACGGCTGCGGTATCGTCTGTCCGCCCACCACCACCACGTCGCCGTCGGGCAAGGCCACCGCATTGGCGAATGCGCGGCGATAGCTCATTCCAGGCAGCGACTTCACCTTCACCTGGGCCTTGGGTCCGCCGCGGATATCGATCAGATGGGCCGAGTTGCTCGCATAAGTGGTGCCCGTGTTCTGCTGATAAGCCGG
This sequence comes from Chromobacterium sp. CCUG 30098, assembly GCF_059916605.1. Classification (NCBI taxonomy): domain Bacteria; kingdom Pseudomonadati; phylum Pseudomonadota; class Betaproteobacteria; order Neisseriales; family Chromobacteriaceae; genus Chromobacterium; species Chromobacterium sp. CCUG 30098. The sequence goes on along the minus strand of NZ_JAUCGS010000004.1, from coordinate 346,847 downwards.
CGCGCCGCCCAGCTTCAGAATCAGGCCGGCGTCAAACATCACCGCATTGCCGTTGATGCTGTAAGGATCATTGCCGCGCGTCCCCGCCGAAACGATGCTGCCGGCTCCGCTGGTGCCTATCCAGTTCATCTGAGCGCTGGGGCCGGCATGGAACACCGTCCCGCCGCTGCCGGCGAACAGCCACAAATGGTTGTCGCCGCGGTACACGCTGCCGTTGGCGTCTTGCGGATCGGGGCCGATCACATTGTTTTCCGGCACGCCGGAAAGCACGGTCCAATGACCGTTGCCCCACACCTCCCCGCTGCGGTTGGGCCGGCTCTTGCTGTTGTAGCCGCCGCTCCAGGAACCGCCCAAAGTCAGCACCCGGCCGTCCGACAACACGGTATTGGCCTCATAGCCCCGCGGAATGTTCATATTGCCGCTGGCGCTCCAGCGCTTGGCCGCCCAATCGTATATTTGCGTTTTAGGGCTGCTGGAGCCGCCGTTGATCAGCAGATTGCCATTGGGCAACATCGACGTGCCGGGGCAGAACAGATTCGCGCCGGTGGTCACCACCGTCAACGGCAGCGGCGCGTTCTTCGCCGCGTCGAACAGCGCGGTATAGGTCTTGCTATTGCCGTTGCCGCTGTCCCCGCTGAAGGCGTCGGGAAAATCCGCGGACCACATCATCAACTTGTTGTCCGGCAGATTGGCGACGCCCACCGGGGTGACCGGCAGAGGAATCACACCGCTCCAGGCGGAGGGAAGCGCCGCGCTTTTGGCGCCGGGATAATCGAACATGAACTGGTCGTTCACCTGCGCCTTGCCCTGGCACGGCCATTGCACCACCTTGGTTCCCTGCGTCGAAACGCCGGAAAAGATGTTCACGCACTGGCCGCTGGAGGCCGACACGATATGGTAAGTGCCAACATCCACCGGCTGGATTTTCCACTGATCATTGGCCACCGCCACGCTTTGGCATGGCCATTGAATCAGCTGAACGCCCTGGTTTCGGCTTGAAGCCGGCACATTCAAGCACATCTGCGATTTCTGCGAGACGATGTGGTAGAAGCCGTTTGCCAGCGGCACGAAAGTCCATTGCTCATTGCTCCCCGCCGAGCAAGGCCATTGAATGATGCCGGCTCCGGAGCTGGTCGAACCGCCGCCGACATTCAAGCACTGCCCGCTATTCACCGCCACGATGCCGGTGGCGGCCGCCGCGCTCACTTCAGGACACAGCAGCCATGACACGCCGAGAACACCGCTCGCCAGCGTCATCAATCCGTTTCCAAGCTTCAACATGAAGTCCCCTTAATAGCCTGTTCAAAGTCCGCTGCGCCCCCTGGGCGCAACACGGCGAATCCATCTTCAGAGTACCCCTCCAGCGCCTGTTTATTCCTCGTCTTCAGCCGCAAGACCTTGCCTCGTCTTGCTCGCAGGGCTTTGGACAGGCGCTTATAAATCGCTTGATCCACACACGTCACGGCATGCCAAGATGCCTTCCCGGCCCTTTCTCACGGCCGGATCGGCCGGCGCCGGACACTGCCGCCACTCTGATGGCTCGCCTCAACAAAAACAATAAAAATTTACAACAGATAATGATTTTTGTATCAAATACAGTACACCGTCCTGGAGGAAAGACCCAAAATCGCCGAACGCTTGAAAACAGAGACGCTATTCAGAAGTACTTTCCAATTAAATTAATATCTTAATAATAAGATAGGACATGTTCTCCCGCCCTCCCCATGCGGTTGCTGTCATCCGCGGGGCGCCGGCACGACTAAAGGGCAGGACAGGAGCCCGTCACCGCCCTCGCCACCCGCGCCGCAGGCAAGCAAAACCTCAAGGCCGGATGTACCGCAGCCGCGCCCGGCCCTAAAATAGACTTAAACCATCCGCAAAGGAGCACACCATGACCCTGCAAAAAACTGATCAGGAATGGCAAAGACAGCTGACGCCGGAACAATACCGCGTCACCCGCCAGGCCGGCACCGAACACCCGTTCAGCGGCGAACACTATACCCGCACCGAAAACGGCGATTACCACTGCGTCTGCTGCGGCACCCTGCTATTCCACAGCGACGCCAAATACGACCCCGGCTGTGGCTGGCCCAGCTTCTGGGCCGAAGCCGCCGGTGCGCGCATCGCCCGCATCGTCGACACCTCGCACGGCATGGTTCGCACCGAGGTGCGCTGCTCCGAATGCGACGCCCACCTGGGCCATGTGTTTCCGGACGGCCCCGAGCCCAGCGGCGAGCGTTATTGCATCAACTCGGTGGCGCTGGGCTTCACGCCCAAGCCTTGAGGCCGCCCAGGTCTGCCGCTGAACTGAACCGCAAACCAAAAAGGCAGCGCCGCCACGATCCATGGCGACACTGCCTTTTATGACTTTTCCGACTGCGAGCGGGCCTGCCGCCGTTTAACGCTTGCCGGCCGCCTCTTCGCGTCGGCGCTTGGCTTCTTCCAACAGATAGACCTGATAGTCGTCCAGATCGCCGTCAAAATCGCTGACGCCGCCGCGCGACACCATCCAGAACTCGTCGCAGACCGCGCGCAGCAGCGCGCGGTCGTGGCTGACCAGCATCACCGAACCCTCGAACTCGTTCAGCGCCACGCTCAAGGCCTCGCGCGTGGCCAGGTCCAGATGGTTGGTCGGCTCGTCCAGCAGCAATAGATTGGGGCGCAGCCAGACTATCATGCACAGCACCAGCCGCGCCTTTTCGCCGCCGCTCATGCTGCCCACCGCCTGCTTGACCATGTCGCCGCTGAAATTGAAGGTGCCGAGGAAATTGCGCAGACCCTGCTCGCGGCAGTCGTTGGATGGCGGTCGCAGCTGTGCCGGCGTTTCTCGCGCCAAGCGCAGCATATGCTGCAGCGGATCGTCTTCCGGCCGCAACACGTCCAGCTCTTGCTGCGAGAAGTAGCCGATGTTCAAGCCTTTGCCGCGTATGATCTCGCCGCCGGTGGCCGTCAGCGCTTCGGCCACCGTCTTCACCAGCGTGGACTTGCCCTGGCCGTTGGCGCCCAGAATGCCGATGCGCTGCCCGGCCAGCACCGAGCGGTTCACCCCGTTGACGATCACGACGGGCGGCGCGCCTTCCTCCGCTCCCTCCGCCGCCGGATAACCGAACGAGGCCTGAGACATGGTCAGCATCGGGTTGGGCAGGCTGCTCGGCTCCTTGAACTCGAACTGGAAGTCGGCCTCGGTCAGCACCGGCGCAATCTTCTCCATCCGTTCCAGCGCCTTGACGCGACTTTGCGCCTGCTTGGCCTTGCTGGCCTTGGCCTTGAAGCGGTCGATGAACTTCTGCAGATGCGCCATCTTCTCCTGCTGCTTGGCCAGCACGGCCTGCTGCAAAATCATCTGCTCCGCGCGCATGTCCTCGAACTTGCTATAGTTGCCGCCGTAGCGCACCAGCTTGCCGTGGTCGATGTGCAGGGTGACATTGGTCACCGCGTCCAGGAATTCGCGGTCATGGCTAATCACCACCATGGTGCCGGCGTACTGTTTCAGCCAGGCCTCCAGCCAGACCAAGGCGTCCAGGTCGAGGTGGTTGGTCGGTTCGTCCAAGAGCAATAGATCGGACGGGCACATCAGCGCGCGCGCCAGCTGCAAACGCATGCGCCAGCCGCCGGAAAAACTGTTCACCGGCCGCTGCAATTCGGCCACGCTAAAGCCCAGGCCCAGGATCAGCGCCTGCGCCCGCGCGGGAGCGTCATGCTCGCCGGCGTCGTTCAGCGCGGTGTAGGCATGCGCCATGCGCATATAGTCCTCGCCCGCCTCGGCTTCGGCCACTTCGCGCCGCGCCGCCAGCAAGGCGGTATCGCCTTCCACCACGAACTCGGTGGCGGTCTGCGAGGTTTCCGGCATGTCCTGCGCCACCTGCGCCATCCGCCACTGGCTGGGGATGGAGAAATCGCCGCTGTCTTCGTGCAGGCTGCCGTTCAAGACCGCAAACAGCGAAGACTTGCCCGCGCCGTTGCGCCCTACCAGGCCGACCTTTTCACCGGGGTTGATATTGACTGTCGCGCCGTCCAGCAAGACTTTGGTTCCGCGACGCAAAGCCACGTTTTTCAGAATAATCATTGGGAATAGCAGTGTTGCAGAATTTTAGGAAGCAAGAAAACAGCAGCCCGGCGACCACTTGCGTCCCGGCGGAATGCCATGAATAAGCATGCCCGCGGACAAAAGCCGGGGCATGAGGGAGGGATTATACGCAGATGCGCGCTCACGGAGGATAAGCCTCTGCGCCATCTCGGCGAAACGCGGGGCGGCGGGCGCGTTCCAGGAACGGCCCGGCTCCGCCACGCCCGAGCCGTAGGCTCAGGCCTCAGACTTCCCAATACTCCTTCTGACGCCCCTGCGAGCCGGGGTTCAACTGCTCGCGCAGGCTGCGCAGCTTGTCCGGCTCGCCGCGCACGCGGAACCAGCTGCCCTCTTCCTCCGCACGTTCTTCCAGCACCTGGCAGTGGCTGTAGATTTCGCCGCGCAGTTGCTGGGCGGACCACGGCAGCAGCAGTTCGCCTTCCTCCAGATCGCGCTGGAAGAAGGCCACGATCAGCGCGCGCAGCGCCGCCACTTCCTCGGGGCGGCGCGCGCTCATCACCACGCAGTCCGGATAGCGTTGCCGCAGCTCGGCGGCCCAGGCCGCCTGCTCGGCCGCGTCGCCGACATGGTCTATCTTGTTGAACACCCGGATGCGCGGCACTTCGTCGGCGCCGATTTCCTTCAAGACCTCATCGGTCACTTCCAGCTGACGCTGGAAGCCCGGGTCGCTGGCGTCGATCACATGCAGCAGCAGGGCCGCGTCCAGCGCTTCTTCCAGCGTGGACTTGAACGAGGCCACCAGGCCGTGAGGCAGGTTCTTGATGAAGCCCACGGTATCGCTGACCAGCACCCGCGGCACGCTTTCCGGGTAGATGGCGCGCACCGTGGTGTCCAGGGTGGCGAACAGCTTATTGGCCACCAGCACTTCGCTGCCGGTCAAGGCGCGCATCAGCGTGGACTTGCCGGCATTGGTGTAACCCACCAGCGACACCCCGCCCAGACCCTGGCCCTGGCGCTCCAGCCGGCGCGCGCGCTGGGTCTTGCGCTCCAGCTCCATCGCGACGATTTCGCGCTGCAGCTCGGCGATGCGGTCGCGCACCTTGCGACGATCCAGCTCGGTATGCGATTCGCCGGCGCCGCGCCCGCCCATGCCGCTGCGCTGCCGGCCTTGCGGCCCGGCCAGCTTGGCCGCCTCGCGCAAGCGCGGCGCCATATAACCGAGACGGGCGATTTCCACCTGGGCGCGCGCCGCGCGCGAGCGGGCGTTGCGGTGGAAGATCTCCAGAATCACCATGGTGCGGTCCATCACCTCGCAGCCGACGGCCAGCTCCAGATTGCGCGCCTGCGACGGCGAGATTTCGTGGTCCACCAGCAAGGCGTCGATCTCCACCGTACCGGCGTCCAAGACCGGCGGCGCGTCCTCCAGTTCGTCGTTGCGAAGACCGCGATTGACGAACTGGCTGATTTCCTCCAGCTTGCCCACGCCCATATAGGCGGTGCGGTCGAAGCTGTTACGCTTTTGCACAAAGGTCCGCACCACTTGGAAGCCCAGGGTCTTGGCCAGTTCGCTCAGCTCGGTGAGCGAGGCCTCGAACTCGACATCGCTGACATCGGGCAACTGGACCGAGGCCACCAGGGCGTAGCGGGGTTTCTCTTTGACTTCTGTTTGCATGTGCGTATGACTTTAACTTGATAGCGAGCCCAGATAGTACTCGCAAACGGAACTTCCCGCTGCGCAACGCGCGTTGCGGCGACGCCACGCCCCGCTTGACCCGGCCGCGGGCAGCGTCGATACTCCTGCCGCTTCAAGTACATCGCCGTCAACGCCAATCCATGTCATTCACCTCACTGGGCCTGTCGCCCGCCCTGGCCCAGGCCGCCAGCGATCAGGGCTATCCGGCCCCCACCGCGGTTCAGCTCGCCGCCGTCCCCGCCGTTTTGCAAGGCCACGACGTGCTGGCCACCGCGCAAACCGGTTCCGGCAAAACCGCGGCCTACTGCCTGCCGCTGTTGCAGCAATGGCTGGCTGGCCGTCAGGCCTCGCCTCGCCAGACGCAAACGCTGATCCTGCTCCCCACCAGGGAACTGGCGGCGCAAGTGGGCGACGCCCTGCGCCAGCTGGCCCAGGGCCTGCCGCGCCGGCCCAAGATCGCCGTGGTCTTCGGCGGCGTCTCCATCAATCCTCAGATGATGGCCTTGCGCGGCGGCGCCGACATCGTGGCGGCCACGCCCGGCCGGCTGCTGGACCTGCTGGCGCACAATGCGCTGCGGCTCGCCGCCGTCGACACCCTGGTGCTGGACGAGGCCGACCGCCTGCTCGACCTCGGCTTCGCCGACGAACTGGCCAGCGTGCTGGCGCAGCTGCCGCCCTACCGGCAAAACCTGATGTTTTCCGCCACCTTCCCCCCCGCCGTGCGCGCGCTGGCGGAGCAATTGCTGAACCAGCCGCGGCATATCGACATCGCGCCCGGCGACGTCGCCGCGCCGGACATCCGCCAGCGCGTCATCGAGGTGGACACCGGCCGGCGCACCATGTTGTTGCGCCATCTGCTGCACACCCATGGCTGGGAGCGGGCTCTGGTCTTCGTGGCCAGCCGCCACACCGCAGACCGAGTGGCCGGCAAGCTGCAGGCCGCCGGCGTCCGCGCCGCCGCGCTGCACGGCGATTGCAGCCAGGGACAACGCGGCCAGGTGCTGGCCGACCTCAAGTCCGGCCGCCTGCAAGTTCTGGTGGCCACCGATGTGGCCGCGCGCGGCATCGACATCGCCCGCCTGCCGGTGGTGGTGAACTACGATCTGCCGCGCTCGCCGGTGGACTACACCCACCGCATCGGTCGCACCGGCCGCGCCGGCGCCAGCGGCGAGGCCATCAGCTTCGTCAGCGCCGATTGCGCCGCGCATTTCCAATTGATAGAGAAACGCCAGCGACTGCGGCTGCCGCGCGAACGGATCGCCGGTTTCGAACCCGTCGCCGCCAGCCCGGCCGCGGCCGCGAGCGCCGCCACGAACCCGGCGGCCGACAACGGCGGCGTCAAGGGAAAACGCAAGAGCAAGAAGGACAAATTGCGGGAAGCCGCGGCCCAAGCCGAGCAGCGCTGAGCGCCTCGCCGGGCCGAGCGGGATCTAGACGGCAAACAAACAGGGCCGCCCCCAAACGGGAGCGGCCCTGTTTTCGTCCGACGCCGGCCTGACCGGCCATGGCTTGTTCAAAGCCTCGCGACGCGCAACAGAACGTAGCCAGGCTCTTACAAGGCCCCCGGATCAATCTCCGCCACGCTCTCGAACACATAGTCCGGCTGGTAGGGAAACTGCTCCATGGATTCGCGCGACGACACGCCGGACAACACCAGCGCGGTGCCCATGCCGGCTTCTATGCCGCCGACGATGTCGGTGTCCATCCGGTCGCCTATCATCACCGCCTCCTCCGGATGCACGCCCAGCTTGCGGGTGGCCAACATCATCATCAGCGAGTTCGGCTTGCCCACGATGTAGGGCTTCTTGCCGGTGGCGGCCTCGATGGCGGCCAGCAGCGTGCCGGCGGCCGGCTCGTAGCCGCCGCCCTCTATCGGATCGATCATATCCGGGTTGGTGCCGATGAATTTGGCGCCCTGGTCGATAAAACGCACCGCCTTCTTGATCTGCTCGAAACTGAAGGTCTGGGACTTGGCCACCACCACGTAATCCGGATGGGATTCGGAAATGGAAAACCCCACCTTGTACAGCTCGTTGATCAGGCCCGCGCCGCCCACCACGTAGGCGGTGGGCATGGCCTTGCGCGTCTGGCTGCGCAGAAACATCGCCGTGGCCATCGCGCTGGTGATGAAGTTGTCTTCCGTCACGCCGTTGATGCCCAGGCTCTCCAGCTTCAGCCTCAGGTCCAGCGGCGTCTGCTCCGCGTTATTGGTCAGAAACAGGAAGGGCGTGCCGCCCTGCGTCAGGCGGTTGACGAAATCGCGCGCGCCCGGAATCAGTTGCTTGCCCCGATAAATCACTCCGTCCATGTCGGAAATGATGCTTTTGCTCATACGGTCCATCCAAAACTGCAAGTGCCGACTCCGCCGGCACGGTGGCGGGCCGCGGCTCATTCGCCGCAACGGCGACAGCATAGCACGGCGGCGCGGTGGCCGACGCCCCCCTTGCCGCCGAGCGGAAAGACAGCAGCCGGGCGCGCGGCGTCGTCCCAATGGACAGGCGACGCCGCGCCAAGCTATCTGTATGGGATCTTTGCCTGTACCATCGGAGCCAGATGCACGCACGCCCGTCGGGCCGTTCCGCCGGCGGGCTCCTTTCGCAGCAGCGGCCGCGCCGTCCCGGCGCGACCTTTTGCCATCCAGGGAGCGCAGCACGTATGAACATCGACGCCATCCGCGAGCAGGCCTTCGCCATGCCGCTGACCAACCCCGCCTTCCCCCGCGGCCCCTACCGCTTCACCAACCGCGAATTCTTCATCATCACTTATCGCACCGATCCGGCCAAGCTGCGCGAGGCGGTGCCGGAACCGCTGCAGCCGGCCTCGGATCTGGTGAACTTCGAGTTCATCCGCATGCCGGACTCCACCGGCTTTGGCGACTACACCGAAAGCGGCCAGGTGATCCCGGTTCTGCTGGGTGGCGTGGCCGGCAATTACACCCACGCGATGTATCTGAACGACCACCCGCCCATCGCCGGCGGCCGCGAACTGTGGGGCTTTCCCAAGAAGCTGGCCTGCCCGCGGCTGCAAGTGCGCACCGACACCCTAGTGGGCGAACTGGACTACGGCCCGGTGCGGGTGGCCACCGCCACCATGGGCTACAAACATCACGCCCAGGACGCCAGCGCGCTGCAGCGCTCCATGGTCAACACGCCCAACTTCCTCTTGAAGATCATCCCGCATGTGGACGGCAGCGTTCGCATCTGCGAGCTGGTGCGCTTTCACCTCAAGGACGTCACCGTGCACGGTGCCTGGAGCGGGCCGGCGGCGCTGGCGCTGTTCCCCCACGCGCTGGCCCCGGTGGCGGAACTGCCGGTGCTGGAAGTGGTGGAGGCGCGCCACATCGTCGCCGACCTGACCCTGGGCCTGGGCGAAGTGGAATTCGATTACCTGAACTAAGCGCCTGTACTTACAGAACCTGTTCAAAGTCTCGCGAGCAAGGACGAGACGAGGCGGAAACCGGCGCCAAGCCGCTATGCGGCGCACCCCACCCGACGACAAGGAGAGCAGCATGCAATTGAACGGCAAAGTGGCATTGATCACCGGCGCGGCCAGCGGCATAGGCAAAGCCATTGCGGAAACCTACGCCCGCGCCGGCGCGGCGGTGGCCATCGCCGACATCAACCTGACGGCGGCGCAGGCCGCGGCGGAAGAGATCAAGGCCGCCGGCGGCAAGGCGGTGGGCGTGGCGATGGACGTGACCCATGAGGAATCCGTCAACGCCGGCACCCAGGCAGCGGTGGACGCGCTGGGCGGGCTGGACATCCTGATCTCCAACGCCGGCATCCAGATCGTCAACCCGCTGGTGGACTACTCGTTTTCCGACTGGAAGAAGATGCAGGCCATCCACGTGGACGGCGCCTTTCTCACCACCAAGGCCGCGCTGCGCCATATGTATCAGGACAAGCGCGGCGGCACCGTGATCTATATGGGATCGGTGCACTCCCACGAGGCGTCCAAGCTCAAATCCGCCTACGTCACCGCCAAACACGCGCTGCTAGGCCTGTGCCGGGTGCTGGCCAAGGAAGGCGCGGAATACAATGTGCGCACCCACGTGATCTGCCCCGGCTTCGTGCGCACGCCGCTGGTGGAGAAGCAGATTCCGGAGCAGGCCAAGGAATTGGGCATCAGCGAGGAGGAAGTGGTCAAGCACGTGATGCTGGGCAATACCGTGGACGGGGTGTTCACCACGGTGGAAGACGTGGCCCAAACCGCGCTGTTCCTGGCCGCCTTCCCCAGCGCCGCGCTCACCGGACAATCGGTGATTGTCAGCCACGGCTGGTATATGCAATGACGCCGCCGCACAACCCCGCCTGCCCGCAGAGCGGCGGCCTGTACCAGAGCCGCAGCCTGCCGCCCGGCCACCGCTACCAGGTGCTGGCGCTGGTGCTGCAGGGCGGCGGCGCGCTGGGCTCCTACCAGCCAGGCGTCTACCAGGGCCTGGCCGAGGCCGACCTGCACCCCAACTGGGTGGCCGGCATTTCCATCGGCGCGCTCAACGCCGCCATCATCGCCGGCAACCCGCCGGAGCGGCGGGTGGAGCAGTTGCGCGCCTTCTGGGACACCATCTGCCGGCCGCCGTTTCTGCCGGCCAGCCCCTTCAGCCAACTGGACACCCACCATTGGCCGGCGGGGCTGAACGGACTGATGGCGAGCTGGGAGGCCTGGCGCGCGCTGACCGAGGGCCAGAACGGCTTCTTCCTGCCGCGCTCGCCCTGGCCAAGCGGCGCGCCCTCGCCCGCCAATTGCAGCCTTTACGACACCGCTCCGCTGAAGGGCACGCTGGAACGTTTCGCCGATTTCGACCGCATCAACGACAGCGATCAGATGCGGGTGTCGGTGGGCGCGGTCAATCTGCGCAGCGGCAACTTCGTCTACTTCGACAATACCCGCCAAAAACTGCGCGCCGAGCATTTCATGGCTTCCGGCGCGCTGCCGCCGGGCTTTCCGGCGGTGGAGATAGACGGCGAGTACTACTGGGACGGCGGCCTGGTGTCCAATACGCCGCTGAAGCAGATACTGAGCACCGAGCCGCGCAAGAACTCGCTGGTGTTCCAGGTGGACCTGTGGAGCGCCAAGGGCGAACCGCCCACGGACATGAAGGCGATCGCGATGCGGCAGAAGGACATCCAGTACTCCAGCCGCACCCGGCAGATCACCGACACGATGAAACGGGAACAGAACTACCGCGGCTTGCTGCGGCAGCTGATGGAACTGGTGCCGGAGGCGCAACGCGAACACCCGGCCTACCGCCACGCCCACGAACTGGCCTGCGGCCGGCTGTTGAAGGTGATACACCTGATCTACCAGGACAAGGAGTACGAAGACCACCACAAGGATTATCAATTCGGCGCCCAGACCATGCGCGCGCACTGGGCCAGCGGCTATCAGGACATCCGCCGCACACTACGCCATCCGGACTGGCTGGAGATGCCGTCGCCGGACCGGCCCTTCGTCACCCACGACGTGCATCGCTGAAACGGCAGTCCAGACGCGGGCGCGCGCTCAGCCTTTCAAGCCGAGGCCGCCCGCCGTCCCAGCGCCAGCCAGTCCTGCACCGCCGGCCGCCGCCATTGGCGCTCGGCGTAGGCGGCCAAGCGCGGCGGCAGCACATCGTCGTATTGCAGCCGTTTCAGCATTAGCGCGAGATCGGTATCGGCCAGACACCAGGCGCCGAACAGCTCGCCGCCGTCGGCCGGCAGCAATTGCTCCGCGGCCGCGATCAGCTTGCCGGCCGCCTGGCGCGCTTCCGGCGCCAGCGTGCCCGCCGCCGGACGCAGAAACACCACCTCGGTGTTGCGGTCTTCCCGCAGCGCCATCAGATCGCTGCGCAGCCAGGCTTGCAACTGGCGCGCGCGAGCGCGCTGGCGCAAGTCCTGCGGGTATAGCCGCGCGCGTTCGGGATAAGCGTCTTCCAGATATTCGGCAATGGCCGAGGATTCGCTGAGACGGAACTCGCCGTCTTCCAGCATGGGCACGCGGGCGGTCAGCGACTGACGCCGATAGTCGGCCGCCAGATTGGCCTGCGCCTCCAGGCTGACGGTCGATAGTTCGAAAGTCAGCCCCTTTTCTTTCAGGGCGACAAAGGCGGACAGCGCGTAAGGGCTGAGAAAACGGGAATCGACATGCAGCAGCATCGGAGCCTCCGGGACGGGGACAATGGACTCCCGATGCTAGCGACATGAGGCGCCGGACGCCAGCGCCAAAACGCGAACACTGCGTTCCGCCGCGCCGTCCGTCTTGTGACGCGGTTCACAAGCGCCTTGGCCGGAAGGGGCGTGAACCCTCGCTCTCAGCCGAACAGTCCGGTGGACAGGTAACGGTCGCCGCGGTCGCAGATGATGGAGACGATGACCGCGTTCTCCAGCTGACGCGACAGGCGCAGCGCCACCGCCAAGGCGCCGCCGGACGAAGGCCCGGCCAGGATGCCCTCCTCGCGCGCCAGTTGCCGCGCCATATCCTCGGCCTCCTGCTGGCCGACGTGCTGCAAATCGTCCAGTTGCGAGAAGTCGCAAATCTTGGGCACGTAGGGGTCTTCCCATTTACGGATGCCGGCGATCTGGCTGCCCGGCTCCGGATGCACGCCCACGATCTGGATCGCCGGATTTTGCTGCTTCAGATAGCGGCTGGTGCCCATGACGGTGCCGGTGGTGCCCATGCTGGATACGAAGTGGGTGACGCCGCCCCGGGTGTCATGCCAGATTTCCGGCCCGGTGCTTTCATAGTGGGCCAGCGGATTGTCCGGATTGGAGAATTGATCGAGGATGCGGCCCTGGCCGGCGGCTTCCATCTTGCGAGCCAGGTCGATGGAACCCGGCATGGAGGCTTCCTTGGGGGTCAGGACCACTTCCGCGCCGTAGGCGCGCATCGCCTGCACCCGCTCGGCGCTGGAGTTCTCCGGCATGATGAGGATCATCTTATAGCCCATCATCGCCGCCGCCATCGCCAACGCGATGCCAGTGTTGCCGCTGGTGGGTTCGATCAGCGTATCGCCCGGCTGAATCTCGCCGCGCTCTTCCGCGCGACGGATCATGGACAGCGCCGGCCGGTCTTTGACCGAGCCCGCCGGGTTATTGCCTTCCAGCTTGACCAGCACGATGTTGCTGGTGACGCCGGGCAGGCGCTTGAGTCTGACCAAGGGGGTGTGGCCGACGAAATCTTCCAGATGCTTGTACACGACGCGTTCTCCAACGGGGAACGGCCATTATACCGATTGGCTATCAGCAAAGACGGAATCCTTATGTCTAAGCAAATAACCGTTGCTGCAACTATCAGCCCGCGGACGCTTCCGCCAGCATCACCAGCAAGTCCTCAGGGAAATAGCGCGCGCCGGACGCGGCCAGTTCCTCCGGCGGCCACCAACGGCCCCGCCCCATCACCCGCCGCTCAAGCTCGGTCCAGCCGCCGTCGTCCAGCCTCGCGTGTTCGACGCGGATCAGGAAGAAATGCTCAAGCGCCCGCACCCGTTCTCCGTCCAACAGCGTCAACTCGAATGAGCGGCGGGCCACCGGCGAGCCGGGATCGGCGATAAGGTGACCGGTCTCTTCACGGCATTCGCGCCGGGCCGCGTCCGCCAGGCTTTCGCCGGCTTCGAGTTCGCCGCCCGGCGTGAACCAGTATTCGGCCCGGTCCGCCGGCTGATAGGGAAAGAGCAGCACCCTGCCCGCCGGGTCCAGCATCAGCAGCCGCGCCGCCTGCCGGACGCGCAGCGTCATTGCTTGATCAGCCAATCCACGTAGCGATCCACGCCCTGCTCGACGTCAAACAGCTCGGCGCCGTAACCGGCGCTGCGCAGTTTGCCGATGTCGGCCTGGGTGAAACTCTGATATTTGCCCTTGAGCGCGTCTGGGAAGTCCACGTATTCGACGATGCCCTGAGCCGCCATCTCGTCCAGGCTCAGCGCCGGCTGGCCGTCATGGCGGCGGCAGGCGTTGACGGTGGCCACGGCCACGTCGTTGAACGGCTGCGAGCGGCCGGAACCCAGGTTGAAGATGCCGCTCTTTTCCGGGTGGTCCAGGAAATACAGATTGATCTTGGCCACATCCTCCACCGACACGAAGTCGCGGCTTTGCATGCCGTTGCCCCAGCCGTCCCAGCCGCCGAACAGCTTGACCTTGCCGTGTTCGCGATACTGATTGAAGTGGTGGAAGGCCACCGAGGCCATCCGGCCCTTGTGCTGCTCGCGCGGGCCGTAGACGTTGAAATAGCGGAAGCCCACCGCCTGCGCGCTCAGGCCTTCCTTCATGCGTTGGCGCAGCACTTGGTCGAACAGGAATTTGGAATAGCCGTAGACATTGAGCGGGCCTTCGTACTGGCGCTCTTCCTTGAACACGGTGCCCTTGCCGTAGGTGGCGGCGCTGGAGGCGTAGAGGAACTGAATCTCCTCGTGCTGACAGTAGTCGAACAGGGCCAGCGTGTACTGATAGTTGTTATCCATCATGTACTTGCCGTCGTGGTTCATGGTGTCGGAACACGCGCCCTGGTGCAGGATGGCGGACAGTTCGCCCTCGAACTCGCCTTCCAGCAGCAAGGCCAGGAAGTCGTGCTTGTCCATATAGTGGGCGATTTCGCAATCCACCAGATTGCGGAACTTGTCGCCGCTGGACAGATTGTCCACGGCGATGATGTCGGTGACGCCGCGCTCGTTCAGCGCCTTGACCAGGTTGGAACCGATAAAACCGGCGGCGCCGGTGACGACGATAGTCATGTTTTGCCTTTCCGCCGCCGGCCATCGCCGACGGCGCGAGAATATTGCTGCGCGTTTAAAAACCGGCGCCGGGCTCGGCCAGATAGGCCTTCTCGTCCGGCGTGTCCGTCCGGCCCAGCGCGGCGTTGCGATGCGGGAAGCGTCCGAAGCGGACGATCACGTCCCGGTGGCGGTGCGCGTAATCGATAAAACTCGCCATGGCCGCGTCCTCGGCCATGGTTTCAAACAAGCGCACGGCTTCGTCCTGATCCGCCAGCGACTCGCTGTGCTCGAACGGCAGATAGACGAAGGTGCGGGCGATATGCGGCAGTTGCCGGTCCAGGCCGCGCGTCACCATCTCGCGCGCCAGCGCCAGCGCCTGGCCGTCGGTGGCGAAGGCCTCGGCCGAGCCGCGGAACAGATTGCGCGGGAATTGATCGGTCAGAATCAGCCAGGCCAGACCGCGGCGAGCGTCGCCGGCCTCCGCCGGCAGTTCCCCGGCGCGCGCCTGTCGCCACGCGTCCAGGAAGCGTTCGCGGATAATGCCGTCGAACACTTCATCCTTCTTGAACCAGGCGCTGCGCGGCACCGACAGGAAACTGTCGTCGCCGCCGCCAAACCAGAACGCCAAGATGGCATCGGTATAGTGCTTCATGTGTTCTCCTTCAGGATCCAGCCTGACTGGACGGGATCACACGGCGAAAAGTTCGCGCTGGCTGCACACCGCGGTGCCCAGCTTGCCCACCACCACGCCGGCGGCGGCGTTGGCGAGACTCATCGCCACCGGAAGCGGCTGGCCGGCGGCCAGCCCCAGGCCTAGCGTGCCGATCACGGTGTCGCCGGCGCCGGACACGTCGTAGACTTCGCGCGCGAAGGTGGGCTGATGCACCACGCCCTCGTCGCGGAACAAGGTCATGCCCTCCTCGCTGCGCGTCACCAGCAAGGCGTCCAGCGCCAAGTCCGCGCGCAAGGCCTGCGCCTTGGCGGTCAGCTCGCTCTCCGACGCCCAGCGGCCGGCCACCTGGCGGAACTCGCTGCGATTGGGCGTCAACAGCGTGGCGCCGGCGTATTTGCTGTAGTCGTCGCCCTTAGGATCGATCAACACCGGCTTGCCGGCCTGGCGCGCCAGTTCGATCATCTTGCTGACGTGGGTCAGCCCGCCCTTGCCGTAATCGGACAGGATCACCACGTCGTGCTCGGCCAGGATCTGCTGATACTCTTCCAGCTTGCCGGCCAGGATCTCATGGCTGGGCGCGTCCTCGAAGTCGAGGCGGATCAGCTGTTGCTGCCGCGCCACCACGCGCAACTTGATGGTGGTGGCGATGCTGGGGTCGCGCTTCAGCGAGGTGGCGATGCCGTCCGCGGCCAGCAGGCGCTCCAGCGCCGAGGCGGCTTCGTCGTCGCCCACCACCGACAGCAAGGTGGCCTTGCCGCCCAGGCCGGCGATATTGCGCGCCACGTTGGCGGCGCCGCCGGCGCGCTCTTCAATGCGCTCGATCTTGGCCACCGGCACCGGCGCTTCCGGCGAAATGCGGGTGGCGTCGCCGAACCAATAACGGTCCAGCATCACATCGCCCACCACCAGGACTTTCGCTTGCGCCAGTTCGGCGGCCAGTTTGGAGCTGTCCAGCCCCAGGTCTTGCATCAGGCCCATGATTATCCTCAGCGGCCGATCGCGAAGTAATCGAAGCCCTGCTCGCGCATCCAGGCCGGATCGTACATATTGCGGCCGTCGAACACTAAGGGCTGCTTCAGCGCTTGCTTGACCGCGCTCAGGTCCGGCGCGCGGAACATCTTCCATTCGGTGACGATCAGCAAGGCGTCGGCCTGCCGCAACGCCGCCATCATGTCGTCGGCGAAGCTCAGGCCGGCGATGTCGCCCATCACCCGCTGCGCTTCATGGACGGCCACCGGATCGAAGGCCACCACTTCCGCGCCGCGGCGGCTCAGTTCTTCCGCGATCACGCGGCTGGGCGCTTCGCGCATATCGTCGGTGTTGGGCTTGAAGGCCAGGCCCCACATCGCGAAGCGGCGGCCGGACAGATCTTGGCCGAAACGCGCCAGCACCTTGTCCACCAGGCGCAGCTTTTGCAGATCGTTGGCCTCTTCCACCGCGCTCAACACGCGCAAGTCATGGCCGTTTTCCTTGGCGGTCTGCACCAGGGCCTTGACGTCCTTGGGGAAGCAGGAGCCGCCGTAGCCCACGCCCGGATACAGGAAGTGATAGCCGATGCGCGGATCCGAGCCCATGCCCAACCGCACTTGCTCGATGTCGGCGCCCAGGCTCTCGGCCAGATTGGCCAATTCGTTCATGAAGGAGATGCGCGTCGCCAGCATGGCGTTGGCCGCGTACTTGGTCAGTTCGGCGGAGCGCACGTCCATCAGCAGCACGCGCTCGTGATTGCGCTGGAACGGCGCGTACAGCCGGCGCATCATCGCGGCCGCGCGCTCGTCGTCTACGCCGATCACCACGCGGTCCGGACGCATGAAGTCGTCGATGGCCGCGCCTTCCTTCAGGAATTCCGGGTTGGACACCACGCTGAATTCCAACGCCTCGCCGCGCTCGGCCAGGGTTTCCGCCACCGCCGCCTTGACCAGGTCGGCGGTGCCCACCGGCACCGTGGACTTGTCGACGATGACCTTGTAGTCCGTCATGTGGCGGCCGATATTGCGCGCGGCGGCCAGCACGTATTGCAGGTCGGCGGAGCCGTCCTCGTCCGGCGGGGTGCCGACGGCGATGAACTGCACGTCGCCGAAGGCCACAGACTCGGCGATGTCAGTGGTGAAGCTGAGCCGGCCGGCGGCGACGTTGCGCCGCACCATGTCTTCCAGACCGGGTTCGAAAATCGGAATGCCGCCCTGTTTCAGGATGGCGATCTTATTGGGATCCACATCCAGGCAGCACACGTGATAGCCGGTTTCCGCCAGACACGTGCCGGTCACCAGACCGACATACCCCGTACCGATAACTGTGATTTTCATATTTTATTGAGCCTGATAGTGCTGAATGTCTTGATTGATCGCGCGCAACACGGCCAGCGGGTCGGCGGCGCGGGTGATGGGCCGGCCTATCACCAGATAATCGGAGCCTGCGGCCAGCGCGGTCGTCGGCGTCATCACCCGGCGCTGATCGTCGGCTACGCTGTCCGCCAGGCGGATGCCCGGCGTCACCAGTTTGAATTCGCGGCCCAGCGCGGCTTTCAGTTCGCCGGCTTCCTGGGCCGAACACACCACGCCGTCCAGCCCGCAGTCGCGGGTCAGCGCGGCCAGCCGCAGCACATGCTCTTGCGGCGAAGCGGCGATGCCGATTTCGGCCAGATCCGCCGCTTCCATGCTGGTCAGCACCGTCACCGCGATCAAGAGCGGACGCTGGCTGTACGGCGCCAGCGCCTCGCGCGCGGCCTCCATCATCCGGCGGCCGCCGGAGGCGTGCACATTGACCATCCAGACGCCGGCTTCCGCCGCCGCCTTGCAAGCATGGGCCACGGTATTGGGAATATCGTGGAACTTCAAATCCAGAAACACCTGAAACCCTCTGGCCACCAGACTCTCCACCAGGCTGCGGCCGGAGGAGGTGAACAGCTCCTTGCCCACCTTGAGGCGACACTCGCTCGGGTCCAGGCGGCTGGCGAAGCGCAAGGCGCTGTCCGCGTCGGCAAAGTCCAGGGCCACGACGACGGGCGAAGTCGGCTGCGCCGCGTCGGCTGCGATCAAAGGATTCATGCTTGCTCCATTCTTGCCGCCGACGCTCGCCGACGGCCGGTATTCAAATCAGCGCAGCCGCTCTCTGGCGGCTGCACAACTATCCCTACGCCCAAGCCGCTGACAACACCTCGCGGAGAAGCAGAGGCAAGGCGCGCAGACGTAAGCAGTACATCTAGGCGTTTTGTTCAGCGGCGCTGCTGCTTACTGCGATTCCGTCCGGTTGGCGGTGAAGCCCTCCCACTCGCCGCAGGCCGGGCAATGCCAGAAGAAGGCGCGCGAGCGGAAGTTGCAGCATTTGCAACGGTGCACGCTCAGGCGCTGCGCGTGCTTGAGCACCAAGGCGCGCGCCACTTCCGCGTCCATCCGCCCTTCCGGGCTCAATTCGTCCATCTGCGCCTCGATCAAGCGGTAGACGCCGGACAGGCTGGGACGGGCGTGCACGCCCTCGCGCGCCACTTCCAGCGCTTTTTCCTCGCCCTCGTAAGTGGCGATCTTCTGGTACAGCAGATCGGTCAGTTCCAGCTGCGGGAATGTCTTCTGATAGCCGCGCAGCAAGGCGATGCCTTCCAGCGGCTTGTCCAGCCGCTCATAGGCGTCGAACAGCCGCTCGGCGGCCATCGACAAGTATTCGTAATTCTGCTTTTCAATGTTCTGCCAGGCCGCGATCGCCGCCTCCACATGACCGCCGGCGAACTCGATATCTCCGAGGATCAAGCTGGCGCGCACGCACTTGCGGTTGGCCGTGAACGCTTCTTCCACATAGTGGCGCGCTTGTTCGCTATTGGATTTGTACAACTCGCCCTGGGCCAGTTCGCAATAGAACTGCGCCACCTCGTGCTGGAAGGAATGCGCGTCGCTGCGCAATTCCTTGGCGGTGGCGATGGCCTTGTGCCAATCGCGGTCCTGCTGGTAGATGTCCAGCAGCTGACGCCGCGCGGCCAGGCCCATATTGCCGTCCTGCAGCTTGATCAGAATCTCTTCCGCCCGGTCCACCAGACCCGCTTTACGGAAATCCTGGGCCAATTCGAAGCGCACCGCGTCGCGGTGCTCGGCCGGCAGATCCGGCGCGTCCAGCATGCGCTGATGCAACCGGATGGCGCGGTCGTTCTCCCCGCGCTTGCGGTAGAGCTTGCCCAAGGTGTGCTGCAACTCCAGCGCCGACCCTTGCTGGCGCGCCACTTCGGCCAGGGCCGAGGCGGCGATATCGGTCTTGTCCTCCACCAGCGCGTCCAGGCCGCGGAAAAATCCGGTCGGCACCGCCTTCGCCTGTTTCAGCACCGTGCGCATGTCCACGCGCGCGGCAAACCAACCCAGGCCGAAAAAGGCCGGAAACAATAGCAACCACCACAAATCCAGTTCCAACAGCAATCCTTTCCGGACAAACAACAACAGCCGCTCCCGGGCGGCATCATCAAGAACGACGGATTCCATCGCGGCGGCGCCTAGGCGCGGCGCCGGCTCGCTCCGCCGCTCGCGCTAGGCTCAATCGGCGATCGCGTCGCTGGGGTCGCTGATCACCTTGCTGGCGGGGGGACGGTTGCGCAATTCTTTTTTCAATTGGGACAGCTCTTTCCGGCTGCGCAGATAATAGCCGAGCGTGGCGAGCAGACCGACCAGCGCGCCAACCACGAAAAACAGCAGCAGAAACACAATCAGCGGCGCGGACCAGGACTGGCCGAAGAACAATTTGAATTCAACCGCATGGCTGTTTTGCACGGTGACCGCGATCAGGAATACCAACAGGGCCAATTCAACGATACGAAGCAGGTAACGCATGATCTCGCTCGATTTGTTTGCCGGAGTGCAAGTTTAAACGATAGCCCGGCGCAACCCAAGCTGGAATTTCAGCCGCGCAAAGAAAAAGCGCCGCAAAAAGCGGCGCTTCGGATTCGCTAGACAGGGCTTGAACGCCTAGGCTTCGCTCTGCTCCAACAGGGACAGATCGACGCGTTCGCGCAATTCTTTACCCGCCTTGAAATGCGGCACATATTTCTCAGGAACCGAGACGCTGGTGCCCGACTTGGGGTTGCGGCCAATCCGCGGCGGACGGTAGTTCAAATCGAAACTGCCGAAACCGCGGATTTCAATCCGGTTTCCCTGCGCCAGGTTATTGGCCATCGCATCCAAAATGGTTTTGACGGCCAACTCAGCGTCTTTGTAGACCAACTGAGAATTGCGCTCGGCGAGTCGTTCCGACAGCCTAGCGATCAGCTCAGATTTGGTCATGTCTCAATTACTCGTTAGAGCCGGACAGTTTTGCCTTCAGCAAGGCACCCAGATTGGTGGTGCCAGCGGAAGCGCTGTCAACGGACAGGCTCTTCAGAGCAACGTTGTCTTCCTGAGCGTCTTTAGCCTTGATGGACAGGCTGATGTTGCGGGACTTGCGGTCCACGGCAATGATCACGGCTTCCACTTCTTCGCCGTCCTTCAGAACGGAGCGAGCGTCTTCCACGCGGTCGCGGGACAGTTCGGAAGCGCGCAGGTAGCCTTCAACATCGGTGTCCAGAGTCACGACGGCGCCTTTGGCGTCAACGGACTTCACGGTGCCCTTAACCAGAGCGCCCTTGTCGTTCATCGCAACGAAGTTGTTGAACGGATCGCCTTCCATCTGCTTGATGCCCAGGGAAATGCGCTCTTTCTCAACGTCGATGGACAGAACAACGGCTTCAACCTCGTCGCCCTTCTTGAACTTGCGCACGGCTTCTTCGCCAGCTTCGTTCCAGGACAGGTCGGACAGGTGAACCAGGCCGTCGATGCCGCCCGGCAGGCCAACGAACACGCCGAAGTCGGTGATGGACTTGATCGCGCCCTTCAGCTTGTCGCCTTTGTGGAAGTTGTCGGCAAACTCGTTCCACGGGTTGGCCAGGCACTGCTTCATGCCCAGGGAGATGCGACGACGGTCTTCGTCGATTTCCAGGATCATCACTTCCACTTCGTCGCCAACCTGAACAACCTTGGACGGGTGTACGTTCTTGTTGGTCCAGTCCATTTCGGACACGTGCACCAGGCCTTCGATGCCCTGTTCGATTTCCACGAACGCGCCGTAGTCGGTCAGGTTGGTCACCTTGCCGAACAGACGGGTGCCGGACGGGTAGCGGCGGGACAGGCCCACCCACGGATCTTCGCCCAGTTGCTTCAGACCCAGGGATACGCGGTTCTTCTCTTGGTCGAACTTCAGTACCTTGGCTTCCACTTCGTCGCCCACGGCCAGAACTTCGGACGGGTGCTTCACGCGGCGCCATGCCAGGTCGGTGATGTGCAGCAGACCATCGATGCCGCCCAGGTCAACGAACGCACCGTAGTCGGTGATGTTCTTGACGATACCCTTGATGATGGCGCCCTCTTTCAGGGTTTCCAGCAGAGCTTTGCGCTCTTCGCCCAGGGTTTCTTCCAGCACGGAACGACGGGACACAACAACGTTGTTGCGCTTGCGATCCAGCTTGATGACCTTGAATTCGATCTGTTTGTTTTCGTACGGGGTGGTGTCTTTCACCGGACGCACGTCAACCAGGGAACCCGGCAGGAAGGCGCGGATGCCGTTGACCATAACGGTCAGGCCGCCTTTGACTTTGCCGCTGATCAGACCGGACAGGATCTTGCCGGTTTCCAGAGCCTCTTCCAGCTCCACCCAAGCGGCCAGGCGCTTGGCTTTTTCGCGGGACAGCTTGGTTTCGCCAAAGCCGTTTTCCAGCGCGTCGATGGCGACGGTAACGAAGTCGCCGATGGCCACTTCGACCACGCCTTGGTCGTTCTTGAATTCTTCAGCCGGAATCAGGGACTCGGACTTGAGGCCTGCGTTCACGGTTACAAAGTTGGAATCAACTGCCACCACTTCGGCAGTGATCACCTCGCCCACGCGCATGTCGTGAAGGGTCAGGCTTTCCTCAAACAGCTGAGCGAAGTTTTCCATGGAGAGGGTAGTCATCAAGCGTACTCTCGGTGCGCGCCTTGCGGCGTGCGGGGTTAGGGTTGCACAACGGGTTTATTGCCTTGCAGCATTTTCACCCGACAAAAAAATCATAGGCCGGAGACCTGTCTTTCCTCGAACCAACGTAGAACCTGTGCGACCGCCTGGTCGATGGTCAGCTCCGTGGTGTCGAGCAAAAAGGCGTCCGGCTCCTGGCGCAGCGGCGCTACCGGCCGGGCGGCATCGCGCGCGTCCCGATCGATAATGTCCTGCAGAATCCGTGGGAGATTAGCAGAATCTCCCTTGCCGATCAACTGCTTATAGCGGCGCTCGGCGCGTTCCTCGGCGCTGGCGGTCAAAAACACCTTCAAGGCGGCGGCGGGAAACACCACCGAACCCATGTCGCGGCCGTCCGTCACCAGGCCCGGCAACTGGCAGAAATCGCGTTGGCGCTGCAACAGCGCGGCGCGCACCGCCGGCAGCGCGCCCACCTTGGACGCGCCGATGCCGATTTCCTCGCTGCGTATCGCCGCGCTGGCGTCGTTGCTCTCCAGCCACACCGCCCCGTCGGCGAACTCCACCGGCAAGCCGGAGGCGGCCGCGGCCAGGCCCGGCTCGTCGTCCCAGCCTATATTGTGACGCTGCGCGAACAGCGCCAGCAGCCGGTAGAGCGAGCCCGAATCCAGATAATGAAAACCCAGCCGCGCGGCGACCAGGGCGGCGACGGTGCCCTTGCCCGAGGCGGACGGGCCGTCGATGGCGATGACAGGTGCGGTCATGTACAGACGATGTCCTTGCAGAAATTCGCGCCGGCCGCCGCGACGGGCAACCGGCCAAACCGTCGATTTTATCTCAAAGCCGCGGGCCGGCGCAGCAAGATTCTACGACGCGCGCCGCGCCGACGCGCCGCCACGCGGGTTTGCGCAAAGACCTTCCTGGCGGTTACATTGTCCGACGGGCGCCGCGTCGCCCTTCGCCAACCCCAAGAACACAAGATCCCGAACCGCCATGGAACAACTGCATCTCGCCCCCGTCCTCCGCCTGTCCGGCGCCATCAAGCTCCCCGGCTCGAAAAGCATCTCCAACCGCACCCTGCTGCTGGCCGCGCTGGGCAGCGGCAGCACCCTGGTGCGCGATCTGCTGGATTCGGACGACATCCGCCACATGCTGGCGGCGCTGAAGCTGCTGGGCGTGGAGATCGAACAGATAGGCGACAGCCGCGACTTCCGCGTGCAGGGCGTGGGCGGCGAATTTCCGGTTAAAAGCGCAGATCTATTCCTCGGCAACGCCGGCACCGCCTTCCGCCCGCTGACCGCCGCGCTGGCGCTGATGCAGGGCGACTACCAACTCAGCGGCGTGCCGCGCATGCACGAACGGCCGATCGGCGATCTGGTGGACGCGCTGCGCGTGGCCGGCGCCAAGATTCAGTACCAAGGCCAGCCCGGCTACCCGCCGCTGACCATCGCGCCGGCGCAACTGGAGGCCGGCCGGGTCATCCCGGTCAAGGGCAATGTGTCCAGCCAGTTCCTCACCGCCTTGCTGATGGCGCTGCCGCTGACCGGCGAAACCGCGGTCATCGAAGTCAGCGGCGAGCTGATCTCCAAGCCCTATATCGAAATCACCCTCAACCTGATGGCGCGCTTCGGCGTGCGGGTTGAGCGCGACGGCTGGCGCCGCTTCACCATCCCCGGCGGCCAGACTTATATTTCCCCGGGAGAGGTTCACGTGGAAGGCGACGCCTCCAGCGCGTCCTATTTCCTCGCCGCCGGCGCGCTGGCGGGCGGCCCGGTGCGGGTGGAAGGCGTGGGCGCGGACAGCATTCAGGGCGACGTCAAGTTCGCCGACGCGCTGCGCCTGATGGGCGCCGAAGTCAGCATGGGGCCCAATTGGATAGAAGCCCGCGCCAGCCTCCCGCTCAAGGCGATAGACGCCGACTTCAACCACATCCCGGACGCGGCGATGACCTTGGCGGTGGCGGCGCTGGCCGCCGACGGCACCAGCACGCTGCGCAATATCGAAAGCTGGCGCGTCAAGGAAACCGACCGCCTGAGCGCGATGGCCGCCGAGCTGCGCAAGGTCGGCGCCGTGGTGGAAGAAGGCCAGGACTACATCCGCATCACCCCGCCGCCGGCCTTGACGCCGAACGCCGAGATCGACACCTACGACGACCACCGCATGGCGATGTGCTTCTCCCTGATTTCGCTGCTGGGCGCCCCGGTCACCATCAACGACCCCAAATGCGTGGCCAAGACCTTCCCCGATTACTTCGACGCGCTGGCCGCGCTGAGCGCTCAGGCGTAAACCCCGCGGCGCCCTGATCCAGCCCCGCCCCGGCGGGGCTTTGTTTTGCCCGCCGCTTGCGCCCCGCCCGCCGATAAAACACAATATATGGATCACAAAAACAGAAAGACGCTAAATAATGGAAAACTTCTTCGCCCTACGCCGCCAATTCATGCAGCAGTTCGACATCCCCAGCCCGGCTCAGCCGCAATGGCAGCCGCAGCAGCTGGCGATGTGGGAGACCATGTTGGGCGAAGAGCTGGCGGAATTCCAGCAAGCGCTGGCCGACTACAAGCGCCAGGACGGCGATGAAGCGGAACGCGCGCGCCGGATGGCGGAGCTGCTGGCCGAGGGCGTGGACGTGCTCAATGTGCTCAGCGGCCTGCTGATGTCGCAAGGCCTGCCGCTGGAAGAGATGACGCGGGAGATCCACGCCGCCAATATGCGCAAATGCGTGGACGGCAAGATTGTGCGCCGCGAGGACGGCAAGGTGCTGAAGCCGGCCGGCTGGCGGCCGGCCGACAAGGAAGGAGTGATACGCCGGGCGCTGGAGTCCTGAGAACCTGTTTACGTCCTGCTGCGCGTCGTGAAACGTGACGCGGCGAGTACCGCTTCGAAATACTCATGCACCACGTGTACATTCCGCTTTCTCAGCCGCAACGCCTTGTCTCATCTTAGCTCGCGAGATCGTAAACAAGTTCTGAGAGCCCGATAAAGCCCGCCGCGCGTCGGCGGCAACGGCGCTCAGTGATCCCGCCGCGCGAACAGCCGGGCGATGCCGTGGTAATGCGGCTGGCCATGGCCGACATCCAGCGCATACTCCTCTTGATAGGCCAGCAGGCTCAGCGCCGAGAACTGACGGCGCAGCTCTCCCGGCTGGTAGTAATGCTTGACGTAGGAGGCCGTCTCGCTGGCCACCCGGCCCAGGGCGTCGCACCCCGGATCGTCGACCGTGAACACCGATACGAACAGATGGCCGCCCGGCTCCAGCGCGGCGGCCATCTGGCGCGCCAGCGCCTCGCCCTCGTCCGCACCCAAGTGATCCAGCGAAGTATTCGCGACGATCAGCCGGAAACGCCCCGGCTCCAGCTCCAGGCCGGCCAGATCCGCCACCCTGCCACTCACGTTCAGCCTGCGCTCGTCCGCCGCCTCGCCCAGACTCGCGATCGCCTCCGCCGAACCGTCCACCGCCGTCATCGCGAAGCCCCGCTGAGCCAGAAACAAGGCGTTGCGACCCTGGCCGCAGCCCAGATCCAGGCCGGCTCCGTCGCCCGCCACATGATATTTTTCCAGATACTGGACCAAGGACGGGGACGGCTTGTCCCCGTAGAAGGACGTGCTCGAACGATACACGCCGTCGAAACCCGCTGCTGTCATGATGATGCCCCCGTCTCGGCTGCCCGCCTACGGCCTACCCCGGCCCGGGTGCGTCCCAGGATACCTGTACGATAAGCCACCTACCCTTTTGGACAGCATAGACGATGTCCCCAGCAAGAACATCCTTATCGATTTAGCTATTCATCAAATCATTTGCGGCAGCGCGTGCAAGGACTGCGCCGGCAGCATTTCCAGCAACAGCCAGATCGCGGTTCCCGCCAACATCGCCGCCATGCCGCAATTGAAAACCCTCAACCGGCGCGGCGACGCCAGGAAGCGGCGCGCGGCCACGCCGGACCCCGCCCACAGCGCGATGCACGGCAGGCCGATGACGAAAGTCAGCGCCGCGAACAGCAGGCCGGCATGCCAGGCGTTCATCTTGGCCGGCAGAAACACCATCGCGATATTGAAACCCATCAGCCACACCTTGGGATTCAACCAGTTGAACAGCACCCCGCCCCAAAACCCCATAGGCGCGCCGCCGGATTCGCCCGCGGCCGGCGCCGAGCGCGCCATGCCCCAAGACAGCCACAGCAGATACAGGCAGCCGGCCATGGCCAGGTAAATCTGCACCGAAGCGATGACGGCGACCAGGCTTCCCAGAAACACCGTCAACAGGCCCACCTGCACCGACAGGCCCAGCGACATGCCCAGCAAGGCCGGCACCGTGCGGGAAAAACCGTGATTGACCCCGGACGAGGCCAATACCAGATTGTTCGGCCCCGGCGTGATCGACATCACCAACAGATAAGTCACCAACGCAACAAAGTTCATTACCGCTCCAAACCATAGCCAGCGGCCGGACAATCCGGACGCGACATGTTTTCAATGCTGGCCATGATAACGCCGCCGCAACATCGAATACAGATTCAGAAAAATTGAATTGGAACCATAACAGTTTTACAATTTCAAAACTGTTATGGTCGTTTTTGCGGAAAATTGTACCGATGGCGACCCCCACATCTGTCAGCGAGGCCCCCAGCATGAGCGACGAACCCCTCTATCAGCAGTTGGTCAACGAATGGATCACCCTGATCCAGACCGGCGTGGTGCAGCCCGGAGAACGGCTGCCCTCGGTGCGCAAGGCCTGCGAAATGCACAAGGTCAGCCCGTCCACCATCCTGATGACTTACCGCACGCTGGAGGACCGCGGCCTGATCGAGGCTCGGCCGCAATCCGGCTTCTACGTCAAATCCGCCGCCACCCTGCCGCTGCCGCGCATGCGCCGGCAAAGCGCCGCCCACCACGCCGGCGAGGTGGTGGACCAGATCGAAGCGGTGATGACGGCGCAGACGCGGGAGGATTTCATCGACCTGTCCTTGGCCAGCCCGCGCGGCAGCGACTTCTACCCCACCACCCGCTTCAAGCACATCATGGGGCGGCTGCTACGCCAGCACCCGGAGCTGACCACCGATTACCCGTTTCCGCCCGGCTCGGAACGGCTACGCCGCCAGATCGCCCAGCGCGCGGTCAGCTGGGGCTGCGTGCTGGCCGCCGAGGACCTGGTGATCACCAACGGCTGCACCGAGGCGCTGCAACTGGCCTTGCGCGCCTGCTGCAAGCCGGGCGACACCGTGGGCCTGGAATCGCCCACTTATTTCGCGCTGCTGCCCACGCTGAAGAACCTGGGCCTGAGCGTGATCGAAATTCCCACTCATCCGGCCAACGGCCTGTCGCTGGACGCGCTGGAACTCTTGCTGTCGGAGAAAAGGCTGAACGCCATCGTGGCCATGCCCACCGTGCACAATCCGCTGGGCTGCACCATGCCAGCCGAGGCCAAGCAAAGGCTGGCGGCCCTGGTCAACGAACACCAGGTGCCGCTGATCGAGGACGTGCCGCACGCCGATCTGCACTACGACGGCGCCACCCCGGACGCGGTCAAGGCCTATGACCGCGACGGCTGGGTGCTGCTGTGCTCCAGCTACAGCAAGACCTTGGCGCCGGGTTTTCGCATCGGCTGGATCGCGCCCGGGCGCTTCTTGCGGGAAGTGACGCGGCTGAAGTTCGCCAGCTCGCTGGCCCAGCCGCGCTTATTGGAGGAAACGCTGGCGGAATATCTGGAAACCGGCGGCTACGACCACCACCTGCGGCTGATCCGCCGCCACTTCATGAGCCAGATGGAAAGGCTGCGCGGCACCGTCGCCAGCTGCTTCCCGGCTCAGACGCGGGCCACCTCGCCGTCCGGCGGCTGCCTGCTGTGGGTGGAGCTGCCCAGCGGCGTGGACACCATGGCATTGTTCCAGACAGCGCTGGCCGAACGCATCACCATCGCGCCCGGCACGCTGTACTCGGCCAAGGGGCGCTACCGCAATTGCGTGCGGCTGTCCTGCTGCTATCCGTGGAACCCGGCGTACGAACGCGCCTTGCGGCGCGTGGGGGAACTGGCGGGAGAAATGGCCGACTGAATCAGGCCGGACGGCCGCTACGCGGCGGCTGGGCGCGCACCGCGGCGCGCGAAGAGGACGGCGCGGACGACGGCGCCACCGCCGGCGCGTGCTGCGGCGCGGACGCCGGCGGCGTAGCCTGCGACGGCAACGGACCACCCGGCTCGCGGCCGGCCGGTTCGCGCGCGAACTGAGTATCGTCCGCCTTGCCCGGCGACAGCCAGCGCACCGCGGACAGATCGCCGTCCACCTTGGCCTTGGCCACGTCCTTGCAGGTCAGACACACCGGCACGCCCTTGCGCGCCTTCAAAGCCTGGTCCACCCGCGCGCCGAACACCACCGCGGACTTTTGCTTCTGCCAGGCCAGCAGCGTTTCGGCCAGCATCGGGAAGGAAGGATCGTCCTGCTTGTAGTGATTGCGGTAAGCGGTCAGCCACAGTTCGCCGGCGGCGTCCTGGTTCAGCAACACGGTCTGATAAGCCACCGTGACCGCGTCGCCGCGGCCCACAGTCTTGGACAGCAGCAAGGCGTCGTCGTTTTTCATGCGCACGCAGCCATGGCTGCGGAAACCGGGCACCGAGCCGGGCGCGTTGGTGCCGTGAAAGCCCAGGCCCAGCTTGGCCTCGCCGAAACGAATGAAGACCGGCCCCAGCGGGTTCTTGGGCCCCGGCGGCACCACGGTCTGCACTTCCTTGCCGCTGCGGCGCATTTCTTCCTGGATGGAGCGCGGCACATGCCAGGCCGGCGCCTTGTAAATGCCGGTAATGTCGAAGCTGCCGATCGGCGTCTGGGTCAGCATCTTGCCCACCGCCACCGGATAGATCTTGGACAGCCTGCCGTCCTGGTACTGGAACAGCCGCGCCTGCGGCAGGTTCAGCACCAAGTGCAGGCCCGCGGGGTTGACCTGCACATCAGGCTCGGGAATCACCGCCGCGCCGACAAACGGCGCCACGCCAAGCCCAAGCCAACCCAACAGCCCAACACATCGCTTCAACATACCGCACCATATCTAAAATCACTATTGTTCGATTCTAACAGAAAGCGTGGGAAAGCAAGATTCTGACTATTACCAAGCCCCTGCCGCCTCCGGGCCGTCGCTAATATTGTCGGTTTTACGCCAGCATAGCCGGCTTGAGCTCAAAACGCAGGCCAATGCGCCAAAACCCAGGCCGCCGCGTACAGGCCCAGACCGAAACTGGCGTGCGCCGCCAGGCTGCGCCGGCGCGACAGCCATGGCCGCGGCGTTTTCGACGCGAAGAAACCCGCGCCCATCGCCGGCTGCATCAGCAGGAAAGGCGCCGCCGCGCTGGCGAGGCCGAACAAGAGCGCGGGCCCCGGCGTCGGCGCGCGCCACCAAAGCTCGCCGCACGCGGCCAGCAACAACAGCGCGAAGACGACGCCAATCAAATAATGCGCCAGCCAGCCCAGCGCCCGCTCGCCGCGCGCCGGCTCGGCGCGGGCGATGCTTGCGTGGCGGAAGCGGCCGCGCCGCCAATGCGCCATCCAGCGCCCCACCAGCGCGTAATCCAACGACGGCGTGCCAAAGCTCCGCCGCAGCCAGTACGCCCACGCATCCATCACCGCCGTGGCGCCTACGCCCACCAGCGCGCCGCGCGCCAACCATTCCGTCACCGCCTCCATGCCCTCTCCCCATCAACCATTCAATGCCCACGCCGCGCCCGACGCGACGCCGGCGCTGACAAACGCTGGCCAATAGATTATCATTAAATAGATTGATTGAATGATATTTTGAAGGCCATCCATGACCAGCACTCCCCTGCCCGCTCCGGAACGCTTCGCCGACCTGGCCGACCTGGCCCGCACGCTGAGCCACGCCCACCGACTGTTGCTGCTGGAACACATCGCCCAAAGCGAGCGCCCGGTTGAGCGGCTGGCCGAGCTGGCCGGCCTGTCCATCGCCAACGCCTCGCAACACCTGCAACACCTGAAGCGCGCCGGACTGGTCCTATCGCGCCGCGACGGCAAGCGCGTGATGTACCGGCTGGGCGACGGCCCCATTCTGGCCGTGCTGGACGCGCTGCGCCGTCAGGCCGAGCACCGCCGCGCCGCCGTCCGCGCGCTGCTGGACGACGCCGCCGCCCGGCCCGAGACGCTGGACGGCGTCACGCTGGACGAGCTGCTGCGCCGCTTGGGCGACGGCGACCTCATCCTGCTGGACGTGCGGCCGGCGGACGAGTACGCCGCTGGCCATCTGCCCGGCGCGCTCAACCTGCCGCCGGAGCGGTTGGAACACGGCCTGGAACAGCTCAGCGCCGGCGCCGAAATCATCGCCTATTGCCGCGGCCCCTTCTGCGTGCTGTCCACCCAGGCGGTGGCCGCCTTGCGCGCCCGCGGCCTGAACGCCAGGCGGCTGGACAGCGGCTTCCCGCAATGGAAGGCGGCCGGGCTGGAGGTCGAAACCGGCGCGCCGGCCGGCGCGGACAAAAAACCCCTGCGCGTTGCCGGATAATTTGAGAAAATCGCCGCTTTCCGTTTGATTTTCCAAGCAACACCATGACGCACAAACAGACTATCGCCCAGGTCGAGTCGCTGGACCACGAAGGCCGGGGAGTCGCCCACGTCGATGGCAAGACCATCTTCATCGACGGCGCGCTGCCTTATGAAACCGTGGTCTACAGCGCCTATCGCAAGAAGTCTTCCTACGAGAACGCCAACACCAGCCAGGTGCTGAAGGAAAGCTTTCTGCGCACGCAGCCGCGCTGTCCGCATTACGGCACCTGCGGCGGCTGTTCGATGCAGCATGTGGAGTTCTCCGCCCAAGTGGCGGTCAAGCAAAGGGTGCTGGAAGACAATCTGGCCCGCATCGGCCGGGTCAAGCCGCAACAGGTGCTGACGCCCATCGCCGGCCCGGCCTGGCACTACCGCCACCGCGCGCGGATGTCGGCGCGGCTGGTGGAGAAAAAGGGCGGCGTGCTGGTGGGCTTCCACGAGAAGCGCTCCACCTACATCACCGATATGAGCGAGTGCCACATCCTGCCGCGCCATATCTCGGACCTGATCGTGCCGCTGCGCGAGATGATCTACAAGCTGTCGATCAACAACCGCATGCCCCAGGTGGAGCTGGCGGTGGGCGACAGGGTGGACATCCTGGTGTTCCGCAATATGGAAGCCATCAACGACGCCGACCACGCGCTGCTGCGCGCCTTCTCCGACGCCCACGGCAGCAAGGAGCGGCCCTTGCAGATGTGGCTGCAGCCCAAGGGCCCGGACACCTGTTATCCGGTCTACCCGCTGGACGCGCCCAAGCTGACTTACAGCCTGCCGGAATACCGCGTGGAGATGCCCTACTACCCCACCGAGTTCACTCAGGTGAACCCCGAGATCAACGCGGTCATGGTGGCGCGCGCGCTGAAATTCCTGGACCCGCAGCCGGGCGAGCGCATCGCCGACATGTTCTGCGGCATCGGCAACTTCACCCTGCCCATCGCCCGCTCCGGCGCCGAGGTGCACGGCATGGAAGGCAGCCAGCCCCTGGTCAAGCGCGCGGTGGAAAACGCCACCCACAACGGCCTGCAGGACAAGGTCAGCTATGAGATGGCCAATCTGTTCGAAGTCACCGAGGAGTCCTTCGCCGCGCTCGGCCGCTTCGACAAGATGCTGGTGGACCCGCCGCGCGACGGCGCGGTGCAGCTGCTGAAGGCCATCACCGAGGACACCGCGCCCAAACGCATCGTCTACGTGTCCTGTAATCCGGCCACGCTGGCGCGCGACGCCAATGTGCTGGTGCACACCAAGGGCTACACGCTGAAGGCGGCCGGCATCATCAATATGTTCCCGCACACCGCCCATGTGGAATCCGTGGCCTGGTTCGAAAAAACCGGCCCGTGCAAGAGCCGCAGCGAAATCGCCGCGATCGAAGCCGCCGAGGAAGCCGAACGCGAAGCGGTGAAAGCGGCGCAACGCGCCGAGGCGGCGGCGGAAGCCGCCAAGAAGGAGCAGGAGCTGGCTGAAAAGGCCGCGGCCAAGCAGGCCCGCCGCGATTATTATTTCGCCGAACAAGCCCGCCGCGAAGCGGAACAGCAAGCGCAATAGTCCCGCATGCGACAAGCCTCCGGCCATGGCCGGGGGCTTTATTTTTGAGCCGGCCGCGCAGCTTGTTTGATCAAACCGGCTGGTTTGCGACAGCGGATAAGCGCACAGTGGCGGGCGAATGCGTTTTACATGGAAGCGGCAATCGCTTCATGTCAAAATTCGCCGTTCGCCAACCAACAACACAAGCACACACAGCGGGCGCGCCCGCCAACATCGCCGCTCCTGCCTGAAGGACGGCCCATCAAGGCAATAGATATGCACATACTTCAATTCGTCTTCGGACTGCTGGTTGTCTTCCTGCTGACCCAAGTGGTGGCGCGCGACCGCAAGAACATCAAGATCCGCTACGTGCTGCAACTGATCGTGGTGGAGATGGCGCTGGCCTACTTCCTGCTGCACTCCAGCTACGGCCTGACCCTGGTGGGCGGCGTGGCCGGCGTGTTCGACAAACTGATGAGCTACGCCGGCGAAGGCACCAACTTCGTGTTCGGCGGCCTGCTCAATCAGGGCGAGTTCAGCTTCTTCCTCAAGGTGCTGATGCCCATCGTCTACATCTCGGTGCTGATCGGCATCCTGCAGCACATCCGCGTGCTGCCCTGGGTGATACGCGGCATCGGCTGGGTGCTGGCCAAGATCAGCGGCATGGGCAAGATCGAGTCCTTCAACGCCGTCGGCTCCATGATCGTGGGCCAGTCCGAGAACTTCATCGCCTACAAGAACATCATCGGCAGCTTCTCGGAAAAGCGCATGTACACGCTGGCCGCCACCGCCATGTCCACGGTGTCCATGTCCATCGTCGGCTCCTATATGCAGATCATCCAGCCGCGTTTCGTGGTCACCGCGCTGATTCTCAATCTGTTCAGCACCTTCGTCATCCTGTCGCTGATCAACCCCTACGACGCCAGCCGCGACGACGATGAACTGATCAGCGCCGAAGCCGCCCACCGCATGTCCTTCTTCGAAATGCTGGGCGACTACATCATGGCCGGCTTCAAGATCGCCGTGATCGTCGGCGCGATGCTGATCGGCTTCATCGCGCTGATCACCACCGTCAACCACCTCTTCGACGCCGTCTTCGGCGTGAACTTCCAGTACGTGCTGGGCTATGTGTTCTATCCCTTCGCCTGGCTGATGGGCATTCCGGCCGCCGACATCATGCCGGCCAGCAGCATCATGGCCACCAAATTGGTGACCAATGAGTTCGTGGCGATGATGGAATTGAAAAAGCTCACCGCCCAGCTGTCGGAATACACCATAGGCGTGATCTCCATCTTTCTGGTGTCCTTCGCCAACTTCAGCTCCATCGGCATCATCGCCGGCGCGGTCAAGGGCCTGGACGAGGAGCGCGGCAATATGGTGTCCCGCTTCGGCCTGAAGTTGGTGTACGGTTCCACCCTGGTTAGCATTCTGTCGGCGCTGATCGGCGGCCTGGTGCTCTAAACCGGCCCCTCCTCCGCCAACAGGCCCGGTCTATGCCGGGCCTGTTT
Organism: Chromobacterium sp. CCUG 30098; assembly: GCF_059916605.1. NCBI lineage: Bacteria > Pseudomonadati > Pseudomonadota > Betaproteobacteria > Neisseriales > Chromobacteriaceae > Chromobacterium > Chromobacterium sp. CCUG 30098. Next base: position 313,251 of record NZ_JAUCGS010000004.1, on the reverse strand, counting down.
CATTTCCCGCCTCAAGCCACCTTGTCTAGGAAAATCAGCTTGATCGGCTCAGCCAGCAATTCATCGAAGCGCTTTTCGAAGGCCCGGAAGTAAGGCGCGGCCAAATGCTCGTCCAGCGCGGCGCGGCTGACGAAGGCTTCCCGCATGTAAAAGCTGCCCGGCTCGTCCGTGAGTTCGAACAGGGTGTAATCGAGGTTGCCCGCCTCGCGGCGAGTGGGCTCGACCAAGGCGGTCAGCGCAACGCGAAGCGCTTCGCGCTGGCCGGGCTTGGCCTTGAGCACGGCGATGCTGATCAGGGGTAATGTCGTCATGATGCGGTTCTCCGTTCTTGGGATGATGATGCGGCGGCGGCGCGCTGGCCTACGCCTCAAACCGTCAGTATGAAGACGCCGCGCAAGGCCAAACAGACCGGCCGCGCGCAGACTCTTTCAATCCGGGTTTGAAAACGCCGCGCCACCCGGTGCCGGGCAATAAAAAAACCCGGCGCCAGCCGGGTTTTCCATCCAGTGCTTCCCGCCCTCACACCTTGGGCCAGGCGATGGGCCGATAATCCGGCAATCCATCCTTGAACGGCGGAATCCGCTCGCCCTCCATCAAGGGACGCACATAGTCGAGGAAGGCCGGCGTCACGCTGAAGCCGTCGGCGCCGATGAACTCCGGCGGCAGCCGCTTCTCCTGATCGCCCACCACCGCCAACGGCACCTCCACCACGTCCCAGCAATAGGGATGGTTCTGGATGCGCTTGATGCCGGCCATCACGCCGCTCTTGCCGGCCAGCAGCCACTCCACCGCCCGCTCGCCCATGATGTAGGCCTGACGCACATCCATGCTGGACCCCAGATGGCCGCCGGCGCGCTGCAGATAATCCACCTGCGCCACGTGCGCGGAAATGCCGCGCTCGCGCAGCAGCAGCTGGGCGATCCAGTGGCCGGCGCCGCCCAGTTGCTCATGGCCGTAGACTTCGGATTTCTTGGCCTCGGCGACGAAGCGGCCGTCGGCGTCGGTAATGCCCTCCGCCACCGCGATCGCGCACTGGCCGAAGCGCGCCAGCCTGTCGTCCACCGCGGCGAGGAAACGCTCGGCGTCGAAAGCCACTTCCGGCAGCAGCAGCAAATGCGGCGCTTCGCGCTCATTGCGCGCCGCCGCGGCGCAGGCCGCCGCCAGCCAGCCGGTATGGCGGCCCATGGTTTCCATGATGAAGACCCGGCCCCAGCCCATGCTGGTCATGTCCAGCCCCACCTCGCGCATCGCGCTGGCCAGGAATTTGGCGGAGGAGCCGTAGCCGGGGCTGTTGTCGGTGCCCACCAGATCGTTGTCTATGGTCTTGGGAACGCCCACCACCTTGAGCGGGTAGCCCATGTGGCGCTCGAACTCCGCCAGACGCTCGGCGCAGCCCAGCGAGCCGTTGCCGCCGTTGACCAGCAGATAATGGATGTCGTGCCGGGCCAACACTTCGCGCAGCCGCCGCCAGTCGTCGCCGGCCTCGGCGAAGCTCCCTATCATGCGCCGGCTGACGCCGAAGCTGCCGCCGGGCATGAAGGCCAGTTGGGCGATGGCCTCGTCCGATACCGCGTCGGTATTGCACAAGCGGTCCTCCAGCAGGCCGGCCAGACCGTCGAAAGCGCCGTACATCGACAGGCCGCGCTGGCGCGCGGTTTCTATCGCGCCCTGCGCGGAAGCGTTCAACACCGCAGTCGGACCGCCCGACTGCAAATATACGGCACGGGGTTTGGACATCATCGCCACCTGGAGAAATGGAGAATCAAACGGCGCGGCGCGCGGCCGGGCCGGGAATACCACAAACATACCACTGGCCGGAAAGCCGCCTCAAGCCGGACGGCGCCGCCATTCCCCATTTCCTTGACCGGCGGCAAATCCGCGCGCAAGTTGCCGCCGCGCTACAGGCGGCCTTGGCCCTCCTAATCCCAGCGCGGGCTGAACTCCGGATCGGCCAGCCGCTCGCCGCGCTCCAGGCCGGCGATGGCGTCCATATCGGCCTCGCTCAAACTCAGCGTCTCCGCCTGCAGATTGGCGGCCAGATTGGCGCGCCGGGTAGACGACGGAATCACGGCCAGCCCCTGGCGCAACAACCAGGCCAAGGCCAGCTGCGCCGGGCTGGCCCGATGCCGAGCGGCGATTTCGCGCAATAGCGGCTCGTCCACCACCTTGCCGTAAGCCAGCGGCATATAGGCGGTGACCGGCACCCCCTGCTCTCGGCAGAAATCCAGCAGTTTGCGGTTTTGCAGGAAAGGATGCACTTCCACCTGCTGGCTGGCGATCTCCCCCGGCCCCACCGCGGCCAGCGCCCGGCGCAGATGGGCGATGGTGAAATTGGACACGCCTATCCGCCGCGTCAACCCTTGTTGCTTGGCCAGGGCCAGCGCTTCCATATATTCCGCCACCGGCAGCGCGTCGCCGGGCGACGGCCAATGGATCAGCGTCATGTCCACCTGCTCCACGCCCAGCAAGTCCAGGCTGCGGCGCAGGCTGTCCGCCAGCCGCTCGCGTCCCAGGTTCTCGGTCCAGATCTTGGTGGTCAGAAACACCTGCTCGCGCGGCAAGCCGCTCTGGCGCAGCGCCTGCCCCACCTCGGCCTCGTTGCCGTAAATCTGCGCGGTGTCGATGTGGCGGTAGCCCAGCTCCAACCCGGTCAATACCGAATCCACCACTTGTTGCCCTTCCAGACGGAAGGTGCCCAAACCTATTTTTGGCATATCCATGATGAAACGTCCTTTCAATTGCGCGCCCTATGGCGCTTTATTTCCATTGTCCTGCTCCGGCGGTCAAGCCGCCTGCGAACACATTGCCGGCGTCCGCGCCGCGCGGCGGTCCAGCGCGCCGGACCAGGTGGTCAGGGCCAAGGCGGCCAACACCACCAGCGCGCCTATCCACGGCGTGGCCAGCAGTCCCAGCTCCGCCACCACCCAGCCGCCGGCCCAGGCGCCGCCGGCGATGCCCACATTGAAGGCGGCAATGTTCAGGCCGGAAGCCACGTTCACCGCCTGCGGCGCGTCGCGTTCCGCCTGCCGCACCACATAGAGCTGCAGGCCGGCCACATTGCCGAAAGCCACCGCGCCCCAGGCCAGCACCGTGACCAGCACCCACGCCGGCGACGGCGCGGTGAAGCTCAGCGCCAGCAGCACCAGCGCCAGCAAGGCGAAGATGATCTGCAAGGCGCGCACCGGCCCCTTGCGGTCCGCCAGCCGGCCGCCCCAGATATTGCCCGCCGCCACCGACACGCCGTACACCAGCATCACCAGCCCCACCCGCGACGGCGCGAAACCGCTGACCTGCTCCAGAATGGGCGCCAGATAGGTGAAGGCGATGAAAGAACCGCCGTAGCCCAAGGCCGTCATCGCGTACACCAGCAATAGCCGCGGCCGTTTCAGCACCGCCAGCTGCGCGGCCAGCGAGGCCGGCGGCGGTTGGGGAATGTCCTTGGGCACCAGCAGCAGGCTGCCGATGAAGGCCAGCACCCCCAGCATGGACACCACCAGAAAAGTGGCTTGCCAACCCAGGGTCTGGCCGATGAAGGTGCCCAGCGGCACCCCGCTCACCAGCGCCACCGTCAGGCCGCTGAACATCAGCGCGATGGCGCTGGCCGCCTTGTCCTTGCTCACCAGGCCGGTGGCGATGGTGGAGCCGATGGAAAAGAACACCCCGTGCGCCAGGCCGGTCAGCACCCGCGCCGCCATCAGCGCCTGGTAGCCCGGCGCCTGCCAGGCCACCAGATTGCCCAGGGTGAACAAGGCCATCAGCCCCAGCAGCAAGGGCTTGCGCGGCACGCGGCCGGTCAGCACGGTCAACAGCGGCGCGCCCACCGCCACGCCCAAGGCGTAAAGACTGACCAATAGGCCGGCGGACGGCAGCGACACTCCCAGGCTGGAAGCGATGGTGGGAATCAGGCCCACGATGACGAATTCGGTGGTGCCAATGGCGAAGGCGCTCAAGGTCAGCGCCCATAAGGCAAGCGGCATGGTGTTCTCCCAAAGAAAAGCCGAGTCGGGCCCGCCGCGGCGGGCAAACGAATAAGGCCGCATTCTCCACGCTTGCCAGCCGCGGAAAAATCCGCTTCACTGACAAAAACTTTTGCTCAGGAATCAACAATGCTACCCATGGAAGCGCTGATTGCGTTTGTCTCAGTCATAGACGCCGGCTCCTTCTCCGCCGCCGCGGAGCGTCTGGGCCAAACCCCGTCCGGCATCAGCCGCAGCGTCAGCCGGCTGGAAAAACAGCTGGGCGTGGCGCTGATCACCCGCACCACCCGCCGGCTGGACCTGACCGCGGAAGGCCGCTGGCTGCTGGAACGCGCGCGCCGCATCCTGGCCGAGCTGCAGGACACCGAGGCTCAGTTGGCCGCCAGCCTGGCCCAGCCCAGCGGCCTGCTGCGCGTCAACGCCGCCACCCCCATCCTCACCCGGCTGATCGCGCCGCTGGCCGCCGGCTTTCTGGAACGCTACCCGCAGGTGCGCCTGGAGTTGACGGGCGCGGAAGGCATCGTCGATCTGATAGAAGAGCGGGCCGACGTCGCCATTCGCGTCGGCATGGGCGCGCTGGCGGACTCCAGCCTCAGCGCCCGCCGCCTGGGCGACAGCCGCATCCGCCTGGTGGCCTCGCCGGACTATCTGAGCCGCCGCGGCGCGCCGGACAGCGCCGACGCGCTGGCGCGGCACCGGCTGCTGGGCTTCACCGCGCCGGAAACCCTCAATCAATGGCCGCTGCGCCACCGCGGCGGCAACGGGCTGGCCATCCAGCCCGCGCTGACCGCCTCCAGCGGCGAAACCCTGTTGCACCTGGCCTTGCACGGCGCCGGCATTGCCTGTCTCAACGACCTGCTCACCGCCGAAGATCTGCAAAGCGGCCGCTTGTTGCCGGTGCTGGACGCCGTCAGCCTGCCGTGGAGCCAGACTATCTGGGCGGTGTTCTACAAACAGGGCGCGCTGGCGCCGCGCGTCGGCGCCTGGGTGGACTATCTGGCCGCGGAGCTGGGCCAGAGGCTGGGACAGCCGACGACGATGGAAAAAAATCAGCGTCCTTCATGAAGTTCAGGAACTGAATTAATTTTTCACTTACAAAAACAATAAGATAGATCCCTTACGGCGGCCGCCGCCCGCTTGCGCCATGACCACCCTGCCCCCCAAGCTCATCGTCGCCATCGACGGCGTCGCCATGGAGTACATCGCCGTCGGCGCCGCCGCGCCGCCCATCGTGCTGATCAACGACGCCGGCACGCCGATGGAGGGCTGGTACAAAGTGCTGCCGGCGCTGGAAACGCTCAGCGGCGTGTTCGCCTACAACCGCTGCGGCATAGGCAACAGCGGCAACGCCCGCGAGGCGCAGACCGGCGCCGCGATGATGGAAACCCTGCGCGCGCTGTTGTTCAAGGCGGACCTGGCCCCGCCCTATGTGCTGGTGGCCCACGCCTTGGGCGGCCTGATCGCCAATCTGTTCGCCCGCAGCTACGCCGGCGAAGTGGCCGCCGTGGTGCTGCTGGACGCCGCCGCGCCGGAAGACATCAGCGCGCTGGACGCGCGGCAAGGCCGGCTGGGCCAGTTGCTGCGCCGGGCGCTGGACCTGGCTCAGGACCGGGACACCCTGAACGAGACCGGCCACCTGCGCCGCAGCGCGGAACAGATCGCCGAAGCGCCGCCCTTCCCCGACATCCCTCTGTTTGTGATCAGCGGCGGCGCGCCGGGCTTGTCCTGGCTCACCTCCAAGGCGGTGCTGGACGCGCGCGCCGAGGGCCAGCGCCGGCTGGCGGCGCTGTCGCCGCGCGGCCGCCACGTCATCGCCGCCCGCAGCGGCCATTTTCCGCAATTCTCGGAACCGGAACGGGTCGTCTCCGCGGTGCGCGACGCGCTGACGGCTATCGCCTCTAGCTAAACGCCCGCCCCATGATGGCGTTGGCCGACAAGCCCCGACGCCTCACAAGCGCTTGAAGTAATAGGCGGTGGGATGCAGGCGTCCGTCCGGACGGGCGGCGTAATCCGGGATCTCCCCGCTCTTGCTCCAGCCCAGTTTGCGGTAGACCTCCTCCGCGCCGGAACCGGCCTCGGTGTCCAGCACCAGCAGGCGGATGCCCTGTTTGTGTGCATGATCTTCCAGCGCCGCCATCAATTGGCGCGCCACGCCGCGGCCGCGGCGGGCGGAATGCACCAAGAGCTTCTGCACCTCGGCGCGGTGGCGGCCGTTGCCGCGCTGGCAAGGCGCCAGTTGCACGCAGCCCAGCAGCTCCTCGCCCTCTTCCGCCAGCCATAATTGCAGGCCGGCGCCCAGCAGCGCGTCCACCTGCGCCCAGTAAGCGGCGGCCTCGGCCTCAGGCAAGGGCGCGAGGAAGCCCACCGACGCGCCGCCGGTCACGCAGTCGGCCAATAAGGCGCTCAGGCGCGAGTAATCCCGGGCCGCCAGCGCCGGCGTCATTCTGATCGTGCTCATCTTTTTTCCCCCTTGAACGCCGCGCGCGGACCGCGGCCACAAGCCGGGACAAGCAGTTTTCATGCCGGAGCGCGGCGCGGCAAACCTGCTAGTCTGGAACAAACCCTATCGGACGCTGCCATGGTTTGGTCCCCGATGCGCCTGGCGCTGATCTGCTGCGCCGTTCTCGCCCCGCCCTGCCTCGCCGCCGCGCCGCCGCCGGCGCGGGAGGTGGTGCTGGCCAGCGGGGAGTGGCCGCCCTATCTATCCGCCAAGCTGCCGCAGCAGGGCTATGCCTCCCACATTGTCAGCGAAGCCTTCCGCCTGGCCGGGATCACGGTGCGCTACCGGCATTTCCCCTGGGCCCGGGCCGAGGCCATGGTGCGCGGCGGCGAGATCGCGGGATCGGTGGTGTGGTCGATCACGCCGGAGCGCGAGCGATTCGCGCTGTTCAGCCTGCCGGTGGTGGTGGATGAGGAGGTGGCGTTTCACTTGGCCAAACGCCCGCTTTCTCCGACGGAGATGCCGGATTTGTACGGCTTGCGCATGGCCACGCCCAACGGTTCCAAACTGGGGGTATGGGGCGAGGCGGTACGCGCCGGCCATATTCGCAACGACAGCACTCAGGACATAGAAAGCGGCATGCGGCAGTTGCTGGCGGAGCGCATCGATTTTTTCCCTCTGGTCAAATCGGTGGGGCAATCCTTGCTGCGCCGGCGCTTCACGCCGGAGCAGCGCGCCGCCATCGTCTACGCGCCCAAGGTGTGGGAACGCAACGAGTACCGCCTGATGCTGAGCCGGGCGCAGCCGCAAAGCCAGTGGCTGCTGGACCGCTTCAACGAAGGCCTCGTCCGGCTTAAAAACAGCGCCCAATACCGGCGGATGGAGCGGGATTTCGAGGATGGGGCTTACGATCAGCCTGTCTCTACGGCAAAACCTTGAAGCCTCCCGGCTTACATGCGCTGGAAGAGATGGGCATAGCTGCGGCTGACTTCCAGCGGTTCCGGATAGCCGCGCAATTGCAGCATGAGGCCGCGCTGGCCGTCGTCGCGCTTGATCTGTTCGATGGCGTCCACCCGCACCAGGGTGGAGCGGTGGATCTGCCAGAATTCGTCCGGGTCCAGCGCCTGCAACAGCTCTTTGATCGGCATGCGGATCAAGGCTTCGCAGCCGACGGTCTGCACCCGGGTGTATTTTTCGTCGGATTGAAAAAACAGCACTTCGCCGGTGCTGATCATGCGCAGGCTATTGCCCACCGAGGCCTTGATCCAGCGCAGATAGTCCGGACGCGCCAGTTGACGGCTCAGCTGCTGCAAGGAGGCCTGCCAGTGCGTCGGCAGCGCCAGCTGCCGCTGCTCCCAGCGCTGGCGCGTGCGCAACAGCCGCTCGTCCTCCACCGGCTTGAGCAGATAATCCACCGCGCCTTCTTCAAAGGCCTTGATCGCGTATTGGTCGTAAGCGGTGACGAACACCACCGGGCACAGGCCGTCTATCTCCATCGCCGCGGCGATGCCGTTCTGCACCGGCATGGTGATGTCCAGAAAAGCCAGGTCCGGCCTATGCTCGCGGACCAACTCCACCGCCTCCGCGCCGTCGCGGGCCTCGGCCACTATCCTCAACTCCGGCCACACCCGTTGCAGGGCCATGCGCAGTTGCTCGCGCATCAGGCGCTCGTCATCGGCGATCACCGCGCTCAATTTGCTCATTAACGCTGTCCTCTTTACAAGCGGGCCGCTCACACCAAGGCGAACGGCAGGCCTATGGTGGCGCGGGTGCCGCCTGTCGGCAACACCTCCAGCAACAGCTGCGCGCGCTCGCCGTGCAACATGGCCAGACGCTCGCGGATATTGCTCAGGCCCAGGCCCTGCCCCGGCTGCTCCGGGAAGCCGACGCCGCTGTCGCTGACCGCCACCCTAAGCTCGCCGGCCAGCACCTTGGCGTCGATGAGGATCTCGCCGCCTTCGGCCTTGGGCTCCAGGCCGTGTTTGATCGCGTTTTCCACCAGGGTTTGCAGCATCATCACCGGAAAGCGCGCGTCCAGCAGCGACTCCGGCACCTCCAGCCGCACCCGCAGCCGGTCTTCCATCCGCAGCTGCATGATGTCCAGATAGGCGCGCGACAATTCCAGCTGCTGGCCCAGGCTGGTTTCCGCCGGGGACTCCCGCCACTCCGGCAGCGAGGAGCGCAGATAGCGGATCAGCGCCTTTTGCATCAGCAAGGCGCGCTCCGGCGCGGTTTCCATCAACTGGCACACCGAGGACAGGGTATTGAACAGGAAGTGCGGCTCGATCTGCGCCTGCAGCGCTCCCATCCGCGCTTCCGCCAGCTGGCGTTGCAGCGCCTCCACCTCGGCCAGCTCCTCCGCCTGCCGGCTGCGCACCACCGCCGCGTCGGCGCGCTGCTCCGCCCGGCGCTTGCCTCTGGCCACGATCTTGACGATGCAGACGGTCACGCCCAGGAAGAAGGCCAGCGCGGGAATCCCGATGATGCCGCCCAGGATCAGGCCCAGAAAGCAGATCAGCAGCAGCCGGCCCCAGCCGACGGCGGCCAGCCAGTCGAAAAACAGCCACCAGTAGATGGAAGCCTTGTGGCTGACGAGTTCAATGCCCGCCAGCGCCTCCGCATGTTTTTGCCTATCCATGATACGCCCCCCGGTCTTGCTTCATTTCTTCCTCGGTCCCCTGCGTCAGCGCCGCCGGCCTCGACGGCTTCGGCGCGACGCAGGCCTTGACCAGGAAGGACATCAGTATCAAAAAAACCACGGCGCCGCTCAAGGCCAGCACGCCGCTCAAAATCAAGGCCAGCAGCGAGACCAAGGCCAGCCGCCCCCAGCCGAGGCCGGCCAGCCAGTCTACATAAAGCCGCCAGTAAATGGCGATTTTGTGCTTGACGCCGTTCAGTCCGTCCAGGGCTTCCGCGTGTTTTTCCCGATCCATGTTCAGCTCCTTGCAATGCGTTGTGGTTGACGCTGCTCACTGTAACCAGCGCCAAATGCGGCCGACAGCGGCTTGCGACGAAACGCGCAAGGCGATGGATGAAGTGGCGAAACACGCGACGAACGGGCGGCGTTTTTAACGCCGCCCTTCGCGTTACAAGCCCAGTTCCCGTTCCAGCGCCCCCATCTCCCGCCGCCATTCACGCTGCAATTGCGGCTTCTGATGCTTGAGCTTGCGCGCCAGATCCGCGCTCAGCAAGGCCTCCAGTTGATACAGGCGCTCCAGCTGCCGCTCCGCGCCCTTGGGAACGGACGCGTCGCCGGACGCCGTCGGCTGATCGGCCACGGGCGCGACGGCCTGCGGGGTGAACAGCTGGGCGTAGGCGCCGGCGGCGTCCGGCCACTCGCGCAGCCGGCCCTCGCTGACCACCCAGAAGCGGTTGCACGATTGCTCGATCAACTCGCGGTCGTGCGACACCAGCAGGAAGCCGCCGGCAAAGTCCGCCAGCGCCTCCGCCAGTTCCCGCTTGCCGTCCAGATCCAGGTGGTTGGTCGGCTCGTCCAGCCACAGCAGATGGTAGCTGGCCAGCGACAGCGCCAGGAACAGCAGCCGCGCGCGCTCTCCGCCGCTGAGAGTGGCCACGGTCTGTCCGTGGCGCGCATAGGCGAAACCGGCGGAAATCAGCGCCTGCCGCCGCTCCGCCTCGCTCAGCGGCGCGAAGGGGTACAGCGCATCCGACAGCGCGGCCGCGTCGTCCAGCCGGCGCAGCGACTGATCGTAATACGCGACGCGCGCCGCCGGGTGCGGCCGCCAGCCCGCGCCGGCCTCGCCTTGCAGCCAGTCCTGCCAGCACTGGCGCAACAAGGAGGACTTGCCCGCGCCGTTGGCGCCCAGCAAGGCCACTTTGTCGCCGCTGCGCAGGCTCAGCTCGTCGGCCTCGAACAAGGCCGGCAAGCCGGGCGCGGCGCTCACCTGCAAGCCCTCGAAAGCCTGCAAGCGGTCCGCCGCCAGCGCTTGGCCTTGCAGCCGCAAGCGCCACGGACTGCCGCGGCTGACGAAGGCTTGCTCCTCCTTCAGCCGGTCCACCCGCTTCTGCATGGACTTGGCCTTGCGCACCAGCTTTTCGTTGTCGTGCTCGCGGCCCCAGATCGCCAGCCGCTTGCTGCTGGCGTTCAGGCGGTCTATCTCCTTCTGCTCGCCGGCGCGGCGCGCGCGCGCGGCGTCGTCCGCCTCCGCCAGCGCGGCCCGCGCCTGGCTGCACGGCAGTTCGAAGCGGTACAGGCGCTGGTCCCGCAGAATCCAGCTGTGCGAAGTCACCGCGTCCAATAGCCGCGCGTCGTGGGACACCAGGATGAAACCGCCCTGCCAGCGGCGCAGAAAGTCTTCCAGCCACAGCAGCGACGGCAGGTCCAGATGGTTGCTGGGCTCGTCCAGCAGCAGCAGATTGGGCTGGCGCAGCACCGCGCGCCCCAGCAGCAGCCGGGTGTGCTGACCGCCGCTGAGACTGGCCGCCGGGGTGTCGGCCGCGGCCGACAATTCCAGTTCGTCCAGCAGGCTGTCCACCCGCCAGTGCTGCTCCGGCTGACGGTCCACCGCCTCCAGCAGCGCCGAGCGCGCGCTTAAGCCCGCCAGCCTCGCCGGCAGGTGTTGCTCTACGTATTGCAGCCGGCACAGGCCGGCGTATTGCACCGCGCCGGCATTGGCTTCGCGCTGGCCGGCCAGCACGTCCAGCAAGCTGCTCTTGCCGCAGCCGTTATGGCCCAACAGGCCGATGCGGTCGCCCAGTTTTACGGTAAAGGAAAGGTCCTGGAACAGCGGGCCGTGGCCGGCGTCCAGTTGCAGGGATTGCGCGGAAATCAGGGTTGTCATGCTCTTGCTCTCGTTTTTTCGGGACGTGGCAGTCCCTGTCAACAGGAGCGCTGGCGACAACATGGGAGTCGGGAAAGACTCGGCGAGTGAAACTCGAAGTGAAGAGTGGCTTTGCTCCGACCCGGTTATCGCAGCGCGATGGAACTCGGGCAAGAGCCGGCAAATGCGCTAAACAAGCGAACCGACATTTCTGGGCGCGCAAATTGAAGCATATTTACCTCCTTTCTTTTTTATTCAAGGTGATGGAAACCCGAAGTGTAAACCAAGCGCGGCCACCTATTCCAGTCCCGTCCGCGGCCGGCGACGCCGGCGGCGCGCTCCTGCTAGACTGGAGCGCCCTTCCCTCCCCGCAATCACTCAAAGGCCCGCCATGACGCTCATCCGCCTGCAAGACTGCCCGCCCAGCCCGTGGAAAAACGGCGGCGGCAGCACCCGGCAATTGCTGATCTCCCCGGCCGGGGCCGGCCTGGACGATTTCGACTACCGCGTCAGCCTGGCCAGCGTGGCCAGCGACGGGCCGTTCTCGCGCTTCGACGGCGTGGACCGGCAGTTGCTGATCCTGCAAGGCGCGGGGCTGGAGTTGGAATTGGACGGCCGCGGCCGTCTGCGGCTGACGCCGGGCGGCGAGCCGCTGGCCTTCGCCGGCGAAACCCCGGCGCAAAGCCGGCTGCTGGACGGCCCGCTGACCGATTTCAACGTGATGACGCGGCGCGGCCGCTACCGCTCGCACTTGGACAGGCTGACGCTGGACGGCGCGCTGGAATTACGCGCCGACGCCGAGCTGACCCTGCTGCTGGCGCTGGAGGACGGCGCGCGGCTGTGGCATGACGGCCGGCCGCAGCCGCTGGCGGCCTGGGACGCCGCCGTCGCCCGGCGCGGCGAAACGCTGCGGCTGCAAGCCGCGCGACCGCTGTCGCTGTGGCGAGTGGAACTGGAAGCCGTCGATCCGGCCTGATCCGGCCTATAATCGTTTAGGCCGTTGAAATAGGCCAAAAGGCTTTTTCACCACAAAAGGAGATTCCCATGGCATCACCTGTTTCCTATATCGAGATCGGCGCCGGAGACGCGGCCCCTGTCGGCGCCTTCTTCGCCGAACTGTTCGGCTGGAGCTTCCATCCGATGGGCACGGACGGCGGCGGCTGGTTTCAGGCCGGATCGATTAAAGCCGGCCTGCACGGGGGGGATGCCGCGCCCCGGATCGATCTCTTCTTCCAGGTGCCGGACCTCACGGCCGCCGTGGAGCGCGTGCGGGCCTTGGGCGGCCAAATCGACGGCGGCATCGCGGAGGAGCCGGGCTTCGGCAAATTCGCTCAATGCCATGCGCCCGGCGGCCTGAGCTTTGGCTTGCATCAGCCCGAAGCCGCCGCGTCCGCGTCGACATAAGCAAAGACCGGCGCCACGCCAACGACGGGATCTCGGTCCGCCCCCGCCACGGAGCGCGGGCGGACCGAGCCCGCTTATTTCTGCCGCGTCACCCAGCTGCGCAGCGACACGCCGCCGGGAATGCCGCAGCACTGCGGCGCCTCGGCGGCGTGCATCAGTTCGAAGCGGCCGCCGGTCCAGGCCCAGGCGCTGCTGACGTTGCAATCGCCTATGCCCCGCCCCTTGGCGTAGCTGCTGAGCACGCCCTGATTGAATTCGGCGTTCATCAAATAGGCGGCGTCGCCGTCGGCCAGCTTGGCCAGCGCCGGCCGATACGGCGGCTTATCGTTGGCTATCCACACGCTGAAGCCGCCCTGATAAGCGCCGCGGCCGCATTCGCGCAGCACCAGCACCTTGTCGGCGCTCAAGCGGTGGACGTCTATCGTCGGGTTCTCCGCATCCGGCATATCCTCCCAGCAGCCGCGCTCGCGCACCGCTTTGAGAATGGGCGCCGCCAACGCGGCGTCGCCGGGCCGGGCCGCCGCCGCCGCCGGTTTCAGCAAAGGCGTCGGCAAGGCCGGCGGCACCGAGGCTTCCGGCTTCGCGCCCTTTTTTACCAGCGCGCCGGGCGTGCCCAGACGGCCCTGGACCTCGTCCATCTTCAGCAAGGCGGCCTTGAGGCCGGCCAGCGACAGCGTCCATTGCAGCTTGCCGTCGCCTAGGCTGATCGCGTCCGCGTTGAGCATGCGCGGCAGCAGCTGCGCCATCTGCCCGGCGCTCAAGCTCTGCTCCGTTTTCAAGCCGCTCAGTTTGAAATCGCCCAGCCGCAGCGTCAGCGGCCCCGCCTTGCCGTCGTCGGCGTCCGCCGCGATCAACTCCCCGGTCAGCGGCGCATTGGGGCCGCCGTCGCGCTTGAGCAAGAGGCTGACCGGATTGTCGCCGTCCGCGGCCTGGGTGCCGTTGGCTTCGCAATGGCGGGTGTTGTCGCAGGCCACCGCCCAGTCCTTGTACGACTCCGTCTTGGCCCATGCCGCGGCGGGCAGACTCAGCGCCGCCAAGGCGGCCATGATGTGTATTCGCATGATTACCCTTCGTTGTATTCCATGCCGGCCGCGCAGCGGCGAGGCCAGACCGCCAAAGCGCAGCAGGCATGACGCAAACGCTCAGTCCCGCTGGCACACCCGGAGCCGATGCCCGTCCGGGTCCAGCATCAGAAAGGTGCGGCCGAAGACCTCGGTGCTCGGCGGCTGCGCGACGCGCAGATCGGGATCGTTCCGCCAGGCCTGATAGAGCTGGTCCACCGCCTCGCCGGATGCCAGCATGATACCGGCTTCGACGAATCTCGGGACATCGGCATGCGGCGCGTCCCCGCCGCTCCACAGGGCGAACAGCGCCTCGCCGCCGGCGCTGAAGGCGACGTAACGCGGGCTGACGAATACCGGATCGGCGGCGAACAAACGGCGGTACAGCGCGGCGGAGCGCTGGATATCCGTCACATACAGCAATTGCAGATTGGCTTGGGGGGTCAAGGTCATGGCTTGCTCCTTTTCACTGAAATGCGGCTTGCGCCGTGGAAAAGAACCAGTCTGCCTGCCCCCTGCTGACAGCATGGCGTCAGCAGAGCGCGGCTTTTCTGCGCCCATGCGCCGACGCCAACAGCGCCAGCAGCATCAGCGCCGCCGCCAGCCCAAAAGCGGCGTGCGCGCCGGCGGCCACTTGCTGCGGCGCGGCGGCGGCGATGTCCGCGGCTCCGCTGGCCGCGGCGAACACCGCGCCCATCAAGGACGCGCCGGTGATCAAGCCCAGATTGCGCGACAGACTGAGCAGGCCGGACACCAGGCCGCGCTGCCGCGCCGCGGCGCCGGTCAGCGCCTGAGTGTTGTTGGCGGCCTGGAACAAGGCGTAGGCGGCGGTGATCAGGGTCAGCGGCAACAGATAGCCGGCCAGGCCCAGACTGGACGGCAGCAGGGCCAGCGCCAGCGCGCCAGCACCTATGCCCGCCAGGCCGGAGCGCGCCGCGATGTCCGAGCCATAGCGGTCCACCATCCGCCCGGCCGGCACGCCGCTCAAGGCCGCCACCAGCGGCCCCAGCAACATCGCCAGGCCGACGCCGGCGGCGTCCAGGCCCAGCCCCCGCGCCAGATAGAACGGCCCCACCACCAGGGTGGCCATCATCACCGTGGACACCAGGGCGTTGCCGAGCAGACCGGCGGCCAGCGCCGGGTCTCTTAGCAGGGCCAGGTTCAGCAAGGGCGAGGCGGCCTTGGACTCGGCCCGCAAGAAGGCGCGGCCGCCGACGACGGCCGCCAGCAACAAGACGGCGTTGAGCGCGCCGAAGCCCCCCTGGGCGTGATCGGGCTTCAGGGTCAAGCCCAGCGCGTAGGCGGCCAGGGTCAGCGCCAGCCAGCCGCTGCCGGCGAGGTCGAAACCGACGCGCTCGGCGGCGGGGCCGCTTGGCGCCGGCACGCTGCGCCAGACCAGGCCGAAAGCCAGCGCGCCCAGCGGCAACATCGGCCAGAACATCGCGCGCCAGCCGAAGCCCGCGATCAGCGCGCCGCCCAGCGACGGGCCCAGCGCGGTGCCGACGGCGGACATGGCCCCCAACAGCCCCATCGCCCGCCCCACTTCGCCCTGCGGGGCGATGTCCGCGACAAAAGCCATGCCCAGGGCCAGCATCAAGGCCGCGCCTACGCCCTGCAAGGCGCGTCCGGCGATCAGCGCCCAAAAGGCGTCGGCCGCGCCGCAGCCGGCCGAGGCAGCGACGAACAAGGCGATGCCGGCCAGCAAGGCGCGCCGGCGGCCGAACTGATCGCCCAGCCGGCCGGCGTTGACGCTGGCCAGCGTGATCAGCAGCAGATAGGCCAGCACCACCCATTGCGCCTGCTGGAAGCTGATCCGAAAGGCCGCGGCCAAGGCCGGCAGGCCGACGTTGGCCACGCTGGCGCCCAGCGAGGCCAGCAGGATAGACAGCGCTAGGCCGGCCAGCGCGGCGGCGGAAGAAGACGAAGAGGATGGAGAAACAGACATGAGGGCGGCTCCCGCCCGCATCCGGCCCCGAACGCCGGGGCCGTCGACACGGACCCGATACAGGCTACGCCGCCGCCACAGCAGGCGGAAGACGCATGGTTTACACTAAATAGTTGCGTTTGACGCCAGGTATCGCTGTACTAATGAGTCTGTGTACCATCTGCTGCGCTGCGGCGGGATTGTAGACAAGGGCGTTGAAAACGGCTTCGAAATGCTCATCTACCACGTGTACATTCCGCTTTCTCAGCCGTTTTCGTCTTGCCCTTGCTCGCGAGACATTGAATAGGCTCTTTAAGGCGAAGCCATGCCCATACCCGATCTCAATCTGCTGATCACCCTGGACGCGCTGCTGAACGAAGGCAGCGTGGCCCGCGCCGCGCGCCGCCTGCAGCTCAGCCCCTCGGCGATGAGCCGCGCGCTGGCGCGCTTGCGCGAGGTCACCGGCGACCCGCTGCTGGTGCGCGCCGGCCGCGGCCTGACGCCGACGCCGCGCGCGCTGGAACTGCGCGAACGGGTGCACGCGCTGGTGCTGGACGCGGAAAGCGCGCTGCGCCCGGCCGGAACGCTGCGGCTGGACCGCTTGCAACGCAGCTTCACCCTGCGCTGCAGCGACGGTTTCGTCGAAAACTTCGGCCCGCGGCTGCTGGCGCGGCTGCAAGGCGAGGCGCCGGGCGTGCGTCTGCATTTCCTGCCCAAGCGCGACAAGGACAACGCGCCGCTGCGCGACGGCGCGGTGGATCTGGACACCGGCGTGGTGGGCCACGAAGCCGGGCCGGAGTTGCGGGTGCGCATGTTGTTCCGCGACCGCTTCGTCGGCGTGGTGCGCGCCGGCCATCCGCTGACGGCCGACGCCGTCGACATCGCCCGCTACGCCGCCGGCCGCCATGTGTTGGTAGCCCGCCGCGGCGGGCTGGTCGGGCCGGTGGACGAGGCGCTGAACGCGCAGGGGCAGCGCCGCGACGTCGCGGTCACCGTGGGCGGCTTCGCCGCCGCGCTGGCGCTGGCGCGCGCCAGCGATTTGATCGCCACCGTGCCGGAACGCCACACCGGCCATCTGCGCGCCGGCCTGCACAGCTTCGCGCTGCCGCTGGCGGTGGCAGAGATCACCATCTCCATGATCTGGCATCCGCGCCTGGACGCGGACCCGGCGCAGCAATGGCTGCGCGCCTGCGTCAAGGCGGTGTGCGATGAACAATTGGCGGCGGAGGCCGCCGTTTGAAGCGCGCCGCTCTAAAAACCTGTTTACCTGCGTATCGCCGACGCGCAGCAGATCGTAAACAGGTTCTAAAGCGCTTCAGTAAGCTGGCGACTCCATGACTCGCTTCAACGCTGACTCGCTTGCCAATCCATTAGGCAGCCAATCAACTTCTGATAACTCATATTCAGTGAGGTAAAGTATGCATAGTTTTTATAAGACGCTGATTGTCACATCTTTTTGCTTAATTCCGGCAATTTGCTTTTCTTCTGAGAAAGTGGCTCAAATGAAATCAGATTCATTCGGCTATTATGATTTAAATATTGGCGATTATTCAGCGCCAGAACAACATCACGACCTGCCTAAAGAAGGGAATGGCCATATTGAAGTCAGCTTGGATCGTAATTTTTCGATTACCTTTCCTGACAATCCCTCAACAGGAGCCTCTTGGGGCTTAAGGACACTTCCTGCGGAATTGATGTTTCTGAGTTCCAGCCATAAACCATCTGACAAATGCGGCGTCGTCAACAATGAGAGCGTGCCGCCAGTTGGATGTGGCGGGTTTACAAGCTATATATTTAAAGCGTTAGAAAAAGGAACCGGGACAGTAAGATTTGAGTATGGTCAACAGTGGGGCAAGGGCGCTAAAAAAGTCATAACGGTAAAAGTTACTGTTAAATAACAGAATAGTTCCGAGCGATCATCTCGGCACTATTCTCTCAGAACCTGTTGACGATCTCGGGAGCTAAGGCGAGACAAGGCGGAAACGAGCGAAAAAGCGGAATGTACGCGTGGTATATGCGCATTTTGAGTTTGTGACCACCTGCAACGCTTCACGAAGCGCGGCAGACATTGAACCGGCTCTAAACGTAAATCTCGCCCCTCAGATACAGCCGCGCCTGCCCCAGCAAAGCCACTTCCGCGCCTTCCAGCCGGCACTCCAGGCTGCCGCGCCGCGCGCCGCCCTGGCGCGCCTGCAAGCGGGTCTTGCCCAGTACGCCGGCCCAGTACGGCGCCAGCCAGCAGTGGGCCGAGCCGGTGACCGGGTCTTCGTCGACGCCTACGCCGGGGCCGAACCAGCGGCTGACGAAATCGCAGTCCGCGCCGCGCGCGGTCACCGCCACCCCGCGCTTGGGCAAGCCGCGCAGCCGCTGGAAGTCCGGCCGCAGCGCCGCCAGCCGCGCCGCGTCGTCCAGCACCACGATGTAGTCGTCGGCGGCCAGCACCTGGCCGGCGTCCAGGCCCAGCGCCGCCAGCAGGCCGGGCGGCTCGGCGCAGGGGCGCGGCGTCACCGCGGGGAAGCGCAGTTCGATGCGCTCGCCGTCGCGCCGCGCCGTCAATTCGCCGCTGCGGGTCTGGAAGACGATGCGTTCGCTGCGCCAGCCCAGCTCATGGAACAAGACCCAGGCGCTGGCCAGCGTGGCGTGGCCGCATAAATCCACCTCGGTGGTCGGCGTGAACCAGCGCAGCGCCATTCGTTCGCCCTCCGCCACCAAAAAGGCGGTCTCGGACAGATTGTTTTCCATGGCGATGGCTTGCAGCGCGGCGTCCGGCAGCCAGGCCGGCAAGGGACACACCGCCGCCGGATTGCCGTGGAACACCGCGTCGCAGAACGCGTCCACCTGGTAGATGGGAATCTTCATGCCTTGTCCTCCCGCGCATCGCCGCGGATTTCGTCCAGATAGTTGTAGACGGTGTAGCGGCTGACGCCCAGCGCCTCCGCCGCGCGCTCCACCCCGCCTTTGACGATGAACAGGCCCTGCTCCAGCATCTGCGCCACCGCCTGTTTCTTGTCCGCCTTTTTCATCCGCGCCAGCGGCTTGCCGCCGTGCTCCAGCGCCTGGGCGATGATGTCCTGCATCGCCTCGTCCATGCCCGGCGGCTCCGGCGCGGCCGGAGGCGGCGGCGGCGCGCGGCCCACCAGCGCCTGCAGGCAGGCCAGCGCCGCTTCCAGCTGGCTGCGGTCGCTGTTCAGGCACAGCGCGGCGAAGGGTTCGCCGGCGGCGGTCTTGAAGACGGCGCTGGCGGACAGCAGCCGCCGGCCGTCGCGGCTCAGGGTGTGGTAGCCGGACACCAGCGCCGGTTCCGCGCCGCCCTGACGCATCGCCTGTTCGATGGCGGCGAAACCGCGGTCGCCGGCCGGGCCGCCCAGGATGGCGTCCCCTAGACGGCGGCCGGACACATGGCCGTTCTCGATGGCGACGATGGAGCGCTCCGGCCGGCTCAGATCATGCAGCACCACCTCGGTGTGCGCGTCCACCATGGCCCCCACCAATTTGACCGCGGCGCTCAAGGCGCGCAGCACCGCCTGTTTTTCCGCCTGGGCCGGATCGGCCGCCGGTTTCGGGTCTTCCATGCGGCCGCCCGTCAACGGTAAAGACTGAATTTGCGCGTCAGCGCGCCCAACGCCGCCTCGTCGCCGCACAAGGCCACGCCCCAGTATTCCAGCGCGGCGGCCGGGGTGGCCGCGGTGCGGCGCAGTTGTTCGGCGCTGCCGCCCTCGCCCATGGTGTCGGTGAAGTCGACGCAGACCACGCCGGCCTCGGCGGCGGCCTGGCGCAGCCGCTCCAGCTTGGCGGAGTTGTCCGCGCGCAGCACGATGAAGGGATCGGCCGAGATCGCCGGGTGCACGCCGCCGTCGGCGTCCACATAGTCCACGTGGTTTGCCGCCGCGTCCGCGCGCCGCAGCCGGCAGGCCAGGGCCAGCGCCAGATGGCCCAGCACATTCATCGCCCGGCCCGGCTCCAGCCGCTTGTGGATCACCGCCACGTATTTGCGTTCCGCCTCAGACATCGCCGCCGTCCTCCGCCTCATGCTCCGCGCGCAACAAGGCGTAATTGGCCAGCGACAGATAGCGGCCGTCCTTCCATTCGCACTCGCGGCTGACGCCCTCCAGGGTAAAGCCGACGCTCCGCAACAGTTTGCCGGAGCCCAGATTGTCCACTTCCACTTGCGCGTAGACGCGGTTGAGCGGGAAGCGGCGATAGGCCAGCCTCAGGAAACCGCGCAGGGCTTCCCGCATATAGCCGCGGCCCCAGTGTTCCGGCAGCAGCCAATAGCCCAGTTCGGCGCAATGGTGCTGTTCCGACCAGGAGCTGATGCCCACCGCGCCCAGGAAGCGCCCATCCTCCCGCGTTTCCAGCGCCAGCCACAGGCCGCTGCCGTCGGCGCGGATGTCGTCGAACCAGCGCATCTGCGCGCGGCAGTCCTCCTCGCTGGCGTAATGGATGCCGTAATGCTTGATCACTTCCGGGTGCGACAGCCCGTAAAACACATTGGGCAAATCCTCGGCGCGAAATTCGCGCAGCGTCAGCCGTTCCAATTGCAACATCGTTTCCCCTTCACGCCAGCGGCCCAAGCTCGAATCTTGCCGGGCTTGGGCCGCCACAATTCAACAATTTGTTGAAATTTACATTTTTGGTTGAATTATTGCAAGAGGGGCTCCACGCCGTAGACCGCGTCGCGCAGATCGGCGACGAAGCGCCCGGACATGCCTTCGTACAAGGTATTGGTGAAGGCCACCACGCTCAGGCCGCGCGCGCGGTCCACAAACCAGGAGTGGCCGTAAGCGCCACCCCAGCGCCAGGTGCCGGGCGATTCCGGCGAGGCGGCGGCGGCCGGATCGCGCAGCACCGAGAAGCCCAGGCCGAAACCGAAGCCGGGCATTTCCGGCAGTTCCAGCGTTCCGGTGTGATTGCGCGCCATCTCCTCCACCCACTCCGGCGGCAGCAAGGGCGCGCCGCCCTGGCGCAACGCCTCCAGCAGACGCAGGAAATCGTCGGCGCTGCCCACCATGCCCGCGCCGCCGGACGGATAGGCGCCGGCGTCCAGCGCCCGCTGCGGCGCAAAGCGTATGCCCACCGTGCCTTCGAACGGCGCCACGATCGCCGGCTGCTCCATCCGCCACGGTTCGGCCTCGCCGTTGACGTAGACCGCGGCCAGGCGGCCCGGCTCCTGCGCGTGAAAATCGGTGTCGTCCATGCCCAGCGGCGCTGTGACCCAGCGGCGCACCGCCTGCGGCAGCGGCTGGTCCGCCACCCGCTCCACCAGCGCGCCCAGCACGTCGGTGGCCAGCGAATAGCCCCAGGACTGGCCCGGCGTATACAGCAGCGGCACGCTGGCGATGCGGCGCAGGTTCTCCGTCAGGGTGAGGCCGTCGGCGTCCATGCCGTCGGACACTCCGGCGCGGGCGTAGGGTCCGTCGCCGTCTTCCTCGAAAAAGCGATAGCCCAGGCCGGCGGTATGGCTGAGCAGCTGCCGCGGCGTGATCCGCGCCGGCGCGCCGTCCGCCAGCCGCGGCCGGAATTCCGGCAGCCAACGGGCGATGTCCTCGTCCAGGTCCAGCCGCCGCCGCGCCGCCAGCGCCATCGCCGCCGTGGAAACAATGGGCTTGCTGACGGAAGCGAGCCGGAACAGCGCGTCCTCCCGCATCGGCAAGCCGGCCTCCCGGTCCGCCCAGCCGGCCGCGCGGCGGTAAGCCGGCGCGCCGTCCTTGGCCACCAGCACCACCGCCCCCACCAGCCGCCGCTCGCTCAGCGCCTGTTCCAGCACCGCGTCCACCCGCGCGTCCAGGCCCGCTTCCGGGCGGCTGGGCCGCACGCCGCATTCCACATTCGACATATCGCTTCCTTTGGCTTCAAAACAGCCACCACGATAAGCGACGGCCGCGCCGGGAAAAAGCGGGCGGCGCTCCGCGCTATCGTGAGAAATTGTCCGGAATGGGAGACCGGCGCTTCAGAGACTGGCGCGTATGATGTCCGCCGCCCGCTCCACCTGCCCGCGCGTCACCAGGCTGCTGCTGATGAAGCGCACCAGATCCGGTTTCCAGGCCAGCGCCAGCACGCCCCGCTCCGCCAGCCTGGCCACCATGGCCTTGGCGTCCGCCGCTTCGATGAACACCATATTGGTCTCCACCGGGTACTTCAGCCGCGCCGCCGCGCTCAATTTGTCGCCCAGGATGCGGGCCTTGTTATTGTCTTCCTGCGTCACCTGCTGCCAGCGCCGCATCTTGTCCAGCGCGATGCCGGCCATCAGGCCGGATTGGTGCAGGCAGCCGCCGTACCATTTGCGGAAGACCTTGGCCGCCTCTATCTTGCGGGCCGGGCCGGCCAGGATGGAGCCGAAGGGCGCGCCCACGCCCTTGGAGAAGCAGAAATTCAGCATGTCCGCCGGCCCCAAGTAACGCGCCGGCGACAGGTCCAGATGGCTGCAAGCGTTGAGCACCCGCGCGCCGTCCAGGTACAGGCTCAGCCCCATTTCGTCGCACAGCGCGCGCATGCGCAGCATTTCCGCCGCCGGATAGACGATGCCGCCGTAGGTGTTGA
The DNA here is from genome assembly GCF_059916605.1 of Chromobacterium sp. CCUG 30098. Taxonomy (NCBI): domain Bacteria; kingdom Pseudomonadati; phylum Pseudomonadota; class Betaproteobacteria; order Neisseriales; family Chromobacteriaceae; genus Chromobacterium; species Chromobacterium sp. CCUG 30098. Next base: position 291,124 of record NZ_JAUCGS010000004.1, on the reverse strand, counting down.
TGCTGCTTTCTATCGCCACCGCCTTGGGCTCCGCGTACAGGCTGGACCAGCGCGCCTTGGCGTGAATGGCCCGGCGCGCGTCGTCGGCGGTGAGGATGCCGTCCGCGCTGTGGTAGGGGTTCAGCACCAGACCGCTATTGGCGCTGACGGCGGAGGATTCGAAGAAATTGATGTGGTAGCCCACCTCGGTGACGATCTCGTCGCCGGGCCCGGCCAGGCAGCGCAGCCCCACTTGATTGCTCATGGTGCCAGAGGGCATGAACAAGGCCGCTTCCTTGCCGAACAAGTCCGCGCAGTAGGCTTCCAGCTCGCGCACATAGCGGTCTTCGCCGTAGCAATCGTCGCCGATCTTGGCGAAATCCAGCGTCTCCACATCGCTCTTGCTGACCCGCGTCAGGGTGTCGCTTCTCAAATCGATGATGTCCGGCATGTCTGGCTCCGTTCGTGAACGTCGGCTGGAGGATGGCAAGCGGCGGCAAGGAAAGCGTCTGGCGAGCACGCGCGTCGGCGCCCGTCGTCCAGTCCGCGCCATTGGCGTGCCAATGAAACGCGAAGCCGATGCTAGGGGCCGGACATCAATGATTCAACACTACTTTTGATAAGGTAGCCGCCGGTCGGCGCGCTAGTTATTCGTACGGAGTGCGATTTTACGCTGGAGAACTACCATGGTAGCCACGCCGCCAATCAGCGAGGCCATCATGAAAAACCTGAAATATCACGGCTTGTGGGCAGGCCTGTTGCTGCTGGACATCGCCGCGCTGTACGGGCTGTCGCTGCTGATGGCGCAGCCTTTTTCCCGCCCGCAGCACGCCAGTCATTTCGCGCTGGGCCTGCTGACCACCGCGCTGGCGGCCGCGCCGATGATCCGCTTCCTGGTCATAGGCTGGGGCGCCCGCTACGAGGAATTCCGCAACCGGCTCAACAACGGCGCGCTGATCTATTATCTGCGCCAGTTCTGGCAGCCGCGCACCGACAAACACCCGCAACTGAACGCCTGGCCGCTGCCGGAAAACGAGGAGGTGGAGGCCGCCGCCGAGCAATTGTTCGAGCAGATCTACCGCGAGCACTACGGCCGCGCCGCCTTTCTCACGCCCATGATGCTGATGCTGATCGCCACCCTGTGCATGAGCGTGCTCTATCTGCTCGCCGTCAACGGGCAGCTGGCCCTGCCCTTCGGCACCCAGATCGTCTGCGCCGCCATCGCCGGCGCCTATCTGTTCGTGGTCAGCGATATGGTGCTGAGCGTGCGCAAGCGCAGCCTCAATGTGGCGGACGTGTACTGGTACGCGCTGCGCATGATGCTGGCCATTCCCATCGGCGCGGCCGTCAGCGCCGCCGGCGACTCCGAAACCGTCTCCGCCGCGCAGACCGTGGCCGCCTTCGCCGTCGGCGCCTTTCCGATGGACTCCCTGTTCAAGCTGCTGCGCCGGCTGGTGGCGCTGAACCTGAACGCCAAGGAACAGCCGCAGGAAAACGACCAACTGATCCAGCTGGAAGGCGTGACCGCCAATATTTCCGCCGCGCTGGCGGCCGAGGGCGTCAACTCGATAGAACAATTGGTGTGCATAGACCCGGTGCTGCTTTCCATCCGCACCGGCTTTCCGTTCAAGTTCGTGTTGCGGCTGGGCTCCCAGGCCATCGTCTGGCGGCACTTCGGCCAACACGCCGCCGCCCTGTCCGCCATGGGGCTGGCGGACGCGCCCGCCATCGTCACCCTCAACGAGATGCTGAAAAAAGAAGCGGGCTCGGCGCTGCGCCAGCAGGCGGACAATGTGGTCGCCGACATCGTCGCCCGCTTGCAGGCCAAGGACGGCGCCGCGCTCTCTGCCGACACCGTCAAATTCAACTTCCGCCAGGTGGGCAAGGAAAACTACACCCGCTTTCTGATGGCGGCGCAAAAACAGGGCGGCTACGCCCGGCCGCCCTTGCGGCCGGTGCACGGTTTCCCGCACGCGGCCTGAGAACCTGTTCAAACTCTGCTGCGTTTCGTGAGACGCCCCACGGTGAACACGGCTTCGAAATGCTCATGTGCCACGAGTACATTCCGCTTTCTCAGCCGTTTTCGCCTTGTCTCGCCTTAGCTCGCGAGATCGTAAACACGTTCTGAGAACCCCTTGACGGTCAAGCGCGTCTCAGGCCTGGGCCTCCAGCACGCATTTGGCGATCTGCGCGTCCTGCACCGCCAGTCCGGTCAGGTCCGCCAGCGTGATCTCGTCCTCGCTTTGCCGGCCCGCCTGCTCGCCGGCCAGCACCCGCCCCAGCTCCGTCAAGCGTTCGCGCTCCAGCAGACCGGCGGCCAGCGCGTGCGACACCTCGCCGTAAGCCGCGCACTGGGCGACGGAGTCCACCACGATGCGGTCCGCGGCGGCCACCCATTCCGTCTCCAGTTCCTGCTTGCCGGCGGCGTCCGCGCCCACCGCGGTGACATGGCTGCCGGGCCGCAGCCAGCCGGCCCGCAGAATGGGCCGGGCGGACGGCGTGCAGGTGACGATCAGCCGGCAGGCGCGCGCCAGCGGCTCCGCGTCCAGCGTGGTCCGCACACGGTAGCCCTCGGCTTCGAACTCGGCGGCGAAAGCCGCCAGCTCGGTCTCCGAACGCCCCCACACCCACGTCTCCCGGCACGGCGTCACCGCCTGCAAGGCGCGCAATTGCAAGCGCGCCTGCAAGCCGGTGCCGACAATGCCTATCGCCTCCACCCGGCGCGGGGCCAAGACCCGCGCCGCCAGCCTGCCGGCCAGCGCGGTGCGCCAGGCGGTGAGCCAGCCCTCGTCCCGCAGCAGCGCCAACGGCGCGCCGGTACGGGCGCAGAAGCACAGCACCAGGCCCTGATTGCTGGGCAGGCCGCGCTTGGGATTGTCGTAGAAACCGGACGACACCTTGACCGCGAACAGGCTCTCGCCCTCCACATAGCCGGATTTCACGCAGCAATCGCCGTTGGCCGCGGCAAAGGCGAAATGCTGCACCGGCGGCAGTTGCGCGCGGCCGGCGGAATAGGCGATGAAACCCTGGCGCAGCAGCGCTTCCGCCCGCTCCAGATCCAGCCGCGCCAGGATTTCATCCTTGTTGAAGGTTTTCATGACACCGCCTTCAAAAACTTATCCAGCACGATGTTGCGGCCGCACAGCACCACCGCCACCTTTTTGCCCTGGTAGCGCGGCGCCTGCCGCAACAGGCCGGCCAGCGCCACGCCCGCCGCGCCCTCCGTCATCCAGCGCTCGCTCTGCGCCAGCAAGCGCAGCGCCGCGCGGATCTCCGCCTCGCTGACCAGCGCGCAGTGGCGGATCAAGGCCTGGCACAGCTCGAAAGTCACCGCGCCCGGCTCCACCCCGCCGGCGGTGCCGTCGGACAGGGTGTCGCCCTCGTCCACCTCGACGATGCGGCCGGCTTGCAGGCTGGCGTGCATAGTGGCCGCCGCCTCCGGCCAGCAGCCCACCAGTTCCGCGCCGGGCGCCAGGCGCCGCAAGGCCGCGCCGATGCCGGAAATCAGGCCGCCGCCGCCCACGGAGACAAAGACCGCGTCCAGCTCCGGGCACTGCTCGGCCAGCTCCATGCCCACCGTGCCCTGGCCGGCCACCACGTCCAGATCGTTGTACGGCGACACAAAGGGCAGACCCGCCCGCCGCGCCGCCTCGCCGGCGCTCAGTTCCGCCTCCAGCGCGCCGCCGTCCACCAGCTTGAGCTCCGCCCCCAGCGCGCGGATGGCGTCCAGCTTCACCGCGGCGGCGGACGCCGGCGCGTACACCGTCACCGGCACTTGCAACAGCCCGCCGGCCAAGGCCACCGCCTGGCCGTGGTTGCCGGTGGACGCGGCGATCACCCCTTCCCGCCGCGCCGCCGGGTCCAGCAGCCGCAGCTTGTTGCTGGCGCCGCGGAATTTGAAGGAGCCGGTGCGCTGCAGATGCTCGCACTTCAGATACACCTCGCAGCCGGTCAGGGCGGACAAGGCCGGGCTGTGCTCCAGCGGCGTGACCCGCGCCTGCGGGCGGATGGCCTGGTGGGCGGCGGCGATGGCGTCGAACAGGGAATCCAGTGTCATGCTTGCTCCTTCAGCTCTTTCAAATGCTTGAAAACCGTGGCGCGGCCCATGCCCAGCACATTGGCCACGTAGTTGGCGGCGTTCTTGCCGCGAAACGCGCCCTCGTGCAGCAGCGCCTCCACCAGCTCGCGCTTGTGCTCGCGGTTGAGAATGGACAGGCTGAGCTGGCGCTGTTGCAGCCAGCCGTGGATGAAACGGTTGATGCGCTCCTGCCAGTCGTCCTCGAACAACAAGGCCGGCTGCGCCACCAGCTTGCTGCCGGACAGGAACAGGTCCAGCGCCGCCCGCGCGCCCTCGAACACCGAGATGTCCAGGTTCACGCACATCATGCCGAGCACGACTCCGGCGTCGTCGCGCAGCACCACGCTGATGGAACGCAGCTTGCGGCCGTCCCAGTTCAGTTTTTCGTAAGGACCGATCACCGTCGCGTCCGGCGTGTTTTCCAGTTCGTCCAGGCCGGAATCGTCGCCCAGCTCGCGCTTGGAGAAATTGTTGGCGATATAGGCCACGGACTGGGTGGCCAGGTCGTGCAGCACCACTTCGGCATAGGGATAGAACAAGGTGGCGATGGCGTCGGCGATGGACTGGTAACGGGACAGCATGGCAGCACTCGCAATTGGATCAATGAATCCAGAGTAGACTTTGAAATCCAAAATGTAAACAAAAAAATCCAGGTTGGACTAAAAAATACAAAACATGAGAAAAATAAAAGCCGGCTCAGCCGGCTTCGAGATCTGGCGCAGGCGGCCAAACCGCCCGCCCAAGCGCGATCAGCGCCCCAGTTGCAAACGCGGCGCGCCAAACGGCACCGGCTCGCCGTTGGGATAGGCGTGCGGCCACACCAAGGGCGGCGTGCTCCAGGCGAAATCCTGGCCCTCGAACTCGATGAAATAAGCCTGCCAGCCCGGCAGCGAAGCGTCCGGCTTGAACTCGAAACGGCAGTTGCCGCGGCGGCACTGGCCTTCAATCGCCTTGGGCTGATAACGGATGCCGGAATTGAAGCGGAAATCCCGGCTCGCGGGGTTATGCGCCAGCCACAGCGTCGCCTTGCCCGCCTCGCGCTCCGCCACGCTGACGCGCAGCCGGCCGCTGGCCGGGTCCGCGTCCACCTGCGCCCGCGGCATCGGCTTGCCGGCCAGCCAGCGGCGCATGAACTGCCGCAAGGCCTTGCCGATCTGATCGCCCTTCACATAGTGCGACTGATTGGGCAGATAGCGCAGCTGGGTGGGGCCGGCGAAGTCCGGCAGATAGCTCCAGGCGGAATCCGGCACCGCGAAGTCGTCGCCGGAAGCGGAAATCATATACTTGCTCAAACGCGCCATCCCGGCGCGGTAATTGACCACGTCCTCGAAGCGCAACAAGGCGTCCAGACCCGGCCCTCCTTGCAGCACATCCTCGGTGATGCCGTTGCGCTGATAATCGCGCAGTGCCGCCGGCCACTGCTGGCCGTAGCTGTTGTAGACATGGGTGAAGTTGACGCGCACGTTCCAGAAATCCGCCACCACCGGCACGATGGCGCTCACCCGCTTATCGTTCAGACCAGCCAGCCAAGCGGCCCAGCCGCGCTTGGACGCGCCGGCCACCACGAAACGCTCGCTGCCCGGCAGGCTGCGCTGCAAGGCGTCCATCGTCGCGCTCACCGCCTGCGTCATCGGCAGATGCAGGGAGCTGAAACGCTCCGCCTGCGGCTGATCCACCGTTTTGCGCCAGGTATAGGCCACCAGCGCGTCCTCGCGGCCGGCCGGCTGCTCGTCCAATTGCAAATCCTGGTTCGGCACGAAATACAGCTCGGCCACCGGCACGCCCAGATCGCGCGCCAGCGCTTCCGCCGGCAAGCGGTCCGGCAGCTTGGGCGGCTGCGCGTGATTGCTGCCGCCGTTGACGTACAGCAGCACTGGCGCGCCCGGCTTGCGCGTCAAGGGCAGGACCAGCTTGTACTGCTGCTCCCACAGCGGCGCATTGCTCCCAATGCCGCTGCCGGCTCCCGGCCATTGCTGCGACACCATCCGGTACATGCGCACCTCCACCCCGTCCTCCACCACCGAGCTGAGCAGCTCGGCCGGCTGCTGACTGGCCTTGGCCTGTTGCAGATAGTCAGCGACCACGGTGGAGACGGGCTGAACCGGCAAGGACTTGGCCGGCGCGACGGCGGGCCATGACAAGCACAACGCGGCGCAGGCGCGCAGCGCGAGGGGGAGAGAAATGTTCATCGGCGGAATGTATTAATTGTTAGAGAGTAGGTGCTAGATTTTGCAGGGATTAGGGTAAACACTCAAGCGCCACTCCACACGTCCCCGCCAAGCGTCCTCTACGGCCATGTTTCCATAACAGCCGCCGCTGCGGCAGCAGCTTGGCCTGCCCCCATCATGACGACGCCCATCGATGACGAGAGTGAGGCCAAACCCCTCAAACGCATGGATAGTCCGCTCCTGCCGCCCTCCCCGCTGTGCTCTATAAAGAAGCCATATCCTTGAGCCTGGCCGCGCGGCCGGGCCTGGCCGCCGGCTTGCCGGCGCATTCATTCGACAGGCGGGGGAGCTCCATGCGGCGGCGCGCGTTTTTACTGGCATCTCTGGGCCTGCTGGCCTGGCCCCGGCTGGCGGCGGCCGCGACGAAGCCCGCGGTGACCCTGGTGCTCAAATCACTGAGAAACCCCTTCTTCAGCGTGATGACGGCCGGCGCGCGCAGGCACCACGCGCAGCACAGCGGCGACTATCAGCTGACGATAGACGGGGTGCAGGGGGAGACCGACCTGGCCGGGCAGATCAAGATCGTTGAGGCCTGCATCGCCCGCCGCGAGCAGATCCTGCTGATCACGCCGGCGGACTCCCGCGCCATCATCCCGGCGCTGATCAAGGCGGTGCAAAGCGGCCTGTTGGTGATCAATCTGGACAACAAGCTGGACGACCGGGCGCTGGCCAGCCACGGCGTCAACATTCCCTTTGTCGGCCCCAGCAATTTCAGCGGCGCGCGCGCGGTGGGTGACTATGTGCTGCGGGCCTTGAAGCCGCGCAGCAAGGCGGCCATCATCGAGGGCCTGCCCGGCTCCATCAACGCCAAGGCGCGCAGCGACGGTTACCGGGAGGCGATAGCCAGCGCCAATATGACGCTGGCCGCCCTCGCCTGGGGCGATTGGGAGCGGGACGCCGGGCGGGCGGCGGCGCTGAAGCTGATGAAACAGACGCCGGACCTGGCCGCGCTCTTGTGCGGCAACGACAATATGGCGATTGGCGCGGCGCAGGCGGTGACGGAATTGAAGCGGGACGGCAAGGTCTTGATCGGCGGCTACGACAATATCCCGGAGATGGCCGCGCTGCTGGCGTCCAAGCGCATTTACGCCACCGCGGACCAGCACCCGGCCTTGCAGGCGGAGTACGCCATCCGCCTGGGGCTGGAATCCTTCAATAAGCGGCTGACGCAAAGCGAGATGCAGAGCATTGTGCGCACGCCGGTGGACCTGGTGAAGTCTTGAGCCCGCCGCCCGCGTTCAGACGGCTGGCGGCGGCGCTGGCCGGCGCCGCCTGCCTGGCTCAGGCCCAGCCGCTGCTGACCGTGGTGGCGGACGCGCATCCGCCCTATCTGACGCCGGCCCGAGACGGCCTCGGCGGCCCCTACGCCGACGCTTTCCGCTACCTGACGGCCAAGGCTGGGCTGGAGGTGGCGCTGAAAGGCGTGCCGGCCAAGCGCGCGTATTTCCTGGCCGCCGCGGAGAAGAACACCTGCGCGCTGGATGTGAACTTCGACCAGGGCAAGGCGGAAACCGTCAGCTATGTGGCCGCCATCTCGCCGGTGGTCTTGCAGGCCTACGTGGCCCGCGGCAACGCGGCGCCGTTCAAGAATCTGCGCGATATGCAGGGCATGACCCTGGGCACGGTGGACATTGCGGAAGCGCGCGATCTGCTCAGTTCCGCCCAGCTGAGCTACATCCCCATCGCCAAACCGGCGCTGGGTTTCAAAATGCTGGCGGCCAAGCGGCTGGAGGTCTTCGTCAGCGACACCCCGCCCGCGCCGGAGGACGGACCGCCGCCGCGCAAGGCGCTGGCGCTGACGCCGGCCGAGCGCTGGCTGATCTGCCATCCGGACACGCCGCCGACGATTCTGGCCAAGCTCAGGCAGGCTTTGCGCGCCGGCTTGTTCGCCAAGGAAACGGCCTTCATCTGGGACAAATACCGGCTGCACGGCTTGTTCCTGGAAACCCAGGCCGCCTGGGAGCGGAGCCGCCAGTAGGACGCCCTTCCCGGCAAGCCGGGCCGAGGCGGGGCCTTGCGGTTGAGACGGCGGCTTGGCGCATGGCCGGCCTCAGCCGCAGCCGCCCCGGAATATCGCCCAAGCGCTCCTCTCTCTCACCGCCCCGCGCGGAAGTCGTTCTCAAGGCCGCGCCGCCGACGCCGGAGGCCTCCTCGGCCAGGCTTCGGCGCACGGCGCTCGCCCGCCACCTGTCCCAAAGCGCAGGCATCATTAATGCCTTTTGCATTAATCTTCAACGATAAATCGCGTCATGCCCTGTTGGCGCAATAACTTACAGCCGCCCGCTTTTTAAAAACCCCATCTGGCCTGCGCGCCCGACGTTTTCAGGATTCCCTCATGTCCAATCGCCTCCTCCCAATCTGTTCCGGCGCCGCGCTGACGGCGCTGACCCTATGCCTGTTGTCCGCTGCGCCGGTTCAGGCGGCGGATTGCCGCGTCACCCCGGATGTGAACGCCAGCGTCAAATCCATGGCGGACAACACCGCGATGGAAGGCCATGTCAGCATCCATATCCACGGCCAGCCCACCCAGGCGGGCAAATCGCAGTTCGACAGCTGGGACCAGTTCAAGGCCGCCTTCACCACCTGGCAGGGTTATCCCGGGCCCAAAGGCCCCAAACCGGCCATATGCGGCACCCGGGCGGCGGAGTCCGATTGCGTGCCGGAGGGCACCCTCTATCCCAAGGGCTGGCCCGGCGCGCTGCCCAGCACTTGCAAGGAGGTGAACGCGGCCGGAGTCTGCACCCTGTCCACCCCGTTTCCCGCAGGGCAGCCCATTTTCCTGTCATTCCGCTACGCCAAGAACAGCAAGGGCAAGTGGATCCTGAATACCGCCTATCCCAGCCTGAACTCGAATTGCTCCTAAGAACCTGTTCACGATCTACTGCGCTGCGGCGATACCGCGTTAAAAACAAGCTCAAAATGCTCATGTACCACGTGTACATTCCGCTTTTTCGCTCGTTTTTGCCTTGTCTCGCTCTTGCTCGCGAGATCGTGAACAGGCTCTAAGACCCGCTAACAAAACCCCTGATCCCGCGTTGCGCCTCCTTGTCGTACCACTTGTACTGCCTGCGTCGGCGCGCCTTGGCTCAGGTTCTCTGCGAGCTTTTGTTAGCGGCTCTAAGCAGCGGTTCAATGTCTGCCGCGCTTCAGCGATACGGCGTTGAACAGGCTCTAAGCCGCGGGTCTGGCCGCGCTTGGTAAAACTGCCAAGCGCGGCCGCGCTGCGCCGCTCTCGCTTCCGGCTATGCTGGACGCTCGACAAACTCGCGCGAGATGAGCGATGAAAAGCAAGATGGCGGCAGCCGCCGCGATTACGGCGCTGCTGAGCGGCGGCGCAGCCGCGGCCAATTGGCAATTGGCGTGGCAGGACGAATTCAACGGCGCGGCGCTGGACGGCGCCAAATGGCGGCTGGAATCCGGCCCCGGCCCGTGGGGCCTGCATGAGCTGCAGTACTACACCGCCGGGGACAATGTGGCCGTGCGCGACGGCGCGCTGCATATCGCCGCGCGGCGGCAGGCTTACGGCGGCCGCGACTATACCTCGGCGCGCCTGCGCAGCCAGGCCGCCTGGCGCTACGGCCGGATCGAGGCGCGCATCAAGCTGCCTTACGGCCAGGGCATGTTTCCGGCGTTCTGGATGCTGAACCAGCGCTGGGATCAGCCCGCGCATTACGGCGAGATCGACATCCTGGAAATGGTGGGCAGCGAGGCCGGCGCGGAAAACGCCACCGTCTGGGGCAGCGCGCACCGGCCCAAGCCCGGCGCGCCGGCCGGGACGGTGCAAACGGCGTCGGCCTCCTATGTCACGCCGGATCTGGGCTGGTTCAACGACCGTTTCCACGATTTCGCCGTGGAGTGGTCGCCGGCGGCGATCCGCTACTTCGTCGATGGCCAGCTCTATCAGACCGTGACCATGAAAACCGACGGCGGCGACGGCTGGAGCGCCTTGCAAGAACCGGCCTTCATCGTGCTGAATCTGGCGGTGGGCGGGGATTGGGCCGGCGCGCCGGACGCGTCCACGCGCTGGCCGCAGGAGATGGTGGTGGACTATGTGCGGGTGTACCGGGACGCCGCCGAACCCGCCGCGCGCCGTCGGGCGCCGGCGTCGGCCGCCTCGCCGCTGCGTTGAGCCGTCATCCCGCTGTCACGGGCGGCGGATATATTGGCCGGAGGGTTCAGGAACAAGTCCTCCCCTCCTTTGTATCTATCGATGTCCTCTTGCCGCCCCCAGGGGCGGCTTTTTGTCGCGCCCGGCGATAGGCCCACATAAAAAAACCCGCCGGATTCGGCGGGTTTTCCGTGGCGGCAAAGCGGCGCGCTCAGCTCATATCGCTGCGGCGGTACAGGCTGAGGCCGATGGCCAGCACCGCCAGCATGCCGGCGCAGCTGCGGTTGATCCAACCCATCACGCGGGCGGAGAAGGTGCGCATCGCGTGGCGGCCGCCGTAGGCGTAGATGAACATCATCACGCAGTCCACGCTGGCGGTGACCACGGCCAGAATCATGTATTGCGGCACCGCCGGCTGGTCCTGGCGGATGAACTGCGGCAGGAAGGCGGTGAAGAACAGCAGGCCCTTGGGATTGGACAGGCCCACCACCAGGGAACGCAAAAACGTGCCGCGGCCGCTGGCCTCGCCGCTCTGGGCGCTGGCGGCCAGCGCCTGGGTGGGCGCGCGCCACATCATCCAGGCCAGGTAGACCAGATAGGCGGCGCCGCCCCATTTGACGATGGAAAACAGTTGTTCCGACGCTTGCAGCAAGGCGCCCAGGCCGAAGCCCACGGCGGCGATCAGCAGCAGATCGGACAGCACCGCGCCGGCGAAACCGTAGCTGGCGATGCGCATACCGTGGCTGGCGCCGTTGTTGAGCGCCAGCAGCATGGACGGACCGGGGGTGATCATCACGGCGCTGACGGCGACGATGTACAGCAATAAGGTGGCGAAACTCATTCAAAACTCCAGGACGGCTATCATCTATGACTTGGCGCGGCCACCCGGAAACAGTCGACGACGACGGCGCGCGAAACGCGGCGTCTTGGCATGAAGCAGGGAACTGGGTAATGCGGACAGGGGCGGCAAACAACGCAGAGCCGGCATCATAATATAAAAGCCGGCGCGGCTGTAGTGGCATATTGGCTTATGCTTATGCGCTTAAAGAAGAAGCGCTCCCTCTTTACCTGCCCGCCACGCGCCTTCGGACGCCCGGGAACGCGCGTATCCGGCACGCCCCCGGCCTCTTCAGACTCGTTGCCGGAGGCGCGCCTCGCTCAGCCCTCGCGCCGCTTTTCGTACAACAGGTCCCCGCCCTCGGCCGGGCCGGCCTGCCGCCAGCCCTGACGCTGATAAAAACCGTTGGCGCGGATGGCCTCGTCGCCGTCGGTCGTCAGCCGGATCACCGAGTGACGCTGAAACAGCGCGGCCTCGGCCTGGCTCAGCAGTTGCCGGCCCAGGCCCAGGCCCTCGAACGCCGGCTTGATGAACAAGGCGAACACTTCGCCGGCGTCCAGGTCCGCCATGGCGAAGCCGGCCGGCTGGCCGTCCTGTTCCGCGATCCAGGCGCAGGGCGCGGCGGCGATGGTTTCGGCGATGGTCTCGGGCGTGATGCCCAGGTCGGCCAGTTGCTCGATGGAAAGATGGTTTTGCCGGACGCTGGTGCGGATGTCGAACAGCGCGGCGATGTCGGCGCGGACGGCCGGACGGATGGTGGAACTCATATGCTTCCTTGCGGGCCGCCGCCTCCCCGGATCGGCAGGCGGCTCTAAATTAAAGAACATAACCGGGCCGGGTGGGACCGCCCGCCGGCGGCATAGTTCACCCACCACGGCCCCGCGCCGGGAACCAGCGTCCGGCCAGCCGCTCCATATTGCTATTCCGTCCGCAAGCGCGGGCGGCCCTCTGCCAAGGAACCGTGTCGATGCGATTGATTGCGCTGCTGTTGTTTGCCCTGCTGGCCTACTGGCTGATCCGCCGGGCGCTGAGCCCGACGCGGCCGGACGCCCCGCCGTCCGGCGCCGTCTCCGAGACCGAGCGCGCCTGCCAGGTGCTGCAAGTCGCCTGGCCCTGCTCCGCGGAAGAACTGAAAGCCGCTTACCGGGCGCGGATGGCGGAATACCATCCGGACAAGGTCAGCGCTCTGGGCCTGGAACTGCGCGAACTGGCGGAACGCAAGAGCAAGGAGATCAACGCCGCCTATCAGCGGCTGCTGCCGCTGTGCGCCGACCGGCGCTAAGAACCTGTTTACGATCTCGCGAGCTAAAGCGAGACAAGGCGAAAACGGCTGAGAAAGCGGAATGTACAAATGCTACATGAGCATTTCGAAGGTGTGCTCACCGTGTAAGGCTCCACGACGCGCAGCAGATCGTAAACAGGTTCTAAGCGCGCCCCGCCAACGCCGGCCCCGGCCCGCCGGTTGACCCCGCAACAAAATCTTCATCAAACCCTCTCCTGGCCGAAACATGCGCCCACTATGCTGTGCCGGTTTTTTTCATGCCCGGAACATAACATCATGCGCATCCTCAGCCTGACCCTGGCCGTGACGGCCGCCATCGGCCTGGCCGCCTGCGGCAGCAGCGGCGGCACCGCCAGCGGCTCCGCCAACAACAACCAGGGCCTCCGTCCCGCCGCCAAGAACGTGATCTTCTTCCTGGGCGACGGCATGGGCATCAACACCACCACCGCCGCCCGCATCTACTCCGTGGGCGAAGACGGCGAGCTGACCATGGACACGCTGCCGGAGAGCGGCTTTGTCAAAACCTTCTCCAACGACGCCCAGGTCACCGACAGCGCGCCGTCCATGTCCGCCTACATGACCGGCGTGAAGATGAACAACGAAGTCATCTCCATGTCCACCGACACCCAGGCCAAATCCCCCACCGCGGACTTCACCTCCAACTGCGGCAGCGGCAACGGCCAGCCGGTCAGCACCCTGCTGGAGCTGGCCAAGGCCGGCGGCAAGGCCACCGGCGTGGTCACCACCACCCGCGTCACCCACGCCACCCCGGCGGCCACTTACTCCCACGTCTGCCACCGCGACGCCGAATCCGACATCGCCGCCCAATTGGTGCCGGGCGGCGCGCTCTTCAACGCCAAGCTGCAAGACGGCGTGGACGTGGTGTTTGGCGGCGGCCGCCAGTTCTTCCTGCCCAAGGCCGCCGGCGGCAAGCGCGCCGACGGCCGCGATCTGGTGGCGGAGCTCAAAGCCAAGGGCTACGGCTACGCCGCGGACAAAACCGGCTTCAACGCGCTGGACCCGGCCAAGACCACCCGCGCCGTGGGCCTGTTCACCAGCAGCCACATGAGCTACGACCTGGACCGCGACGCCTCCAAGGAACCCAGCCTGGCTGAGATGACCGCCAAGGCCATCTCCATGCTGGCGGACCGCAAGGACAAGCAAGGCTTCTTCCTGATGGTGGAAGGCGGCCGCATCGACCACGCGCTGCATGAAACCACCGCCAAGAAAGCGCTGCAGGACACCGTGGCCTTCGATCAGGCGATCAAGACCGCCATCGACGCGATGAAACAGCGCGATCCGGACCTGAAAAACACCCTGATCGTGGTGACCGCGGATCACGACCACACCCTGGTGCTCAACGGCTACGCCCAGCGCACCGGCAAGACCACGGCCGGCAACCCCGGCGTGCTGGGCCTGGTGAAGAACTACAGCAACGGCAGCCTGGCCACCGACGCCGACGGCATGCCCTATTCCATCATCGGCTTCGGCAACGGCGAAAACCGCGTCAACGGCAACCGCAACGCCGCCGCCGCGCTGACCGACGCCGTGGTCTCCGCCAACGACTACCACCAGGAAGCGGCGGTGCGCATGCCGGCCGGCGGCGAAACCCACGGCGGCACCGATGTCTACATCGGCGCCATCGGCCAGGGTTCGGACGCCTTCCACGGCTTCCTGGAAAACATCGACGTGTTTGGCCTGGTGAAGAAAGCGGCCGCGCTCTGAGAACCTGTTTACGATCTCGCGAGCAAGGGCGAGACAAGGCGAAAACGGCTGAAAAAGCGGAGTGTACACACGGTACACGAGCATTTTGAAGACATTTTCAACGCCGTATCGCTGACGCGCAGCAGACCGTAAACAGGTTCTGAGCCGCCGCCCCCCAAACGCTACACAAACCCATACAAGAGAACCGCAATGAAACCGATGATGAAACCGCTGCTCAGCGTCGCCGCGCTGGCCGCCGCCCTGCACGCGCTGCCGGCCCAGGCCGCGGGCGAAGCCAAGAACGTGATCTTCTTCCTGGGCGACGGCATGGGCCCCACCACCGTCACCGCCTCGCGCATCTACAAATACGGCGAAGCCGGCAAGCTGAACATGGAACAGCTGTCCCGCACCGCCCGCGTCAAGACCTTCTCCAACGACGCGCAAACCACCGACAGCGCGCCGTCCATGTCCGCCTATATGACCGGCGTGAAGATGAACAACGAAGTCATCTCCATGTCCGCCGACACCCGCGCCATCGACCCCAATAGCAACGGCACCGGCAACTGCGGCAGCGGCAACGGCCAGCCGGCGACCACCCTGCTGGAACTGGCCAAGGCCAAGGGCAAGGCCATCGGCGCGGTGACCACCACCCGCGTCACCCACGCCACCCCGGCCGCCACTTATTCTCACGTCTGCCACCGCGACGCCGAATCCGACATCGCCGCCCAGGCGGCGCCGGGCGGCGCCGGCTACAACGCCAAGCTGGGCGCCGGCCTGGACGTGCTGATGGGCGGCGGCAGCAAATTCTTCCTGCCCACCGCCTCCGGCGGCAAGCGCCCGGACGGCCGCAATCTGCTGACCGAAATGCAGGCCAAGGGCTACACCCTGGTGAGCAGCGGCAGCGAGCTGGCCGCCTTCAACCCGCAGTCCGGCAACAAACTGCTGGGCATCTTCAACAAGGACCATATGGACTATGAGCTGGACCGGGTGAAGAACAGCCTGAACCAGCCCAGCCTGGCCGACATGACCGCCAAGGCCATCGACACCCTGGCCCGCAACGGCAACGGCTATGTGCTGATGGTGGAAGGCGGCCGCATCGACCACGCGCTGCACGGCACCAACGCCAAGCGCGCGCTGGAAGACACCATCGCCTTCGACAACGCCATCAAGACCGCGCTGGCCAAGGTGGACCTGAACAACACCCTGATCGTGGTCACCGCGGACCATGACCACACCATGACCATCAACGGCTACGCCAAGCGCGGCAACCCCATCCACGACATCGTGCGCGGCTACGCCGACGGCAAGGAATCCAAGGACGCGGACGGCGCCACTTACACCGCGCTGGTGTTCGGCAACGGCCCCAACCGCAAGGCCAGCCGCGTGTCGGTGGACTCCGCCACCGCGATGGGCGACGACTACCAGCAGGAAACCGGCATCCGCCTGTCCAGCGAAACCCACGGCGGCGGCGACGTGATGCTGATGTCCGGCGGCGCCGGCTCCAAGGGCTTCAAGGGCGTGATGGACAACACCAAGGTGTTCGGCCTGGTGAAAAACGCACTGGGCCTCTAAGAACGTGTTTACGATCTCGCGAGCTAAGGCGAGACAAGGCGAAAACGGCTGAGAAAGCGGAATGTACTCGTGGTACATGAGCATTTCGAAGCGGGCACTCATCGCACAATGTCTCTACCGACACGCAGTAGATCGTAAACAGGCTCTAAGCCCCCGCCCCCGCGACGAGCTCCGCGCCGGCGCCGCTCCAGGCCCGGCGCGGCCGTCCCGGATGCCCCCCATTCGGCTTGCCCACGGGCAAGCCTACTTTTACGCATGAAGAAAGACCGCGATGAAAATCCTGCTGCCGCTGGCCCTGCTGGCCCTGTCCCCGGCGCTGCGCGCCGCCGCGCCGGATCTGGTGGCCACCATCCGCTACGAAACCGTCACCATCGGCAAGGACGGCGTGGAAAAAACCATACGCTATCGGGAAAAACTGACCCGCCAGGGCAAGCACGTCTGGCGCGAACGGCTGAACGCCCCCGCCGACGACCACGATCACGACGACGGCCACGGCCATGAGGACGGTCACGACCACATCGACTACGCCGCCGCCAGCCGCCACGTCTGGCTGGACGCCAAAGGCCAGCCACGGCTGGAGTTCGCCCTGCCGCAACAGCGGCTGCTGGTGCAGGTGGGGCAGCGCGAATGGAGCGACGTGGGCTTCGACGGCTCCTGGATCCTGGCCAGCCAGCTGGTGGACATTGAAAAACTGAAAGGCTTCACCGTCAGCCCCGGCGCGGACGGCAGCCGCTGGTATCGCAAAACCGCCAAGGGCCACAGCAAGCAATTGCAATGGAGCGCGCGCTGGGCGATGCCGCTGCGGGTGGAATCGCGTTCGCAGGACGGCCGCCATCGCGAAAGCATGCGCGTGGAGATCCGCCCGCTGGCCGCCGGCCAGCCGCTGCCCTGGGCGCAAACCGGGCGGCTGCGCGGCAAGGACTATATGGACACGCTGGACTGAGCCCTTGCCCGCGCCGTCCTTCCGGGCCAGGCATCCTGGCCTTGGAGTCCGTTCGCGGTCCGCTGCGCGCGGCGCAGCGCGCCATGCGAGCAAGCCGCTTTCCCAAGCGGCCTCGCCCTAGCTCGCGGGAGCGTGAACGCGCTCCAGCAGCTGGCAGGGCCAGCCGTCCACATCGAATGCGGCGATGCGTTCATAACCGCAGGACTCGTAAAAACGCGCCAGGGCCCCCGTGCCCCCGCCATAGCAATCCACGCGCAAGCGCTTGACGCCGGCCAGCCTCGCCTGTTCGTCCGCGAAAGCCATCAAACGCCGGCCGACGCCCCGCGCGCCGGAGCGGCGGGAGGCGACCAGCAAGCGCACGTAGATTTCGGGCTCCGTCGCGGCCGGCGCATAGGGCATGGCCTCCCCCAGCACCAGGGCGGCCAACACGGCGCCGCCTTCCTCCTCCGCCACCCACGCTCCCGGCAGCGAGCACGCCTCGACCACCCGCTCCACTTGTCGCGGCTGGCTTGACCACGGCTCGCTTCCCCATTGCTCCGCGTTGCCCATGGCGACGAACCAGGCGATGATTTCATCGAAAATTTTCAATACCGCGGGCGCGTCGGCCGCGCTCGCGCGGCGGAAGATCAGCCCGTTCCACTCCACATTCGCCATCTGGCCGTCCTTCACTGAATGCCCGTCAAGCGGGAGGCGGCTTCTCCGCCTCAAGCCCTTTTTTAAACGCCTGCTCAAAGCCTCGCGCACAAGGGCGAGACAAGGCGAAAACAAGCGGAAAAGCGAAGTGTACAAGAGGCAATGAGCATGTTGAGCTTGTTCTCAACGCCGTATCGCCGACGCGCAGCAGATCGTAAACAGGTTCTAAGGCAACACCCCCAGCAGGGACCACAGCCGCCGCGCCTCGGCGTCGCTGTCTATCAGCTCCGCCAGCAGCTCCCGCAAAGGCTTCTCCCCCCACTCCACCGCGCGGTAGATCAGATAGGGCACCGGGCTGTGCGGCTCGGTGCGCGCCAGATAATCGGCGATGCCGCGCAACTGGCGGTAAGCGTCCTCCCGCCCCTGCGGCTCGCGCTGGGCGAAAACGGGCGCGGACGCCGGCGGCGGCGCGCCGTGGCCGGCTTCGGCCAGGGCCGGCGGCGCGGCGGTTTCGGCCTGGTCGACGGCGGCGGCTTCCGGCTCCGGCGGCGGGCCGGGATGCAGGACGGCCAGCTCCTGCAAGGCTTGCGCCGCCTGCTCCAGCGTCTGGCTCAAGGGCGCGTAGGACGGCGCGTCCGCGCCCATGCGTTCGTCGCACCAGCTCTGCAGCCGCGCCAGCCATTGCCGGCTGCGCGCCAGCGCGCCGCGGCTCTCCTCCAGCGCGGCCGGCGGCAGCGCGCGCACCCAGTCGTTCAGCTTCTGCTGCTCGTGGCGCGCCTGTTCGCGCTCCAGCTTGCCCTCGTCGCCGCCGGCCAGCAGCCGGCGGTTGAGGTCCTGCCACTGCCACAGGGTCAGCGGCTGCCGCTCCTGCGGCGGCGGCGTGTTCAGCAAGGGCACCTGGGCCGCCAGCGTGGCGGCGTAGGTTTTGGCCAGCCATTCCAGCGGGCCGGTGCGAAAACTCAGATCGTCTTGCTGCGGCAAGGGGTGCAGGCTATCCCAGTACTGCTCGCAGCACTGCGCGCTCAACGCCAGCGCCGCTTCCAGGCCGGGCAGGCCCAGCAGGTGCAGCCAGGATTCCCCCAGCCAGCCGGCCACCATCAAATCCTTGCTGCGCTCGGCCAGCAGCGCGGAGGCGAGGCGCTCCACGCCGGACCAGTCCGCGCGCTTCAAATCGCTTTCCCAGATGCCGGCGGGCAGGCTGGGGTCGTCCTCGCGCCGCAGTTCGCGCAGTTGGTCGTATTCCGGCGCGTAGCGCAGCGGCTCGCCGCCGGGATTGTCCGCGGCGATGGGTTGCAACAGGGTTTCCAGACGCGACATGGCGCTCATGGCCGTTTCCTCAAGGTGTTCAAAGCGCGCATCAGCTGCCCTCTATCGCGGCCAGCCGCGGATTGGCGGCCGCGCGGAACGGCGACGGCGGCGCGGCGTACGGCAGGCTGGCCACGGCCAGGCCGCTCTTGCCGCCCGGCGCCTGCAAGGTCAGCCGCAAAAACATCTGCGCGTCGCCGTTGCCCAGCAAGGCCGGGTTGCGCACCGGCAGCGCCAGCATCAGGCCCACATCGTTGACGCCTTCCACGCTATTGGTGCGCAGCGGCGAATTGTTCTCGCGCAATAAGCGCAGCAAGCCCCATTGTCCGCCGTAGTTCCAGCTGGCCAGCCGGTCGAACACGGTCAGCCCGCTTTGCGTCGAATCCTCCACCGGCGCCTGTTGCGATTCCTTGGCCCAGCGCAGGGTCGCCGTCACCGGCTGGCCGATGTTCCAGTGCAGGCGCTGGCCGTCGCCGCCGGGGTAGCGCAGGCGCTGGCCGCCGCTGGCCAGCGTCCATTCGATCACCTGGTCCGCCGCCTGTTCGTGTTCGCGGTCGGTGCGCCAGCGCACTTCCACGTCCACGCCCTGCCACGGTCCGCCGCCCTCGCGGGCGAACATCGGGCCCAGCCAGGCGCGCGCCGCCTTGGCCGCGTCCAGGAAGCGCCGCGCCGCCTGGGCCTGGCCAGACTTGAGGTCCTGCAGGCCGGCGGCCGCCAGCCCGCCGCTGTCGTCCATCAGGCGCATGAATTCCGCCACCCGCTCCGGCGCGGCGTCCGGCGCCGCCAGCTTGGCGGCGAAGGGGAAGCGGTTGGCCAGGTATTGATTGAAGAAGGCGCTCAGCTTCTGGTAGGCGGCGGCGCCGGCCTGGGTGCGCAGCGCGCCGCAGCGGTCGCTGGCCAGGCTGACCAGGGTCTGGGCGCGGTCGGAGAAGACGTTGCCGGCGGCCGGCAGCTCCACCTGGTCCAGCACCGCGCGGCAATTGCCCACGTCCATCTCGTTGAAATCCTTGACGATCATGGTTTCCAGCACCGCCGGCGCGCTGTTGGCGGCCTTTTCCTTGTAGTGGCGCAGTTCGACGGCGGCGCTTTGCCAGCGTTGCTGCAATTGCTGGTCGCTGACCGGCAACGAGGATTTGTGCGAGGCCAGCCAGCTCAGCGCCGGCGCCTGGGCCTGGGTCAGATTGCCCACCAGCTCCAGCTGCGCGCCCAGGTATTGCTGCAGCTCGCGCGCGCCGCCGGCGCGGAAGGCGCGGGCACCGGCGTTGCGCGAGCCGTCCCACCAGCGGAAGCTGCCCTGCAGCGGCTGGTACAAGCCCAGCCCTTGCAGGCTGCGCTCCGCGTGGCGCAAGGATTGCAGCGCGCGCCGGTCCATCTCGCGCAGCACGCTGTCGCGGAAGGCGGGCTGGGCCAGTTCGTCCAGCGCCGCCAGCACCGGGGTGGCGGCCTTGGCCTGGGCGTCGAAGGCGTTGCCCTCGTCGATGGAACCGCCGTTCAGGCCAACCGACGGCTCGGCGCGGCGGCTGCTCAGGGCGGCCCACATCGCCCGCGCCGCGCTGTCCTGCAAGGCGCGCTCCAGGCCCTTGCGGTAGGCCGGCGGCATCTGGCCGGCGCTGCCGGCCAGGTATTTCTGGTAGCCGTCGTAATGACGCAGCGCCGCCGTCATCGCGTCGGCGTCCATATTCGCCAGCCCGCCCGCCGTCGGGCCGCTTTCGCCCTGCACCCGCGCGCTGGCGACGAAATCCTGCTTCAGCAGCGAGGCCAGGGTCACGTTCAGCTTGAGCACCTGGTCCTGCAGCTCCAGGCCGCCGGACGGCCCTTGCGCCAGCAGCGCCGAGCTGGCGCCCACGCCGCCCAGCCAGCGCTTGCGGAATTCCTGGCGCGCCACCGCGGAATGGTCCACCACCCGCGCCACCGCGTCCCGCCCTATCAGGCTGGAGCGGCGCGCGCCGTCCAGCATCGCGCTGTAGCCGGGCACCAGGTCCTGGCCGGCGGCGCGGCTCCAGGCGCTGTTGGTGGCGTTGACCAGGCTTTGCAGCAGGCCGATGTGGCCGGCCACGCTGTCCAGTTCCGGCAAGGAGTTGCCTTGGCCGGACTCCAGCATCAGCAGCTGTTTCTGCAATTGCTGGGCGGTGAGGTCAAAGGTCTGATTGGTGTAGAGCTGGCCGAGCCAGGCTTGCATCAGGCCGCTGAAGTGTTCGCCCACCTGCGGCCGGATCTTGGAGAGGTCGATCGGCGCGGCCACCAGTTGATCGCTGGACAGCAGGATGCGGCGCAGATTGTCGCGCTGGGCGTTCTGCGGCGCGCGCAGGCTGAGGCCGAACAGGCCGTTGGCCAGCTCCGCCGCCTCGTCCAGCGTGGTGTTGCCGTCGCGCACCGCGTGGTTGAACTGGTTGACGCGCTGTTCCAGCTTGACCGCGTCGCCGGCCAGTTGCCGCGCCAGCAGATAGGCCGGCCATTTCTCCGGCGCGGCGGTGTCGTCGCTGACGCTGTCCGCGCCGGCCTCGCCCAAGCGCCGCACTTGTTCGGCGTCGCGCAGCAGCCGCTGTTGCAAGGGCAGCATCACCGAGCGGCGCAGCGCGTATTCGATGGTGTCGTCGATGCGGCCGTCCACCGGGGACATCAGCGAGGTGGGCAGCAGCAAGGTGCCGAAACGGCGCGAGGGCGCGTCCTTGAGCGCGCGCCAGAAGGCGGCGACGCTTTGCCGCGCCGCCGCGTCGTTGCCCAGTTCCGGCCGCGGCCCGCCGCGGTCCAGTTGCAGAATGCGCAGCTGGCGGCCCAGCGCGTCGGCGTCGTCGGTGGCCGCGTGCCAGTACCAGCTGATGCCGGCCAGCCACAGGGCGGCGAACAAGCCCATGCCGGCCAGGGTCCAGCGGTGCCAGCGCTGGCGCAGCCGCAGGATGCGCGGCACCGGTTGGGCCAGGCCCTGCTCCGCCAGCACCCGCTGGCGCAGCAGCCGGCCGGCGAACAGGGGCAGCGCCGGCGGCGCGACGGTTTCTTCCAGATCGTCCTGCGGCGCGGCCTGGGCGCCGGTGAAGTAGATGCCGCGCAATTGCGGCGCCTCGCCCAGCGCGTTGCCGCGGAACACCGGATCGCACAACGCCTGCAGATTGGCGCGCACCGCCTCGAAGCTGCGCGGCAGCAGGTACAGATCCGTGGACACGCCGCCTTGCAGGGCGCCGAATTCGGCTATGGTTTCGCTCAGGGTCAGCCGCAGCCGCGTCAAGGCCTGTTCTATCCAGTCGGATTGATAGGCGGCGCTGGCGGCGTAGGGCGAGGACCAGCCCAGCATCGCGTCGCGCGCTTCGCGCGGCAGCGCCTGCGCCAGCTCCAGGAAGCCCGGCGCCTGCTCGGTCTCGGTCACCACCAGATAGATGGGCAGGCTCAGGCCCAGCCGTCTTTGCAGATCGGAAAACTTCTTGGCCGCGGCCAGACCGGCGCTGACCGCCAGGTGCTCGCTCCACAGCTGGCCGGCGGACACGGTCCAGATCAGCGCGTCCAGCGGCCGCGCGGCGCGGCTGCGCAAGAGCACGCCCAAGAGCCGCCGCCAGGCCGACAGCGGCGCCAGCGCGCCTTCCGGATGGCTGAACATATCGTCCGGTATCACCAGCACCGCGCCGTCCCCGCCGTACCACCAGCGGCCGAACCAATTGGCCTCGCCCTCGCTCTTCAGCTGCAGCGAGGCGCACAAGGCCTCCACATTGCGCACCCGGTCGCCCACCGCCAGCACCCAGGGGGTCTGGTAGCGGTCTTCCGCGCCGATCTCGCGCTCAAAGCGGCGCACCGAGCCGCGGAAGCTGCGCCGCGCCGGATCGGCCTCGCGCCGCAGCCACCAGATCAGCGCCGCCAGCGCCAGCAGGATCAACAGGGTCAGCAGCACAATGCCGGCTAGGGTCTGTATCGTCATTTGCTCTGCCCGTCCCCGTCCGCCCCGCGGTACAGCATGGGCTCCACCCGCGACACGATGTCGTGCCAGAAGGCGTGCCCCACCACCGACATGCCCACCAGGATGGCGGCCACGCCCACGGCCAGCCGGAAGCCGTCCGGCAGCATGCGCCGCACCGTCAGCCGCAGCGGCGGCACATTGCTGCTGCGCTCCAGCGCCGGCGCCAGGCTGCGGATGTCGGCGTCGCGCTGGTAGGCGAAGGCGAACAGCTCGCGCCGCCATTCCTCGTGCTGGGCCAGCCCGCCCGGCCCGCGCAGCCGGCCGTAGAAACCCAGGGTCAGCGTTTGCAGGCAGACATTGGCCAGATCGCGCCCGGCCGGATCGCGCTCGCGCAAGACCCGCTCGATCAGCGCCGGCACCTTGTCGCCGGCGGCGCGGCTGCCGAACAGCCGCTGCTCCAGCGGCGTGGCCTGCCACAGGCTCTGCCCCGGCCAGTCGTCGAACAACAGCCGCTCGTCTATCAGCGCGACGAACAGATACTGCAAGGCCTCGATCTGGCTCTGCCCGGCCGCGCCCACGCGCGCGCCGGCGGCGCGGCTCAAGCGCCGCGCCAGCAGCCCGCCCTGCTCGGCCGCCAGTTCGGCGGCGGCTTCGGCCTTGTGGCCGCCGCCGGCCAGTTCCCGGAACACTTGCAGCCATTCGGCGTAAGCGTCTTCGAAAGTGGCGCTCAGCGGCGCTTGCGCCAGCGCCCCCAGCGGCTGGGACAGCGCGCTATCCAGCATGGCGTTCTCCCTCGGCGTCCTCGCGCGGGTCCGCGACGAAGAGCAGCGCCTCCCACGGCTCCAGCGCCGCGCCGCCGGCCGGCAGCGTCATCCTCAGCGGCTGATCCGCTTGCAGCCAATCGCCGTTGGCCAGCACGGCGAACAGCCGGGTGTCGTCGCCCACGCTGTAAGCCACTTGTTCGGCGCGGTCCAGCGGCTGGAAGGACAAGCCGCGCATGCGCTGGCGCGCCAGCGTGGCCACATGGGATTCGGAGGCGATGATGGCCTGGCCCAGCCATTGCTGGGCGGCGGAATCCGGTGCGCCGCCGGGCATGCGCAGGCCCACGATCAAGCGCCCGCTATCGCGCGCGGCCTCCGGCAAGACGATCCAGAAACCTTCTTCGTCGCGGTTGAACGGCAGGCTGCGGTAACCGGCGCGCACCCGGTCCAGCGCGGCGGACAGCCAGTTCAGCAGCGGCTCGTAGCTGGCCAGCAGTTCCTGGTAATTGAAAGCCGGGAACACCGGCGCGCCGGCGCCCGGGTCCAGCGCGGTCAGCGAGCCGGCCATGCCGGCCAGCAGGCCGAACAGGGCGGCCGGATGGGCGGCGCGGCTGCCCAGCGCGGCTTCCGTCTCCGGCAGCCGCGCCCACAGCGCCGCCAGCTGGCGGCGGATTTCGTCGATATCGTCGTCCTTGCCGGCCTCCTTGGCCTGGCGCAGACGTCCGCTGAGGAAGACGCATTTTTCGCGCGCCTTGGCGCACAGCGCCGCCACCTTGCGCCCCAGCAGGCTGTCCGGCAGCAGCCGCGGCGACGGCGGCGCGTAGGCGCGGCGGGCAAAGCCGCCGCCTTGCTGGGCGATGCGCAACAGCGGCAGGCAGATCATGTCGGCGCGTTCGGCCTCGGTGACCAGGCGGATGTCCGGCCGCCACAGCGTCAGGCTGGCCGGGTTCTCCCCGCTGCTCAAATCCGGCACCGCCTCGCTGTTTTCCGAGCGGAAACGCCCGGCGGCCGGGTCCAGCCGGCCGGCGCGCCACAGGGGCGGCAAAGCCAGGTAAACCGTCACCGTGCGGCCCGGCGCCTCCGCCGCGGCCGCCGTCACGTCGCAGCTGAGCGCCGCGCCGTCGCCGGCGTCGAAGCGCAGCGGCAAGCCGTCCGGCAACACCGCCTCCAGCGCGGACACCCGCGCCACGCCGCCGGCCAGCGCCGCCTCGTCCAGCTCCAGCTCCAGCACGCCCCAATACAGCGGCTGGGCCGCCGCCGCCAGCGCCGCGGACACCCCGTCCGCCCTCAGCGCCTGCCATTGAAAATGCTGGGGCAGCAACTGCATCCCCTCGTACCAACACACCGCCTGTGGCACTGCTTTCAAACCGCTCTCCCCCCGCTACGGCTCCATCAGCCGCATATTCTTGCTTTCAAAGCGCAGCCAGACCTTCTTGCGCGCGTCCAGGCTCAGCCGGTGCATGCCCGGTCCGGCGTAGCTGGCGTACACCAGCAGGCCGGCCGCGGATTCGCCCCGTATCGGCACGTCCTCGGTTTCCAGATGCTGGCCCGGCACCAGCTCCAGCTCCCACACCTTGAGATCCGCCGGGTAGTCGCGCAGCAGCTGCTCGCGCTGCTCAAACCACTTGGCCGCCGGCAGCCCCAGCAGCAGCTTGTACAGCTCCGGGTCCTTGGCGGCGACGAAGTCCACCGCCAGCGGCGTGTCGTCGTTGGCCATGCTGACCACGTCCAGCGTGGCCGCCTGCAATTTGACCGAGGGGCCGAAGCCCAGCGACGAGCACCCGCCCAAGCCCAAAGCCAAAGCGCAGAACAGCCCAGCCAGATACCCGTTGCGCATCCGCATCACCCCGACGCCATTATCCATTGCAAATAATATTGGCAAAAAAACGCCGACAGTTCTATAGGAATTGTTAAGCCATGGTCATTGAAAAATGCAAGTTGCAAGCATTTGTCAGCAAAAAGGGCTTCCATGCGGCGGCTTGAGCCGGCTTCAATGGAAAAGAACGACCAGGCCCGGCCGGGCAACAATGGTCTGACAATCATGCAGTTTCGCCCAAGCGGACCGGATACGCGGCCCGCCGTCGGCGTCCCCAGCTTCCCAACCGATCGAGGTCTGTTATGGCAGAGAGCACACAGCACAAGCTGGACCGGATTCGTCCGCCCCGCGTGCAAATCACGTATGACGTGGAAATCGGCAACGCCCTGGAAAAACGGGAGCTGCCGCTGGTGGTAGGCATCATGGCGGACCTGGCCGGCAAGCAGGAGCAGCCGCTGCCCAAGCTCAGCGAGCGCCGCTTCGTGGAGATAGACCGCGACAACTTCAACGCCGTGCTGGCCTCGCTGACGCCGCGCGTCACCGCCCAGGTGGACAACGCGCTGTCCGACGACGGCAGCAAGCTCAATGTGGAGCTGAAGTTCAACCACTTCGACGACTTCGACCCGGTCAACATCGTCAAGCAAGTCACCCCGCTGCGCCGGCTGTACGAAGCGCGCCAGAAGCTGCGCGACCTGCTGACCAAGCTGGACGGCAACGACGAACTGGACAAGCTCTTGCAGGACGTGGTGGCCAACACCGAGGAACTGCAAAAGATCAAGAGCGCCCGCCCGGAGGCCCCGGCCGCCGCGGAAGCCGCGCCGGCGCCGGACGCGCCGCCGGCCGCCTGACGCCCCGCCCGACCCCCTGATACCGGAGACATCTCATGGCTAAGACCCAAGCCGAAGCGCCCAGCGGCGACGCCGCCTCGCTGTCGCTGCTGGACCGCATCATCCAGGAAGGCCGCATGGCCCACGACGACATCCAGCAGGAGTACGCCAAGGACCTGCTGTCCGAATTCGCCACCCAGGTGTTGGACGAAGGCATGGCCATCGACAAAGACACCGTGGCCATGATCAACCACCGCATCGCCATCATCGACCAATTGCTGAGCAAGCAGCTCAACAACATCCTGCACCACCCGGACGTGCAGAAGATGGAAGCCTCCTGGCGCGGCCTGCACTTCCTGGTGATGAACACTGAAACCAGCAGCCGCCTGAAGCTGCGCCTGCTCAACGCCACCAAGGACGAGCTGCAGAACGATCTGGAAAAAGCGGTGGAATTCGACCAGAGCGCGCTGTTCAAGAAGATTTACGAGGAAGAGTACGGCACCTTCGGCGGCCACCCCATCAGCCTGCTGATCGGCGATTACGAGTTTGGCCGCCATCCGCAGGACGTGGCGCTGCTGGAAAAGCTGTCCAATGTGGCCGCCGCCGCGCACGCGCCGCTGATCTCCGCCGCCAGCCCGCGCCTGTTCGACATGAGCAGCTTCACCGAACTGGCGGTGCCGCGCGACCTGTCCAAGGCTTTTGAAAGCGCCGAGCTGATCAAATGGCGCTCCTTCCGCGCCAGCGAGGACTCCCGCTACGTCAGCCTGGTGCTGCCGCACATCCTGCTGCGCCTGCCCTACGGCCCGGACACCAAGCCCACCGAGGGCATGAACTACGTGGAAGACGTCAACGGCACCGACCACGGCAAATACCTGTGGGGCAACGCCGCCTACGCGCTGGGCCAGCGCATCACCGACGCCTTCGCCAAATACGGCTGGTGCGCGGCCATCCGCGGCGTGGAAGGCGGCGGCGCGGTGGAAGGCCTGCCGGCCCACACCTTCGGCACCGTGTCCGGCGACATCGCGCTCAAATGCCCGACCGAGATCGCCATCACCGACCGCCGCGAGAAAGAACTGGACGGCCTGGGCTTCATCGCGCTGTGTCACAAGAAAAACACCGATCTGGCGGTGTTCTTCGGCGGCCAGAGCGCCAACCAGCCCAAGGTCTACAACACCAACGCCGCCAACGCCAACGCGCGCATCTCCGCGATGCTGCCCTATGTGCTGGCCGCCTCGCGCTTCGCCCACTACATCAAGGTGATCATGCGCGACAAGATCGGCAGCTTCCTGACCCGCGACAATGTGGAAACCTATCTGAACAACTGGATAGCGGACTACGTGCTGGTCAACGACAACGCGCCGCAGGAAGTGAAGGCCCAGTACCCGCTGCGCGAAGCGCGGGTGGACGTGACCGAAGTGCCGGGCAAGCCCGGCGCCTACCGCGCCACCGTCTTCCTGCGCCCGCACTTCCAGCTGGAAGAGCTGACCGCGTCCATCCGCCTGGTGGCGGAGCTGCCGCCGCCGGCCGCCGCCTGACGCCACACCAAGGGCCCGCCGCGCGGCGGGCCCAATACTTCTCATAACACGGAGAACACATAGCAATGGACGCCATCATTCTGGACCTGGGCAGCGACATCAAGGGCGAGTGCAAGCTGGAAGGCTACACCGACAAGATCGAAGTGCTGTCCTACAGCCACAACGTGGCCATGCAGGTGACCAACGACGTCAGCAACACCGAACGCACCTCCGGCAAGCCGCATATCGGCGAATTCAGCCTGACCAAGTTCACCGACAAATCCACGCCGGAACTCAACGCCTACTGCTGCCAGGGCAAGAACATCCCCGAGGTCAAGATCACCATCGGCCGCAACGCGGCGGACAGCAGCGGCAAGGTGCTGCCCTACATCGTCTACACCCTGACCAACGCCATCCTGTCCAACGTCAGCGTCAGCGGCGGCACCGGCGGCAAGCCGGTGGAAAACCTCTCGCTCAACTTCACCAAGATCAAGTGGGAGCTGACCACCCAGAAAGACACCGGCGCCAAGGACGGCAACGCCGCCGCGGTGTGGGACCTGGCCGCCAACAAGTACTCCAAATAAGTCGATTGAATCCGCCGCGGAAGCCCATAAGCACAGCGGGCGTTCCGGGGTCTTTTGGCCACGGCAGCACACGGAAGAACACGGACAAACCCAAAGGAAGCATCGGGCTTGCATGGACTTCATGACCACGGGTGTTGTCTTGTTCCGTGCTTTCCGTGCGCTTCCGTGGCAAAGAAGATTTTTTCGTGTCTTTAACGTGGGTTTTGTGGCTTAGCCACGGAAAAACACGGACAAACCCAAAGGCGGCGCCTGGCTTGCGTGAGCGATGACCACGGCTGTTGTCTTGTTCCGTGTTTTCCGTGCGCTTCCGTGGCAAGAAAGATTTCTTTCCTGTCTTTACGTGGGTTTCGGGGCCAAGCGTTTTTCCATGGCCCATGCACTTTTAGGATACCGCGATGCGCCAAGCCGCCCAGTTTCGCCCGGGTCTGTTCGAACTGCTGGCCGACGCCGAACCGCGCCAGCGGCTGGAGGCCGAGCCGCTGCTGCGGGTGGACCGCCGCCGGCTGCAAGAATCGGTGCGGGCGGAACTGGCGCGGCTGCTGTCCAGCCGCCGCGCGGCACAGCCCTACCTGGCCGAACTCAGCGTCATCGACTACGGCGTGGCGGACTGGAGCGCGCTGCACCCGGAGCGCGCCGAAGACCGCCAGCGGCTGGCGCGCGAGATCCGCCAGGCGATACGCAGCTTCGAACCCCGGCTGGCCGCGCCGCGCGTCAGCGTGGACACCGTGCCGGGCCGCGGCCTGCTCCTCAGCGTGCGCATAGACGGCGAACTCCAGGCCGAGGGCAGCCGCTGGCCGGCCGCCTTCGTCGCCGAGCTGGACCCGTCCGGCGCGCGGCTGACCGCCTGCGAGGACGCCGGCTGATGGAATCGCTGGACCCGCGCCTGCTGGACTACTACCAACGCGAACTCGCCTACCTGCGCCACGCCGGCGGCGAATTCGCCCAACGCTACCCCAAGGTGGCCCACCGCCTGCAACTGAGCGACGGCGAATGCCCGGACCCGCAAGTGGAACGGCTGCTGGAAGGCTTCGCCCTGCTGTGCGCTCGCCTGCAACGCCGGCTGGACGACGACTACTCCGAACTCACCGACGCGCTGCTGGAACAGCTCTACCCGCACGCGCTGCGGCCCATGCCCTCCTGCGCCATCGCCCGCTTCGAACCGGACCCGGACAAGGGCAAGCTGGACGCCGGCTACCGCATCGAGCGCGGCACCCCGCTGTTCGTGGCCACCACCGCCGGCGACAGCCTGCGCTTTCGCACCAGCGCCGCCGTCACCCTGTGGCCGCTGCGGCTCGCCGCCGCCAGCCTGCTGACCGAGGACGAAGCCCAGGCCGCCAGCGGCCTGGCCCAGGCGCGCGCCGCCCTGGTGCTGCGGCTGGAGAAACTGGGGCCGGAACCGCTGGGCGCGCTGCCGCTGAACAGCCTGCGCATCCACCTGGCCGGCTCCCCGCTCAACGCCGCCGCGCTCTACGACCTGCTGTCCGCCCACAGCCTGCAAATCAGCTGCCGGCTGCCGGAGCGGCCCGGCCTCGCGCCCTCCATCCGCCCCGGCGCGCTGCCGCGCGCCTGCGGCTTTGGCGCCGACGAAGCGCTGCTGCCGGCCGAAGACGGCGTGCATCCGGCACACGCGCTGCTGGCCGAATACTTCGCCTGCCCGGAAAAATTCGCCTTCTTCGACCTGCCGCTGAGCCTGCCGCGCCAGGCGGAACGGCAGCTGGAAATCGTCATCGCCTTTGAGCGCGCGCCGGCCGGCCGCCTGGGCATCCAGCACGGCGACATCGCGCTGGGCTGCGCGCCGGTGATCAATCTGTTTCCGCACACCTCGGAGCCGCTGCGCCCGGACGGCAGCCGCAGCGAATACCTGCTGGTGGCCGACGCCCACCGCGACCACAGCGTGGAAATCCACTCCATCCGCCAGCTGCGCGCCGCCGGCCCGGACGGCGCGCGCCGCATCGCCCCCTATTTCGCCTGCAGCCACGGCGAGGGCGGCGACGGCCGCTACTGGCACGCGCGCCGCGTGCGCGGCCTCAACCGCCTGCGCCCCGGCAGCGACATGCTGCTCACCCTGGTGGACGCCGATTTCGACCCGCTGGCCGCCAGCGAGCTCAGCCTCACCGCCGAGCTGCTGTGCACCAACCGCCACCTGGCCGAGCAACTGCCGGCCGGCGCGCCGCTGATGTTCGAACTGCCCGGCCCGGTGGGCCAGGCGCGGCTGCTGCGCCCGCCGCGGCCGCAAACCGAAGCCGCGCTGGACGGCGCCTCGCGCTGGAAACTGGTGTCCCAGCTCAGCCTCAACCACCTGTCGCTGAGCGAAGGCCCGCAAGCGCTGGCCGCGCTGCGCGAAATGCTGGCGCTGCACAATCTGGGCGAACAGCCGGCCGCGCGCCGCCAGATCGAAGGCATCGTCGCGCTTGGCAGCGAACGCATCGTCGACCACGTCGGCGCCGACGCCTGGCGCGGCTGGCGCAACGGCCTGCTGCTGACGCTGGAGCTGGACCCGGCCTGCTTCGCCGGCGGCAGCCGCGTGCTGTTCGCCGCCGTGCTCGCCCACTTCTTCGCCCTCTACGCCCACGCCAACCGCTTCGTGCGCACCCGACTCGTCCACCAGCAACAGGAGATCCAGACATGGCAGCCCCCGCCCGGCCCCAGCCTGGTTCTGTAGCCGAGCGGCTGCTGACGCGGCCGCAGGGCTTTGAATTCGCCCAGGCGGTGATGCTGCTGGAACGGCTAACGCCGCAAGCCGCGCCGCTGGGCCAGGGCGCGGACCCGGCGCGCGAGGCGCTGCGGCTGCGCGGCCCGCTGCTGCCCGCCTTCGCCGCCAGCGAACTGAGCGCGCTGGAACCGGGCGCGCTGGGCGGCGACGCGCAAGACGGCCAGCCGGCGCTCGATGTCGAATCCTTCGGCCTGGGCGGCCCGGACGGCCCGCTGCCCTACGCCTACCAGGAATGGCTGCAACAGCGCCGCCAGGACAAAGACCACGCGCCGGCGGAATTCCTGCAACTGTTCCAACACCGGCTGCTGGCCCTGCTCTACCGCGCCCAGCGCAAATACCGGCTGGCGCCCAGCTTCGCCGCGCCGCGGCTCAGCCCGGCGCGGCCGCTGCTGCTCAGCCTGTGCGGCCTGCTGCCCGCCGGCCTGCAACAACGCCAGGCGGTGCCGGACGCCGCGCTGCTGGCCCGCGCCGCCCTGCTGGCGGACCGCCGCCGCTCGCTGGCCGGCTTCGCCGCCTTGGCCAGCCGCCACCTGACCGCGCCGGTGCAAGCCAGCCCCTACGCCGGCGGCTGGCGCGAGATCCCGCCGGCCAGCCGCACCAGCATCGGCTCCCACGGCCGCAACGCCGCGCTGGGCCAGGGCGCGCTGGCCGGCCGCCGCGCCTGGGACGAACACGCCGGCATCCGCCTGACCGTGGGCCCGCTGGACCCGGCCGGCTACCGCGCCTTCCTGCCCGGCGGCGAACGCCACCGCGCGCTGGCCGCGCTGGCGGACTTCTACTTCGGCCCGGACCTGGACATCCAGCTCAGCCTGCTGTGGCAAGCGCCGGCCGCCGCGCTCAAACTGCAAGCCCGCGCCGCGCCGCGGCTGAGCTGGGACAGCTGGCTGGGCGGCCCCGGCGGAGCGCGACAGCTGGACACCCGGCTGCAACGGCCGCCCCCGGCCGGCGAGGACCCGGCATGAGCGCCGAACTGTCCGAACTGGTGGCCCGCCTCAACCCCAGCTGCCGCAAGGCGCTGGAGCTGGCCGCCCAGCGCTGCCTGCAACAAAGCCACTACTACGTGGAAATCGAACACGTGCTGCTGGAGCTGCTGGAACTGCCCAACGGCGACCTGCCGCTGCTGCTGCCCAAGCTGGGCCTGAGCACAGACCAACTGAGCGCGGAGCTGCGCCGCAGCCTGGACCAGTTCAAGCGCGGCGAAACCCGCGCCCCGGCCTTCTCCAGCCACACCGTGGCCTGGCTCAAGGAAGCGCTGCTGCTGGCCACGCTGCGCCAGCAGGCCAGCATCCGCTCCGGCCTGCTGCTGCTCACCCTGCTGGAGCGCGACGAGCTGCGCAATCTGCTGCTGATCGGCGCGCCCTGCCTGCTGCGCGCGCCGCGCCAGCCGCTGAGCGAACAACTGGACGCCTGGGCCGCCGCCTCGCGCGAAGCCCCGTCCGCCGCCGCGGCGGAACCGGCCGGCGCGCTGGCGCGCTTCACCCACGACCTGGTGGCCGACGCCCGCGCCGGCCGCATCGACCCCATCGTCGGCCGCGACGGCGAAATCCGCCAATGCCTGGACATCCTGCTGCGCCGCCGCCAGAACAACCCCATCCTGGTGGGCGCGCCCGGCGTGGGCAAAACCGCGGTGGCGGAAGGCCTGGCGCTGCGCATCGCCCACGAGGAAGTGCCGCCGGCGCTGGCCGGCGTCGGCCTGCTGGCGCTGGACCTGGGCCTGCTGCAAGCCGGCGCCGGGCTCAAAGGCGAGTTCGAACAAAGGCTGCAAAGCGTGATGGACGACATCCGCGCCGCCGCCCGGCCCATCATCCTGTTCATCGACGAAGCCCACACCCTGGTGGGCGCCGGCGCGGCCGAGGGCCACAGCGACGCCGCCAACCTGCTCAAGCCGGCGCTGGCGCGCGGCGAACTGCGCACCGTGGCCGCCACCACCTGGCAGGAATACAAGAAATACTTCGAACGCGACCCGGCGCTGGCGCGGCGCTTCCAGCCGGTGCAAGTGGAAGAACCGGACGAAGACCGCGCCGTGGCCATGCTGCGCGGCGTCGCCGCCCGGCTGGAACAACACCACGGCGTGCGCATCCTGGACGCCGCCATCCACGACGCGGTCAAGCTGTCCCACCGCTACATCTCCGGCCGCCAGCTGCCGGACAAGGCCATCAGCGTGCTGGACACCGCCTGCGCCCGCGTGGCGCTGGCCCAGCACGACCAGCCGCCGCAGCTGGAAAACCTGCGCCACCGCCAGGCCATGCTGGACGAGGAACTGGAGCGGCTGCTGAACGAACAGGCCACCGGCCTGGACCACGCCGCCCGCATCGCCGCGCTGCGCCAAGACAGCGCGCGCCAGCTGCAAGCCATGCGCGAACTGACCGTGCGCTGGCAGGACGAATTGCGCGCGGTGCGCGAAATCCTGCGCACCCGCCAGCAACTGCTGGACTTCCTGGCCAACGAACCCGAGCTGCCCGCCGGCGAACCGCCGCTGCTGCTGGAAGAAGCGGAAGACGAGACCGCGACCGCCGACGAGGACGAAGCCGCGGACCCGGCGCTGCGGCTGGCGGAACAACTGGCGCGGCTGGAAGCCGGCCTGGACGCGCTGCGCCAGGACGACCCCCTGGTGCCGGAGCATGTGGATTCCAAGGCCGTGGCCGCCGTCATCGCCGGCTGGACCGGCATCCCGGTGGGCAAGATGCTGGCCGACGAAGCCTACGCCATCCGCACCCTGGCCCAGCGCATGGGCCAGCGCGTGATCGGCCAGCAAGCCGCTCTGGGCAAGATCGCCCAACGCATCCAGGCCTACCGCGCCGGCCTGACCGACCCCGGCAAACCGGTGGGCGTGTTCCTGCTGCTCGGCCCCACCGGCGTGGGCAAAACCGAAACCGCCTACGCGCTGGCCGACGCCCTCTACGGCGGCGAACGCAATCTGATCGTGGTCAACCTGGCGGAATACCAGGAAGCCCACAGCGTCAGCCAACTCAAGGGCGCGCCGCCCGGCTACGTCGGCTACGGCCAGGGCGGCGTGCTGACTGAAGCGGTGCGGCGCAAGCCCTACAGCGTGGTGCTGCTGGACGAAGTCGAAAAAGCCCACCCGGACGTGCTGGAAGCCTTCTACAACGTGTTCGACAAAGGCCAGATGGAAGACGGCACCGGCCTGACGGTGGACTTCAACAACACCATCATCCTGGCCACCAGCAATGTGGGGGCGGAGCTATTGCAAACCACGCCAGGCGAACAACTCGCCACCCAGCAGTTCGACGAACGCCTGCGCAAAACGCTGTTACAAGCCTTCCGCCCCGCCTTCCTCGCCCGCATGACCGTGGTGCCCTATCCGCCATTGGCGGAACGCACATTGGAAAACATCGTGATCAATAAGCTGGAAAAACTGCAAGCCCGCTATAAGGCGGCGACAGGGAAACAATTCGACTTCGACCCGGCCATTGTGAAAGCGGTTTTGGCTAAATGCAGCTCTGCCGGCGCGCGGGATATCGAGAACGTGTTGATGGCGCAGGTGACGGGGAAGTTGGCGGAGTGGGTGTTGGAACCCTAGGAGATATGCACATGAACTTACTCAGAGGACTGAATAGTTACGCTGAAGCTGTGGCAATACTGACCTACAAAACTGCTGGCGGGTTCGCCCCCATACCCAATGAAGTTCCAGCCAAGCCGCCTAAGGACGCCTGTGATGTACAAAAAGGAACCGATGGCGAAACCCGTTACTCCCAAGACTCCGCCTGGATCTACTTTATGCAGAAGAATCACACAGGAGACAACGCGATAGTTGAATACACCACGAACCCAAACATGGCGAATCAGTTTAGTCGTCCGCTTACGATTGGCATCGAGATAGCAGATGCATGGTGCTATTCATGCGAAAAAGACTCATTTGAAAGTGGAGTAATGATTTTTCGAAGAGCCCCATTTATAAAAATACACGGCCTCATGATCAGCAAGCCCCAAATGCATGCTAGTCGTTCGGAAAAAGACACAATTTTCTTTACGTAGCTAGTGCAGTTGGCCTCGATGGCACAGATAGATATTTCTCACTTATGAGACAAACCAATGCCTCACCCTATCGACACTAAAGCTACCCTACCCGCCCCTTTGACTATCAAGAACAGGCTATTTAGATAGAAACAGCAAGGGCAATGAAGGCTTTTTATTTATCCACGAACACTGACCAGTGAAATACAATTCACCAACATTTTTCTAGAAAGAACAACATGGATGATGACTTCTTTTTTTCAGGCATAGGTAGTACGCGCGAAAAAAATTCTACACTTCTTAAGGCTAAGCAGTCACGCTACCATGCAATAAAAGAAGTGCCCATAAACAAAATACAACTACGAGGAGACTCCTACACAACCGGCGTTCATCATGAGCTAATGATTTTTCTAGAAAATTCAATAAATATAAGGGTATCAAGAACAAATGGGGAGGACACCCTTCAATTAGATGCTATAGATACAGGGAAATATGCAAAAAATGTACTACATGAAAAGAAAATAACCGACAAAAAAATAAACACAAAAACCGTTTTTATTGCATTTTCAGAAACAAAAAATGCTAGACCATACTACGACCAAGCAGATTGCCAAACCTTTGCGGCAGAAGTCTACAAAAAAATAACCGGAGAATCGCTCAACTCGAATTTAGGTGACGATGACTTCATTTAAGACGAGCCAACTATGCCAACTCAAATTAAGATAGAACACAAAAGAAGCTCCTGTGCTAGAGGCGGACATATACTCACCACCAAGAACCTGAAATACGCTCCACTCAATTTATTTATTTTTATAGCCTACGGAAATACTAAGGGCCGTAGGTTGGGCTAAATGCAATGAAGCCCAACGTTTACCATTCACCATCCAAAAGCGACATAACCTTGGGCTTTCCTATTCACGCATAAAATAAACGCAATCCACTAAACCACCATGCTCCGCCCCTCCGACAAAACCACCCCGCTCTCGCTCAGCGCCTCCGTGCTGAAAGAGCTCTACCCGGACAGCCTGTCCGGCGACGAGGCGCTGAACGCACTGGGTAGTTTCACCTTGGCCGGCTTCAGTTACAGCATGCTGACGCTAAACAAAGCTCTTCCACCCTAGTTAGCAAGATGGCAGAACAAATTTAGAACCGATGTGATGGTTTAAGCAGCACCCAGCTGAGTATTAGCTCATTGGAAGCAAACACAGGGAGGCCGCATGATTACTGTTATGACCCTCAGTGGTGGCTCGGGCACCATGTTTTGCAGTTGCAAGAATGGGGACTGCCAAGACCACAGCCTCATTTCCATTACCACTCAAAACCATGAGGTCTATCAGTTTCAATACTCCGCCGGCCATCAAACAATGCATCTCAGAACCGCCAAGGATAAGATCACCCAGTTTTGGGCCAACACCAAAGCCGCGCACATCCGGGTCCGGCATGTGATTTACATCCCCAGCAAGAATGAAGTGGCGCACATTCTAAGAAGCAAGCCGCCGGAAATCGGCATCCCGCCAACCAGCGCCATCAGCAGGCCGCCGCCAGCCCATCAGAGCATGGGTTCGGTAGTGGAGATGAAGCCGCCCACCATGACCATGCGTCGCGGCGATGATGTCTTGATTGACATTGGCGGCAGCCATGGCGATGAAAAGACCTTCTCGCATAAGCCGCTATTAAAAAAAACGCCAACGGCGCTGGGCTTGGATCAAGACAGAATGATCCAATTCATGACGGAGAATAATGGAAAAAACCTGGGCAACTGCGCGGAGGTGGTGGCGGCGGTGCTTGAGGCCGGCATCACCGACGCTCGGGATAGGCCGCTGACCACCGGCTACACGCTGCCCTTATGCGCTTGCATCTGCTGCTGCCATTCGCCTACCTCGGTGAGCAAACTGGCCTTTAACATCCAGAAAAACACCCTGGCGCAACTCAGCGAACAAGGCCTGCTGAGCACGGACTTGCTGGGCTACGCCCCCAATAAAATCTCCCAAGCCGGGAAAAGTCAACGTGACGAATTCGACTTATTCGATATCGACTTTGACTCGCTGTCTTACTACCAGAAAGATGACAATTGCTGTACCTCCCTGATTAAAATCATCTGGGACACTTTATCCATGTGCACCTTCAGCACCTACTCCAGAGCGCATGGCGGGGGCCAAGACAAGCAGCACTAACACCGCAGCATTAATTTGGAAGCTGTTTACCATCTGCTACGCGGTCAAGATCAAAGCGACTTGGCTTGCCAGCCGCACTGGAAACCGCGTATTCGATGCTCCCCAGGTCCCTTCAAGCCTGCCGTCGGGTGGCAGGCCCGAGGTCTTAAGCGGCTGCTTGTTCGAGCACCGCGACGTTAGCGCGGGGCGAGTTCAGCCGCGCCTCGGGCCTGACGGGGCCCGACGGGAAGCCGTAGGCCAGGCTTGCAGGGCGGCCTTTGGGGTGAAGGGGAATTTGGCCGAGCAAATTCCCCTTCCTGCCCGCCGGGCAGCCCCGGCAATGCAAACCATCATCCGCATAGCGGATTCAATGTATTGGGCAATACCTGAAAAGATCGTGAACAGACGTTTAGAGCCGTCAAGGAGCAACGATGCGCGTAGCCAGCTTCAATCTGGAAAAGAACGGCGAATCCTCGCCGCTGGATAAAAAGGCGCAGGTCGAGACCTTCATCCACCAATGCTGCTCCAACGACAGCTGGGACGTTGACGTGGTGTTTCTGTGCGAAGTGCACTCCGCCAGGCTGGACGACTATTACGATTATTTACGCGGCGTGTATCAAAACTATGATGTCCACGCCTTTGCCGGCGGCCACTCCAACGGCTACATCGTGATAACCAGAAAAGGGCCGCATCTCGAAGTTGTCAGCCAGGGGCACTTGAAAGGCCTGAACCGGGACTTGATCGCGGTCGTGGCCCAAGGCGTCAACGGCTACACCGGCCTCTTGTTTCTGGCTCACTTCAAATCCGGCCAGGGCGGGCTGACCAAGAGCCAGCTGCGGGACTGCACCAGCCTGGACGGACACTGGGTGGCCACCGGCGATCTGAACCTGGACTACACCCGAGTAGAGGAACTGGACACCCCCGGCGTGGCCTATGAATGCTGGCAAGGACAGGCCACCCACGCCAAAGGCGGCATCCTGGATTGGGTGCTGGCCTCGGTCGACGTCAAAGTCGCGCCTTTCGACATCAGCGGCTGGGCGGACGCGTTCGACATGAGCGGCCCGGACCATCGCCCCATCGTCTTCGACGTCCTCAGCTGAACGCCGCTGCCGCGAGATCCCATGCCCCGCCATCAGCCTGACTGATTATTCGACAAAGCAATACTAAGCCCACC
The DNA here is from genome assembly GCF_059916605.1 of Chromobacterium sp. CCUG 30098. NCBI lineage: Bacteria > Pseudomonadati > Pseudomonadota > Betaproteobacteria > Neisseriales > Chromobacteriaceae > Chromobacterium > Chromobacterium sp. CCUG 30098. Next base: position 253,054 of record NZ_JAUCGS010000004.1, on the reverse strand, counting down.
TTTTAGGAGCATAGCGATGAGTCTAAGGTTGAGATTTGAATTGCTGAAGAGCCTGGTGAATGTCACATCGATAGAAGGCGACGGCAAGTTTCCCGGCAATGCCAACAGCAGCTGCACCGGTCAGGTGCTGACCTGGTTTCGCGCCTTGAGCGGCAACTTGAAAAGCGGCACCGGGCTCAGCGAATCGCTATTAAGCCCGCAACAACAGGCCACCCAATTGCATTTTGAACAGCTGAATAACGGCAACACCAGAATACTGGCGTCGATAGCGGAGAAAACCGTCAATATGCGCGGGCAAAACTCCGCGGAAAACATCAAAGACAAAACCCCATGGTCAGGCAAATACAAGCTCTACATCATCGCCAGCTCCAAAGGCAGCGGCCATGCGTTGGGCGTCTACTTTCCCTGGACGGGCAGAGTCCAGTTTTACGATCCCAACCTGCTAGTGTGCGAGATGAAGAAAGACGACGACATTTACCCTTTATTATCGCAATGGGTCAGGATGTACGACGGGCTGGACGCGCCGGACTCGATATGGGGGCACGAAGACCTGTACGTCATTCCCGAATCCAAATTAAAAACCACCTATATCGTATGACGCGGCAATCGCAAGCATCGATGCGCGCCAGCCCCCGAGCCGGGGCCAGAGGGAAAGTGCACATGAAACACCGCACCCCATTCACCGCCTCAAGCCGGCCTGGCCAGCGGCAAGCCGCCCTATTGGCCGTCTTGCCGCCAGAGACGCCCAGGCAGGAGCAGAGTCAATCCCGCCGCGCCGCTCATGCTCTATTTCCCAATATTTGAGAACCGTCATGCCCCGCCCCTCCGATAAAACCACCCCGCTCTCGCTCAGCGCCCCCGCGCTGAAAGAGTTGTACCCGGACAGCCTGTCCGGCGACGAGGCGCTGAACGCGCTGGGCAGCTTCACCCTGGCCGGCTTCAGCGACAGCGCGCTGACGCTGGACAAGGCGGTGGCCTCCCACCTGACGCTGAGCCTGCGCCGCGACGACAAGACCCGGCCGCTAGACGGCCTGTGCTCGGCGATACGCCAGCTGCCGGGCGACGCCACCGCGGACCGCTACAGCGTGACGCTGCGGCCCTGGCTGTGGTGGCTGAGCCTGGCCGGCAACAACCGCATCTTCCAGAACCAGAGCGTGCCGGACATCGTAAAAGCGGTATTCGCCGGCCACGGCTTCAGCGACTACCAGCTGAAGCTGGATGCGACTTATCCCAAGCGCGAGTACTGCGTGCAGTTTGGCGAGAGCAATCTCAATTTTGTGATGCGGCTGCTGGAAGACGCCGGCATCTTCTGGTTCTTCACCCACGCCGACGGCAAGCACACCCTGGTGCTGGCGGACGGCAACAGCCATTTCCCGGACTGCCCCAATAACGCCAAAATCCCCTACCTGGGCCAGGACCTGGGCGGGCGCGAGCTGGAAGGCGTGCGCAGCGCCGGCATCAGCCGCCAGGCGGTGGCCGGCGGCTACCGCGCCGGCGATTACGAATTCACCACCGCCAGCGCCTCGCTGTACGCGCAGGCGCTGGCCAAGTCCGATCTGCCCAATCTCTACCAATACCCGGGCGGCTACGCCAAGAAGGCGGACGGCGACGCGCTGGCCAAGCAGCGCAGCGACGGTCTGCGCGCCGAGGAAGTGGAACTGGTGGGCGACAGCGACTGCCGCTGGCTGATCCCCGGCCACTGCTTCACCCTGAGCGGCCACCCGGACCCGGCCTGCAATATCGCCTGGGTAATCACCCGCGTCAGCCACGAAGCCGGCCAGCAGCATTACCGCAACCGCTTCGCCGCCATCCCCAAGGCCACCCCCTACCGCCCGCCGCGGCTCACACCCAAGCCGGTGATGCACCCGCAGGTGGCCAAGGTGGTGGGCAAGGCCGGCGAGGAGATCTGGACCGATAAATACGGCCGCGTCAAAGTGCAATTCCCCTGGGACCGCGACGGCAAGGACGACGAATCCAGCTCCTGCTGGCTGCGGGTGATGCAGCCGTGGAGCGGCAAGGGCTTTGGCATGCAGTTCATCCCGCGCATCGGCCAGGAGGTGATTGTCAGCTTCATCGACGGCGACCCGGACAAGCCGCTGGTCAGCGGCTGCGTCTACAACGGCGACAACGCGCTGCCCTACGAACTGCCGGCCAAGCAGGCGCAGTCCGGCCTCAAGACCAACTCGACAAAAGGCGGCGGCGGCTTCAACGAACTGCGCTTCGACGACAGCAAGGACAAGGAAGAAGTGTTCTTCCAGGCGCAGAAGGACTACACGGTGAAAGTGCTCAACGACGCGGCCGCCGACGTGGGCCACGACGAAACCCTGGTGGTGAAGAACGAGCGCAAGCGCAGCGTCACCGAGGGCAACGACAGCCTCAGCGTGGACAAGGGCAACCGCACCGTGGAAGTGAAAACCGGCAATGAAACCCTCAACGTCAAGGGCAAGCGCACGGTCAAGGTGGAGGGCGACCAGAGCCACAGCACCGGCGGCAATCACGAACACAAGGTCAGCGGCAACTACACGCTGACCGTGGACGGCAACCTCACCATAAAGGTCAGCGGCACCCTCACCCTGCAAAGCGGCGGCGCCTTCAGCGCCAAGAGCGACGCCGCCTACACCGCCCAGGCCGGCACCAGCCTGACCAACAAGGCCGGCACCGGGCTCACCAACCAGGCGGGCACCGAGCTGACCAATAAAGCCGGCACCACCCTGACCAACGACGCCGGGGTGTCGCTGACCAACAAGGCCAGCGCCAGCCAGACCGTGGACGGCGGCGGCATGCTCACCCTCAAGGGCGGGCTGATCCAGCAGAACTGACGCGATGGCGGAACCGATAGACCTCCAGCAAGACCAGCAGCGCTTCGTCGGCCAGCTGGCCGACGGCAAGCTGCAAGGCCCGGCGCGCATCGACCAGGCCGGCGCGCCGCTGGCGCGCTTCCACTACCAGGACGGCCAGTTGCACGGCCCGGCCACCCTGCTGCACCCCGGCGGCCAGCCCTCGGCCCAGCTGCATTACCAGCGCGGCCAGCTGCACGGCGCCGCGCAGTACTGGTCGCCGGAGGGCGCGCTGCAACGCCAGGCCCATTACCGCCACGGCCTGCCGCACGGCGAAACCCGCACCCTGTTTCCCAACGGCCAAGCGGCGGAGCTGGCGGTCTACCGCAACGGCCTCAAGCACGGCCTGCAACAGCGCTACCACCCCAACGGCGCGCTGGCGGAACGGCAGAACTTCATCGAGGGCAAACCGCTGGGGCCGCCGGAACGCTTCGCCGACGACGGCCGGCCGCTAAACGCGGACGGCAAGCCGATGGCGCGCTGGCGCTGGTGGTGGAGAAAGATGATGGGGTGAGCGCGGGGCCTAAGAACCTGTTTACGATCTGCTGCGCGTCGGCGGGATGGATAGAAATGGGCGTTGAAACCAAGCTCAAAATGCTCATGTACCACGTGTACATTCCGCTTTTTCGCTCGTTTTCGCCTTGTCTCGCTCTTGCTCGCGAAATCGTAAACACGTTCTAAGAGCGGCTAATATTGTCAGTTTCACGTCTTTCGACAATCAGGACGGCTCTACATTTCTTGAACGAACATCACCGTGTTTCCGGCTGGATCGCTGACTTGCGCAAGCTTTATGAATCCTAGGTCCTGTGTTTCGCTGGCGGCAATACCAGCGTCTTGACAAACGACCCTCTGTGCTTCGATATCGTGGACACCGCATACCACAGATGATTTACCCGCAAGGCTAGGGTCAGGAGCCAGCGAAACTTGAATCCAAGCATTTTCCGCCAGTTGCCATTCGGCGACGCCCTCATAAGGGGTCACATCTGGCTTGCGCCCAAGCCATTTGGCGTACCATTCAATGGCTCCGTCGAAATCATTCACGTGAAGAACGGAAACTACACTCGTAAAGTTGTTATTCGACATTTCCTTATTCTCCTTATCAAATTAAAACATCCGTTTTTGAACTGGCAGGCTCATATTACGAATTGCAGTGCGTGAAGTGCTGCGTAGATACACAGGAAAACGCGCTCCGGGTCCCTTCAAGCCTGCCGACGGGTGACAGGCTCGAGGTGTTAGCGAGGCAGAAACTTCGCTACGCTCGGTCTTGGGCAGCCCCGGCAATCAAGACCGTCATCCGCGCAGCGGATTCAAGGCTTTGAACAAGACTTCCCGTCAGCAAAGACCATGAACAGGCGAGCGCTACACCTGCCGCCCCAGCCACACCACCCGTCCCAACACCGAGAAATCCGCCGGCGGCGCGGCCAGGTCCACCTCGAACGGCGGATAAGCCTCATTGGCGCTGGACAAGCCCAGCTTGCCGCCCGGCAGCCTCTGCGCCCGGCGCACCACCACCTCGCCGTTCAGCTCCAACGCGTACAAGCCGCTGCCCGGCTGCGTCTCCGCCCGGTTGACCAGGGCCAGATCGCCGTCGTTCAACACCCCGGCCATCGCGTCGCCGGCCACCGCCACCACCGCCAGCTGCTCGGCCGGCAGCTTGAGCCGGGACGCCAGCCAGCCCTGCGCCAGCGGCAAGGCCGCGCCGGCGCCGTAACACGGCACCTCCACATGCGCGCCCTGCGGCGCATAGCGCTCCGCCGTCTCGCCGGTCCGCGGACCGGCCTCGCCCGGCAAGGCCTCGCCCTCGCCGAACAGCAGCCAATCCGCCCGCACGCCGGTCAAACGCGAAAACTTGGCCACCAGCACGGCGGACGGCTGGCGCGCGCCGCCTTCGTAGTTTTGCAGCGACACCAGCGAGATGCCCAGTTTCTGCGCGGTGACGTCGCGCGCTTCTTTCAGCACCGTATCGCGGATAAACCTCAGTCGTTTGCCAAGAGATTCCACTGCCCACCCCCTCAGATTCAACAACGGACCCAGCTGATAGACGGAAAAACAACATTCGCGGTCCATGCAATGCATTGACTTTATTGAATATCTTTATTTTTCCGCATGACGGACCACGCTCGCATTTGCAATAAACCTCAATCGTGGTCAGATGTTTCCATGCCGATGACAAGAAGCGGCCGACGCCGTCAAGGCTGAGCCGGCCCAGGCCCGGCGGCCATCCGCCAGGCCGCGCTTGCGTCAAGGCCAAACCAGGCGCCGACACGATTCGTGCATTCTAAGCCCGCCCTCTGGAAAGCGCGAATCCGGCCGGTCCAGCCCCGGCCGGCGCGCCGGCGGCAAGCCGGCCGCGCCGCTGGCCCCCTTTAGGAGCAGCCATGCCGATACGCACCCTCCTCACCCGATTCGCCAAGCCGCCGCCGGCCAAGCCGCTCGCCCGCCTGATCAAGACCGTGCAGCAATTGCACGCGCAGCGCGCCGACAACCCCGCCCTCGCCGCCATCGATCTAGAGCTCGCCTATCTGTCCCGCTGCTGCGAGCATTACGACGACATCGCGGACGAGCTGCGCCAGTGCTGCGAGGCGCTGAGCGCGCTGCTGCTGATGCTGCGCCACACCGAGAACGCGCAACTGCGCGGCAAGGCGCTGTGGGCTTTGCTGGAGCCGCTGCAGCAACGTTTGCAGCTGGCGGCGGCCAAGCTGGAGGCGGTGACCTCCTGAGCGGCGGCGTGACCGTCGCGCCAGCCAGCGCGAGACTAGCGCTTGCGGCCGAGACGGCGGCCTGCGCAAGCGGCGCCCATGCGTTTTAGAAGCCGTGCTCGCCGCGCCGCGTTTCACGAATAGCGGCAGACTGCGAACAGGTCCTAAAGCGGCGCCGACTCGCCGCCGCCCTCTGCCCGCAGCCAATCGAACAGATTCGCCATCGCCTCGCTGCGCAGCGCGTCGCGCGGCCGGGACAACCACCATTGCGCGCCGGGCCGGCGCGGGTAGCCGGCCAGCTCGCGCAGCCTGCCCTCGGCCAGCGCCTCCTCCAAGGCCGGCGACGGCAGACAGGCGATGCCGTGGCCGCGCAGGGCCGCGTCCAGCGCCAGCTGCGGCGCGTCGTAAACGGCGGCGACGCCGAAACGCGGCGACAAGGCCCGCACCGCGGCCTCCGCCTCCTCCGGCATGCGCGTCTTTTCCAGGCAGATCAAACGCGCCAACTGCGGATGGCGCTCGGCCGGCAACGCCGCCAGCTGTTCCGCCAAGGCCGGCGCGGCGACGAAACGCCAGTCCTCGCGCAGCCAGGCCGCGTCCTCCCAGCCGGCCGTCGCCATCGGCTGCCGGCCGATGACGATGTCCACGTCGATCTCATCGGCCTGGCCCGGCTCCTCGTCTATGGACAACAAGGGCACGATGTCGGGATGGGCGGCGCGCAGCCGGTCCAAGCGTCCCTGCAGCCAGCCGTGCAGTAAAAAAGCCGGCCCCACCAGCACCACCAGGCCCGGGTCCGTGTAGACCGCGATGCGGTCCAGCCCGCGCCGCAGCGTGTCCAGCGCGCGCCGCACGCTTTGTTGCAGCATTTCGCCGGCAAAGGTCAGTTCGATGCCGCGGCCCACTCGCTGGAACAAAGGCTGGCCGACAAAGGCCTCCAGCTGTTGAATCTGATGACTGACCGCGGACTGCGACAGATGCAGCGCCTCGGCGGCGCGGGAAACGCTGCCCAGGCGCGCGGCGGCTTCGAAGCCGGTCAGCAGCCGCAGCGAGGGCAGGCGGCCAAGCGCGCCCGTCGCCGGGTCTTCCCGCTCGGCCGCCTGCGGCCCGCCGCTGTTATCGCCTCTCTCCATCCGAATATGTCCTCCTGATTTCCGGTCGGCGCGGACGCGCAGCGGGCTGTGAACGCATGCTCAAGCCGGTTGCTGCTGGGTCGCGCAATGAATGCCCCCGCCGCCTGCGGCGATGCCGTCGATGTTCAACTGCACCACCTCGCGTTGCGGGAAGAGCTCGCGCAAGGCCGCGCCCGCGTTGCGGTCCGCCTTGGCGTCGCCGAACTCCGGCGCGATCACCGCCCCGTTGCAGACGTAGAAATTGATATAGCCGGCCGCCATCTCGTGGCCCTCGTACTCCGGCCTCACCCGCTCCGGCCCCGGCAAGACCACCACCTCCAACTTGCGGCCGCGCGCGTCCCGCGCCTGGCGCAGCAGGCTCAGATGACGGCGCGTCACCTGGTAATCGTAAGACTGCGGATCCGTCTCCAGGCCGGCCACCACCACGCCGGGGCGGGCGAAACGGGCGTAAAAATCGGTATGGCCGTCGGTGATGTCGCGGCCGGCGATGCCGGGCAGCCAGATCACCTTGTCCACGCCCAGCAGCCGGCGCAGTTCGCGCTCGCACTGCGCCTTGCTCAGGCCCGGGTTGCGATTGGGGTTGAGCACGCAACTTTCGGTGATGATGGCGGTGCCCTCGCCGTCCACCTCGATGCCGCCGCCCTCCAGCACCAGCGAGGTCCGCACGACCGGCGCGCCGCTCTTGGCCGCCACCGCGGCCGCCACCTTGGCGTCCCTACGGTGCGCCTGCTTGCCGCCCCAGCCGTTGAAGTTGAAATCCACCGCCGCCGCCCCGCCCTTGCCCTTGACGAAGATCGGGCCGCTGTCGCGTATCCACAGATCGTCCAGCGGCTGCTCCACCAGTTCCACCTTGGGGCCGCACAGCTTGGCCGCCAACGCCATGTCCTCGGCGCGCGTCAGCATGCGCACCGGCTCGTGGGCGGCGATGGCCTGGGCCACTCGCGCCAGATCCCGCCGCACCACCGGCAGCAAACTCGTGCCCCACACCTCCAGGCTGGGACCGAAGGCCATCCAGGTGGCGGCGTGGCCCTCGCCCTCGTCCGGCATGCGGTAGCCGGCCGCGCTCGGCTCCGCGCTCCAAGCGCGGGCGGCCATCATGCCGCCCGCCGTCAACAGGCTTGCGCCCAGGAATTGTCGTCTAGTGCTCATCGCCGTGTCTCCAAGGCCGGTTTCCAGCCACATGGCCGTGCTTGGCATTGTGCAAGCGGACATGCATTTGAAAAAGCGATGAATTTTGCGGAAACCTATCTATTTCTATCATGTATTTGTCGCCGCCGCGCGCCGGCGGGAAGAATGACATAAGCTGAAGACGGAATACAGGAGGGGCCGGCATGCGTCTCGCGCTTTGCATCATCATCGCCGTCATCGCGGCCCAGGCCCGCCTGGCCCTGGCGCAGGATCCGGAACTGGTGATGGGCTACCGCACCAATGAACGGCGTCCCTATATCGACGACGACAACGACGAAGGCATCTATAAAACCCTGTACAGCCGCGCCTGCCAAAAAATCGGCTGCACGCTGAAAGTGGTGCGCCTGCCAAAGAAGCGCGTGCTGCAAGCGCTGGCGCAGGGCGAGGTGGACTTCTATCCCGGCTACACCTACAACGCGGAGCGCGAGCCCATCGCCCTGTTCCTGCCCAACGGCCTGCGCGAGCGCCATGTCGTCATTACCCGCGCCAGCCACCCCGCGGTACGCGGCTACGCCGATCTGGACAATAGCGTGGAACTACGCAGCCTGGGCAACCCGGACCTGATTCCCCTGCCGTGGCAAGCGCGCATCAAGGTGCTGCAAGTGCCGGAAATGGATGTGGAGCGCGCCTTTCGCCTGATCAGCGCCGGCAAGGCGGATTTCTACATCTACGACGAACTGACGCTGCGCTTCTACTGGGAGCGGCTGCGGCCGGCCGGACTGACGCTGCACCCGTCGCTGGAGCCCTGGCAAGCCATGCATATGGGCTTTTCCAAACACTCCCGCTTTTACCGCGCGCAGCCCAATCCGGATTACCGCGCCGACCAGCCCTTAAACCCGGACAACTACCCGCTGCGGCTGGACCCGGCCTCGCTGGCCGGCAGACTGACGGCCGCCTTGCAGGCGATGAAGCAATCCGGCGAAACCGAACGCATCGTCGAACACTTTCTCCAGACGCCGGCCCGGTAAATGGAAAGCCACCGGCTCCCACCCCCATAAACAAAACCCCTGACGCCGCCGTACGGCGCGTCAGGGGTCCCTGCGGCAGACTTTAAGAATCTGTTTACGATCTCGCGAGCAAGGGCAAGACAAGACGGAAACGAGTGAGAAAGCGGAATGTACAGGTGGTACATGAGCATTTCAAAACCATTTTCAACGCCGTATCGCCGACGCGCAGCAGATCGTAAACAGGTTCTAAGGCGTGACCCGCATATAGGGCGTGGTACTCAACGTCGCGCTGATGGAGCAACCGCCGGACAGCTGGGCCGCGTCCAGGCCGATCACGGTTTCGCTGCCGTTGTCGGCAACGCTGCCGACTATCTTGGTGGGCCCGCACAGGCCGCCGGCGATCGGCGATTTCACGTTCACCGCCACATTGTCCAAGGTCAGCTGGGTGGCGGTGTCCACATGGCCGGTCCACGGCGAGGCGAGCGAGGCGGAGGGCTTGATCACCTTGCACAGCGCGCCGCCGCTGAACGAGGCGCTGGTGATGGCCACATTGCCGTAGCCGTCCACGGTGCCGCTGAACACCGCCTTGCAGTCCAGATCGATGCCGAACTTGCCCACCTTGGCCGGCCCCACCGCGGAAAACGGCATAGGCGCGCCGCCGGGACCGGGCGGAGTGATGGTGACGGCGAAGGCGGAAGCGGCGGCCAGGCTGAGTGCCAGAGCGGCGCCATGAGAAAACAGTGCGAATCCTTGCATGAATGCCCTTTCAATATCGGCGTTGAAAACAACAGGCATTTTTCGTCAAACAAAAAATGACAAATTGATATTTATCAAATTCGCCATTGCCACATTACGGACAACTGACATTTAGGCTGATAAAAAATGCCTGCACACCTAAAGGCTTCCTTTATTTGCTACTGATTCTTAAAATCATCTCGCTCACCCGTCAATTAAAAGCCAGCGCTTTCCATTGGATAAATCAACCACAAAACTGTACTACAGCAAATATTCTTAGTAATCGCACGTAGTCATTTAAACTTGATCTAATTAGAACAATGTGACTATACCCAATAAGCCAAGCCGCCTCACGGTGCTGGCTCGGCAATCATCTCTTCTGTTAAAACACTCACCATGCGTCAAAAAAGTGCTTAGAATTTTCATCAAAACCATTTTTGAATTTTATAAATATCGAAACAATACACTATGAAATACCAAAAGATGGGAACGGCTCTTATTAAAAAACACCATGGCGATGCTATTTAACTTGTCATGTTTTGATTTTTACAGTCCCTTGTATTTTCCACCAGCCATAAGTCAGCCCGCACCGAAGCCCCCTTCACACCGTTCTATGGCAACGGAGCGCGCGTGTTTCTTTGGGAGAACACCATGAGCGACTCGATTTTCGTATCCAACGAACAGTATGAAGAAACCATGTCCATGCCGGCCGATAAAACCCGGTCACAAGTGGACTTAAAGCAGAACAACGTGTTTGAAATCGGCCTCTGTCTGGCCGGTGCGGTGTCGGCGGGCGCGTATACCGCCGGCGTGCTTGATTTTTTGCTGGAGGCGCTGGAGGCGTGGCAGCAGGCTAAAGCGGACCCTGCGCAAAACCCTCCCTCCCACAGCGTCAAACTCAGCGTGATGGCCGGCGCTTCCGCCGGCAGCGTCGTGGCCGCGCTGTTGGCCTGCTCCTTGCACAAGAATTTCGCTCACGGCCCTCGCTCCGACAACCCGCTGTACCACAATTGGGTGGAAGCCGTGGACATCCTGAATCTGCTCGGCACTCAGGACTTGCAAGACCAAAACTCCGGCTTTCCTTCTTTACTGGATTGCAGCCGACTGGATCAATTGGCCGAGGAGGCACGGTCTCAAACCACACTCGGTGCGCCGTATCGGCGCGATCATGTAGCCGACACCCTGCGACTGGCGTTTTGCCAAGCCAATCTGTCCGGCGTGCCTTACGACTTGGCCATGTCCAGTGACTCCGACGCGCCAGGAGCCCATGGCCTGGATATGACAGCGCACGCCGATCACATCCTGTTTGCGCTGAACACTCGGCCGGACAGCGCGCAGACGCCTCTGCAACCCGATGAATATCCGCTTTCCACGAACACGCCAGACCAGAACTGGCGCAAAATGCTGCAACACGCGCTAGGTTCCAGCGCCTTTCCTGGCGGCCTGCGCCACCGCTTGCTGGAACGACACGCCAGCGACTATTTATATCGCTTCATCCCTCACAATGGACGCTTGATTCGGCTGCGGCCTTCCTGCCAACTGACGGGCAATTACTCCTATCTATGCGTCGATGGCGGAACCATGAACAACGAACCGGTGGCGCTGACACATCAGTTGCTCTGCGGCCCGCTGGGGCATCTAGAAACCTCGGATGGCATCGCCACCCGCGCCATGATAATGATCGATCCCTTCCCGGAGAGCGCCGCCTATCACGCGCCGGAGAAAACCGACGATTTGTTCTCCGCCTTGCCCAAACTGCTGACGGCCTGGAAAGATCAGTGTCGCACCGACAGCGCTGAAAGCATGCTCGCCGATGATGACCATGTTTACAGCCGCTTCCTGATTTCGCCTAACCGGGGAGCAGCCTGGCAGCAGCAAGACCCCAAACTGCCACACCTCGCCTCCTCCAGCCTCGGCGCCTTCGGCGGCTTTCTGCACCAAGCTTATCGCCATCACGACTTCATGCTGGGCCGCCGCAATTGCCAGCAGTTTCTGAAGCAGCATTTCACCCTGCCGGCCGGCCACCCCTTGTTCCGCTCGGGTGAACAGCAGCAAGCCAGGGCGCAGCAAGGTCAAGGGCAGGAAGAATGGCGAATCCTTCCTTTGCTGGGATCCGTCGGTGAAGAGCTGCCGGCACCTCAGCCGGAGTGGCCGGTCGACGCGCTGGATCAAGCCCGGCTGGGGCAGATTCGCGATGGCGTCAAAACCAGGTTCAAGGCCCTGCTCCAAGCGGACAAGCTGCCCCTCTCCAATGCGCCCCGCTGGCTTTCATCTTTGCTGCCCATCCCGCGAGCGCTGTTTGGCTGGTTGGTCTACGACAAAGTAATGGATACCATCATCGCGGCTCAACACACAGCCGGCTTGCTTAGTCCAAATCAGTCAGCGCCAACCCGGCAGGCCGCTTCGCCGGTCCAGCCTTTAGGCCGAGCCACTCCGACCGCTTAAACCTGCTCAGGGAATCATCACCGTGAACTGACCGGGCGCGTTGATCTTGATCACCCCGCCCCAGTTGCACATCAGCATGCTGTTGCTGTCCAGCGCCGGCATATTGCCTATCAGCACCGTGGGCGCGCCCGGCGTCCACGGCGCGGCGGTGACCGGGATGCAGGGCATGGGCGTCAGCACGCCCATGGCGGCGGCGGTGGCGGCCGCCACCATCGGGTTGGCCGGGCTTTGGCACATGCCGAAGGGCATGACGTTGAGCATGGGCACGTTGTCCATGATGTTGGCGGCCGGCACGCCGCCGGCCATCACCCGGTTGGCGGGCAACACCACCAGGCTGCTGGGGGCGACGCCGAAGCTGCATTGCAGCATCGCGCCCATGCACACTTGCGGACATCCCATGCGCGTCTCCTCACTCCGGCGGGCCAAGACATGACATCGTCACGCCAAAGCAAACCGCAGTCAAGCGCGGCCGCGCCAGCCCTGCCCGCGCCGGCACAAGAGCCGTTCCAGCCCCAGCAGCAAGAGCGAAACCGCGGCCGAACTCAAGGCGATCAGCGTGGCCATCGCCGCCGCCGCCGCGGTGTCGCCGGCGTCGTCCATGGTGACGATGGCCACCGCGGCCAGGCTGTTGTCCGGACTGGCGATGAAGATCAGCGCCGACAGCGTGGTCATCGCGGACACGAAGAGATAGCGCATCACATCCAACAGCGCCGGCAGGCACACCGGCAAGCTCACCCGCCGCAGCGTCACCCAGAACGGCACTTTGAGCGAGGCGGCCACCGCTTCGAACTCCCCGTCCAGCTGCTTGAGCGCGGTGCTCATGGTCAGGTGGCCGGTGGTGTAGAAGTGGGCGATGGTGCAGGCGGCCATCAGCGTCATGCCGCCGTAAAGCGCATGCAGCGGATTGTCCGGATGGTTGAAGAAGAACACATAGCCCAGACCCAGCACCAAGCCGGGCACCGCCATCGGCAGCATGGCGAAGAAGCGCAGCAGCGCGCGGCCCAGCGGCGCGGCCGGCAGCTTCTCGCAGGCGTAAGCGCCGGCGAACACCAGCAGGCTGCCCGCGCCGGCGGTGAGGCAGGCCAGCTTCAGGCTGTTGAAATAGGCGCTCCAGCCGCCGCCGTCCACGCTGTCGAACTGATAATGCGCCAGCGTCAGGCTCAAGTCGTAAGGCCAGTATTTGATGAAGGAGGCGGCGACGCCGACGCCCAGCAAGGCCAGCAGCGGCAGCGAGATCGCCGCCAGCAACAGCCAGGCGGCCAGGTCGCGGCCCGGCGACGGCCCCGGCGAAAACGGCACCGCGCGCGCGCCGAGCGCCGCCTGCTGGCGACGCGCCATCCGCCGCTCGATGAAGAAGGAAAACACCGCCGGCAACAGCAGCATCAGGCCCACCACCGCGCCGCGCGGGAAGTTCTGCTGCCCCACCACCTGCTTGAAGGCTTCCACCGCCAGCACGTTGTAGTCCCCGCCCACGATCTTGGGCACGCCGAAGTCGGTGATCACCAGGGTGAACACCACCAGGCCCGCCGAGACCAGACCGTAGCGCGCGCCCGGCAGGGTGATGGTGAGAAAGCGACGCAAGGCGCCGGCGCCCAGCGCGCGGCCGGCCTCGTACAAACGCGCGTCCGACGCCGACAGCGCGGTCAGCAGGATCAGCAGCGCATGCGGAAAGGTATAGAAGGCTTCGCCCAAAACCATGCCCCAAAAGCCGTAGACGCTGCCGCCGGCCAGCCAGGATTTGAGCAGGCCCTGGTTGCCGAACAAATACACCAGAGAGATGGCCGGCATCAAGGACGGCGCCAACAGCGGCGACAAGGCGATCTGACGAAACACGCCGCGGCCCCAGACGCGGCTGCGGCTCAAGCCCCAGGCAAAGGCGAAGGCCAGCGGCAGCACCAGGGCGGTGACGGTCAGCGCCAGCCACAGGCTGTGGCGGGCGGCGCGCATCAGGCCCGGGCTGTCCAGCACCTGGACGAAGTTGGCCAGGCCGACGAAGCCCCCGTCCATGTCCAATACCGATTTGCCGAAGATGAACAGCAGCGGCAGGCCCAGCGCCAAGGCCAGCAAGGCCGTCAGCGTCCATACCAACGCGGCGGCGACGCGGCGCTCGCCGTCGGCCGGCGCCGCGCGCCGGCCTGGCAAGGCGCGGCTCAGCATGCGCCCTCTCCGGCATAGGCGCGCAGCAGCGCGGCCGGCAATTCCACCGGCACCACCTCGCCCGGCGTCAGCGGCTGGCGTTGCAGCATGGACGGGCAGATTTCAGCGTGCAGCAGTTGGCCGGGCATGCCTTCCGGCTGCAGGCGCAGCCGGGTCATCGCGCCGCCGAAGCTGATGTCGGCCACCCTCGCCAGCAAGGTGTTGGGCGCGCCGTCCCAGCGCGCCTTGACGATGATGTCTTCCGGCCGCAGGAACAGGGTCAGCGCCTCGGCCTGCGGCAAGGGCGCGTCCAGCCGCAGCAGGCAGTTGCCGACGGCGGCGCCGTGGGCGTCCCGCCGCCGCGCCGGCAGCCAGTTGGCGGCGCCGACGAATTCGGCGACGAAGCGGCTGGCCGGCCGGCGGTAGATTTCGGCCGGCGTGCCGATCTGCTCGATGCGGCCGGCGTTCATCACCACCACCCGGTCGGCGATGGCCAGCGCCTCGGCCTGATCGTGGGTCACCATCAGCGTGGTGACGCCCAGCCGTTTTTGCAGGCCCTTGAGTTCGTCGCGCAGCTTGTCGCGCACCCGCGCGTCCAGCGCGGACAGCGGTTCGTCCAGCAGCAGCAGGCCGGGCGAGGTGGCCAGCGCCCGCGCCAGCGCCACGCGCTGCTGCTGGCCGCCGGACAACTGGGCCGGGTATTTGTCCTCGGCGCCGGGCAGGCCCGCCAGGTCCAGGAGTTCGCGCACGCGGCGGGCGTGGCGCGCGCCGCCGCCGCGCGGCTTGAGGCCGTAGGCGATATTGTCGGCGACGCTGAGATTGGGGAATAGCGCGTAGCTCTGGAACACGATGCCGTAGTCGCGGCGCGCCGGCGGCTCGTCGGTAATATCGCGCTCCAGCAAATGGACGCTGCCGGCGTCCGGCCGTTCCAGCCCGGCGATCAGCCGCAGCAAGGTGGTCTTGCCGCAGCCGGACGGGCCCAGCAGGCAGACGAATTCGCCTTTGCGGATGGACAGCGATACGCCGTCCAAAGCGGTAAAGCCGCCAAAACGGCGGCTGAGGCCGCGGACGGACAGGTGTTCGGACAAGCCGTCCAGGCTATCGGCCGGTTTCATGCGCAACTCCAGGGTGTCTTAGAACCTGTTTACGATCTCGCGAGCAAGGGCGAGACAAGGCGTTGCGGCTGAAAAAGCCGAGCGCACACGGTATATGAGCATTTTGAAGACGCACTCACCGTGTAACGCTCCACGACGCGCAGCAGATCGTAAACAGGTTTTTAAAAAGAAACGACGCCGCCCGGCGGGCGGCGCAATGACGGAAGCCGGCTCAGCTCTTGGGTTCGGCCTTGCTTTCGTAGCGGCGCGACCATTCGCGCAGGATGGCCTCGCGCTGCTTGGCGGCCCAGGCGAAGTTGTTCTTGCTCAGACGCTGGGCGTAATCGGCGGGGATGAAGGGATTGGGCTTGGCCACGCCGGGCATGGCCAGCACCGCGTAGTTCTTTTCATACAGGCGCATCGCCGGCAGGCTGACCGAGAAATCCGCCAGCTTCTGCGCAGCGGCCAGCTTCTTGCTGCCCTTGATGATGGCGGTGGCTTCCAGATCCCAGCCCAGGCCCTCCTTCGGGTAGATCAGGTCGATGGGCGCGCCCTTCTCCTTGAGCTGAGCGCCGCGGTATTCGAAGGAAATGCCTATCGGATACTCGCCGGCGGCGGCCATCTTGCACGGCTTGGAGCCGGAGTGGACGTACTGGGCCATATTGGCGTGCAGCTTGTCCATATAATCCCAGCCCTTTTTCTCGCCCATCATCTGCAGCCAGGCGGACACGTCCAGATAACCGGTGCCGGAGGACGCCGGATGCGGCATCACAATCTGGCCCTTATAGACCGGCTTGGCGAGGTCGGCCCAGCTCTCCGGCTTGGGCAGGTTTTTCTTGGCGGCTTCCACGGTGTTGAAACAGAGGGCGGCGGCCCACACGTCCATGCCGGTCCACTTGGGCGGCTTAGCCTTGTCGACGAATTCCGGGCTCAGCTTTTCCACGCCCTTGGGCGCGTAAGGCTGCAGCATGCCCTGCTGGTCCAGAATCATCAGGCTGGTGGCGGCCAGGCCCCATACCGCGTCGGCTTGCGGATTGTTTTTCTCGGACAACAGCTTGGCGGTGATGATGCCGGTGGATTCGCGCACGAAACGGATTTCGATGTCCGGGTTGGCCTTCTCGAAAGCCTCTTTGTATTCCTTGACCTGGTCCGCCTCCAGCGCGGTGTACACGGTCAGGGTGGTGGCGGCCTGCGCCAGCGGGGCCGTCAGGCCGGACAGGGCCAGGCCGGCGGCCAGGACAATCAGCTGTTTCATCGACATCGCTCCAATGGGTTTAGACGTATAGACCTCATGGTCCATGCGCCGTCCGTCAATCAGCCGCCACCTTACGACGCGCCGATGACAGCGCGGTGACGGCCGGGTGAAGCTTGTCTTGCGCGGCTGGATGTCCTGCCCGCCGGCGCGGCGGCCTACCAGGCCAGCGGCCCTTTCTCGCCGTTGGCGTGCTCGCCGTAATACAGCGACGGCAAGAACCGCGCCAGGCAGCTGAACTCGTTGTAGCAATGGCGCATCAGCTCCAGGCCCAGGCGTTCCGGCACCGGTTCGCCGCTGCCGTCGGCCGCGCCCAGCAAGAAGCGGCTGCGCAGCACCGCGCCGTGGGCGGTGTCCCGCGTCAGGTGCACCATCTCGCCGTCCAGCGGGTCGCCGTCGGCGCTGAGCCGCGGTTCGTTGCCGAAAGCGATGCGCGCGCACACCGCGGCCGAGGCCTCGCCGCGCGCCAGCGCCGCGCTCAAGCGGCCGGCGCCGAAGAAGGTTTCCGGCGGGTGGAACTTCAACACCGCCGCCACCGGCGGAATCTCGCCCAGCGCCTCCACCGCGCGCACGGTGGAGCCGATATAGCCGCGGCCGGCGCGGCGGCGGCCGTCCCAGCCGCGCAGCTCCACATGGTCGTGCGGATGCCACCAGCGGATATGCCGGGTGGAATCGAAGAAGGTGAACCACCAGTCGAACATGCGGCCGGCGCAGCCGGGCATTTCGGTGCGCGCGGCCACCAGCAAGCGGCCGTCGTCCAGACGGCGCACGCCGGTTTCCAGCATCAGCGGGCCGGGCTGCAACAGCTCATCGTAAGATGTTTCATAGTGAGAATTCACAGTACACTCCTTGGCTTGAAGATCAGCGCGGCGCGACGCCGGCGCTGGTTAATTAAGAAACGCATTGCGTTTCCATATTGAGGAAACCTTACCCCGATGTCAAGCCAGGATCAGGCCTCGCCGCGCGCGCGCGGCCGCCCCGCCGCGCCGGAACACGCTTTGAAGCAACAGGTGCTGGACGCCGCCACCGAACTCTTGCTGAGCCAGGGCTACCAGGCCGCCACCATGGCGGCGGTGGCGCAGCGGGCCGGGGTGGCCAAGAAAACGGTGTACCGCTTCGCCGACAACAGCGAGCAGTTGCTGGGCGCGGTCATCCACGGCTGGACCGACGCCTTCGTCGCGCCGATGAGCGAGCCGCTGACGGAGGCCGCCGCGCTGCCGCAGGCCTTGGAAGCGCTGCTGAACACCGTGGCGGCCAAGGTGCTCACGCGCGAGGCGGTGGGATTGTTCCGCCTGCTGATAGGAGACTTTCCCGGCCGGGAACAGGCGCTGGCGCAGTACGCCGAGCACGGCGTGCAGCGCTGCGCCGCGCTCTTGGCCGGCTGGCTGGAACGCCAGGCGGAACAGGGCTTGATCCGCTGCCCGCAGCCGGCGCAAACCGCCGAACTGCTGCTGGCGATGACGATAGCGGAGCCGCTGCGCCGGATGGCGCTGGGCCTGACGCCGCCGCTGCCGGAGCACGACCCCGGCGAGCGCATCCGCGCCGCGGTGGCGCTGTGTTGCGCCGGTCTGCTGCCGCGCTGAGCCACCCCGCCGGGCCCGGGCATACAAGGCCCGAAACCTTGACTAAACTGTCTTGAAGACAACCTTATTTGCGACCATGAGCCTGCGCCGCGTCCTTGATAGCATCGTTACCCGCTTGCTGCTGCTGGCGCTGGGCATCGTGGTGGCCGGCGCAGTGGCGCGCTACTACGCGCTCAGCCAGTTTCTGCGCGAGGATTTGAGCAAGGTGGTGCAGAACCAGCAGATGGCGCTGGCCAGCTACGTCGCCCGCGACGTGGACTTCAAGATCCAGCAGCGCCAGGCCCTGCTTCAGCGGCTGGCCGCCAGCCTGCCCCAGGAGCTGCTGCAACGCCCGGCGGAGCTGCAAGCCTGGCTGCGCCTGCATTGCGACTTCCAATGCCCGTTCTCGCAAGGCCTGTACGTGGTGACGCCGGACGGGCGCGCCATCGCCGACTATCCATCCATGCCCGGCCGCGTGGGCCGGGACTATTCCGACCGGGACTATATCCGCGTCGCCCTGTCCAGCCCGCCCAATCTGGACCGCGTCGTCATCGGCCGCCCGCTTATCGGCCGCATCAGCAAAAAACCGGTGCTGCCGATGGCGGCGGCGCTGCCCTGGCGCGACGGCCGCCCGCAAGGCGCGCTGGCTGGCATTACCGCGCTGGCCGCGCCGGGCTTCATGGACTTGCTGCTGGCCTCCCACATCGGCGGGCCCAATAGCGGCTTTTTGCTGATCTCGCCGCAGGACAAGATCTTCGTCGCCTCCTCCCAGCCGGACATGGTGCTCAAACCCACGCCGCCGGCGGGGATCAATCCCTTGCACGACCGGGCGATGACGGGGTTTCGCGGCGTGGGCATCACCGTCAACGCCCAAGGGCGCGAGGAAGTCTCCGCCATCGCCTCGGTGCCCAGCACCGGCTGGTTCGTGGTGGCGCGGCTGCCCAGCAGCGAGGCCTTCGCCACCGTGGGACGGGCGCAAGCCTTTTTGCTGAAAAACGCGGTGATCGCCGTGCTGGTGTTCGCTCTGGCCGCGGGCGCGGGCCTGTATCTGCTGTTCCGCCCGCTGTTCCGCGCCGCCAGCCACGCGGACCGCATGACCCGCGGCGAACTGCCGCTGGAACCGCTGCCGGTCAAGCGCAACGACGAGGTGGGCTATCTGCTGGCCGCCTTCAACCGGCTGCTGAGCAAGCTGGACCAGCATCAGGCGGAACTGGCGCGCATGGCCCATCACGACACCCTGACCGGCTTGCCCAACCGCGCCTTGCTGGCCGACCGCCTGACCATGGCGCTGGCGCGCGCGCAGCGCAATGCAAGCCGGCTGGGCTTGTTGTTTCTGGATCTGGACGGCTTCAAGCAGATCAACGACGGCTACGGCCACAAGGCCGGCGACAAAGTGTTGTGGCAGGCGGCGCAGCGCCTGGGCGGCATCGTGCGCCAGACCGACACCCTGGCGCGCATCGGCGGCGACGAGTTCGTGCTGTTGATCGGCGATCTGGGCGAGGATGCGGAGGAAGCGGCCCGCATCGTGGCGGCCAAATGCATAGAGACGATGCAAACGCCTTTCGACATCGGCGGCGAACAACGCCAGCTGGGCATTTCCGTCGGCATCGCGCTGGGCAACGGCGACAGCAGCGCGGACAGCCTGCTGCAGGCGGCGGATCAGGCGATGTACCGGGCCAAGAAGTCCGGCCGCAGCGGCTGCGAAAGCATCACGCTGTAAAACCCGTTTACGATCCCGCAAGCCGTCCGGCGGCCCTGCCAGGCCGCCGTGACTGCCGCTGTCTATACAATTTCGGGGATGGGCTCGATATAAGCCACCCGCTCGTTATTGTGCAGCACTTCCACCGCCGTGTACTTGGGCGCGCCCGGCGGCAGCACCCTGTCGTAGTGGGCGTGCGCCACCGCCAACACCTGCGGCCACATGCCGGGCTTTTGCACCAGGTGCAAGTCCAGCATCAGGATGGCCGGGTTGATGCCTTGCGGCTCGCGCATGCACAGCAGCGCCTCCACGCCGGGGTTGGCCACCACCACGTCGCCTGCCACATGCAAGCTCTTGGGGTGACCCGGCATCACGTTCAGCCAGGCATGCCAGTTTCTCGATTGCAAAGCCATATCCATTCTCCTGCCAACGGCGGGACGACCATTGCATGCGCACCGCTCAGAACCTGTTTACGATCTGCTGCGCGTCGGCGATACCGCGTTGAAAACCACTTCGAAATGCTCATGTACCACCTGTACATTCCGCTTTCTCAGCCGTTTTCGCCTTGTCTCGCCTTAGCTCGCGAAATCGTAAACACGTTCTCCGGCGTCCCGCCAGCCGGAGACGGCGCGCGGCTCGCCGCCACGCGGCCGGCGAACTGCCCCGGTTATAGCAAGCGGCGGCGGCTTCGCCGGCGCGGTTTTCCAGGCATTAAGGACAGTCCGCCTCCCTGCCCCGCGTCAGCAGCCGCAGCAGCCGCTCGCCGGCCTCGGCCAGTTCGCCGTCGTTTTGCAGCACCGCCGCGTCCGGCGGCGGCGTCAGCGCGGCGGCCTCCTCCAGCCGCAGGACGACGCGCTCGGCCGATTCGCGGCCGCGGCCGGCCAGCCGCGCCGCCAGCGCCGCCGGGCTGGCGACGACCCACACCGGCCGCAGGCCGGGAAAACGCCGCGCCGCCAGCGGCAGCGCCGAGCGGGAGCCGTTGACCACCACGTCCAGCCCCTGTTCCAGCCACAGCGCCACTTCCATGCCCAGGCCATAGGCCAGACCATGCCGCCGCCAGCTCAGGGCGAAACAGCCGCTGCGCTCGCGCTGTTCAAACTCCTCCCGGCTCAAGGCCACGTGGTTCTCGCCGCCGGCGTCGGCCGGCCGGGTGATGTAGCGGTGGGCGAACACCAGCCGGCCGGAGGCCGGCAGCCGCGCCCGCGCATAAGCCAGCAGGCTGTCCTTGCCCGCGCCGGACGGGCCGATCACATACCACAGCGCGCCGGGCTCAGGCTTCATAGCGCGCCACCTGTCCGTCAAAGCCGCAATGCGCGAGGTAGCGGAAAGCCTCGCCCGCCGCCGGCTCGACAAACACCGCCACGCCGTCCACCCGCGCGCGGGAGAAAGCGGCGAAATGCCGGCGCGCCGCCTGTTCCAGTGCCCGCCCCGTCGCGCTGTCCAGCCTCAGCCGGCCGCTCAGCGTCAGGTGAAAGCGGTAGTGTTCGAACACATAGGGATAGCCCCAGCGCAAGCTTAGCTGCTCCTGGCGCGGGTCCAGCCCGGCGCGCGTTTTCCGCGGCGATTCGCGATCGGCCAAGGGCTCCAGCTCCACCACGCAGGCGGCGGCCAGCTCGGCCAGCTCCGGCGGCGGCGCCGGCGGCCGCAGCGCCAGAAAATCTGCCAGCCAGGCCACCTCCAGCGCCAGCTCGAAGGGCTGGAAGCGTTGCGCCAAGGCCGCGGTCCGCGCCAGCAGCGCCGCCTCGTCCGCGCCGGCGCGCAAGGCGAACGGCGCTTTCAGCGTGGCGTGCCATCCGTAACGGGCCGGCGCCGCGGTCAGCTCCGCCCAGACTTCGGCGTCCAGGCCCGGCGCGTGCGGCGGCAACACTTGCAGGCCGCTGTGCGCGTCCTGGCCCAGCCAGCCGCTGCCGGCGCGCCAGAAGGCGCTGTCCGGCCGCGGCGCGTAATACAGCGCGTAACGCATCAGGCCTCCTCCATCACCAGTTGCACCAGATCGCCGTTGAAACAGGTGATCCCGTATTGCACCGGCCGCCCCTGCGGGTCCACGTTCAAGGACTTCACATGCAGCACCGGCCGGTTCTTGGGCAGCCCCAGATAGTCCACCGTCTCGCTGTCCGGCAGCCGCGCGCTGACGCGGGTGAAGCGCCGGGTGTAATCGTCTACGCCGAAATGCGCCAGCGCGCGCGTCACCGAGCGCTCGCGCCGGTAAATCTCCGGCAGGCCGGGAAAACGCGCCGCCGGAAAGAACAAGATCGCCCAGTCCACCACCCGCAACTCCACCCGGCTCAGGGTCTTGATGCGCAGCAGCGGCTCGCCCACCGCCACTTGCAGCAAATCGGCCAGTTCGGCGTTGGCCGGCACCGTGTCGCTGGCCAGGACGTCGATGTCCGAGTTCAGGTTCTGACTGGCCATGTTCTGGGAAAAACGGGTGCGCTTGCTGATCGCGTAGTCGATCGCATTGTCCTGGACGAAGGTGCCGCGCCCCTGTTCCACCCGCAACAGGCCGCGCTCCACCAGCGTGGCCACCGCGCGCCGTATGGTGTGGCGGTTGACGCGAAAGCGCTGGGCCAGTTGCAGCTCGGTGGCCAATTGCTCGCCGGCGCGGATCGCGCCGCTGGCGATCTCCTCCGCCAGGCTGTTTTCTATCTGCCGCCAGACGGCGACCCCGGAACCGCGTTCAATCATCGTTCACGCCCTCTCGTTCCCATGGCGGCCAAGGTCTAGCCCCGCCACCCAATCGTCACAAAACCTTCATCGCCGCATGCTGTTTGCGCCTTATCGCCGGCCATTATCATGGATACGTCTATACGTTTATATGAATTTTTGTTGAAACCGCACAGGGGAATACCCAATATGGAAACCTCGACCCGACAAGACTGGCTCAGCGTGCTGGCCCACACCCCGCCGCCGCGGCTGCGCCGGCTGCTGGGCCCGCAATTACCGCCGGCGCCGCAAGTGGAATGGCTGCGCCGCGCCGAAACCGGCCTTGTCATGCTGCAGGGCCGCGCCGGCGGCGGCGGCGCCCGCTTCAATCTGGGCGAAGCCAGCGTCAGCCGCGCCAGTTGCCGGATCAACGGCCGCCTGGGCCACGGCTGGGCGCTGGGCAGCAACGGCGAACACGCCGAATTGATCGCCCAGGCCGACGCGCTGCTGCAAGACCCGGCGCGGCGGGACGGTTTGCTCGCGCAATGGATAACGCCCTTGCGCGCCGAACGCGCCGCGCGCCGCGAACAGGCGGCGCGCGAAGCCGCCGCCAGCAAGGTGGAATTCTTCACCCTGGTCAGGGGGGAATGAGATGAATGAAATGCGCGCCGCCTTCTCCGACCCGGTTCACGACAGTCAGCGCTGCTTCCGCGCCGCGCTGGCCGCGCTGGCCGAACCCTTGCTGCCGCAAACGCTGCCGGCGCTGCCGGCCGAGCTGCCCGGCCTGATGCCGGCCACCGCCGCCCTGCTCTATGCCCTGTTGGACCAGGACGTCAGCGTCTGGCTGCCGCCGCTGCCGGCGGACACCCTGGCCAGCCTGCGCTTTCATACCGGCCTGCGCCTGGCCGCCGCGCCGGAACAGGCCGACTTCGTGGTGCTGCCGCTGGGCGCGCCGCCGCCGCCGCTGGCCGCGCTCAAGGCCGGCGAGCCCGAATACCCGGACCGCTCCGCCACCGTGCTGCTGGAAACCGCCGGCTTCAACGCCGAACAGGTGGAAGCCGACGGCCCGGGCTTCGCCGCGCCGCGCCGTTTCGGCGTGAACGGCGCGCCGGACGATTTCTGGCGGCAATGGCGGGACAATCACGCCCGTTTTCCGCTGGGCGTGGACATTTTTCTGATCTGCGGCGAGCGCGTGGCCGGCCTGCCGCGCAGCACCCGCGTCAAGGAGGGTTGAGATGTACGTAGCCGTCAAAGGCGGAGAAACCGCCATCGCCCGCTCCTGGGACTTGCTGGCCGCCAAGCGCCGCGGCGACGCGGCGACGCCGGAACTGAGCCTCGCCCAGATCCGCGGCCAATTGCGGCTGGCGCTGGCCAGGACGATGCAGGAAGGTTCGCTGTACGACGAGGAGCTGGCGGCGCTGGCGCTGAAACAGGCGGCCGGCGACTGCGTGGAGGCGGCCTTCCTGCTGCGCGCCTTCCGCACCACCCTGCCGCGCTTCGCCGCCAGCCGGCCGCTGGACACCGCGGCGATGCGGGTGCGCCGACGCGTGTCCGGCACCTTCAAGGACGTGCCCGGCGGCCAGGTGCTGGGCCCCACCGCAGATTACACCCAGCGGCTGCTGGACTTCGGCCTGGCCCAGGCCGGCGAGCCGCCGCTGCCGACGCTGGCGGACGCGCCGCTGCCGGAACGGCTGCCCTGCGTGCTGGACACCCTGGCCCAGGAAGGGCTGATCGAACCGGAAACGCCGCCGCCGGGCGATCCGGAACCGGCCGACCTGACCCGCGAGCCGCTGCTGTTCCCGGCCGGCCGCGCCGCCCGGCTGCAAAACCTGGCGCGCGGCGACGAGGGCTGGCTGCTGGGCCTGGCCTACTCCACCCAGCGCGGCTACGCCGAAAGCCACCCCTTCGCCGGCGAAATCCGCATGGGCGAAGTCAGCGTCGTGGTCTGCCCGGAAGAACTGGGCTTCGACGTCGACATCGGCGAAATCACCCTGACCGAATGCCAGATGATCAACCAGTTCGCCGGCAGCCGCAGCGCGCCGCCGCAGTTCACCCGCGGCTACGGTCTGAGCTTCGGCGAGGCCGAACGCAAGGCGATGGCGATGGCCTTGGTGGACCGCAGCCTGCGCGCCGCCGAGCTGGGCGAAACGGCGCACGCGCCGGCGCAGCAGCCGGAATTCGCGCTGTGCCACAGCGACAACGTCGAAGCCTCCGGCTTCGTCCAGCATCTCAAGCTGCCGCACTACGTCGACTTCCAGGCCGAGCTGTCGCTGATACGCCAGCTGCGCCGCGAACACGCCGCCAAGGAGACACAAGCATGAGCACCGCCGCGCCATGGGCGTACAACTTCGGCTTCCTCGACGAAAACACCAAGCGCATGCTGCGTCGCGCCCTGCTCAAGGCCGTGGCCGTGCCCGGCTATCAAGTGCCCTTCGGCGGCCGCGAAATGCCGCTGCCCTACGGCTGGGGCACCGGCGGCATCCAGGTGACGGCCAGCGTGATCGGCCGCGACGACGTGCTCAAGGTCATAGACCAGGGCGCGGACGACACCACCAACGCGGTCAATATCCGCCGCTTCTTCGCCCGCGTCGCCGGCGTGGCCACCACCACCCGCAGCGCCGAAGCCAGCCTGATCCAGACCCGGCACCGCGTCCCGGAAACCCCGCTGCGCGCCGGCCAGGTGCTGGTGTTTCAGGTGCCGGAGCCGGAGCCTCTGCGCACGCTGGAGACCAGCGAACAGGAAACCCGCAAGCTGCACGCCCACCAGGATTACGGCCTGATGCACGTCAAGCTGTACGAGGACATCGCCCGCTACGGCCACATCGCCGCCAGCTACGACTACCCGGTGCTGGTCAACGGCCGCTACCTGGCTTCGCCCTCGCCCATTCCCAAGTTCGACAATCCCAAGCTGGACATGAACCCGGCGCTGCTGCTGTTCGGCGCCGGCCGCGAAAAACGGCTGTACGCGATCCCGCCCCACACCCGGGTGGAAAGCCTGGCCTTCGACGACCATCCGTTCCAGGTGCAGCGCTGGGAACAGGCCTGCGCGCTGTGCGGCGCCGGCGACAGCTATCTGGACGAAATCATCACCGACGACGCCGGCGCGCGCCAATACGTCTGCTCCGACAGCGACCACTGCCGGCAGCGCCGCGACACACAGGAAAGCCCGCAATGAACCCGCCCCTACTCAGCGTCCGCGGCCTCGGCAAGGACTACGGCAACGGCAACGGCTGCTTCGGCGTCGATTTCGACCTCTACGCCGGCGAAGTGCTGTGCGTGGTCGGCGAATCCGGCTCCGGCAAATCCACGCTGCTGGCCGCGCTGGCCGGCAAGCTGGCCGCCGGCGCCGGCAGCGCGCGCTTTCGCGAACGCGACGGCCGCGAGCACGAACTCACCGCCATCGCCGAATCCGAGCGCCGCCGGCTGGCGCGCAGCGAATGGGGCTTCGTGTCCCAGCACGCCCGCGACGGCCTGCGCATGAACGTCTCCGCCGGCGCCAATATCGGCGAGCGGCTGATGGCGCTGGGCCAGCGCCATTACGGCCGGCTGCGCCAGACCGCCGGCGACTGGCTGGAACGGGTGGAAATCGGCCGCTCGCGGCTGGACGATCCGCCCAGCGCCTTCTCCGGCGGCATGCAGCAGCGGCTGCAGATCGCCCGCAGCCTGGCCACCCATCCGCGGCTGGTCTTCATGGACGAACCCACCGGCGGCCTGGACGTCTCGGTGCAGGCCCGCTTCCTGGACCTGACCCGAAGACTGGTGCGCGACAGCGGCATCGCCGTCATCATGGTCACCCACGACCTGGCCGTGGCCCGTCTGCTGGCGCAACGCACGCTGGTGATGCAAGGCGGCCGCGTGGTGGAAGCCGGCCTCACCGATCAAATCCTGGACGATCCGCAGCATCCGTACACCCAGCTGCTGGTATCCTCCATCCTGCAGGCCTGAAGCCATGAAGCTATTGATAGACGCAAGGCAAGTGAGCAAGACTTTCACCCTGCACCAACAAGGCGGCCTGACGCTGCCGGTGCTCGACGAGGTCTCCCTGCAGGCCGCCGCCGGCGAATGCGTGGCGCTGGCCGGCCCTTCCGGCGCCGGCAAGAGCACGCTGCTCAAGGCGCTGTACGCCAATTACCTGGTGGAGCGCGGCAGCATACGCATCCGCCACCGCGACGCCTGGCTGGACATGGCCGCCGCCTTGCCGCACGAGATCGCAGACGCCCGCCGCCACACCCTGGGCTACGTCAGCCAGTTCCTGCGCGCCATCCCGCGGGTGCCGGCGCTGGACATCGTCGCCGAGCCGCTGCGCGAATGGGGCGTGGACGCCGACGCGGCGCGACGCGAGGCCGGCGCTTTGCTCGCGCGGCTGAACATCCCGGAACGGCTGTGGCGGCTGCCGCCGGCCACTTTTTCCGGCGGCGAACAGCAGCGGGTCAATATCGCGCGCGGCATGATCGCGCCGCGGCCCATCCTGCTGCTGGACGAGCCCACCGCCTCGCTGGACGCCGCCAACCGCGCGGTGGTGATTGAACTGATGCGCGAAGCGCTGGCGCGCGGCGCGGCGCTGGTGGGCATCTTCCACGACGAACCCACCCGCGACGCCGTCGCCGACCGCGTGTTTGAAGTCCCGCTGGCAAACAAATCGGAACACCTAGCATGAAACGGATATTGAACAATGCCCGGCTGATCCTGGCCGACGGCGTCGTCGAACGCGGCGCGCTGGAAATAGACAACGGCGTGATCGCCGCCGTCCATGCCCAAGCGCTGAGCGCCCCCCCGCCCCACAGCGAAGACCTGGACGGCGACGACCTGCTGCCCGGCCTGGTGGAAGTGCACACCGACAATCTGGAAAAACACCTGATGCCGCGCAACGGCGTGCTGTGGCCGACGCTGCCGGCCGTGGTCACCCACGACGCGCAATGCGTGGCCGCCGGCATCACCACCGTGCTGGACGCGCTGTCGGTGGGCGATCTGGAAGGCGACAGCGTGCGGCTGGACACCCTGCAAAGCGCCTTCGAGGCGATAGACGCCGGCATGCGCCGCCGCGTGTTCCGCGCCGAGCACCTGTTCCACCTGCGTTGCGAACTGGCCTATCCCACGCTGCTGGACGCGCTGTCCCCCTTGATCGGCCATCCGGCGGTGCGTCTGGTGTCGCTGATGGACCACACCCCCGGCCAGCGCCAATACCGCGACCTGGCGCAGTACAAAAAGTACTACGCCAAGAAAAACGTCAGCTGGAACGACGACACCTTCCTCGCCGCGGTGGAGCAACGCAAGCTCAAGCAAGACCGCTACGCCGAAAGCCACCGCCAGGCGGTGGTGGAACTGGCGCGCGCGCGCGGCATCGCCCTGGCCAGCCACGACGACACCGAGCTCAGCCATATCGACGAGGCGGTGCGCGACGGCGTGGCCATGTCCGAATTCCCCACCACCCTGACCGCCGCGCGCGCCGCGCGCGAACAGGGGCTGATGACGGTGATGGGCGCGCCCAACATCGTCCGCGGCGGCTCCCACTCCGGCAATGTCGCCGCCCTGGAACTGGCCGGCCACGGCCTGCTGGACATCCTGTCCTCGGACTACGTGCCGGCCAGCCTCTTGCACGCCGCCTACCTGCTGGGCCGCCAGCCGGGCTGGGACCCAAGCCGCGCCGTCGCCACCGTCACGCGCAACCCGGCCCGGGCGGTGGGATTGGCGGACCGCGGCGCCATCGCCGTCGGCCAGCGCGCGGACCTGGTCCAGGCGCGCGAGCGGGACGGCATTCCGCTGGTGCGCCAAGTGTGGAGCGCCGGCCTGCGCGTATTCTGATAAACAGCGTCCACGCCAAAAGGGCCGCGTTATCGCAACGCGGCCCCATTTCATTTCAATCCGACAATCCTCATTTCGCCCGCTCCGGCGGGGCGAGGAGAAGCCCGCGCCTGACTTTGCTGCCACAAACCAGGCGCAGGCGCTCACTCGCGCCGCAAGGGCGCATTCAAAGCCTTCTCCTTGCCAATATGCAAGAGCAGCATCAAAACGCCTATGCCCAGCGCCTTCATCCCGCACCAGAACAAAGCGATGCTAAATACGCGACAACATACAAAACCGATCAGCGACACAATTGATTTCCCAATCCAAAAATAAACGCCACTACTGACCAATAATCAAATGGAAAACGCTTCCGACTTCACCGCCCAGTAAATATCCAAACGCTCCTTGCGCGTCAGATACACCTTGCCGCCCACGCCGCCGCCTTTCAGGGCGACGCTGCATATTCTCAAAGCGCGATAGAGTCCAGGCACCACCGCGCCCATGGCGGAGGTTTTTCTAATCAGGTTTTCGATATAAACCGTCAAACTCTCCAAATCCTGCCGCCAAATCATCTCCCGCTCTTGGGCCAAGCCTTCCAATACTTTTTCATTTCCCGCCATTAACACGGCCACTGCCTCCAAAAAACATCAGCGGCCAGCTTAACCCTGTTGATACTAAATGTCTTTATCCAAACCAGTACAATTTATTATCAGCCATTAGAAATGATTATCGTTTTGGCCGCCGCCCCAGGTCCGATATCGGCCCGAATAGGGCCAACAACGGCCGCAACAATCATTATCATTCCTTACCACCCCTGGCAAAAAGCTTAATTCTCAAGGCTTGCGCCCCCGCTCACCCAAACTGCATGCTATGATCTCCGCTCTGTTCCGTGGGCGCGAAATCCACTTTCGACTGCCTAAATGTATTGAATAACAACACACATCATTCAGCATGCAATATAAAAACAAAGACCACGCCAACGCCGGCAATCCTTTAATGGAGCAACTCGCCAACAGCGCCAAACTCTCCGCACTGATCCTATGTCTGGATCAGGCGCAATTGCTGAGCGAGCAACTGTTAAACGAACTTAACAGCAGAGATAAAAGAATTAATGCGATAGAGCAGGAGCTGCTGCGAGCGCAACAAGAAATCACACAGCTTAAATCCACGCATTAAGCCAAAAGCGCCGCTGGTTTTAACAAGCGGCCGCAGCCATTTGCCAGAGCCGTCAATTCCACTCAGTCCTCAATAGCAAGCGACAGGCCATCTTATTGGCGGCTCCCTTATCCCGGTTTTTCATGCGCGCTTCGCGCCGGACTCGCCTCGGCGGGCGTTTCGGCTCCGTTCCGGCGCCGGCGCGCTGTAATCGCGTCGCTACAATTCCGTAGTCATCGCCGGCCGCTCCGGCCTTTCGCCAAATCCATGGTTTTCGTTGCGGGCCGGTCACGCCGAATACGCCGGACTCCCCGACGCCGCCATCCCGGCGGCAATGCCCTACAGGCCTGAGTTCCAGCGGACTTCGCCGTCCGCTCGCGCATGCGGTCCGCGCGGCGAACGCGGCCATCCTCTTGAAAAGAAGCGGATTCTGTTGGAAAATATTTGACGTCAAATCAAGAGCGCACCCGGCGCTCTTGTCATTTCCGCTTACCTTTCGGCTCCCCCGCAACATCACTTGGCAAGGCCAGCTTGGCAGTTGGGTATTGCTACCTATAATCGATTTAGAGCAAATTACCTATGGGGTAATTTAAAATATCGCCGAACCCGTCCTGGCCGTAATATCAAATGCCGCAAGGCGTTTCCAATACCGGCCGCGGCGTGGGAAGAAAGATTATAAAAATGAGATTCCATATTGAAGACAAAGTCGTCTTCGACCCTGACGAGGGCAGCCTGCTGCCCGGGGATCAAGACAAGATCATCCTGAAATACAATGAAGCGCTGCTGCTCAAGCTCTTGCTCTCCGGACTGTTCGAAAAAAACGAGCTGATTGAAAACGTATGGGGGAAAACCATCGTCACCGACTCCAGCTACCACAAGCTGGTATTCGATCTGCGCGCGCAGCTTGAGAAAAGCGGGCTGGATCCCAAGATCATCAAGACCATTCCGAGGCGCGGCTGCCAATTCGTCGGCGCCTTCGCCACGCTGGAGCCGCGGGAGGACGCCGACGGCGCCCTGCCCGCGCCGGAAAGCCCCCCGCCCGCGGCCGGAGCCGCGCCGGCGCCCAAGCGGCGCATGGCGCGCTGGTGGCTGCCGGTCCGTGTCGATCGCCGCCAGGCGCTGGCCCTGCTGGCCATCACCGCCGCGGGTCTGCTCTTGGGCTGGCACGCCTCTTGGTGGATTCCGCAAATGAACATTCATAAAATGCGCGACGGCGCGCGCAGCCTGTTCGTGGTGGGCAATGTCTACCGCGACGCGCCCAAGCTGCCGGAAAGCGGCGGCGACGCCTTCTACATCAAGAGCGGCAAATGCACGGCGAGTTATCTGTGCGACAAGAAATACGGGAGCGATCTCAATTGCAAAAACAAAATCGTGTTCTGATCGCTCTCGGACTGTTTCTGATCGCGCTCTATCTGGGCTATGCCGGCCACAACTACATCATGGACAGCCGCACCATCTGCACCGCCCGCATCTCCGAACTCAAATTCCCGCGCAATAGCGGCGAGACGGCGATCACCAGCGGCTTCATCGATCTGGACATGAAGAACGAGACCATCCACTTCTTCCTGCATTCGCCCACCGGCGACTACATCAACCGCCTGCTGCAGTTCAACACCAGCTACGGCTGGAACGGCGAGGCCAACGCGGTCACCATCGTCAAAAAGACCAAGTCGCCGTCCGAGTACGGCAGCCTGGCCAGCGAATACCATATCTTCGACATCGGCACCCGCCACCTGATCAATATGGTGCCGGTCACCAACCATGTCACCCAGGTCAATTTCGACTCGATCAGCTTCTTCTGCGAAAACCAGGAAATCCTGTAAGCCCGGCCCGGCGCGTCCACGCCGCCGGGCCTTGAGCCAGGTTCTCAGAACCTGTTCACGATCTCAGAAATACGCCATCGCGTAAGTCATCGCCCCCACCAGGCTGCAAAAGATCAGGCTGTGCTTGAGGGTGAAGCGGAACAGGTCCGCCTCCTTGCCCACCAGGCCCACCGCCGCGCAGGCCACGGCGATGGACTGCGGCGAAATCATCTTGCCGGTCACGCCGCCGGTGGTGTTGGCCGCCACCAGCAGAATGTCCGACACGCCCAACTGATGCGCGGTGGACGCCTGCAAGGCCGAGAACAAGGCGTTGGACGAGGTGTCGGAACCGGTCAGGAACACCCCCAGCCAGCCCAGGAAGGGCGAGAAAAAGGGAAAGGCCTTGCCCGTATTGGCCAGGCACAAGGCCAGCGTGCTGGACATGCCGGAATAATTGGCGACAAAGGCGAAGGCCAGCACCATGCCGATGGACAGGATGGGCCGCTTCAGTTCCAGCAGGGTTTCGCCGAAAGCGGCGGCGGCCTGCGCCGGACGGAAACGCAGCAGCGCGATGGACAGCAAGGCCGCGACGAAAATGGCGGTGCCCACGGCGGACAGCAGGTCCAGCTTGTACAGCGCCTCGTAAGGCTTGTCCGCGGCCACGATGGGCGCGGTCTTGATCACCAGATTGTCCAGATACGGCACATGGAACTTCAGCACCCAGTGCTCCAGCGCGCCGCCCTTGGCGAACAAGGCCTTGAACGGTTTCAGGCTCCACAGCGTCACCAGCGCGGTCAGGATCAGGAACGGCCCCCAGGCGCGGGCGATCCGGCCCAGGCCGAAGCCGGATGGCTGGCGCGGGCTGGGCGCGCGCCGGCCGGCGAAGGTGAAGATCTCGCGCGGCTGCCACACTTTCAGGAACAGCGTCAGACACACCAGGCTGACCAGGGCCGAAGTGATGTCCGGCAGCTCCGGCCCGATGTAGTTGGAGGTGAAATACTGGGTAACGGCGAAGGAGCCGCCGGCCACCAGCACCGCCGGCCAGGTCTGACGCACGCCCTTGAGGCCGTCCATCATCATCACCAGCCAGAACGGCACCAGCACCGACAGAAACGGCAGTTGATGTCCGGCCTTGGCGCCGATGACGAAGGGGTCCAGCCCGGTGACCTGACCGGCGACGATGATGGGGATGCCCATGGCGCCGAAAGCCACCGGCGCGGTATTGGCGATCAGGCACAGGCCGGCCGCGTACAGCGGATTGAAGCCCAGGCCCACCAGCAGCGCGGCGGTGATGGCCACCGGCGCGCCGAAGCCGGCGGCGCCCTCCAGGAAGGCGCCGAAGGAGAAGCCGACCAGCAGCATCTGCAGGCGTTGATCCTCGGTCACCGACAACACCGAGGCGCGGATGATGTCGAACTGTCCGGTCTTGACGGTGATCTTGTACAGAAACACCGCGGCGATGATGATCCAGGCGATGGGCCACAGGCCGTAGGCGAAGCCGAAACCGGCGGCGGCCAGCGCCATGTCCGCCGGCATGCCGTAGAACAGCGTGGCCACCAGCAGCGCCAGCAGCACGGTCAGGCTGCCGGCGACATGGCCCTTGAGCCGGAACACCGCCAGCGCCAGGAAAAAGAAAATAATCGGCAAGGCCGCCATCAGCGCCGACAGCGCCATGCCGCCGGACGGAAAGTAGTTTTGGGTCCAGATCATGATGTCTCCTCTGTAGTCTCTCCTTCTTCTTGCGCGCACAAACATCCGCGCGGCGGCGGGCTAGCCGCGGCCGTGTGGACGGAATGCGTTCAGGGAAGGATGTTTACCGGCGTTTCAACTCGGCGCCGGCCGCCCGGGCGGCGGCGCCAACGATGCGGCCTTCATAGCGGGCCGCTTTTAGAGCCTGTTTACGATCTGCTGCGCGTCAGCGATACGGCGTTGAAAACACCTTCGAAATGCTCATGTACCATCTGTACATTCCGCTTTCTCAGCCGTTTTCGCCTCGTCTCGCCTTAGCTCGCTAGATCGTAAACACGCTCCAGGGGTGGTGCAAAAATCCAGCAGCGCTTCGATGCTGCGGTATTCAAAGCCGGCGTGCTCGCTCAGGCCGATCTGACAAGTGCGGCTCATCGACACGCCGTGGCGGCAGCCCTGGGGCAAGGCCGGCGGCAGCCGTCGCAAGCTGTGCGCGTTCAGTTCCGGCACGGTGAAGCCCTTGTCGCCGGCGAAGCCGCAGCAGGCGATGTCCGGCACCGTCAGCCGCTCGGCGCAGCGGCCGGCCAGCCGCTTGAGCGCGTCCGCCGCGCCCATCTCGGCGGCGCTGCAAGGGATGTGCAGCGCCAGTTGCGCCAGCTTGCGCGTCACCGCCAGCCGCGGCGCGACGAAGGCGTCCAGGAAGCGGGCCGCGTCGAACAGACGCAAGCGCGCGTCCAGCCGGCCTTGGCGCTGGGCGGACAGAATGCGCGCCGCGCACGGCCCGTTGTCCAGGTAAACCGGATGGCGACCGTCTTCGCTAGCGGCCAGCAAGGCCAGGTTCAGCGCGTTCTGACTGATGTCCAGCGCCTCCGCGGCATTGGCCGAGGCGAAGGGCTGGCCGCAGCACAGGCCATCCTGGCCGGACGGATAGCGAGGGCTGAAACCGGCGCGACGCAGCAAGGCCAGCGTGGGCGCGGCGGCGTTGCCGCCGGCGGCGTCCGCGGCCAGCGCGCGGTTGACGCAGCTGAGGAAGAGCACCACCGGCTCGCCGTCGCCGCCGGCGGCGGGCAGACGGCCGGCCGGCCGCGGCAGATGCGCGGGCAGCAAGGGAATCACCTTGTGGCGGCGGCGCAGCCGCAAGCTGATGCGGTGTAGCCGCTCCGGCCCGAATAGATGCGCCAGCGCCAGGCCGGCGCGGACGGCGGACGCGGCGGCGCCGATATGGCGGGCGGCGAAGCGCGCGGCGCGCGGCCGCGGCGACGGGCCTTGCAAGCGCTTCATCAGATCGCCGGTATTGATGCCCACCGGACAGCGCGTCGCGCACATGCCGGTGGCGGCGCAGGTGTCGATGGCGCGGTAGCGGAAATCGGCGCGCAGCGCGGCCAGCTCTTCCGCCGCGCCGCCGTCGCGGCTCAGTTGCTGGATGCGGCGCCAGGCGACGATGCGCTGGCGCGGGCTCAGCGTCAGCCCGTGCGACGGACAGGCCGCCTCGCAAAAGCCGCATTCGATGCAGCGGTCGACGATGGGATCGGCCGCCGGCAAGGGCTTGAGGTTTTCCAGGTGCAGCCGCTCGTTGTCGGTGATGATCACGCCGGGATTGAGCAGGCCGTCCGGGTCGAACAAGGCCTTGATGCGGCGCATGATGTTCCAGGCGGCGTCGCCCCACTCCTGGCGCACAAAGGGCGCGACATTGCGGCCGGTGCCGTGCTCGGCCTTCAGCGAGCCGTCGTATTCGCCGGCCACCAGCGCGCTGACGTCCTGCATGAAGGCGTCGTAACGCGCCACCTCGCGCTCGCTGTCGAAGCTGGGCGCGAACACGAAATGCAGATTGCCGTCCAAGGCATGGCCGAACAACAAGGCCTCGTCATAGCCGTGGCGGTCGAACAAGGCCGTCAGCCTGGCCACGCCGTCGGCCAGCTGCGGAATCGGAAACGCCACGTCCTCGATCACCACGGTGCTGCCCAGCGGCCGTACCGCGCCCACCGCCGGAAACAAGCCCTTGCGCAAGGCCCAATAGCTGTCGCAGACCGCGGCCTCGCGGCTGAAGCCGCTGGACAGACGCGGCGCGAAACCGGCCAGCAGCTGGTCTATCGCCGC
This sequence comes from Chromobacterium sp. CCUG 30098, assembly GCF_059916605.1. Lineage (NCBI taxonomy): Bacteria > Pseudomonadati > Pseudomonadota > Betaproteobacteria > Neisseriales > Chromobacteriaceae > Chromobacterium > Chromobacterium sp. CCUG 30098. Next base: position 218,166 of record NZ_JAUCGS010000004.1, on the reverse strand, counting down.
GCAATGGCGCTCCAGCTCCGCCTCGGAACCGGCGCGCGCCTCGATCAGCAAACAGGCCTCCTCCGGACCGAACGGCCGCGCCAGGAAATCCGGCAGCCCCGGCTTGCCGTGCAAGGCGCGCAGGCTGCGGCTGTCTATCAGCTCCACCGCCGCCACGCCGTGGGCGTTTGCGGCCGCGCTCAGCGCCGACACCGCGCGGCAGCACGGCTCCAGCGCGTCGAACAGCAGCAAGGCCGAGGCCTTGTGCGGATGCTCGACCACGCTGTGGAAGGTGATCTCGCTGATGAAGCCCAGCGTGCCCTCGGAGCCGATCAACACATGGCTGAGCATGTCCACCGGGTCGTCGAAATCCAGCAAGGCGTTGATGCCGTAGCCCGTGGTGTTCTTCAGCCGGTATTTGCGGCGCACCCGCTCGGCCAGCGCCGCGTCGGCGCGCAATTCGGCCGCCAGGCCGGACAAGCCGGCCAGCAGCGCGGCGTGGGACTGGCGGAAAGCCGCCACGCTGGCGGCGTCGCCGGTGTCCAGCGCGGCGCCGTCCAGCAGCAGCAGGCGCATCGCCGCCAGCGTGTGATAGCTGTTGTCGCGGGTGCCGCAGCACATGCCGCTGGAGTTGTTGGCGGCGATGCCGCCGATCTTGGCGCTATTGATCGACGCCGGGTCCGGGCCGATCTTGCGGCCGTAAGGCGCCAGCAGGGCGTTAGCGTGGCTGCCTATCATCGCCGGCCCCAGCCGGACGCGCGCGCCGTCGTCCAAGACCTGGCCATGGTTGAAGCCATCGCCCAGCAAGACCAGCACCGAATCGCTGACCGCCTGGCCGGACAAGCTGGTGCCGGCGGCGCGGAAGGTCAGCGCCACCCGGTGGCGGCGCGCCAGCGCCAGGATGGCCGCCACTTCCGCCTCGCTGTCGACGCGGGCGACGATTTGCGGCCGCAGCCGGTAGAAGCTGGCGTCGGTGCCGTAAGCCAATGTGGACAGCGGGTCGGTGTAAATGCGCGCCGCCGGCATCGCCGTCAGCAAATCGCTATGGAAAGCCTGATGCGCCGGGCTCATGCTCATGGCCGCTCCCCGGCGGCGCGGCGCGCTTCGCGTTCGCGCACCAGTTCGTGCAGGGTCTTGGGCGCCGGCGTCAGCGGCGCGTGGTTCTGGGTCCAGCCCAACTGGCCGCCAAGCGCGAGCTTGCGCAGCCGGGTGGCGCCCCAGCCAAACCAGCGGTACAGCCGCGGCGAGGCGTGGACCTGGCGCCAGCCCTTCCAGGCCAGCCGCTCCGCCGCGCTCGCCGCCGCGCCCTGGCCGCGCAGCGGATGGCTGACCGCCTCCCCGGCCGGACGCTGGCTTTCCTCGCGCAGCCGCATCAGCATCTCGGGGATGGGGATCTTCACCGGGCAGACCTCGCCGCAAGCGCCGCACAGGCTGGAGGCGGTGGGCAGATCGCGGGTGTTTTCCAGGCCCAGCAGATGCGGCGAGATGATCTCGCCTATCGGCCCCGGATAGGTGGTGCCGTAAGCGTGGCCGCCGATGCGGGCGTAGACCGGGCAATGGTTCATGCAGGCGCCGCAGCGTATGCATTGCAGGGTCTTGCGCAATTGCGCGTCGGCGTAGGCCTGGCTGCGGCCGTTGTCCAGCAGCACCAGGTGCACCTCGCGCGGGCCGTCTTTTTCGCCGGCGCGGCGCGGGCCGCTGATCATATTGAAATAAGTGGTGATGGGCTGGCCGATGGCGGAGCGGGTCAGCAGGCTGTACAAGGGCGGCACGTCGGCCAGCTTCTCCACCACTTTCTCTATGCCGGTGATGGCGATGTGCAGGTCCGGCACCGTGGTGCACATGCGGCCGTTGCCTTCGTTCTCCACCAGGCACAGCGTGCCGGTTTCCGCCACCGCGAAGTTGACGCCGGACAGGCCGACGTCGGCGTCCAGATAGAGCCGGCGCAGCGCGCCGCGGCCTATCTGTATCAACTCGTCCACGTCCTCGGTGTAGGGCGTGCCCGGCAGCTTGTCGTGGAACAGCCGCGCGATGTCGGCCTTGGTCTTGTGTATCGCCGGCATGATGATGTGGGTGGGCTTTTCGCCGGCCAGCTGCACGATGTACTCGCCCATATCGCTTTCCACCGCGGCGACGCCGCGCGCTTCCAGATAATGGTTGAGTTCGATTTCCTCGCTGACCATGGACTTGCCCTTGACCATCAGCCGGCCGGCGCGCGCCGTCACCAGACCGTGGATGATGCGATTGGCCTCGTCCGCGGTCTCGGCCCAATGCACTTGCACGCCGTTGGCGCTCAGCCGCGCCTCCAACTGCTCCAGCAAGTCCGGCAGCCGCGACAGGCAACGCTGGCGGATGGCTTCTCCCAGCGCGCGCAAGGCGTCCAGTTCCGCCGGATCGTCGAAGGCCGACAAACGCTTGGCCATCAGGAAGTCCATTGCCCCGCGCAGGCTGTGGCGCAGTTCGCCGTCGGCCAATGCCGCGCGCGCTTGCTGCTTGAATTGGCGCGAGGGATAAAGCTCGATCTTGTGCTCGCTCATGGTCGGGCCTCCTCCGCCTGCTCCAGCTGCGCCGGATTGATGTGCTCGGGCAGCTGCGCCAGCACCAGCAGTTCGCGCGGGCCGTGCGCGCCGTAGGCCAGCGTCAGCTGGATGTCGGCGGTCTTGGACGGGCCGGAAATCAGCAAGGCGTTGGTAGGCATGCCGTCCTGCCAGTTTTCGCAACGCATCGCGCTGTAGAAGTCCGGATAGAGCGTGGCGGTGTCGAACAGGACGATGTGCAGCGGCGGCACCAGGCTCATGGTGCGCGGCTCCTGCGCGTCCGGCCACAGCACCAGGGTGCCGGTGGCGGCGATGCCGCAGCGCGCCGCGGTGAACGCCGCCTCGATCTCGAACAGCTCGGCCTTCCAGTCGTCGACGGCGCGGTCGAAGAAACGCAGCGCCGGCGGCGTCGGCAAGCCTTGCAGCACCGCCTCGGCGCGGCGGCCGTGCGCGGTGTCGGACAGCAGCAAGGAAGCCGGCCGCCGCTGCGCGATCCACACCGCCAGCCGCGTGTGCCAGTCGTCGGCGCGCACCCATAGCACCTCGGTCTTCACCGCCCGCATCGCCCGCGCCCAACCGCGCAAGGCGTCCAGGCTGTGCTGTGGCGGCGTAAAACGCCGGAAATGCGCGTCCAGCTCCGGCCGCGGCAGCTCCTCGCGCGGCGCGGCGCGCAGCTTGGCCAGAATGGCGTCGCGGGCGCTCATGCCTTGCCTCCCACGCGCTCCAGCAGAAAGCTGGCCAGATGCCGGCCCCGAAACGCCCCGCCCTCCTTGGCCAGCTTACCGTTGATATTGAGCAGACAGCCGCCGTCCGCGGTGATGAACTCCACCGCGCCGCTGTCCCGCAGCGCGGCGGCCTTGTCCGTCACCATCGCCCCGGCGATGTCAGGATGCTTGATCGAAAAAGTGCCGCCGAAACCGCAGCACTCGGATTCATGGTCGTGCACCACCCGTTCCACATTGGCCAGCCGCTCCAGCAAGGCCCAAGAGGACAGATGCACATTCATTTCGCGGCGGGCGGAACAGGAGGTGTGCACCGCCACCTTCACCTTGGGGCCCTGATCTTGCGGCCGCCAGTCCAGATGGTTGAGCAGAAAATCGCTGAACTCCACCACCCGCGCGGCCGCCGCGCAGGCGCGCGCCTCGTCCGGCTGGCCGGCGAACAGCTTGGGCCAATGGTGCTTGATCATGCCGCCGCAGGAACCGGACGGCACCACGATGGGCCAATCCTCGGCAAAACAGTCCAGCTGCGCCCGCGCCACCGCCAGCGCTTCCGCCGGATGGCCGCTGGTATAGGCCGGCTGGCCGCAGCAGCTCTGTTGCTGCGGAAAGTGCACTCGCAAGCCCAGGCCTTCCAGCAAGGCGATGGCATCCACGCCGGCCTGCGGCAAAAACAGGTCCAGCAGACAGGTGCCGAACAGATACACGTTGGCAGGCTTCATCCGGTTTCCTTTGTAAATTGGTAAGACCAATTATTTTTATTAAAACAACTCTAGAGTGATTACTTGAGTCCGTCAATATGACGACGCGGATTCCCGCACCGGCTGTGGTAAGCTGCACTCACTCTGGTCTGACCAATTTTTCCGAACCGACAAGCCCGGCGCCATGGCCTACCCCAAACTGAACATCCCCAAACTCTCCGACGTCATCGTCGAACAACTGGAAAAGCGCATTCTGGACGGCGTGCTCAAACCGGGAGACCGCCTGCCGCCGGAACGGCAGCTGGCCGAGGAGTTCGGCGTGTCCCGGCCCTCGCTGCGCGAGGCGATCCAGCAACTGGCGTCGCGCGGCCTGCTCAGCAGCCGCCAGGGCGGCGGCACCTGGGTGACGGACCGGCTGGAAACCGCGTTTTCCGACCCCTGGGAAAAGCTGCTGAACCAGCATCAGGACTTGCACGGTGACTTATTGGAATTCAGGCGGGTGCTGGAAGGCGCGGCGGCGCGCAGCGCGGCCAACCGCGCCACGCCGGCCGATCTACAGCGTCTGGAACATTGCGTGAACCAATTGCAGAACGCCTACGATGGCGGAGATCTGGCCCAACAGGCGCAGGCCGACGTGCGCTTTCACCAGGCGGTGGCCGAGGCCTCGCACAATGTCTTGTTCGCCCATCTGAGCGGCAGCCTGCTGGCCATGCTGCATCGGCACGTCAAGGACAATATCGCCGATTTGTTCGCGGTGGGAGAAGTGGCGGACGCGCTGCGCGCGCAGCATCTGGCCATCTGGGAAGCTATCCGCGACAAGCAGCCGGACGCCGCGCAGCAAGCGGTGGAACAACATCTGGACTTTGTCGCCACCACGCTGCAAAGCAGGCAGCGACAAGCGGAGCGCGATGCGCGAGCGCGCATGCGCCTGGAACATCAGGACCCTTGAAACGCGCCTGAGCCGGCCGCCGCGGCGCCAGCATCCATTCAAGGTCTCGCGGGCCTGCGCGAGACAAAGTGAAAACAGCGGAAGAAGCGGAACGCGCTCGCGGCGCATGAGCATTTCGAAGCGGTGCTCGCCATGCCAGGCTTCACAAGGCGCGGCAGATGGTGAATGCTTCTAGACCTGCCCCAATCTTTTCTGACTCTTGATCACAAAGCGCTCGCGGTCCTCTCCCCTGGCCTCCGCCTCCACCAGCCACACCGGCGGCCTGCCGCGGCCGGACCAGGTCTGGTGCGGCATCGCCGGGTTCTGATATTTGGGCGTCACGCCGTTTTTGGCGTAGAGCTTGGGCAGAATCAGGCCGTAAGCCATGGCCAGCCGCTCAATTTCTTCTATCCCTTTCTGCTGACGCAACTGAACGCGGTCCGTCAGGGTGTTCAGCAGGAAAACCGCGGCTTCTTTCAAAGCCTGGTCCGAGGAGGAGTCCAGCAAGTCCTCGTTGATCAACTGTTTTTTATTCATGCACACCTCCTAAGCTTTGCCGGACTGTCGCGTCCCTTCCCACCCCGGCCAATCCGCGCCCGGCATTCTCATGTCTATGCCATCCATCGTTAGCCGTCGATTTGAGCCAGGCTTTAACCTTGTCCGGCATTAACTCTTTGCGCTAATGCCGGACGTGAATTGTTTTTCCGCGGATATTCTATCCCCGCCACCCCAATGGCTTGGAATAGGAATAAACTGATTTTTCCCAGAAAATCACGGCTTTGCGTCCAGCGGCGTCAAAAGTCGCCGCCGCCGCCCCTTAAACCCTCTTTCTCACCCGGCGTCCGCCAAGGGAAATATTTTGAGAAAAGCCTTGCGCGGCCTGAAAAGCCTAGGTATAGTTCGCTTCCTGTCGAGACCGACCGGGCGAAAGCCGGGAAGGACGAAACACTCCGTGGGGGTATAGCTCAGCTGGGAGAGCGCTTGCATGGCATGCAAGAGGTCAGCGGTTCGATCCCGCTTATCTCCACCACAATTCAGTCCCCATCGTCTAGAGGCCTAGGACATCGCCCTTTCACGGCGGTAACCGGGGTTCGAATCCCCGTGGGGACGCCAGCAATACCGGGGGTATAGCTCAGCTGGGAGAGCGCTTGCATGGCATGCAAGAGGTCAGCGGTTCGATCCCGCTTATCTCCACCAAATATAAAAGCCGAAATCTCGCGATTTCGGCTTTTATTCTTTCCCGCGCGGATTTTATTCCGCCGCCATCCTGAATTCGTTCTTACCCGCCCTCTTGGCCTGGTACATCGCCCGGTCGGCCGCATGCAGCAAACCACCCAGATCGCCGCCGTTTTCCGGAAAGAACGCCACCCCTATGCTGGCCGACACCGCGCACTCGTCGTCACCCAAAGCCACCGGCTGCGCCAACACCGTCAAAAGCCGACCCACCATCACGCTGCAGGACTCTCCGCGATCCAAGCCCGGCGCCACCACCAGAAATTCGTCCCCGCCCAGGCGCACCACCAAATCCTCGCCGCGCACATGCTGACGCAGACGCTCGGCCATCGCCACCAGCAGCGCGTCGCCCGCCTCGTGCCCCCAGCCGTCGTTCACCGCCTTGAAGCCGTCCAGATCGATGAACAAGAGCGCGATGCGCTCATTGCGGCGCTTGGCCCTGGCAATCTCCTTATCCAGTTCCACCTGCAGAAAATGGCGATTGCCCAAGCCGGTCAGTTGATCATGGTAGGCCAGGAAATGAATATGCGCTTCCGCCGCGCGTATCGCCGAAATATCGGAGATGGCCAGCACGTAATGACTGACCGCCCCCCCCCCGTCCCGCACCACCGACGCATGCTGCCAGCAAGGAAAGGTTTCACCCCGGCGGCGACACACCACCTCGCCCTGCCAAAAATGCCGCTCTCCCTCCAGCCGGCGGTAAAAACTCTCGCCATGCGGCTCCACGTGCAGGCAATCGTCCGGATCGCTGCCCAACGATTCTTCCGCGCTCAAGCCCGTCAATCGGTAAAAGGACTCGTTCGCCGACACGATGCAACGCCGATGATCCAATACCAGAATCCCCTCCGCGCTAGCCTGAAACACCACGCTGGCTTGCCGCAGGCTGGCCTCGCTCAAATGCGCGTCGGTCACGTCTCGCGCCACCCCCACCCAACGCGCCGGCTCGCCCTGCGCGGCGAAATTGCGCCCGCACAGCTCAAGCCAGCGCTCCGCGCCCTCCGCGTCCAGCTTCACTGTTTTCTGCAAGACCCGCTCGGACTCCAAGATCCGCGTCAACTCGGCGGCGTCGGCCTCGGCCATGCCGAGCAAACCGGGCAACCCGTCCTCGGCGACGGCGCACGGGAACGCGTCCAGAAATTCCTGCTCCCACGCCATCTCGCCGCGCCGGCCGCCCCATTCCCACACCCCCAGCCGGGCCGCCTCCACCGCCATGCGCAAGCGACGGCGCTGACGCTGCTCCTCCACCTCCGCCCTGCGCCGCGCCAGCCCCATGCGCACCGAGGCGTTCAGCTCCCGCAACTGATACGGCTTGAGCAGATAGCCGTAGGGCGCGCTGCCTTCCGCGTTGCGCAGCATATCGTCCTCGGCGTAGGCGGTCAGAAAGATGGACGGGATCTGGAAACGCTCGCGTATCACGCGCGCCGCCTCGGTGCCCGGCACGTCGCCGTCCAGATGAATATCCATCAACACCAGATCCGGCCGATCCGCCCCCGCCCGCCGCACCGCGTCGTCCGCATTGGCGCAGACGCCGAGAACCCGGTAGCCCAAAGACTCCAGACTGGTCTGCAAGTCCAGCGCCACCACCCCTTCGTCTTCCACGATCAACAAACCGTTGTCCATATTCATTCCGCGCTCTCCGGCTCATCGCTGAACGCGATCTCCACGCAGGCCCCGCCCGCCTCAGGCCGCAGCAAGCGAGCCTCCCCCTTCAACTGACCCACCAGGGTGGGAATCAGGCGAAACCCCAAGGAACTGACCTCGCCCAGCTTCACCGACTCCGGAATGCCGACGCCGTCGTCCGACACCAGAATCCGGCAACGCCCGCCGTCCTCCCGCTCCAGCGCCACCTCCACCGTGCCGCGCCGATCGGGAAACGCATGCTTGAGCGCATTGGTCACCAACTCGTTCACCAGCAAGCCGCAGGGAATCGCCCGCTGCATGCCCAGATACACCGCGGCGCCCATGCCGCGGCAGCGCAAGCGCACCCCGACGTCCGACACGCTGCCGCTGAGCAACTGAGTCAGCCGCTCCAGGTAAACCCCCACGTGAATCCGGGAAAAGTCGCCGTGCTCGTACAAGAGCTGATGGATCAGCGCCATCGCGCGCACATGATTCTGACACTCGGTCAGCACCGCCACCGCCTCCGGCGGCGCCGAGCGCGTTTGCAGATTGAGCAGACTGGAAATGACTTGCAGATTGTTTTTGACCCGGTGGTGCACCTCGTTGAGCAAGGCGGTCTTTTCCTTCAAGGCCAGCTCCAGACTGGCCTGCGCCGCCTTGCGCGCGCTGATGTCGGTAATGGTGGCCAGCACTTGCAACTCCCCGCCGTCGCGCACCGGCGTCAGGCCGATTTCGGCCGGGAACTCGCCGCCGTCGCGCCGCACCCCGAAGATTTCCTGCTGGCGCGCCATCTCCCGCGCCTCCGGGCGGCGCATATAATTTTCGATCAGCCGCCCATGGCCGTCGCGGAAGCGCTCCGGCACCAGGCCGGAAATCATCAGACCCTCCATGCCGACGCCCAGATAATCGAACATCACCTCCGCCCGATGATTCGCCATCCGGATGCGCCCGCTCTGGTCTATCATCACCAAGCCGTCCAGCGCGGAATCCACCACCATGCGCAAGCGGGCCTCGCCCTCGCCGCGCAGACGCTCGGCCCGCCGCTCCGCCGCCACGTCCCTGACCACCGCCAACACCCCCGCCACCTCGTCCGCCGAGGCGCAATACGGCAGATAGCTGATCTGCCACTCCCTGAGCGCGCCCTTGTCGCCGGCGCCCACCCTGGAATTGACGCAAACATCCAGCACCGGCTCGCCGCTCTCCATCACCTGCCGCATCAGCGATTCCAGATATTCGCCGATCTGCGGCAGCGTTTCCGCCACGCCGCGCCCCAGATGGGCCGAATGCGGCAGGCCGTTGGCCTCCGCCAGACGTTGGTTGAGCAATCGATAACGCATCTGGCCGTCAATCAGCGCCAGTCCCACCGGAACCGCCTCCAGCACATCGGACAACACCTGTTCGGCGCAATCCAAGGCGCTGCTTTCGCCCTTCAGGGATCCAGCCACCCGGCCTCCTCACGCCGCCCCCAGCTCACCGCGCTGCGCAGCCGGAAACGGCCGCGCTCAAGCGCGCGCAAACGAGGCGGTCAAGTTGTCACCAGCTTGTGTTATATGACGTATGGAATGGGAAGCAAACTGTTAAAATTGCTTAGCGCAATCAATTGGGACAGGCGCGCCAGGGCGCCGAGAACTCGACGGGAAGCCGCGACGAACGCGCGGAAACGCAAAAAGGCCACGCGATGCGTGGCCTTTTGAATTCTGGCTCCCCGAGCAGGGCTCGAACCTGCGACCTGCGGATTAACAGTCCGTCGCTCTACCAACTGAGCTATCAGGGAACATCTCTTGCGAGAGAGGGGTATATTAACCAAACCCCTGAGCGGCGTCAACACCCGGAGCGCTAAATAGCAGCGCTCCGGGCCTCAGACTACGTTCAAGGATTGCGGGTTTCCACCTGCACCAGGTCAGCCGGAGCGGCGCCCTGCTGAGCCTGACGAGTCACGTCGCGACGACGCGGCCCCGCCGGCAATACCGGCTCCTGCGCCGCGGGCGCCTCGACTACCGACTTGGTGGACACCATGACCAAGCCGCCCAGGCTTGCCGGCTCCGCCGCGGCAACGGCGCGGGTCTCAACCACGGCCGGCGCCTCGACTGCCGGCTCGACCGGATCGGCCTGTTCCGGCTCGCTCTGCGCAGCGGCAACTTCCGGCGCAGGCGCGGGTTCCGCCGCGACAAACGCCTCGACAGCCTCCAGCACCGAAACCACTTCAACCGCCGGAGCCGCCTCAAACACCGGAGCCGCTTCCACGACCGGGGCCAGCTCAATCGCCGGAGCCGCGTCAACCGCCGGCTGTTCCAGCTCAACCGCCGCAACAGGCTCGAACGCTTCCCGCGCCGGCTGGACCGCTTCGACTGCCGCGGACTCAACCGCCGCCGCTTCCTCACGCTGCTCAGCCGCTGCCGCCGGCGCTTCAGCCGGCGCCTCGGCCACCGCCTCGACGACGGCTTCCACCGCTACCGCGCCGACAACGGCCGCGACCGCGATCGGCGCCGCTTCCGCCGCCGGCAGGGCAAGACCCTCTTCCTGCGGCGCTGCGGCCGGATCATCGCGACGACGGTCGCGACGGCTGCGACGACGACGACGCTCATTGCGCTCCTGCTGCTCGGCGTCGCCTTCGGCGCGAGCCTCGTCGACAACCGGCTTGCTCAGCTCCAAAGCCTGCTCTTCCGCCTGCGGCGCCTGACGACGACGCGGCTCCTGCTGCGGACGCTCCTGCTTCTCCAGCTTTTCCGGACGCTCCTGCGGCGCTTCCTCGCGCGCCGGCTGTTGACGCTGCGCGTCCTTCAGCTCGCGCGGTTCGCGGCCTTCGCGAGTCTCGCGACCGTTGTCGCGCTCGCGGCGGCGGCCGTTGCGCGGCTGCTCGCCGCGCTCCTGGCGCTCCTCGCGTTGCGGCTGCTCTTTGCGCTCCGGACGCTCCTGGCGTTCCTGACGCTCGCCGTCCTGGCGCTCGCCGCGTTCGGCGCGCTCCGGACGACGCGGTTTCTCATCGGAACCTTGACGACGCTGCTCGTGTTCGCGACGCGCCTGACCGCCCGGACGGCGGTCGCCGTTGCGCTGGCGGTTGCCGCGTTGCTGAGACTGGGCCGCCGGCTTTTTCTTCTCGGCCGGCTGGGCCGCTTGCTCCGGCTCGGCGAACAGGCTCTTGACCCAAGCGCCCAGCTTGCCGAACAGACCCGGCTCCGGCTCCGCCGCCTTGGCCGCCACCGTCGGCGCCGGCTGCTGAGGCGTAATGCCCTTGACCGCGGCTTCCTGACGCTCCAGCTTCGGCTTTTCATGGCCGAAGTTGGTGATCACGTCTTCTTCCTGCACTTCCACCCGCTTGTAGCTCGGCGCTTCGCCGGCTTCGGCCAGGTCGTCGTGGCGCACGCGCACGATCTTGTAATGCGGGGTTTCCAGATGGATGTTCGGGATCAGCACCACGTCCACGTCCAGACGCTCTTCGATCGAATGGATCTCGGAACGCTTTTCGTTGAGCAGGAAGGTGGCCACGTCCACCGGCACCTGCGCGTGAACCGCGCCGGTGTTTTCCTTCATCGCCTCTTCCTGAATGATGCGCAGGATGTGCAGCGCGGAGGACTCGGTGCCGCGGATGAAACCGATGCCGTGACAGCGCGGGCAGGTCTCATGACTGGTCTCGCCCAGGCTGGGCTGCAGACGCTGACGCGACAATTCCAGCAGGCCGAACCGGGACAGCTTGCCCATTTGGACGCGAGCGCGGTCGTGCTTGAGCACGTCGCGCAGGCGGTTTTCCACGTCGCGCTGGTTCTTGGCGCTTTCCATGTCGATGAAGTCGATCACCACCAGGCCGCCCAGGTCGCGCAAGCGCAGTTGGCGGGCGATTTCCTCGGCCGCCTCCAGGTTGGTCTTGACCGCGGTGTCTTCGATGTCGGCGCCCTTGGTGGCGCGCGCGGAGTTGACGTCGATGGACACCAGCGCTTCGGTGTGGTCGATCACGATGGCGCCGCCGGACGGCAGCTGCACGCTGCGCGCGAAGGCGGTTTCGATCTGGTGTTCGATCTGGAAACGGGAGAACAGCGGCACATGATCCTTGTACAGCTTCACACGCGACAGCATGTTGGGCATCACATGGCTCATGAACTGACGGGCCTGATCGTAGATTTCCTCGGTGTCGATCAGCACTTCGCCGATGTCCGGATGGAAGTAATCGCGGATCGCGCGGATCACCAGGCTGCCTTCCTGCAGAATCAGGAACGGCGCGTTCTGAGCGCCGGCCGCGCCTTCAATCGCGCGCCACAGCTGCATCAGGTAACCCAGATCCCACTGCAGTTCTTCCAGATTGCGGCCGATGCCGGCGGTACGGGCGATCAGGCTCATGCCGTGCGGCACTTCCAGCTGAGACAAGAGGTCCTTCAGCTCCTGACGCTCCTCGCCCTCGATGCGGCGGGATACGCCGCCGCCGCGCGGGTTGTTGGGCATCAGCACCAGATAACGACCGGCCAGGCTGATATAGGTGGTCAGCGCGGCGCCTTTGTTGCCGCGCTCGTCCTTCTCCACCTGCACGATGACTTCCATGCCTTCGCGCAGCACATCCTGAATGCGCGGACGGCCGCCGTCATAGCCCTGGAAATAGGAACGGGACACCTCTTTGAACGGCAGGAAGCCGTGGCGTTCGGTGCCGTAATCGACAAAACAAGCCTCAAGGGAGGGCTCGATACGGGTAATCACACCCTTATAGATATTCCCCTTGCGCTGCTCCTTGCCTACAGTCTCGATATCGAGGTCGACGAGCTTTTGTCCGTCGACGATAGCAACGCGCAGCTCTTCAGCTTGCGTTGCGTTGAACAACATGCGTTTCATTTACATTCCTTGCGCGGCACTCACGCAAGGGATGCAGCCAGTATTTGACGGCCCAGTGACTATTGATGGGCGCTTTCCGAAAGAAGTGTCGATGTAAAGATCGAAAAAAACAGTTTTGACAAGCCTACTTCCTGAAAATCGATCACACGCAGACCTGACTCATGTGCGCAATTGGCGCTCCGGGATCGCCGGCCTGCCTCAAAGGGCAGGACATACAGTGCAGGGGGGCTAGCATGCCGGGTCAAACTTCGCTGCAAAATTTCCTGACTGGCTTAGCATCAGGAAATGGAATACTCGTGAGTGCGTTATGCGTACAAATGCATTACCATCGCTGCTTTTCGGTGAGCGAGTTAACCTTGGCTGCAAACGTCGCGAGCGGCATCAGGTCAGGGTCTGTAAATCCCTGCCGGCCGTCTCCAACCTCTTGCAGCAGCGCCACGCAACATGCCGTGACCTTGGCTTGACATTTCGCCGTCATCTTGGTGCAACACACCTTGGGACAGCGCCAGAAGTATAAGCAATATGACAGACATTCGCAAAGATTCCGTCTCCTTCGTCCAAGTGGACGACGGCGACGCCGGCCAACGCATCGACAACTACCTGGTGCGTTTGCTCAAGGGCGTGCCCAAGAGCCACATCTACCGCATCCTGCGCTCTGGCGAGGTGAGGGTGAACAAGGGCCGCATCGACGCCGCCTACCGCGTGCAGGCGGGCGACGAGCTGCGCATTCCGCCCATACGCGTGGCCGAGCGCGCGGAAAAGAACGTGCCGGCCGCCACCTTCCCGGTGGTGTACGAAGACAACGCGCTGCTGGTGATAGACAAACCGGCCGGCGTGGCGGTACACGGCGGCAGCGGCGTGTCCTTCGGCGTGATCGAACAACTGCGCCAGGCGCATCCGGACTGGCGCTATCTTGAGCTGGTTCACCGGCTGGACCGCGAAACCTCCGGCCTCCTGATGCTGGCCAAGAAGCGCTCGGCGCTGACCAAGCTGCACGACATGATGCGCGCCAATGTGCCGGACAAGCGCTATCTGGCGCTGGGCCTAGGCCAGTGGCCGGACGACGCGCGCCAGGTCAAACTGCCGCTGTTCAAGTTCCACACCCCGGACGGCGAGCGCCGCGTGAAAGTCAGCGACGCCGAAAACGGCCAGTACGCGCACACCAATTTCGCGGTCAAGGAACGTTTTGCCGAGTTCACGCTGGTGGAAGCCCACCTGCGCACCGGCCGCACCCACCAGATCCGCGTGCACATGCAGGCCAACGACTGCGCGATCGCCGGCGACGAGAAATACGGCGACTTCGCGCTGAACAAGGAACTGGCCAAACGCGGTCTGAAACGCATGTTCCTGCACGCGCGCAGCCTGTCCCTGCCCCATCCGCTGACCGGCGAGCCGCTGAAACTGGAAGCGCCGCTGCCGCCGGAGCTGGAGCGCTTCCTGAAAAGCCTGAGGTCTTGAGATGAACACTCGCTTCGATCTGGTCGTTTTCGACTGGGACGGCACCCTGATGGACTCCACCGCCCATATCAGCCAGTCCATCCAGCAGGCTTGCGCCGACCTGTCCCTACCCGTCCCCAGCCGCGAGCAGGCCAGCCACGTCATCGGCCTGCGCCTGGCCGAGGCGCTGCAACAGGCCTGTCCGGCCGCCACCCCGGAGCAACTGCCGCGGCTGACCGAAGCCTTCCGCCATCATTACCACGCCAACCAGCATCAGGTGACCCTGTTCGACGGCGCCGTGGACTGCCTGAACGCCATCGCCGCCAGCGGCGTTTTCCTGGCGGTGGCCACCGGCAACAGCCGCGCCGGCCTCAACCGCTTGCTGGAGCATACCGGGCTCGGCCCGCTGTTCCACGCCACCCGCACCGTGGACGAATGCCATTCCAAGCCTCATCCGGACATGCTGTTGTCGCTGACCGAGATGCTGGGCGCGGACCCGCGCCGCACGCTGATGATAGGCGACACCAGCCACGACCTGCTGATGGCCGGCAACGCCGGCTGCCACGGCGTAGGCGTCGGCTTCGGCGCCCACGACAGCGAGCATCTGGAAAGCTGCGGACCGCTGGCCTTGTTCCATTCCTACCCCGAGCTGCAGACATGGCTGCTGCCGAAACTCGGATAATCTGCGCCGCGGCCGAGCTGCAGGACGGCGGCCGCGCCTGGCGCTTCGAGATCGCACAGGCGGACGGCGCGCCGCCGCTGCCCGCCTTCGCCGTGCGCTACCGCGGCAAGGTCTACGCCTACGTCAACGCCTGCCGCCACATCCCGGTGGAACTGGATTTGCGCGACGGCGAAGTCTTCGACCTCAGCGGCCATTATCTGGTGTGCAGCATGCACGGCGCCTGCTACGAAGCGCATACCGGCTATTGCGTCTCCGGACCCTGCCGCGGCCAGCGGCTGATCGCCGTGCCCGTCTTCGAACAGGACGGCAATATCTGCATCAATGTCATGCCGTCGTGAACTTTGCTAGACTCCTGGAATTATTCAGGGAGCACCCACACATGAGCGACACCTCCAACCATTGGGAACGCCAATTGCTGGAAAAACTGGCCAGCGCCGCGTTGGTGGAACAACGCCGCGCCCGCCAGTGGAAAATTTTCTTCCGCATGATCTGGCTGATCATCATCGGCTTCATCCTGTTCAGCCTGTTCATGCGCAACGAGGACAAGGCCACCGCCGGCATCGTCGGCTCCGGGCACACCGCCGTCATCACGCTGGAAGGCGTGATCGACAGCCAGAGCGACACCGCCAACAAGCTGAGCCAGGCCCTGACCGACGCCTACGGCGACAAGAGCACCAAGGGCATCATCATCGACGCCAACAGCCCGGGCGGCAGCCCGGCGCTGTCCGGCATGGCCTATGACGAAATCCGCCGCCAGAAGAAGCAGCACCCGTCTGTGCCGGTTTACGTGGTGGTCAGCGAGGTCTGCGCGTCCGGCTGCTATTACATCGCCTCCGCCGCCGACAAGATCTTCGTCGACAAGGCCAGCATCATCGGCTCCATCGGCGTGCTGTCCGACGGCTTCGGCTTCACCGGCGCCATGGAAAAACTGGGCGTGGACCGCCGCCTGCGCACCTCCGGCGAAAACAAGGCGATGGGCGATCCCTTCTCCCCGGTCAACCCCAAGCAAGAAGCCATCCGCCAGCAATTGCTGGACGACATCCACCAGCAATTCATCGCGGCGGTCCAGGCTGGCCGCGGCCAGCGCCTGGCCAAGGACCCGCAACTGTTCTCCGGCATGGTGTGGCTGGGCGACAAGAGCATCCCGCTGGGCCTGGCCGACGGCCTGGGCACGGTGCGCTCGGTGGCGCGCGACGTGATCAAGGCGGAGAAAACCGTCGACTATACTCAGCAAGACGATCTGTCCAGCCGCGTGGCGCGCAAGATCGGCGTGGAGTTCGCCGGCGGCGTGAAGAGTCTGTTCGACACCAAGCTGTTCTGACCAACCGGCAAGGCACACCATGGCGCGCAGAAGAAAACGACAGGAAGAAGAACACGAGAACCATGAACGTTGGCTGGTTTCCTACGCCGACTTCATCACCCTGCTGTTCGCCTTCTTCGTGGTGATGTACGCGATCTCCTCGGTCAACGAGGGCAAGTACCGCGTGCTCTCCTCCGCCATCGTGGACGCCTTCCGCTCCGGCTCCACCATCAGCGTCAACACCACCCCGCCCAGCGGCGGGGCCAACACCATGATAGAGATCCCCGAGACCAAACCCATCGCCAAGGCGGTCAAGGGAGAACACCAGGCCGAGAAAAAAGCCAACACCGGCTCCGCCCAGGGCGACGAAAAAACCCGGCTCGCCAACCTGACCCAGGATCTGGCCAAAGTGATGGACCCGCTGGTCAAGAGCGGCCAGGTCACCATCACCCACAGCAGCAAGGGCGTCACCATCGACATCCGCGACACCGCGCTCTTCCCCACCGGACAGGCGCAGCCCAACGAACAGTCGCGCCAGCTGATGGCCAATATGGCGCTGCAGCTGGCCAAGGTGGACAATCCGATCCGGGTGGAAGGCTTCACCGACACCGTGCCCATCCGCAATTCCTACTTCCCGTCCAACTGGGAACTGTCCGCCTCGCGCGCCGGCAGCGTGGTGCGCCTGTTCCAGGAAAACGGCATCAAGCCGGAACGGCTGGTGGCGGTGGGCCGAGGCGCCAACCTGCCAGTGGGCGACAACGCCACCGCCGACGGCCGCGCCAGCAACCGCCGCGTCGCCATCACCGTGCTGGCGAGCGGGCTGAGCGACGCCGAAGTGCTGTCGCCGCAAGACGCATCCATGGCCAATGGCCGCTAACACCCCTGTTTCTCAAGAGGAGCACGATATGAGCACCCCGATTCATCATTCCGCGCTGGAACAGCTGTTCCTCAACGCCCGCACCCACAGCCACTGGCAGGACCGCCCGGTCAGCGCCGAAACGCTGCACCAGCTGTTCGACCTGCTGAAAATGGCGCCCACCAGCGCCAACTGCTCGCCGGCGCGCTTCATCTTCGTGCAAAGCGACGCCGCCAAGGCCAAGCTCAAGCCCTGCCTGGCCGAAGGCAACGTCGAAAAAACCATGGCCGCGCCGGTCTGCGTGATCGTGGCCCAGGACATGCGCTTCTACGAGCACCTGCCCAAGCTCTACCCGCACGCCGACGCCAGAAGCTGGTTCGAAGGCAACGACGCGGCGATCCAGGCCACCGCCTCGCGCAACAGCAGCCTGCAAGGCGGCTACCTGTTGCTGGCCGCGCGCTCGCTGGGGCTGGACTGCGGTCCGATGTCCGGCTTCGACAACGCCGCGGTGGACCAGGCCTTCTTCCCGGACGGCCGCTTCAAATCCAACTTCCTGGTCAACCTGGGCTACGGCGCCGCGGACAAGCTCTACCCGCGCTCGCCGCGCTTCGAGTTTGACGACGCCTGCCAGATTCTTTAATCCCCCCGCCCGATGCCCGGTTATAATGCCGGGCATTTTGCTGCCTGGAGAAACAAGATGCTCTATTCGCTTCTGCGCCCGCTGCTGTTCCGCTTTGACGCAGAGACCGCCCACGAACAGACGCTGGCCATGCTGGACCAGGCGCACAAGCTGCGCCTGAGCACGCTGACCTGCCACAGCGCCGCGCGCAAGCCGGTGCAAGCCATGGGCCTGACCTTCCCCAACGCGGTGGGACTCGCCGCCGGGCTGGACAAGAATGGAGCGCATATCGACGCCTTGGCCGCGCTGGGTTTCGGCTTCATCGAAATCGGCACCGTCACCCCGCGGCCCCAGCCGGGCAATCCCAAGCCGCGGCTGTTCCGCCTGCCGGAGCACCAGGCCATCATCAACCGCATGGGCTTCAACAATCTGGGCGTGGACACCCTGCTGGACAATGTCCGCCGCTGCAAATTCCAGGGCGTGCTCGGCATCAATATCGGCAAGAACGCCGCCACCCCGATAGAAAACGCCGCCGACGACTACCTGGCCTGCCTGGACAAGGTCTACGCCTACGCCAGCTACGTCGCCGTCAACATTTCCTCGCCCAACACCAAGAACCTGCGCCAGTTGCAGGAGGGCGACGAACTGGGCCGCCTGTTGGCGCAATTGAAGCAGCGCCAGCAGGCGCTGGCCGACAAGCACGGTCGCCACGTGCCGCTGGCGCTGAAGATCGCGCCGGATCTGGACGACGATCAGATCGTCGCCATCGCCCGCCTGCTGACCGAACACCGCATCGACGGCGTCATCGCCACCAACACCACGCTCTCTCGCGAGGCGGTGGCCGGCCACCCGTTGGCGGAGCAGGCCGGCGGCCTGTCCGGCGCGCCGGTCAAAGACCGTTCCACAACAGTTATTCGCAAATTAGCCAAGGAACTTGACGGCGCTCTGCCTATCATAGGAGTTGGCGGCATCCTGTCCGGGCGGGACGCCGTGGAAAAACTGGACGCCGGCGCCAGCCTGGTGCAAGTCTACAGCGGCCTGATCTACCGAGGCCCGGCGCTGGTGGCCGAATGCGCGAATGCGATCGCAGCGCGCGCCAAACCCTGAACAACAGCACGCGCGGCCGCGCACGGGCCCTCCCTCAGGAAGCCCGGCGACAGGCCCGCGGCGACCATCCCGGGGCAAACCGGCTCGCTTATATAACATGGGACTCACTCATATGAACGCAAAACAACTGATTCGTCTTTCCGCCGTCGCGCTGCTGAGCGCCGGCGTGCTCACCGGCTGCGCCACCTCCGACTCCGCCGCCGTCTACTCCAAAGGCCAGATGCGCCAGGCGCAGACCGTGCAGCTGGGCACCGTGGTGTCGGTGCAGAACGTGAAAATGGAAGGCAGCAACAATGAGCTGCTGACCCTGGGCGGCGCCGCGCTGGGTGGCCTGGCCGGCAGCAATATCGGCGGCGGCAAGGGCCAGATCGCCGGCGGCATCGTAGGCGCGCTGGCCGGCGGCTTCGGCGCCCAGGCCGCTCAACGCGGCCTGAGCAAGAACGCGCTGGAAATCACCGTCAAGCTGGATGGTTCCGGCCGCATGATCTCCATCGTGCAGGAAGCCGACATTCCGTTCTCCGCCAACCAGCGCGTGCGCGTGCTGACCGGCGGCGGCAACGACCGCGTGGTGCCGTTCTAAGCATCCGCTCAAGGCCCGCCGTCGCACGTCTTCGACTCGCAGGCCTTGAACAGGCTCTGACGCGGACCGCGTCAGCAATGAAAAAGCCGGCGCTCGCGCCGGCTTTTTCATTGGGTGCCGCTCACTCGTCCCGCGGCCTGGACAGCTCCACCCAACGCCCGTCCATCAAGGCCTGCAGGGGCTGATACATCGCCTTGTAGGACATCTTCTGGCATTCGCGTATCCAATAGCCCAGATACAGGTGCGGCAGCCCCAGCCGCCGCGTCAGCTCCGCCTGCCACAACACATTGAACACGCCCAGGCTGGATTTGGCGTCTTCCGGATCGTAAAAGGTGTACACCGCGGACAGGCCGTCGGCCAGGCGGTCGATCAGACTGACCATCTTCAATTCGCCGTCCAGGCGGAACTCCGCCAGCATGCTGTCCACCCCGCTTTTCAGGATGAACTCCGAATACTGCTGCGGATCGTCGTCCGACATGCCGCCGCCGGCGTGCCGCGACTGCTGATACCAGCGGTACAGCGCATAGTGTTCGGCGTCGAACTCCAGCGGCAGCAGGCGCACCTGCATCGCCTCCAGCCGACGCGCCACCTTGCGCTGAGTGCGGCTGGGCGCGAAGCGCTCCACCGGAATCCGCACCGGCACGCAAGCCTGGCAACTGTCGCAATACGGCCGGTAGGTATACAGGCCGCTGCGGCGGAAGCCCAGCTTCACCAACTGGCTGTAAACCTCGCCATCGATCGCCTCCGCCGGGATCGCCACCTGCGAACGCGCCTGACGCCCGGCCAGATAACTGCAGGGATAGGGCGCGGTGGCGTAGAAATGGATGGCCACTGTCGGGCCGGGATCACGATGGCTCATTGGTATACCGGTAGTTCCACATCGCGGCGGGCTGCGCCCGTCGGGCATTCTCTTTCAGAGTAGCAAGAAATGTCTGACGCGAAACCAACTTGGCGCCCAAGCTCTGCAAATGGCGGGTGTGCATCTGACAATCTATCATCGTCACCCCCTGCGTCCGCAAATGGCGCACCATGTGGATGAAAGCCAGCTTGGACGCGTTGCTGCGCCGGGAAAACATGGATTCGCCGTAGAACATCAAGCCCAGACCGATGCCGTAAAGGCCGCCGACCAGCTCGCCGTCCATCCAGGTCTCGAAAGAGTGCGCGTAGCCCAGCCGGTGCAGACGGCAATAGGCGTCCACCATCTCCGGCACGATCCAGGTGCCCTGCTGCTGCGCCCTTGGTTCGGCGCAGGCCGACATCACTTCGCGGAAGGCGGTGTCCACGCGGATTTCGTAATGTTGATTGCGCAGCAGCTTGTCCATGGAACGGCTGACTTTCAGCTCGTCCGGACTCAGCACCATGCGCGGCGCCGGCGACCACCACAGAATGGGCTCGCCTTCGGAAAACCAGGGGAAAATGCCTTGGGAGTAAGCAGCCAGGATGCGCTGCGGGGACAAATCGCCTCCGGCGGCCAGCAAACCATTGGGTTCGCGCAGAGCCAGCCGCACCGGAGGGAAGACCGGCTCAGGACCGAGCCAGGGAATCATGCCTTCTTGGCGTTAAGGCAGTCCGGGCACTCGCCGTACATGTACAGCGCGTGATCGACGATGCGGAAACCGTGCTGCTCGGCGATGCGGTCTTGCAAAGCCTCGATCTCCGGATCGAAGAACTCGACCACCTTGCCGCAGCTGACGCACACCATGTGATCGTGATGACCGCCCTGGTTCAGCTCGTACACCGCTTTGCCGGTTTCGAAATGGTGGCGCACCAGAATGCCCGCCTGCTCGAACTGCGTCAGCACGCGGTAAATGGTGGCAAGGCCGATGTCGATATTTTCCGCGAGCAGCTTGCGGTAGACATCTTCCGCCGACATGTGGCCGGCGTGCTCCTCCTCGAACAGATCGAGGATTTTCAAACGCGGGCCGGTGGCCTTGAGGCCGATATCTTTAAGGTGACTGGCTTTGCTCATCGTGATATAAAGTGGGTCGATTTCAGATCATGATAAAGCCTTTTCACGGCTTTGCCTAATTACCGCCTCATAACTTTTAGGTCACGGAGTATCATGCGCGCCCTGATTTTTGTCGCCGTCCTTGCCCTCTCCGGCTGCAGCTCAATGAATCCTCTGAACTGGCTCAGCCCGCACAAGATGGAAATCCAGCAGGGCAATTATGTCACAGAGGATGCCGTCGCCAAACTTAAACCGGGCATGACACGCTCGCAAGTGCGTTTCCTGTTGGGTTCTCCGCTACTGGCCGACGCGTTTCACGCCAATCGCTGGGATTACACCTATAGCGACATCAAGCAGGGCAAGCTGGATAAAAACAGCAACCGCCTGTTGACCGTCCACTTCAACGGCGACGTGCTGGAGCGCGTGGAAGGCCAGGCGCAGCCGGCCGAACGCCCGCCGCTGACCGCCTCCGCGCCGGCCCAGGAAGCCAAGCCATGAGCGCCACCCCGCTGAAACTGGTGGTCGTCGGCGCCGGCGGCCGCATGGGCAAGGCCCTGATTGAAGCGGCGCTGGCCGCGCCCGGCGTGGCTCTGCACGCCGCGGTGGACCGCCCCGGCTCGGAATTCATCGGCCAGGACGCCGGCCTGTTCATCGGCAAACACACCGGCGTCAAGATAGGCGGCGACTTCCTCCAGGCGCTGGAAGGCGCCGACGCCGTCATCGACTTCACCCGCCCGGAAGGCACGCTGGAACACCTGGCCGCCTGCGCCGAGCGCGGCGTGCAGATGATCATCGGCACCACCGGCTTCGACGAGGCCGGCAAGGCGGCGATCCGCGCCGCCGGCGACCGGATCGGCATCGTGTTCGCCTCCAATTTCAGCGTTGGCGTCAACCTCACCTTCAAGCTGCTGGACATGGCGGCGCGTGTGCTGGACGACGGCTACGACATCGAAATCATCGAAGCCCACCACCGTCATAAAGTGGACGCGCCGTCCGGCACCGCGCTGCGCATGGGCGAAGTCATCGCCGACGCGCTGGGCCGCGACTTGAAAGAATGCGCGGTTTACGGCCGCGAAGGCGTGACCGGCGAGCGCGATCCGCAAACCATAGGCTTCGCCACCGTGCGCGGCGGCGACGTGGTCGGCGACCACACCGCCTTGTTCGCCGCCATCGGCGAACGCGTGGAAATCAGCCACAAGGCCTCCAGCCGCGCCACCTTCGCCAACGGCGCGGTGCGCGCCGCGCGCTGGCTGGCCGGCAAACCGCGCGGCCTGTTCGATATGCAGGACGTGCTGGGCCTGCGCTAAGCGCCGGCGGGGAGCCTCCTTCCATGCGCCTCTTCCCGCTGACCCTGGCCCTCGCGGCCGGCCTGATTCTCCTCTCTCTCGCCTCGCTGCTGCACGGCAGCGGCATGGACGCGTCCCGTTTGCTGGCCGGCCAGCCCTTGCCGGAACTGGAATGGCAATTGCTGTGGCAGCTGCGGCTGCCGCGCCTGCTGGCCAGCGCCAGCGCCGGCGCCTTGCTGGCCAGCGCCGGCGCGGCGGTGCAGGCGCGTTTCCGCAACCCGCTGGCCGAACCCGGCCTGATCGGCATCAACAGCGGCGCGGCGCTGGCCGCCGCCGCCGCGCTGAGCCTGGGCGCCGGCCTTTACGCGGTGTCCGCGTCCGCCTTCGCCGGCGGCCTGTTCTCCTTATTGCTGATCCGCCTGCTGGGCCAGACCCAACAAGGCGGCAGCCGGCTGATCCTCAGCGGTCTCGCCATCAGCTCCTTGCTGGGCAGCCTGCTGACCCTGCTGATCACCACCCTGCCAGACGGCTCCTTGCGCGTGGTGATTTTCTGGCTGATGGGCAGCTTCGCCAGCGTGGACTGGCCGCAAACCGTCTTGCTGTGCGCGGCCGCGCCGCTGGTCTGGCTGGCGCTGCACCGGCAATGGCGCTTTCTCAACGCGCTGCAATTGGGCGAAACCGCCGCCTTTCACCTGGGCTTTGAAGTGCGTCGCCGCGAATGGCAGGTGGTGATCCTGGCGGCCCTGGCCGCCGGCCTGGTGGTGTCCGCCTGCGGCATGATCGGTTTCATCGGCCTGATGGGCCCGCACCTGGCGCGCCAACTGGTGGGCGGCAACGCGCGCCGGCTGCTGTGGATCGCGCCCATGCTGGGCGCGCTGCTGGCCATCGCCTCGGACTGGCTGGCGCGCAGCCTGCTGGCGCCCAGCGAACTGCCGGTGGGCGTGATCACCAGCCTGATAGGCGCGCCCTTCTTCCTGTGGCTGCTGCGGCAAAGCGCGGAAAAGGACGCCCATGCTTGAAGCGCGCGCCCTCAGCCTTTCCCGCCAGGGCCGCCTCTTGGTGGAGGCGGTGTCCCTGCGCGTGGCGCCGGGCGAACTCAATATCGTGCTAGGCCCCAACGGGGCCGGCAAAAGCAGCTTGCTGGGCATGCTGGCCGGTCTGCACGTGCCCAGCGCCGGCGAGGCGTGGATGGCCGGACGGCCGCTGCGCGGCCAATCCGCCGCGCAACTGGCGCGCCAGCGCGCGGTGGTGGAGCAAAATCCGCTGACGCCGGCCGGCTGGAGCACGATGGAGCTGATCCAGTCCGGCGCCTATCTGCTGGGCGACGCCGGCGAGGCCTGCCGCCAGGCGATGGAGCTCACCTGCACCGCGGAGCTGGCGCGACGCCAGGCGCGCACCCTGTCCGGCGGCGAACAGCAACGCGTCCACCTGGCGCGCGCGCTGTGCCAGTTGCTGGCCTCGACGGACGCGGAACGCTATCTATTGCTGGACGAACCCACTGCCGCGCTGGACTTCGCCATGGCCGACGCGCTGCTGGCGCAGGTGGCCCGCATCTGCCGCGAGCTGAACATCGGCGCGCTGGCCGTGGTGCACGATCTGAACCTGGCGCTGCGCCACGCCGACAATGTGCTGCTGCTGAACGAAGGACGCGCCGCCGGCTTCGGACCCACGCCCGAAATCATGCGGCGGGAAACGCTGGAGGCGGTTTACGGCGTGCGGCTGGCGGAGCTGAGCAGCCGGGAGCACGCCTTGCGCGCTTTCGTGCCCTTGCCCCACCCGCACCAAGAGTAAACGCTCAGCGGTGCGAGGCCTGCTTGCACTCGCTGAGGAAACGCGCGCGGTCCGCCTCGCCCACTTCTCCGGCGAAGCCCTGGGTGATCACCGCCTCCGCGCCGCGCCGGTTTTCCCCCAGTTGCAAACACATCTGCTTGGCCTGGATCACACAGGCCGCGCCCTTGGCCATGCCGTGCCGCACCAGCGCGTCCGCCACTTCCTGACAAATCCATTCCTGGTAATTCAAGCGGTGCGAGATCACGTCGATCAGCCGCGCGATGCGGCCGAAGCCGTGCAGCCGTCCGCCCGGAATGTAGGCGACGTGGGCGATGCCTTCGAAGGGCACCAGATGGTGCGGACACAGGCTGTGGATGGAGATATTACTGATGATGACCATCTCGCGGGAATCGTCTTCAAAACCGCAGCCCAGCACCTCGCTCGGATCGGCGGCGTAGCCGTCCAGCAAGCGGTCGCGCCAGAACGCGCCGACGCGTTCCGCGGTCCTGCCCAGATGCGGATCGCCTTGCGGCTGAAAGCCGCAGGCGGTCAGCAAATCGGTCACCGCGCGCTCAAACGCCTCCTTGTCGAAGGGCCGCAAGCGTTCCACGCCCACCTTGGGCGCGCGCTCCGGCGCTGGATGATCGCAATGCTGGTGGTCCATATCGTCTCCCTTGTGAGCGCTGATTCAAAGTCCGCCGCGCGCCGGCGAGGCAGAGCGCGGCCGGGGCCGCTTCGCGTGAAGCGAAACAGGCTTTGCGGCGGCGACGCGCAATCGAAATAGGAATTCGAGAGCGGCCCGAAGGGAAAGTTGCATCCGCCGACGGCATGAAAAACCCGGGGGCGACGACCGCCGGCCCCGGGTTTTCGACTATATCACAGGCCGCCGCGGCTACACGCGCGCGCCATCCAGGTTGGATTTCATCTCGTAGCTCTGCTTGACGTCGCCATTGCCGTCCACGCTTTCCAGCCTCACGTCGAAGCCCCACAGCCGACACACGTGCTTGAGCACCTCGTTGGCGCTGTTGTCGTCCAGCGGCCGCCTGTTGTGCATGGTGTGGCGCAGCACCAGGCTGCGGTCGCCGCGCACATTGACCGACCACACCTGGATATTGGGCTCGCGCGAACCCAGGTTGTACTGCTCCGCCAGCTTGCCGCGGATATCGCGGTAGCCCATATCGTCGTGGATGGCGGACACTTCCAGCTTGTCGTCGTGGTCGTCGTCGCGGATGGAGAACAGGCGGAAATCGCGGATCAGCTTGGGCGACAGATACTGCGAGATAAAGCTCTCGTCCTTGAAGTTCTTCATCGCGAACTCCAGGGACTCCCGCCACGGTGTGCCGGCCAGGTCCGGGAACCAGGCGCGGTCCTCGTCAGTGGGGGCTTCGCAAATGCGCTTGATGTCCTGATACATGGAGAAGCCCAGCGCGTACGGGTTGATGCCGTTGTACCAACGCGCCGTCACCGGCGGCTGGTACACCACATTGGTGTGGCTCTGCAAAAACTCCATCATGAAGCCGTCGGTGACCATGCCCTTGTCGTACAGGCGATTGAGGATGGTGTAGTGCCAGAACGTGGCCCAGCCCTCGTTCATCACCTGGGTCTGCCGCTGCGGGTAGAAATACTGCGCCACCTTGCGCACGATGCGCACCACTTCGCGCTGCCAAGGCTCCAGCAGCGGCGCGGATTTCTCGATGAAATACAGCAGGTTTTCCTGCGGCTCCGGCGGAAAACGCGGCGGCGCCTTGTCGCTGCCGTCCTTGTCGCGCTTGGGAATGGTGCGCCACAGGTCGTTGACCTGGGTTTGCAGGTATTGCTCGCGCTCTTCCTGGCGCGCCTGCTCCTTGGCCAGCGACAGCTTCTGCGGCCGCTTGTAGCGGTCCACGCCGTAATTCATCAGCGCGTGGCAGCTGTCCAGCAAGTCCTCCACCGCGTCTATGCCGTAGCGCTCCTCGCACTTGGTGATGTAGCTCTTGGCGAACACCAGATAGTCGATGATGGCCGAGGCGTCGGTCCAGGCGCGGAACAGGTAGTTGCCCTTGAAAAAGCTGTTGTGACCGTAAGCGGCGTGGGCGATCACCAGCGCCTGCATCGTCATGGAGTTTTCCTCCATCAGATAGGCGATGCAGGGGTTGGAGTTGATTACAATCTCATAGGCCAGCCCCATCTGGCCGCGCTTATAGCTCTTTTCGGTGGCGACGAAATGCTTGCCGTAGCTCCAGTGATGGTAGTTGACCGGCATGCCCACCGAGGCGTAGGCGTCCATCATCTGCTCGGCGGTGATGACTTCCAGCTGATTGGGATAGACATCCAGCTTGAATTCATCCACCGCGATGGTGCGTATCTGCCGGTCGTACTCGTCGACCAGGTCGAAGGTCCATTCGGACCCGGTAGAAATCGGTGTCATGTTGCTCCCCCCTTGGCAAGACCGCTCAGAACCTGTTTACGATCTGCTGCGCGTCGGCGATACGGCGTCGAAACCGAGCTCAAAATGCTCATGTACCACGTGTACATTCCGCTTTTTCGCTCGTTTCCGCCTTGTCTCGCGAGATCATAAACACGTTCTCAGGCGGTGGCGGCGCGGCCATTGGCCGGCTGGCGCTTGAACAGTTCCCGGAAGACCGGGTAGATGTCGGAAGCCGAACGAATTTTCTGCATGGCGAACTGGCGGTTGCGTTCCTGCACCTTCAAGTATTCGTACCAGAGGTTTTGCGGCTCTCCTTCGGTGATCTCGATGTAGGCGAAGTACTGGCAGTAAGGCAGCAGGTCCTCCTCCATGATGCGGCCGCAGTTGGCGGAATCGCTGTCCCAGTTGTCGCCGTCGGACGCCTGGGCGGCGTAGATATTCCATTCGCTGCCG
This sequence comes from Chromobacterium sp. CCUG 30098, assembly GCF_059916605.1. NCBI lineage: Bacteria > Pseudomonadati > Pseudomonadota > Betaproteobacteria > Neisseriales > Chromobacteriaceae > Chromobacterium > Chromobacterium sp. CCUG 30098. Next base: position 191,189 of record NZ_JAUCGS010000004.1, on the reverse strand, counting down.
GCGTAGCGTTTCTTGACGATCTCCGCCATCAGATTGAGCGCCGAGGACACCACGGTGCCGCCGGATTCGCGCGAGTGGAAGAAATCCTCCTCGCTCACCTCCACCGCACTGGTGTGGTGGCGGATGAACACCACCTCGATCTTCTCGTAATTGCGCTGCAGGAACAGGTACAGCAGGATGAAGAAGCGCTTGGCCATGTCCTTTTTCTGCTCATCCATGGAGCCGGACACGTCCATGATGCAGAACATCACCGCCTGACTGGTGGGCTTGGGCTGCTTGACCCGGTTGTTGTAGCGCAGGTCGAACGGGTCTATCCACGGAATGCTGGCGATGCGTTCGCGCAGCCGGTGAATGCTTTGCCGTTTTTCGCGGATTTCCGAGGTGTTGTCCTCGTCATCCTCCATCAGGGTGTCGAGTTCCTCCTCCGCGTCGTCCAGCGTGGCCATGGTGGGCGCGGCCATCGCCACCCGCCGCGCCAGCGCGCCGCGCAGCGAACGCACGATATTGATGTTGGCCGGCGTGCCGTCGTTGGTGTAACCGGCGCGCACCGTCTTCATCTCCTCAATGCCCATCAGCTGGGTCTTGATCAGATTGGGCAGGGCCAAGTCGTCGAAGAACACGTTCATGAACTCTTCGCGCGACAGCTGGAACACGAAATCGTCCTCGCCCTCGCCGTCCTGGCTGGCCTTGCTGCCGCCTCCGCCCCCGCCGCCCTGCGGCCGCGGCAGGCGGTCGCCCTTGACGAACTCCTCATTGCCCGGGTGCACGTTTTCCGTCATGCCACCCTTGCCGTGATGAAACACGGGTTCGGAAATATCCTTTACCGGAATCGAGACCTTCTCCCCGCTCTCGATATCGGTAATGCTGCGCCCCTTGACCGCCTTGGCGACGGCCTCCTTGATTTGGGCCTTGAAACGGCGCAGAAACCGTTCGCGGTTGACCGCGGACTTGTTCTTGCCGTTGAGGCGCCGATCGATGATGTGGGACATAAGCACCTCGCTTTGCCTGTGCCGGCGGCGGCCGCCCGCGGGCGGCCATCGCCTGGCTTGCTGTTGTTATATTCTTCACCGCCCGGCGGCGACAGCGGCCACGCGGGCGATTTCCGGCGCCGCCCCAGGCGGCGCCGGATCAGCGACGGCTTACGAGGACTTGCGCACTCGCAGATACCATTCGCACAACAGACGCACTTGCTTGGCGGTGTAGCCTTTTTCCACCATGCGGTTGACGAAGTCCTCGTGCTTCTTCGCATCCTCGGCGCTGGCCTTGGCGTTGAAGGAGATCACCGGCAACAGCTCCTCGGTGTTGGAGAACATCTTCTTCTCTATGACCGTGCGCAGCTTCTCGTAGCTGGTCCAGGTGGGATTCTTGCCGCCGTTGTTGGCCCGCGCCCGCAACACGAAGTTGACGATCTCGTTGCGGAAGTCTTTGGGATTGGAAATCCCGGCCGGCTTCTCTATCTTCTCCAGCTCCGCGTTCAAGGAGGTTCGGTCGAAGATCTCGCCGGTGTCCTGATCGCGGTACTCCTGATCCTGAATCCAGAAGTCCGCGAAGCTGACGTAGCGGTCGAAGATGTTCTGGCCGTATTCGGAGTAGCTTTCCAGATAAGCGGTTTGAATCTCCTTGCCGATGAACTCCACGTACTTGGGCGCCAGGTACTCCTTCAGGAAGGTCAGATACTTCTGCTCGATTTCCGCCGGGAACTGCTCGCGCTCAACCTGCTGCTCGATCACGTACAGCAAGTGCACCGGGTTGGCCGCCACTTCGCTGTGATCGAAGTTGAACACCTTGGACAGAATCTTGTAGGCGAAGCGCGTGGACAAGCCGCTCATGCCCTCGTCCACCCCGGCGTAATCGCGGTATTCCTGGATGGATTTGGCCTTGGGATCCGTATCCTTCAGATTGTCCCCGTCGTAGACCTGCATCTTGCTGAACAGGCTGGAGTTTTCCGGCTCTTTCAGCCGCGACAACACCGCGAACTGCGACATCATCTTCAGCGTGCCCGGCGCGCACGGCGCGCGGCCCAGCGAAGAGTTGCGGATCAGCTTGTCGTAGATCTTGATCTCGTCGGACACGCGCAGGCAATACGGCACCTTGACGATGTAGATCCGATCCAGGAAAGCCTCGTTGTTCTTGTTGTTGCGGAACTGCTTCCACTCGGATTCGTTGGAGTGGGCCAGGATCACGCCTTCAAACGGAATCGCGCCAAAGCCCTCGGTGCCCTTGAAGTTGCCTTCCTGGGTGGCCGTCAGCAGCGGGTGCAAGACCTTGATCGGCGCCTTGAACATCTCCACGAATTCCAGCAAGCCCTGGTTGGCCAGGCACAAGCCGCCGGAGTAGCTGTAAGCGTCCGGGTCGTCCTGCGCGTATTTCTCCAGCTTGCGGATATCCACCTTGCCCACCAGCGACGAAATATCCTGATTGTTCTCGTCGCCCGGCTCGGTCTTGGCCACCGCGATCTGCTTGAGTACGGACGGATAGCGTTTGACCACGCGGAACTGGCCGATGTCGCCGTTGAACTCATGCAGCCGCTTCACCGCCCACGGGCTGGGGATGCTCTTCAGATAACGGCGCGGAATGCCGTATTCCTCTTCCAGCAGCGCCCCGTCCTCGTCGTAGTTGAACAGCGCCAGCGGAGACTCGTTGACCGGGCTGCCTTTCAGGCAATAGAACGGCACCAGCTCCATCAGCTCTTTCAGCTTCTCGGCAATGGACGATTTGCCGCCGCCCACCGGACCCAGCAAATAGAGGATCTGCTTCTTCTCTTCCAGGCCTTGCGCGGCGTGGCGGAAGTAGGACACCACCTGTTCGATCACCTCCTCGGTGCCGTAAAAATCACGGAACGCGGGATAGACCTTGATGACTTTGTTGGAAAAGATGCGGGACAGACGCGAATCGTGCCGAGTGTCCACCAGCTCCGGCTCGCCTATGGCGGCCAGCATGCGCTCTGCGGCGGTGGCATAAGCGCCGGGGTCTTTCTTGCAGAGCTCCAGGTACTCCTGGATGGTGTACTCCTCCTCACGAGTCTTGTCGTAACGAGCAGCGTAGTGACTGAAGATATCCGGGTGCATGGCTCTCTCCTGGCAGGTAGCAGAGGCGCAAACGATATGCACGCGGCATCCGCTGCTCCCCTTGCTGAATTAGAGTATTCACATTGTTTCCGGCTTTCTTTTTCTGGGTATAGCATAACGCACAGCCTGGCAGGGCAAAACCGCGCCTGCACACAAAATATGAGATCGTGAGCCAGATTCAATACAAGTATTTGAAATGGATGGTGAATTCCGCCAGCTTTTTTTTGTAACGGAAGACGAGCGGCGTGTAAGCGGGAGTAAACGGAAATCGGCCCTAAAAAAACGCTTTGAGAATCAAACGTTTCCATCGCGGCGATTGAAACATTCACGCCGCGCAGCGCGGCGGAAAAAGAGAAGGGAATATAAAGAATGCGCCGCGTCCGCGCGGACTGCGGCGCTCAGCCTTTGCGCTGCACAATGCGCACGCCGATTTCATAGATGCGGCCGCGCTGCACCTCATTGCAGCGCTTCACCTCCACCACCGCCTCTAAGGGCTTGCCCGGCATGCCGCCCACGCCCGGGGCCAGCACGATCACGGACAGACGCTCGCCGAACTGCGGCACAAAGGACGAGCGCAAGGCCATGCCGTCCACCGACAGATCCACGCACTCGCCGTAATGGGTTTCGCCGCTGATCAAAGAACGGATGCGAGCCTTGCAGCCCATGCTGATGCGGCGCCCGCGCCGTCGATCCCGGTAAGGATCAAACGGCGACACCCGGCATCCTCCCGGCCTGGTGCGCCGCCAGCCAGTGCAGGCCCACAATGGACTTGCTGTCGCAGATCGCCCCGCTCAGCGTCATCTCCATCGCCTGGGCCAGCGGCACCGTCAGCACCTCCAGGAATTCGCCCTCGTCCAGCCGGCTGCCCTGCTGGCTCAGCCCTTCCGCCAGGTAATAACTGATGCGCTCGTTGGAATAGCCAATGCAGGGATAAGCGGTGCCCAGATACGTCCAGCGCTCCGCCGCGTAGCCGGTTTCCTCCAACAGCTCCCGCCTGGCCGTGGCCGCCGGGTCCTCGTCCGGGTCTATCTTGCCGGCGGGAATCTCCACGAACTCGCGGCCGGTCGGATAACGGTACTGGCGCTCCAGCACCAGCTTGCCGTCCGGCGTCAGCGCCAGCACCGCCACCGCGCCGGGGTGCAGAATGTATTCGCGCGTGGACGCCGCGCCGTCCGGCAGCGCCACCTCGTCTTTATGAACCTTGAGAAAACCGCCCTGATACACCAGCTCCGACGACAACTGCTTTTCAACCAGATCCACAATCACCCCTTAAAGTGTTCTGCAATGCCTGCTTTTCCAGGCGCTGATCACCGCCCAGCGCCACAGCAGCCGCGTCAACGCGTAGCCGATCACGGCAAAGGTCAGGCCCAGCGCCGGTAATCCCACCAGCAAGGGCCAGCCCAGCTCCGCCAGCCAATTCAGGCAGGCGTGCCACCAATCCGGCAAGCTCATCCGGTCCCAATTGGGCGGCGGCGTCATTGTACCCGCAGCCGGATTGCCCAGTAAAAGCTTGCCATAAGCATAAGCCAGAAAGTACAGCGGCAATACGGTCAAAGGGTTAGTGTACAGCGTGAACAACACCGCCACCGGCAGATTCACCCGCATCAGCAAAGCCAGCGCCACCGCCGTCACCTTTTGCGTGGGGCCGGGCATCAGGCCGGCGAACAAGCCCACCCCCACCCCCATCGCCACCTTGCGGCGGTTCAGCGACCAATACGCCGGCCGGTCCAGATAGGGCGCCAGCCGGCGCAGGCCCGGCTTCTGAAACCAATGGTGCCGGTAGGCAACCCATTTGCGTACCTTGCGTCTAAACCAAGTCATCTGGAATGTTTTGATCCTTGTGCGCGCGCGTTGCCGTTAAACCACACTCGGCGACGGGTAAAACGCGAAAAGCTTGTCAAAGCCACGTCGATAATTTAAACAAGCGTTTGAATTATTCGCCCAAGCGCAGGGCGAACCCAAACACGACAGACCTGGGCCGGATCGTCCAGGCCGCGCAAACCAACAGGAGAGACCCATGCCTGCATACCAAGCCCCGCTGCGGGATTTCGATTTCGTGCTCCACGAGCTGATCAAGGTACAGGACATCATCCCCACCCTGCCCGGCTACGAAGAAGCCACCCAGGACATTTTCCGCTCTTATCTGGAGGCCGCCGCCCAGTTCTGTGAAAGCGAACTGGCGCCGCTGAACCGCCAGGGCGACGAAGAAGGCTGTCACTACGACAGCACCACCAAATCCGTCACCACCCCGCCCGGCTTCAAGGAAGCCTACCAGCAATACTGTGAACTGGGCTTCCCGGCGCTGGACTGCGACCCGGCCTACGGCGGCCAGGGCATGCCCAAGGCACTGGGCTTCCCCATCATGGAAATGCAGTGCTCCAGCAACGTGGCCTGGTCCATGTACCCCGGCCTGTCCCACGGCGCGTATTCTGCCATTCATGCCCACGGAACCGAAGCGCAAAAAGCGGCCTACCTGCCCAAACTGGTGGACGGCAGCTGGACCGGCACCATGTGCCTGACCGAACCGCACTGCGGCACCGACCTGGGCCTGCTCAAAACCCGCGCCGAACCCAACGGCGACGGCAGCTACAGCATTACCGGCACCAAGATTTTCATCTCCGCCGGTGAACATGATATGTCCGACAACATTATCCACCTGGTGCTGGCCCGCCTGCCGGACTCGCCCAAGGACGTGAAAGGCATCTCCCTGTTCATCGTGCCCAAATTTCATGACGACGGCAGCCGCAACCCCGTGGCCTGCGGCAGCCTGGAACACAAGATGGGCATCAAGGCCAACGCCACCGCGGTGATCAACCTGGACGGCGCCAAAGGCTATTTGATTGGCGAAGTCAACAAGGGCCTGTCCTGCATGTTCACCATGATGAACGCCGCCCGCCTGGGCTGCGGCATGCAAGGCCTGGGCATAGGCGAAGCCTCCTTCCAGGGCGCGCTGGCCTATGCGCGCGAACGCCTGCAAATGCGCTCGCTCTCCGGCGACAAATGCCCGGACAAGCCGGCGGACCCCATCATCGTCCACCCGGACGTGCGCCGCATGCTGCTCACCCAGAAAGCCTACACTGAGGCCGGCCGCGCGCTGACCAGCCTGCTGGCGCTGCAACTGGACATTGAAGACAAACACCCGGACGCCGACGCCCGCCAGGACGCCGCCGACCTCGTGGCCCTGCTCACCCCGGTGGCGAAAGCCTTCATGACCGACAACGGCTACGAAGCCGCCAACCTGGGCATGCAAGTGTTCGGCGGCCACGGCTACATCCGCGAATGGGGCATGGAGCAACTGGTGCGCGACTGCCGCATCTCCCAAATCTACGAAGGCACCAACGGCATCCAGGCCATCGACCTCTTGGGCCGCAAAGTGCTGATGGACCAGGGCCAGAAGCTGCGCAAGTTCACCAAGCAAATCCACAAGTTCTGCCAGGCCAATGAAGGCAACGACAAGCTGGCCGACTACGTGGCCCCGCTGTCCAAGCTGTTGAAAGACGTGGGCGAAGTGACCATGGGCATCGGCATGGCCGGCATGCAGAACCGCGACGAAGCCGGCGCGGCCGCCACCGACTACCTGCGCCTGATCGGCCACCTCAGCTACGCCTGGCTGTGGGCGCGGATGGCGGAAGTGGCTCATTCCAAGCTGGGCGGCGGCGAAGACGGCTTCTACCAGGCCAAGATCCTGACCGGCCGCTTCTATATGAGCAAGCTGTTCCCGGAAGTACACAGCCTGCTGGCCAAGCTCAAGGCTGGCGCCAAGCCGTTGATGGAGTTGCAGGACGAGCACTTCGCGTTCTAAGAACCTGTTCAATGTCTGCTGCGCTTCAGCGATACGGCGTTGAAAACCAGCTCAAAATGCTCATGTACCACGAGTACATTCCGCTTTTTCGCTTGTTTTCGCCTTGTCTCGCCCTTGCTCGCGAGACTTTGAACAGGCTCTAAGCCACTTACGATAGTGAAACGGAAACGGCCCCTCGGGGCCGTTTTTCTTTTGCCGCCGTCCGCCCCTCACCCAGCCGGGCCTTGAGCCATCACGACATTTAATTCATAAAAAACGAATACAAAGCTAATTATATTTCACTTTTAACGAACAACAGGGCTTCGTAAAATGGCCGCCATGGATACACCGCGCCAATGGCAGCGGAACATTCGCATTCATTCACCCAAGACCAGAGGCCCTCTCATGATTACCCTGAACGTATTCTTCAACGTCAAAGCCGAAAGCCAACAAGACTTCCTCACCCTGCTCAACACCATGGTGCGGGAATCCAATAAGGAAACCGGCTGCAACTACTACCAGCTTTGGCAGCAAGCCGGCGAGCCGCTGCGCTACGCGCTGATTGAACTGTGGGACAGCAAGGAGCGTCTGGCCGAACACCAGAAAACGCCGCACTGGATCGCCTTCAACGACCGCGTCAATGACTATCTGGACGGACAGTATGATGAGCACCATTACTCCGAACTCGCCCGCTAAAGACCTGTTTACGATCTGCTGCGCGTCGTGAAGTCTTGCACGGTGAGTACAAGCTCAAAATGCTCATGTGCCACTTGTACATTCCGCTGTCTCAGCGGTTTCCGCCTTGTCTCGCTCTTGCGCGCGAGATTTTGAACAGGCTCTAATACACACAGCACAAAACCAAACGGCCCCGAAGGGCCGTTTTTTCATGGCGAACGCGTCAGCGCCGACGGCCCCGGCCGCGCTTCTTGCGCCGCTGTTGCTGTTGCGCCTCCGCCAACTGCTCCAGGCACAGATAAAGCTGCTGCACCGCCTCAACATGCTGCGCCAGATGCACGCGCTCCACCGCCAGGTTCAGCAGCATCTCCAGATAATTGAAGAAGCCCTTGCACAGACCGATGCGGTAACTCTTGTCGGCAAAATCCATATCGCTGGCGATACGGAACAACAGCCCGCGCGCCGCATGCTGGCGGTTGTTCTTCAACAACTGAGCCATGTGCGCCGCGTACTGGCGGCCGATGGCGCAGGCCTCGAAATAATCCTGAGGCTCCGCCGGCTGCCAGTAGTGCGGATAAGTACGGCCCGGCACGCGGCGGACAAAGGGCAGACGGAGGTCTTTGGCTTCGCTAGAGGGAAAGCGGTAACGGGAACGGCGGGGGTTGGGGAAGTCGGCAAGGTCAAACAAGGAAACAGGAATCGGAGAGAGCTTCTTTGACATGACATTTCTCCTGCAGTCTGTGGAAGTACCGCCACCCCCTTCTCACTGGGGAAGGCAGACCGAACAGAGCGTGAGAAACCAGCGACTGCGAGCTGGCCAACCAGAAGGTTACCCCATCCGGTCCGCCATACAGACGCAACAGGACGCACGAAATGCGCGGATAGCCGCATTTCGCCCGCAGTCGATAAAACAAGGATGGGTTCTCACGCCCAGTGCCGAGATAGAGCGGCACGGGGGGATTGTTGCTGAGTGAGGAGCTAGGGTCAAGCCTTGGTAGTTTTGGGGATAATGGATTTTATGTCGTTTTTTACACACCTTCATTTTATGGAGTGGGGCACCTAGCTTTCGGTCTGACCTACCACCCAACGTAATATATGCTCATAAAAAATTCGATCAATTACTTAGCCAAAAGTTACTGGCCAGCCACTTAGTTTCATGAGTCTTTTTGCTTTATCAATTCCGAAGAGCTACTATCGACCAGCAGGAGCATTTTCAGCAAGTTAGCGAGCTCAGAAAACTATGGTAACCCACCACTACTTCCTAACAAATTCCACATAGAACATACAACACCCATCCAGTTTAAACAAAAACAAATTGCGAGAGAACTATCTATGCAATTTCGGCTAATACCCGCACTTCTTGTTTTTCTAGGGTCTTACTTTCCTCTTGCACTGATACTTGCATTGCAAGACATAAGCCATCAAACATGGGCAGCTGGCCTATGTACCGACTGGACAGCATGTACAACTCCAAAATTTGACCATCCCTTATTATCCATTTCTGGAATAACCACCACCGGATTATGTCTGTTACTAACATTTCGAGTGGTTTCTAAACTTCGATATAAATATCCAATTACAGTCACCGACTCAAAGCCGATCCCTAGCGAGCTAATAAGTTATAGTTTTCCATACATTGTTTCTTTCATGGGTGTAGACTATGGCTCCTTAGGAAAGATCGCGGGCCTCATTGCTTTTCTTGCCTGGCTCTTCCTAATCACTTACAAAGCCGGACAGATTATAATGAACCCAATTCTCATTGTGTTTGGCTGGAATCTCTATGAAGCGAGAATCATTGTCAACAAGCATGAACGCACCTCAAAATTCCTAAGTAAAAATGCATTACGCCCTGGCGAATATCTGTGCCAAGAAATTCAGGGGAACTACATTACGGACGGTAAAATTCACAATGACTGATTTTATAACGTGGCGAAACTTAACCTATGACACTGCAACGGTACAGTTATGGGTCTTCAAGAAAAGTACAACCGCAACAAAATTCAGAGCATGGCACGTCAGAACTGATGAGACCATTGAGCAATTGTTTCGCAATGCAGTCCAAAGGGAAGTTACAGCAACAACTGAAGAGATAGCATATAGCCCAATCTCTCAGAATAATGAAAGCAGTTGTCTTACCCATGCACTAGAAGAAAGTGAGGGGCTTATTGCCCTTCTAAACATAGTCGATACTCCTGAAGCTGAGAATGTCGATGCAGAACTTAAGCATCTTAAAGGAGCTGCTGTTTATCTTGTAAAATTCCAATCCAACGGGCATACCGTATACGCAATTCGTAGAACCGCACCTACATGGCGTCCAAAAATAAGAAGCTGTCTAATTAATGCGATATTTCAAAATGGCGAACTTTCAGTCACTCCAGAAGAAAGCTTTTCATTTGACTCTTTCTTTGATTTTTATTGCATAAACGAAACCATATTTGTAAAAGCAAAACGTGCTTATGAAAGCACCATGTCTGAAAAAAAGGTTTACCAAAAAAGCTTTGACGATCTTTCGGCAGACCCTCAATTTGCATCTATTTTTGTAGATATGCAGCCCCTAAAGGATTACGTAGGCACTAACGCAATGCAGCTTCGCCGCATAACTGTAATCCAACAAAAAGCTCTTTACTTACGCCCCGATTTTTCAGAAAAAGTACAGGTGGTTAATAGCTCACGAGAATTTGGATTAAACTTCGATACTGATGGAAAAATTATTGTCTGTCAAAACACGGCCAAGACAATCATGCAAGTACTATTGGACCATCGTCTACTGAGCGAGATCACCGACACAATTTACGACGTTCCTGGCGCAGAAGCGATTTGAGTAGTCAATGCAATCAGTCAACACCTCAACCCATTTATTCTCTGTATAAATCGCAAAAAGCCACACTCTCTCAATCTGGGAAAAGAATACAAAGAAAACCATTACAAAACTATCGATTTCACAAAAAACTGCATCACGAATTCACCTAGCTCACTCACAAGACTAAAAAAGTCACACATCAATTTATCCGCACACCAACACCACCAAGTAGCAATAAAAACTTAATTCACATATAGAGCCAACCTAACTAGGGAGGATATCTACTTGAAACAATCAAGTTATCTACTGCTTGCGCTGACAATGGCGAATTCTTGGGTATGTGCGGAGACATTCCCAATGGAAGTAGCCGCAAAAACGGTATACATCGTGTACCCGCCGGGCATTAACTGGGAAAAAAGATCTACCAGCCAAGAGATCGCTTGCGCCAACTTCAACTCAACCTTCTTACCACCCGACAGATGCCGCCAACCCAACCTCCCTGATTATATGGCCTTATCACTGATGACTTCAGCTGAGTGCCCTCCAGGAACTGGTTACTACAAAAGCACGCATACGTGTGTCTATTCTCAATGTCCAGATATTTCATGGACACCTTCTGCGGATGGAAAATCCTGCACCCGCCCGGATGGCATTCGACTGCCGACATCAGGTGAAAAGCAGATGGTGCAGTCCATATTTAAGAATGGCATTGATTTTGATAAAGTCAGAGTGTCCTGCGGCAAGTATCCTTTTGGGATTGAATCACTACCTGTGCCTAGTGATGATGTTGCTGTTGCACCTGACAACACCATTCATTTCTCAAAAAAACATTGCCTCGCCGACTTCTCAAAAGGTACAGAAGGTCATCAAGCATGGTTCATCCATGAAATGGCTCATGTCTGGCAATATCAGTTAAATTATCCAACAATGGAATACGGTATAAAATGGGCAATCAGAGGCACGATCTCAAATGTCTATGGGTACAGCCTAAGCAAAAACGATTTTTCAGAATATAATATGGAACAACAAGGTGACATACTTAGAGACTACTATCTTGTGAAGTACAAACAACAAGTTACTCCACAAGGAACAGCTCAAGACTACGAAAGAATTTTATCTAACTTTCTTAAGGATCCCAAAAATGCGCGCAATCTCCCTCACGTCACTCCTTAGTGGCATACTTATTTACGCTATCACACTTACTGCTACAGCATCCTCCCTTTATCAAGGTGTTATTACGGCAAGGAATGCCGGTGCAGGAAAAGTCTGCTTCTCAACAGATAGCTACAGATCAGCAAACAAATCCATTGCCATCCCTGCCAAGGGGCTGGTTTTGACCTCAATCACGGTTTACACGGAAACGGCTAACGGTTCGCAAGCCATCTGGAAAATTAATGCAGCATCCCGAAACGAAGCAGAACTCTACAAAGTCAAGTCTGGTGAATGTTTGATTTACGGAGAAGTCATTGCTGGCAAATACACAGTGAGCCAAGCCCCGAAGCCACTACCGGCCTCAACGCCGTTAGAGGTTGTAGCAACGTATTGGTACCCAGCAGAATTTAATAATATTTTGTCCATGGGAGGAAAATTTTGCTCAATGGCAAATGGAATCATCGACGCCTCCGAAGACGGCAACTGCCCTGGCCAAAGTGCTCCCAAGAAATAAAGCCAAGTCCTTATCAGTTTTTAATCGACCCCACCTTCAGGGCGATGAACCCCCTTCTCGTCCGCGACGGTCACAACGCCATAAACACAACAGCCTCTCAAACGAGAGGCTGTTTCCTATTCAAACACCAGCTTAGATGGGTTTCAGCTCCCGCAACGCTTCCGGATGCTGCACGGCGACCCGCAGCAAGGTTTGCGCCGCGCCGGAGGGCATGCGCCGGCCTTGTTCCCACTCCTGCAACGTGCGCTTGCTGACATCCAACAATGCCGCGAACTCCGCCTGGGACATATCCATCTGCAAACGTGCCTGCGCGGCCAGCGTGGGCGTGACCTGGGTGCGCCTAGCGGCCTGATCCGCCTTCATCTGGCGTACCGATTCCAACAACTCCGCCCCCAGATCGCGCTGGGCGTCCCGAGCGGCCAGTTCTTTGTCAGTCGGCATCAATAGTCTCCTTGATCGCTTTGAGAATGTAGGCCGGGATATCCTCCCTCACATTCTTGCCATAGATGGTAAGCAGCCAAATCGTGCCATCATCCAATAAGTTGTAATGGATCACTCGCACCCCGCCACGCTTCCCCTGCCCCTCCGAAAACCAACGTACCTTGCGGCAACCACCGGAGCCGGGGATCACCGCACCGGCGGTGGGATTGTTGACTAGCCAGACAAAGAAAGCGCTACGCTCTTCTTCACTCCAGTAATCAGCAACATACCTGGTAAAAATGGAGGTTTCCGCTAGGGTGTACATGGCTTAATTGTACGTCAATGACGTACTCCCCACAAGAAAGAACAGACCTAGGTAAACACAAGCCACCGCATGAATCCATAGCTCAAGCTCCCCGCAAATCAACACTAACACCTGATCCGCCCCTCACTCTCCCTTAAACGCCTCAAAAAACCCCAGCGCCCGCGCATCGCCGGCATAAGCAACATTGATCCGCAGCCAGTCGTTATCCTCGCCGCCGGGCATGAAACCGCTGCCCGGCGATAGCAGCACGCCGCGCTTGGCGGCTTCCGCCTGCATCTCCTCGAAGCTGTGGCGGCCGGTTCGCACCCAGACGAACATGCCGCCCTGCGGCTCGGCGAACACTTGCCAGCCGTTGGCTTCCAGCGTTTGCAGCGTGGCGGCCATTTGCCGGTTCAGCCGCAGCCGCAGCCTTTGCGTCAGCTTGCGGTAAGCGCCGCTAGACAAGAGCTGAGCCGCCACACATTCGGCAAAGCGCTGGGTACCGATGCCGGTGTACATCTTGATATTGGCCAGCTGGCGGATCAGCTCCGGCTGGGCCAGCACATAGCCGACGCGCAGCGAGCAGCTGAGGGTTTTGGAGAAGCTGGACAGATAGATCACCCGCCGCAGCGAATCCAGCGCTGCCAGCCGCACGCCGGGGTGGTTCTGGAAATCCGCGTAGATGTCGTCTTCCACGATCAGGAAGTCATGGGCCTCCGCCAGTTGCAGCAGGCGGTGCGCTACCGCCGGCGTCACGCAGGTGCCGGTTGGGTTGTGAAACAGGCTGTTGATGAATAGGCATTTGGGCCGATGTCGGGCCAGGATGGCTTCCAGCGCCGCCAGGTCCGGCCCGTTGCCGGCGCGCGGCACCGCCAGCATTTCTATGCCGTGGAATTTCAGCAGGTTGAATAGATTGTAGTAGCCGGGGCTTTCCACCAGCACGGTGTCGCCGGGCTTGAGCAGCGCGCGCGCCAGCAGGTCCAGCGCGTGGCTGCCGCCATTGGTGGTGAGGATTTGCTCCTGTTCCACATGGATGTCGATCTGGCGCAGCCGCTGCTGCAGTTGTCGGCGCAAGGCCGGCAGGCCCAGCGGGGTGCTGTAGTCGAACAGGTCCGCCGGCTGGCAGCGGGTGATGTGGCGGATGGCGTAGCCCAGTTCTTCCTGGTCGCGCCAGCTGTCCGGCACCCAGCCGCAGCCCAGCTTCAGCAGCTCGCCGCTGTCGCTGAACTGACCCCAGGCCGGCTCCATGGTTTCCCGCCACTCGTTTTCCTCGCGGCCCGGCGGTGCGGCCACGAAGAAGCCGGCGCCGTGGCGCGACTCCAGCAGGCCCAGCGCCACCAGCCGGTCGTAGGCGTCGATCACGCAGGATTGGCTGAGCTGCTGCTCCTTGGCCAGTTGGCGGATGGAGGGCAGCCGGGTGCCGGGGCGAACGCGGCTGCGCCGTATCCAGGCGCGTAGTTGATCGGCGATTTGCTGCGCCAGCGGCTGCCGGCTAGCGCGGTCGAGTTCTAGCCGCATGGCGGGCTCACTGTTTGCTGATAATGAGCAAACAGTTAAGCGCAAATGGCCGCTGCTGTCACTTGTTGCCGTCATAGGCCGACCGGATAGTGGTGTGTACGCGGCCCGCCGCGCTCCATTCTCAGAACCTATTTACGATCTACTGCGCGTCAGCGATACGGCGTTGAAACCGTCTTCGAAATGCTCATGTACCAAACGTACATTCCGCTTTCTCAGCCGTTTTCGCCTTGTCTCGCCCTAGCTCGCAAGATCGTAAACAAGGCTCATACCAGGCCATAGCTTATGACTGTTCCACTGTTCGCCCGCACTGTGTGCTCCGCCACCTCCCTTTCATACCAGGAGGCCGCATGAGCACGCGTCACCCTGCCCGGCTGGCCTTCGGCCTGTGCCTGATCACTTGCGCGGTGAACCTGCAAGCGCCGCTGTACACCGCTTACGCGCAGCTGGCCGGCCAGGGCGCGGCGGCCACCGCCACCGCGTTTTCCGCCTATGTGCTGGGAGTGTTGCCAGTGCTGCTGGCGCTGGGCGGCCTGCCGGACCGGCTGGGGCGCAAGCCCTTGATCCTGGCGGCGCTGGCGCTGGCGATGCTGGCCACCGCCGTCATGGCGCTGTGGCCGCGGCTGGAGGCCTTGGCCGTGGCGCGCTTTCTGCTGGGCTGCGGCACCGCGCTGGCTTCCGCCGCCGGCGTCGCTTATATGGGGGAATTGATGGCGGAGCCGGACGGCCGCCGCGCCACTTTGTGGGTGACGGCCAGCACCTCGCTGGGCTTTGGCCTGGGCGCGGCGCTGACCAGCGTATGCCTGCTGTGGCAGAGCACGCTGACGCCGGCCAGCTTTTGGCTGCATCTGGCGCTGGCCGGCGCGGCGCTGCTGGCGGTGGCGGGCTTGCCGGACCCAGCCCCGCGCGGCCGCCATACGGCGATGCTGCGCCCGCCCTATTTCCCCGCCGGCAGCTTGCCCTTCGGCTTGGCCATTCTGCTGGCCTGGGCGGCGGTGGGGCTGGTGATCGCGCTACTGCCCTCGGTGCTGGCCGCGCATGGGCTGGCGCGCTGGTCCGGGTTTTCCACTTTCACCGTGATCAGTTGCGGCCTGCTGTTCCAGCCGCTGGCCCGCGCGATACCGCCCAGCCGCGCCGCCCGCCTGGGCATGTTGGTGCTGCCGCCCAGTTACGCGCTGCTGGCCTGGGGCGCGACCCAGGGTTCGCTGGCGGCGGTGTTGTTGGGCGCGCTGGGCGCGAGCAGCTCCTGCTACGGCTTCACTTATCTGGGCGGTTTGTCCGCGGTGAACGCGCTGGCCGGCGCGGAGAAGCCGCGCGCCAGCGCCGGTTTCTTTCTATTGGCCTATATCGGCTTCAGCCTGCCGGTGATCTTCACCGGCCTGCTGGTGGACCGCCTGGGCGCGCCCGCCGCCCTGCTGCTGTTCGGGCTGGCGCTGGCCGCTGGCGCGGCCCTGGTTGCCCGGGCGATTGGGCGGAGCGCGGCGGCAAACGCCATGCTTCCCGCCATGGCGACGGCCGGCCGGCGCGATTAACTCGGCCGAGCCGCCATGCTCGGTTCGCGGCATAGGCAGCCAACAAGCTCCCGCTCTTTCATTACTCCGAAACCCAGCCGCATATTGGTGAATTGCGAGCGGGTCTACTCGATATGTGTACCCATCCCATGCATCCGAGAGACTTTGCCATGCCGCCTGCGGCCAAAGTCTCCGGCTCCCTCGCCCGGCCTTCCATGAGCAAGCACTCGCAGACGGTTTGATCTAGCCCAATCCGGCAACTATGTTTCATCAAGAGGCCGCGGCTCTGGCAGGGCGCGTCGCGGCACTATAGGCACAATATCTGTCCGGGGGAGCGCTCCATGCTGCACCAGTTGACCGTCAAGCAAAAACTGTTGGCCGGCTTTGGCCTGCTGATCATTCTGATCGCCATCATCGTGGCGGTGGCGATGATGAAATTGAACACCATTGGGGACAAGATCCGCGATGTGACCGAGGACCGTTATCCCAAGATCGTGTTGGCCAACAAGATCAGCGTCACCACGCTGGACGTGGGCCGCTCCATCCGCAACGCCATCATTGTGCAGACGCCGGAGGAGACCGAGACCCATATCAAGAAGGTGGAGGAGTTCCGCGCCGCCAACGCCGTCAATATGGATCAGATGGAAAAGCTGTTGTCCACGCCCAAAGGGAAGGAGCTGTTCGACAAGCTCAAGACGGCCAGCGCCAATCTGGGCGGTCAGTTCGAGCCCTTGTACGCCTTGGCTCGCGCCAACAAGAACGAGGAAGCCAAAACCTTTCTGATGAAAACTTTTGCGCCGGCCAACAACGCGTTTTTAAAGGCGCTGAAAGAGATGTCTGACTTTCAGGAAGACTTGATGCAAAAGTCTATCGAGGGCAGCAAGGCCGCGCAGAGCGAGGCGGTGACAGTGTTGATCACCGTGGCGGTGATCGCCCTGATCGCCGCGGTGGCGATTGCGATGTTCATCGCCAATCTGGTGACGGTGCCGCTGAAGAAATCCGCGCAGCTGGTGCGCAATATCAAGCAGGGCGATTTGTCCGGCCACGATGAGCCGATTCCGGAGGCGCGCGACGAGGCCATCGCCATGGCCAAGGATATTCAGGAGATGCGCCAGGGCCTGCGCGATGTGGTGGCCAGCATCCAGAAAAACGCCAACGAGGTGTCGGACTCCGCCCATGAGCTGGCCAGCATGTCCGAACAGGTGGCCCACGGCGCTCAGCGCCAGTCCGAGGCCACCTCGGAGGCCGCCGCCACCATTGAGGAGCTGACGGTCAGCATCAACCACGTGGCGGACAACTCCAACGAGGCTTCCCGCCAGGCGGCGATGGCCGGCGATCTGGCCAGCCGCGGCGGCCATGCGGTGAAGGCGTCGGTGGGCAATATCGAATCGGTGTCGTCTTCGGTGGCGGCCACTTCAGACCAGATGAAGGGCCTAACTCAGGAAGTGCAGAAGATAGGCAATATCGTCACGGTGATCCGCGACGTGGCGGACCAGACCAACCTGCTGGCCTTGAACGCGGCGATTGAGGCGGCGCGCGCCGGCGAGATGGGCCGCGGCTTCGCCGTGGTGGCGGACGAAGTGCGCAAGCTGGCGGAACGCACCGCCAGTTCCGCTCAGGAAATCACTCAGATGATCGGTTCCATCCAGGGCAGCGCCAACCGGGTGGTGGGCAGCATGGAGCAGAGCCTGACCAGCGTGGGCACGGTGTCCGACGGCGCAGGCCAGGCCACCGATTCCATGCAGGAGATCGAAGGCAGCACTCACTCCATCGTGCAGTCCATCGGCAACATCACCAGCGCGCTGAGCGAGCAGCGCACCGCCAGCCTGAACCTGGCGCAGAGCATGGAGCGGGTATCGCAGATGGCGGAGGAAAACAGCGCCACGGTGGAAGAACTGGCCACCACCTCCAGCCAGCTCAATGCGCTGGCGCAGAACCTGCAGGGCGTGACCGCGCGCTTCCGTCTCTAAAAAACGGGTTTCCAACGAGGCGGGTCCGGCAAGCGCGGGCCCGCCCTTCCCCGCGCTCAGTCGTACTGGGTGCCCTTCTGGATCAATTCCACCTTGTAGCCGTCCGGGTCCTGCAAAAAGGCGATCACGGTGCGGCCGTGCTTCATCGGCCCCGCTTCACGCGCCACGGTGTAGCCCAGCGCGCGCACCTGCTCGCAGACGGCGGCGGCGGCGTCCACTTCTATCGCCACATGGCCATAGCCGTTGCCCAGCTGGTAATCGCCCTGATCCCAGTTATGGGTGAGCTCGATGGCGGCGGCCTCGGTTTCGTCTCGATAGCCGACAAAGGCCAGGGTGAAGCGGCCGTCCGGGAAGTCGTTGCGGCGCAGCAGGCGCATGCCCAGCGCCCGGGTGTAGAAGGCCAGCGCGGCGTCCAGATCGGCCACGCGCAACATGGTGTGCAGAATTCTCATGCGCTTTTTCCTGATGGTTGAGATGAAGAGCCTGTTCAATGTCTCGCGAGCCAGAACGAGACTAGGCGAAAGCGGCTGAGAAAGCGGAATGTACCGGTGGTACATGAGCATTCCAAAGCGGGTTTCAACGCCGTATCGCTGAAGCGCAGCAGACTTTGAACAGCTTCTTAGATCGCGGTCATCTTAGCCGCGCCCATCACCCACAAAAAGCGACTTATAATGTACGGATCAATCATAAAAAGCGAAACATGAAACTCTCGCAACTGAATTTCTTCTGCGCGGTGGTGGAGCAAGGCAGCATCGCCGCCGCCGCCGAGCAATTGCACCGGGTGCCGTCCAATCTCACCGCCCGCTTGCAGGAATTGGAGGCGGAACTGGGCGTCAAGCTGTTCAGCCGCGAAAACCGTCGCCTGCTGACCACGCCGGAAGGCCATCTGCTCTACCGCCACGCCCGCGGCCTGCTGCAACAGGCCGATGAGGTGCGCGGCCTGTTCGACGGCGCGCCCGCGCGCGGCCTGCTGAGAGTGGGCGCGCTGGACGGCGCTCTGGCCACCCATCTGCCCGCCCGCATCGCCCGCTACCGCCGCCAGCACGCCGAGGTGGAGCTGCATCTGCGCGCCGGCCATTCGCTGGAACTGGAGCGCCAGCTGCAGGATGGTGAGCTGGATCTGATTCTCAGCGACGGACCGGTGGAGCATCCGCTGCTGACCAGCCGGCTGGCTTTCCGGGAGAAGCTGACGCTGATCGCGCCGCCGGACACCGCCGCGGCGACGGCGGAGGCCTTGGCCGGGCTGGAGCTGTACACCTTCGGCGCGGCCTGCCATTACCGCCGGCTGGTGGATCAATGGCTGCAAGCCTCCGGCGTGCGGCCGCGCGCGGTGCTGGAGATCGAATCCTATCCGGCCATCTTCGCCTGCGTCGCCGCCGGCGCGGGCTTTTCCTGCGTGCCGGAAAGCCTGTGCCGGCCGCAAGACGGCTACCGCGGCTTCGCGCTGCCGGATTTGGCGATCAGCGACATCCACTTCATCTGGCGCAAGCAGCAGGACTCCGCATTGGTTGACGGTTTCGTCCAGTCCGTCGCCGCGGACTGAAGGCCGGCGCCGCGCAGCGCGAGCTCACTCAAGGCAGAAGGTTTCCTGCAAATGCCGCCAGCGCGGCGCGCCGGCCGCGTCGCGCTCAAACACCACGGTGGCCAGCCGCAGGCTGCTCGGCCGGCCGCCCAGGTATTGCGCTTCGCGATAAGCCACCGTCGCGCCGCCGGCGTGTTCATCCAGCAAGGCCAGTTGATCCACGGCGATCTCCAAACCCGGCTTGCCGCCGCCGGTCCGGGCGAACAGCTGCCGCAGCCCGTCCAGATCCAGCTGCGCGCCGCTGGGCGCCACCATGGTGAAGCGCGGCGAGAAGCGCGCCATCAGGGCCTCCAGCGCGGCGGCGTCCGCCGGGCCGGCGAACCATTGCCGGATGGCGATATGCGCGGAGATCACTTCGTCGAAATAGGGATTGGGCTTGGTCATCGGACTTTCTCTCTGTTAGTGGCTGGGCCGCAGCAGGGCCAGCACCGTCGGGGTGTGGATGCGCAGCACGAAAACCGCCGGCGCCAGGGTCAGGCCGGCGGCGATGAAGAAACAGGCTTGGTAGACCTGGGCGCCGGCCGCCGGCGCGCCGCTGTAATGAGTCAGCGCGTTCAGCAACAGGCTGATCACGGCCACGCCCAGGCCGAAACTGAACTGGCGGTTGATGTTCCACAGCGCGCTGGCCTGCCGCAGTTCCGGTTCCGCGACATCCAGAAAGGCCGCGCTCTGCGCCGCGCTGCTGCACAGGCTGCCGCCGAAGCCCATCAGGGCGTAAGCGGCGATCAGCGGCCCCGGCGCGCTGGCGCCCAGGGCCAGCGCAACGATGCCGGCGCTCTGGAACAGCATGCCCAGCAGCAGCAGGGGCTTGGGGCCGCCATGGTTGAAGCGGCCGCGGGTCAGGCTGATCGCCAGCGCGGAGGCCAGCGCCCAGGGCAGCATCAGGCCGCCGGCGGCGGCGGCGCTCAGCTTGAGCACCTCTTGCAGATAGAGCATGGCCGCCAGGCTGACACCCATGAACACGCCGGGGACGAACAGATACACCAACATGGCGGTACGCAGCAGGCGCCCGCGCAACAGCGTCAGCTTCAGCGCCGGCTCGGCCTTGCCGGCGGCCGCCCGCGCGTAGCCGGCCAGCGCGGCGGCGGCCAATAACAGCGCGGCGAGTCCCCACGCCAGATGGCCGCTTTCGCCCAGCCAGGTCAAGCCCAGCAGCAGCGAAGCCATGCCGACGGCCAGCAAAGCCAGGCCGGACAGGTCCAGCGCGCCGCGCCGCGCCGGGGTCCGGTCTTCCGGCAGCCAGCGCGCCGCCAGCCACAACGTCAGCAGGGCCAGCGGCACGCTGGCCAGCAAGACCCAACGCCAGGACAAGACGTCCACGATCAGCCCGCCCAGCGCCGGCGACAACGCCGGCACGATCAGCGCCACGCCCATGATCAGGGCGGTGAGCCGGGCGCGGAGCGCCGGCGGATAATGCCGGTAAACCATGGCCTGGCCCACCGGGATCAGCAGGCCGCCGCCCAGGCCCTGCAGCGCGCGCCAGCCTATCAGGGCTTCGATGGACGGGGCCGCGCCCGCCAGCGCGGCCCCGGCGAGAAACAGCGCCAGCGATCCCAGCAGCACCCGCCGCTCGCCGTAAGCGCCGGCCAGCCACGCGCTGAGCGGGATCACCAGAGTCAGGCCCAGCATATAGGCGTTGCCCACCCAGGCCAGCTGCGCCAGCGACGCGCCCAGGCCGCGGCCGATGTCCGGATAGGCGACGCTGGCGATGAACATATTGATCAGGTCCAGCGCAAAGCCGAGCAGGTACACCAGGGTCAGTTTCGAACGAAGCGACATCGGCGCTCTCCACGGTAAAGCGGCCGAGTATAGACAGGGGGCGGCGCTGGAAATAGCGGCCGCCGCCGGCTAAACTGTCAAAATATTTTTGACAATAACAGGCGGTGCCGTGGTCAGTCTGGATCGTTTTGAAACCTTCAAGGCCGTGGCGGACGCCGGCTCCTTCACCGCCGCCGCCGCCGCTCTGGGGCAGACCCGCGCGGTGGTCAGCTTCAACATCAAGCGCCTGGAGCAGGAAATCGGCGTCGCGCTCTTGATCCGCAATACCCGCAGCCTGGCGCTGACGGACGCCGGCGCGCGTTTTTACCAGCGCTGCGCCGACATGCTGGAGCAGGCGCGGCTGGCGATAGACGACGCCCGCGCCGAACACGGCGAGCTCAGCGGCGCGCTGCGCGTCACCGCCACGCTGGAATACGGCCTGGCCAGGATAGCCCCGGCGATCGAGCGCTTCGCCCTGCGCCACCCGGCGCTGCAACTGCAGTTGTCCACCTCCTCGCTGCACGCCGACCTGATCGCCGAACGCTTCGACGTCGCCATTCGCCTGGGCCGCCTGCCGGAAACCGATCTGCACGCGGTGCCGCTGGCTCAGTTCGATATTTTCCCGGTGGCGGCGCCGGCCCTGCTGGCGCAGCGGCCGGACGGAGACGTCCGCGACCTGGCCGCGCTGAGCCGGCTGCCCTGGCTGGGACACAGCCGGCTCAAGCACGCCCAGCCCTGGCTGGTGGACACGCCGGACGGCGGCCAAGAAGCCTGGCGCCAGCATGGCCAGCCGCGGCTGAGTTCGGACAGCGCGTCCATTCTGCGCGCCTACGCGCTGGCCGGCCTAGGCGTGGCCCTGCTGCCGGACTGGCTGGCCAAGGCCGATCTGCAAGCCGGCCGGCTTTGCCGGCTGCTGCCCGATCACGGCTTCCCGCAGCAAGGCATCCACGCGCTCTACCCGCGCACCCGCCATGTGCCGGCCAAGGTGCGGGCCTTCATCGATTTTTTGCGCGAGCGCGAGACGACGGACTAGCGGGCCGCCCGCGATTGTCCCGGTCATTGCCACCGGCGCGGGCGCCGCGTCCATGCAGGCCTGCGCTGAACGGTGGGCAAAGCCGCGGCCTTGATGCAAAATGTGCGCTTCGCCCCCAAGAAGCCACTCGAACGTCCTACCTCCGCGCCGCCTCGCTCCTCCCCGTCCTCTTGCTCTTGTCCGAATGTTGTCTGGCCGACGTGGGCAGCATGGGCGAAAACATGCTCAATATGGCGCTGTTCGCCATCGCATTCTGGCTGGCGCTGACTTGCTTGGTGTTCTGGAAGCTGCGCCGGCACACGGCCGGAGCCCAGTTCGGCTTCACCCTATTGTTTCTGCTGCTTCCCCTTTTGTGGGTGGTGAGCATGGGGCGCTGATCCGTCTGCTACGGGCAAAGAAAGGACGGAGCCGCAAAGCGCCGTCCAACCCTATCGTTTCGCTCCCGACCACAAGCCGTTCAGAAGCCCACCGCCAACAACAGCCCCGCCGCCAGCGTGCCCAGCGCCGCCGCCCCATAGGTGCAGGCCTTGGCCAGCGGCCCGCCGCGGACGCCGACATCGTGCAGGCTGTGGTAGATGCGGTGCGCCGCGTGCCACAGCAGCAGGGCGATCAGGCCGAACAGCAGCGCCTTGCCGATCAGGCTTTGCGCCAGCGCCTGCAGCGTGGCGTAATCGGCGGCGCCGTCCGGCAGCCAGCCCAGCGGCGCGGCGATGCCGGTGATGAACACCAGCATCGGGCCGAACAAGGCGGCCAGCATGCCGCCTGCGCCGAACAAGCCCCAGAAGATGGGCGCGTGAGAGCGTTTCAGTCCTGGTTTCATGCCGTCATCCCCCATACCAGCATCAATAAGGCGGCGCTGCACACCACGGCGGCGGCCAAGCCGCCGGCGGTGACGGCCAGCGCGGACACCCGCCGCCCGGCCAGCGTCAGCGGCGGCAGCGTTCGCGGCATGATCTTGAACCAGGTGTAGCTGTGGTAGACGATCATGACCAGCGCCGCCGCGTGCAGCAGCAAGGCCGGCGCGCTTTGCAAGGCGGCGATGAAGCCGTTCCAGGCCGCCTCGCCCTGGCTCAGCCGCCACAGCCCGCACAGCAGGGTCAGCGCGTAGCCGGCGACGAACAGCGCCGTGCCTTCGTGCACCATGTACTCGATGAAGTAAGGGTTCTTGCGCCACCAGCCGTCCATTGGCCGGACATACGGTTTGCGCTTGCTCATTTGCAACCCCCTTTGGGCCGGGCGAAGCGCAGGAAGTAATCCCTGGCCACCGCCGTCTTGTTGAGGTTGACCGCATTGGCCGGGTCCACCATTTTGGGGCAGACCTCGGAGCAATAACCGACCGCGGTGCAGTTGAACACGCCCTCCTGCGCGGCCAGCAGTTCCATCCGCTCTTCGGCCGCGCCGTCGCGCGTGTCCATATTGTAGCGGTGCAGCAGCGCGATGGCGCCGGGCCCCAGGAACGTGTCGTCCAGGCCGTACTGCGGGCAGGCGGCGTAGCACAGCAGGCAGTTGATGCAGCTGCTGAACTGGGCGTACCAGTCCATCTGCGCCGGGGTTTGCAGGGTTTCGCCCTCGGACAAGGGCTTGTCTTCCTTGGGCACGATATAGGGCTGGATGCTTTCCAGCTTGGCGATGAAGTCGTCCAGCACCACCACCAGATCGCGTTCTATCGGGAAGTGATTCAGCGCCTCGATGCGCACCACGCCGGGGTAATCGCGCAGGAAGGTCTTGCAGGCCAGCTTGGGCACCCCGTCCACCATCATGCCGCAGCTGCCGCAAATCGCCTGGCGACAGGACCAGCGGAAAGCCAGGCCGCCGTCCAGATAATCGCGGATGTATTGCAGCGCCTGCAGCACCGACATGTCGTCGCGGTACGGCACTTCAAAGCTTTGCAGCCACGGCTCGCTGTCCTGCTCCGGACGGTAGCGCATCACGGCTATGGTCTTGGTCTGTTCGCTCATGCCTTGCCCTCCTTGGCCGCGGCTTCCGCCGCCAGGCCGGCGGCGCCGTAGGCGCGCACCGCCGGCTGCGATTTGGTGATCTTCACCGCGCCGTAGTCTATGCGCGGCGCGTCCGCGCCCTGGTAGACGGCGAGACTGTGCTTGAGGAAGTTGGCGTCGTCGCGCTGCTCGCAGCCGTCCAGCCGTTGGTGGGCGCCGCGCGATTCGCGGCGTTGCAGCGCGGAATGCGCCATCGCCTCGGCCACGTCCAGCTGGTAGCCCAGCTCGATGGCCAGCAGCCAGTCGCTGTTCCAGACGCTGGATTTGTCTTCCACGTGCACATTGCGGAAGCGCTGTTTCAGTTCCGCCAGCTTGTCGCAGGTGGCCTGCATCGACGCTTCCAGCCGATAAATGCCGCAGCCGGCCTCCATGGTTTCCGCCATTTCGCGGCGCAGTTCTGCGATGCGTTCGCCGCCTTCGCGCGCGCGCAGCGCGTGCAGGCGCGCCTCGGCGGCCTCGGCCTGCCGTTGCAGCGCCTCGCGCCGCGCCGGACGGCGCGATCGCGCGCAGCGGGCGGCTTCTTCGCCGGCCACCTTGCCGAACACCGACAGCTCCGCCAACGAGTTGGAGCCCAGGCGGTTGGCGCCGTGGATGCCGACGCTGGAGCATTCGCCGGCGGCGAACAGGCCGGGCATGGGCGCGGCGCAGCGGCCGTCCACCAGGATGCCGCCCATGGTGTAGTGCACCGCCGGCCGCACCGGAATCGGCGCCTTGGCCGGGTCTATGCCCAGGAATTCCTCGGCCAGCTCGCAGATTTGCGGCAGCCGTTCGCGCAGCTTGGCGTGGCCCAGGTGGCGCAGGTCCAGGTACACCGCGGAGCCCCACGGGCCTTCCACGGTGCGGCCCTGCTGCTGCTCGTACCAGAAGGCCTGGCTCAGGCGGTCGCGCGGGCCCAGTTCCATGAATTTATTGCGCGGCTGGTCCTCGGCCGGCCCCAGGCCGTAGTCCTGCAGATAGCGGTAGCCGTCCTTGTTGACCAGCAGGCCGCCTTCGCCGCGGCAGGCCTCGGTGAACAACAGCCCGGTGCCGGGCATGCAGGTGGGGTGATATTGGACGAACTCCATATCGCGCAGCGGCACGCCGTGCCGGTAAGCCAGGGCCATGCCGTCGCCGGTGACGATGCCGCCGTTGGTGTTCTCGCGGAACACCCGGCCGGCGCCGCCGGTGGCCATCACCACCGCGCCGGCCTCGATCAGCAGGCTGTCGCCGCTGGCGATGTCGATGGCCAGCACCCCGCGCGCCTCGCCGTCTTCCACGATCAGGTCCGCGCAGAAGTATTCGTCGAAACGGCGGATGGACGGGAAGCGGATCGAGGTCTGGAACAGAGTGTGCAGCATGTGGAAGCCGGTCTTGTCGGCGGCGAACCAGGTGCGTTCTATCTTCATGCCGCCAAAGGCGCGCACATTGACGCTGCCGTCCTCCTTGCGGCTCCACGGGCAGCCCCAGCGTTCCAGTTGCACCATTTCCTCCGGGCATTGGGCGACGAAGTACTCCACCACGTCCTGCTCGCACAGCCAGTCGCCGCCGGACACGGTGTCGTTGAAATGGGCGTCGAAGCTGTCGTGCGCCTGCTTGACCCCGGCGGAGCCGCCCTCGGCCGCCACGGTGTGGCTGCGCATCGGGTAGACCTTGGACACCAGCGCGATGCGCAAGGCCGGGTCCGCCTGGGCGGCGGCGATGGCGGCGCGCAAGCCCGCGCCCCCCGCTCCCACGATCACAATGTCTGCTTGGTAAGTTTCCACAAGCTTTCCTCACTTAGAAGTACAAATGCGTCAATCCGTACGCCGCCAGCGTGGACACCCCCACCCCTATCAGCCCCGGCATCATGAAGCTGTGGTTGAGCAGGTATTTGCCGATGCGGGTGGTGCCGCTGCGGTCCATATTGATGGCCGCCAGGTCGCTGGGATAAAAGGCGAAGAAGAAATAGGCGTAGCAGGAGGGCATGATGGCCAGCAGCTGATGCGGGCTCAGGCCCAGCGCCAGACCGAAGGGCACCATGATGGTGAGCGTGGCGGCCTGGCTCTTGACGAAGGCGGACACGGCGAACATCGCCAGCGCGAAGGTCCACGGCGCGTAGGCCACCATGGCCTTGATATTGGCCACCAGCAGCGGCTCGTTGGCCTTGACGAAGGTGTCGCTCATCCAGGCGATGCCGAAGATGGACACCACGGCGATCATGCCGGCGGTGAACACCTCGGAACGGGCGATCACCGCGGCCTTGGCGTTGGAACGGAACAGGATGAAGGCGCCGAAGGCCAGCATCACGAACTGCACCACCGTGGTCATCGGCACCGGCTTGCCCTGGCTGACCGGCAGCCATTGCGGAAACAAGGCCAGCAGCACGATGACGAGGATGCCGGAGAAGAACAGCGCCACCGATTGCCGCGCCGCCGCCGGCAGGGTCTTGTCCAGGGTGGTGACGGATTTTTCCACCGAGGCGCGGAAGTCCGGGTCTTGCATCCGGGCCAGGAATTCCGGATCGCGGTCCAGTTCCACGCCGCGGCGCAGGCTCCAGCAGGCGGCGGCCAGCACGCCCAGCAGGCCGGACGGCGCGGTCACCATCAGGATTTGCCACAGGGTCAGCGGCTGGCCGCTGTGGGCGGTCATCGCCAGCAGCGAGGTCACCGCCGCCGCCGCCGGGCTGGCGGTGATGCCCATTTGCGAGGCCACGCTGGCCATGGCCATCGGCCGTTCCGGGCGGATGCGGGTTTTCAGCGAGACGTCGGCGATCACCGGCAGCAGCGAATACACCGCGTGAC
Source organism: Chromobacterium sp. CCUG 30098 (assembly GCF_059916605.1). NCBI lineage: Bacteria > Pseudomonadati > Pseudomonadota > Betaproteobacteria > Neisseriales > Chromobacteriaceae > Chromobacterium > Chromobacterium sp. CCUG 30098. The sequence goes on along the minus strand of NZ_JAUCGS010000004.1, from coordinate 164,350 downwards.
CAGTACCCACGCACATGGTGAGCAGGAAGGTGGACAGCGGCGCCAGGAAGGTGATTTGCTGCGGATGGCGGCGCATCAGCCGTTCCGCCTGCTGCACCAGGAAGTCCAGGCCGCCGGCCACTTGCAGCGTGGCCGAGGCGGTGACCACCGCCAGAATGATCAGCATCACGGTGATGGGCGGCTCCGCCGGCGCCACGCGGAACACGAAGCACAGCACCGCCACGCCCAGCCCGCCTATCATGCCCAGGGCCACGCCGCCGCGGCGTATGCCCATCAGTATCGCCGTCAGCAGCAGCGCGAATTGTATCCAGAAAACCCACATGATCTTGTCCCTATTAGCCATTGTTTTTCGCTGTTATAGGGGATTAACAGCATCGGCTAATAGACCTTGATCAAGTCCGGATCACAACGATTTCAAAACAGACCATTGGCATTGAAAACCGGCTGTTTTCAAGCCCTCCAGCCTGCTCCACTGACCTTAATAACGGCTAACCATGATATTCCGTATGGCTATAACTGGGCAGCATGCGGCTTGCGCATGCCCAATTGACGCCAACACCAGGGCAGAGGCCCGCGGCCTTCCCGCCCAGTTGAAGACCCCGTTTGGAGATCTCGTGATGAAACGCCATGAATTGTCCCTGCTCGCCGGCCTGCTGCTGACAGGCTACGCCGCCGCGCAGCCGGTGCCGCTGCCCAATCCCGGCATCCCCGGCTACCAGTTCCCGGAACCGGAATCCACGCTGATGCAGTGGATCAATCAGCCCAGCGCCGCCCATGCCCGCAATATCCACCGCCACGGCTGGGGCATGTGGGCCGCGCTGACCATGCCCAGCGGCCAGACCGAATACGGGCTCGCCAACGCGCCGGTCTATCTGACCTGGCTGACGCCGAACGAGGTGGCCGCCCTGCCCGCGGACGCGGCCGCCAACGCGACGTCGGCCTTGGCGGCGGCTCCGCGCCAGATGCGGCTGCGCGTGCCGCGCCAGTTCATGCGCATTCCCGGCTTCATGGAAAAGCTGCAGGCGCGGCTGGCGGCGCTGAGCCAAAGCCAGGACCAATCCGCCCGCGGCGTGCGCGACACCTCCTCGTTTGAAATGGTGGGCTACGATCCGAGCGCCGCCGCCTTCGCCAGCAAGAACCAGCTGTTTTCCAAGGCGGCGCTGAACAAGCTCTACCAGGCCGGCAACGCGTCGATTCCGGCCTTCCCAAGCACCGCCGTCACCATCAAGCCGGTATACAAGCTGGTCAACAAGGCCAATATGATTCCGGGCACCTCCTTGTATGTGATGCCGGCCTGGCCCGGCACGCCCAAGCCGACGCCGGCGATGCAAAGCGGCGGCTTTCCGGAGGAGGCCTGGCCCGGCTGCGTCTACATCGACGCCAAGAACCCGGGCCGCTCCGCGGCTCAGAGCGTGGATGCTTCCTGTAGCAGCCCCAGCGCCGCCAATACCTTCGGCCTGGGCGACTTCATCCGCATCCCGATCACCGCCGCCAACGCCGCCCTGTTTTCCAGCCTGGCGCAAAACCAGTTGAAACAGCCGGTGGAGCCCGGCGACACCCTGATCCTGATGGCGATGCACGTCACTTCGCGCGAGATGACGGAATGGACCTGGCAAACCTTCTTCTGGACGCCAGCCCCGGCCAAGCCGCCGCTGCCCAGCTCCGTCGCCGTGGCCCAGGCGCGTCCCGCGCAACTGCCCTGGCCGGCGGCGCATTACGCGATGTCCATCGGCTACCAGATGGTGGCGCCCAACCAGCCGGTGAACGGCGGCAAGAGCGTCGGCTCGCCGGTCACGGTGTACAACCCCTACTTGGAGGCCAGCTTCGGCAGCAGCGTCTTCCAGCCCCCGCCGCCGGTGAACGTGGGCATTTACAACCCCAAGACCAAGACCACCTTCCGGGGCACCCTGGGCATACAGAGCAATTGCATGACCTGCCACTCCGGCGCCTCGGTGAAGATGGACAGCACGGTCAAGCCGATAGGCTACGCCACCAATTTCTACATCCCGCGCAATGCGCCCATGTTCAAGGGCAATCTGCAAACCGACTTCCTGTGGTCCATCGCGGACGGCGCGGAATAAGCGGCATGGCCTGAAGACGAACGCCCATCCTCCGGACGGGGGATGGGCGCAGGATACGGCACGCGGTTTCGAGCAGGTTTTTAGAAGCTGTTCAAAGTCTCGCGAGCTAAGACGAGGCAAGGCGAAAACAGCTGAGAAAGCGGAATGTACACGTAGTACATGAGCGCTTCGAAGCCGTTTTCAACGCCGCATCGACGACGCGCAGCAGACATTGAATAGGTTCTTAAGGCGTTTTCTGCGCCTGCACCGCCGAAAAATGGCTGACCACCTCGCTCAGCTGGGCGGTGCTGCTGCGGATCTGGTCGATGGAGGTGCTGGCCACGCCGGCGTGCTCCTCGCCCATCCGCGCCTTGACCTGCATCTCATGGATGCTCTCGCTGGCGGACGAGGTGCCGTTGCGGATGTCGTCTATCATGCCGGCCACTTCCTTGGTGGAGGCGTTGGTGCGCTCGGCCAGCTTGCGCACCTCGTCCGCCACCACCGCGAAGCCGCGGCCCTGTTCGCCGGCCCGCGCCGCCTCGATCGCCGCGTTCAGCGCCAAGAGATTGGTCTGATCGGCGATCTCGTGGATGGTGTTGACGATGGAGGTGATGCGCATGGTTTTGGAGTCCAGATCCTCGATGATCTTGACCGAGCGCTCGGCGCTGTCCGCGATCAGGCTCATCTCGCCTATGGTGTCCTTGATCACCGCCAGGCCGTCGGACGAGGCCGCGTCGGACGCGGCGGACAAGCGGTGCGCCTCCTTCACCAGGTGCAGGTCGTGCTGCGCCGCTTCTTCTTCCTCGGTGATGTCCAGCGCGAACTTGATCACTTTGTAGACTTCCCCCTCGTCGTTGACGATGGGGTTGTAGCTGGCCTCCAGCCAGATGGGCCGGCCCTGCTTGTCGCGGCGCTCGAACTTGCCGGCGATGAAGGTGCCCTGGTTCAGCCGCTGCCACAGCTCGGCGTAGGCCGGGCTGTGCACATAATCGGGAGAACAGAAGATCCGGTGATGCTGGCCGATGATTTCCTGCTCGGTGTAGCCCACCGTGCTCAGGAAGTTGCCGTTGGCGCGCAGCACAATGCCGTCGATGGAGAATTCGATCACCGCCATGGAGCGGCTGACCGCCTTCATGGTGTTGCGGGCCTCCAGCTCGGCTTGCACCGACTTGGTCACGTCCAGCGCGAACTTGACCACCGCCGTCACCTGGCCGGCTTCGTCGCGCACCGGATTGTAACTGGCCTCCAGCCACACGATCTCGCCGTCCTTGGTCACTCGCTTGAAGCGGTCGCTGACGAAATGCCCCTGCTTCAGCCGGCTCCAGAAGGTGGCGTACTCGGCGCTGCTCACGTAGTCGGCCGGACAAAACAGCCGGTGATGCTGGCCTATCACCTCGCTGGCGCGGTAGCCCATCACTTCTTCGAAATTGGCGTTGGCGGAACGCACCACGCCGTCCGGCGAAAACTCGATCACCGCCATCGAGCGGTCTATCGCCTGCAACACGCCCTGCTGTTTATGCAGCTCCGCCACCGTATCCCGCAATTTGCGTTTCAACGCCATATTGAACATGCAGCAACCTTTCCGCTCGAGTCATCGTCCTTGCCGTCAGCGCTCCTCTTCCACTCTTTATTTACAAAGCCGGCCATGCCAATGTCAAACCGTAAAAACACCTACCGCCCCCCGGTGGCCAAAATGCCGGGGCGCGCAAAAAAACAAGCCGCCTTGCGGCGGCGTGACCAGGGCGCTCGCGCGCCGCTCAAGCTTCAGCGTCCGGATCGGTGACCAGCCGCGAGAACATCTTGAAATTGCCCGGCTCGCCGCGCACCTGGCGATAGCCGCGCAGCAAACCCTCGTATTGAAAACCGCTGCCGCGCAGCAATTGCTCGGCGCGCCGGTTGCCGTCGCGCGCCACCGCCTGTACCCGGTACAAGCCGCAACCGACAAAGGCCCAGACCGTGACCGCCTTGCAGGCGGCCTGCCCCAGACCGCGCCCCCAATAGGCCGGCGCCAGGTCGAAATCGATCTCCGCCTTGCGATCCTCCGGCCAGACGGCGTCGAAACCAACCGAACCGGCCAGATTCCCCGATTCGTCGTCCACGATGGCCAGCCGCAACGGCGCGCCCGGCTCGTCGGAGCGATAGGCCTGCACCAGCGGCGCCAGATCCGCCGCCGATTGCAGCTCCCAGCGCAGATGCTGCGCCACCTCGGGCAGGCGCAGATAGTCGTACCAGTCCGGAATATCCAGCATTTCCATGGGACGCAGGCTGAAACCCTGCAGATCGATAGACGGCGGGGTTATCACATTCATCACGAGCACCAGAATGAGGCGGCCGGCCCCCGCGCTTGCAAGCGAGTGGACCCGGCCGCGCTTTATTGTGTACAGCGGGAGACCGCACTCCATTCTAGAAGATCGCTCGCCAATAGAAAGCCTATCTAGGCCCGCTCAAGGTCTTGCGAACAAGAGCGGGACAAGGCGCAAACGGCTGAAGAAGCGGATCAGGCGGTCAAGGCCGGGCTGCCGGCCGGCGCGGCGGGCGCAGGCTGGGGGGCCTGGGCCTGCGCGTTGGCGGCCTGGATTTGCGGGCTATCGCCGGGGCTGAAGCTTTGCGTCACTTTGCCGGTCATCAGAATGCCCAGCACCACGATCACCGAATTGTCTATCGGCAAGGACGGCGAGCCTTTCTGGATCGAGGTGTAGGCCCAGACCAGCAGCACGCCCAGCGCCCACAGCAGGAAAGCCAGCCGCGTGGCGGAAAAGCTGCCGAAACCATCCTGCAAGAATTCAGAAACCTTCATCTTCCATCCTTTCCCGTTGAACCGGCGGGCAGGCCGCCTGCTATTTAGCGATATAGCGCCGCGGCCAAGGGCCGGCAAAACCGGAAAACACTTAGAACCGGTTCGAAAGCCTACTGCGCGTCAGCGATACGGCGTTGAAAACCCCTTCGAAACGCTCATATACCCTTGCACATTCCGCGCTCTCAGCTGTCTTCGCCTTGCCTCGCTCTCCAGGCGTGAAAGCTAGTCTTTAGGCCGGCGCCTTCTCCGCCGGGCTTGGCCATAATACGGAAGGACAAGCGCTCCGCCGCCGCAGAAGCATTCCGTCGCCTGTTTCAAGACGGCCGCCGCGGCGGCCATCCGCCTTCATGCCCGCTCCATATCAACAAGCCGCCGCGCCCACGGGCCGAGCGGCGGTCCGGCTCGCTCTTTGATTGACCCTAACTTGGAAGGAGTCTCGCCATGAGCCTAGACCAAGCCGTATTGGACAGCCCCGTTGTCGAAGACATCGACGCTCAGATCGAAAAAGTGCTGGCCATGATGTCCGCCCGGGACCTGCAGCAGCTGCAAGCCAAGCTGCGGCAGCTGTATCAATTGGAGTATTCCGAAACCGACGCGCATCCCTTCAATATCAAGACCATCATCAAGGGACGCGACATCCGCTTTGCGCGCGGGGTGTCGCCGGCTTCCCGCGCCTTCATGATTCTGCACAGCCTGGGGCATTATTTTTTCATCTGCGCGGCCAGGCGCAAGAACATCGAGCGTTATGACTATATTTACGACCTGCGCGGGGTGCAGACGGCGCTGCACTATTACGAAACCGCCGGCCAGGGCAGCGGCCTGGATCAGCCGCCGCCGATGACGGAGCAGAAACGCAAGGACCGGGTGTCCTTCGAGGTGGGCGCCAACCGCTTTGCCGCCGATCTGCTGGCCGACATCGGCTTTGGCCAGGCGGCGGCGCTGATTCAGCGCTATCAGGTGGGCGACATCAACTACATCCTCGACGTGTCGCGCGGCGGCAAGGCCGCCATCGTGCCCAGCGACCACGACTATCTGCGCCGCTACATCTGCGCCGGCTTGTCCATAGACCCCGACGACGCTTACGATGACGGCGTCTACGATCCGGACGCCTACCGCCGGGACGGCATAGATTGGCAACATATCGAGGATATCCGGCTTGAGATCCATTTCTTCTGATTCTTCCGGCCGCGCATGGGCGGCATAAGCCGTCGCCAGCTGGCCGCCCTGTTCTGCTGCATGTTCATCATCGGATCGGCCGAAGTGGCGGCCGGCCCGATGATGGCCATGATGGGCCGCCATTTCGGCGTGCCCTCCAGCGCCATCGCCTATCTGCCCGCCGCTTACGGCCTGTGCTACGGCGTGTTCGCGCTGCTGGCCGGCCCGCTGTCCGACCGCTTTGGCCGCAGGCCGCCCTTGCAGCTGGGCCTGCTCGGCTTCGCCCTGTGCTGCGCGCTGCTGCCCTCCGCCCCCGGCCTGAACGCGGCCGTCGCGCTGTCCGCGCTGAGCGGGCTGTGCGCGGCGGTGATCCAGCCCAATGCGCTGGCGCTGGTGGCGGACCTGGCCCCGCGCGCCCAGCTGGGCCAAAGGCTGGGCCAGGTCTTCATCGGGCTGATGCTGGCCTTCGTGCTGACGCCGGCGCTGGCCGGACGGCTGGCGGACACCGCCGGCTGGCAGGCCAGTTATTACGCGCTGGCGGCGGCCGGCCTGCTGGCCTGGGCCGCGGTGCGGCGCTGGTTCCGCGCCGACGGCGGCCGCCTGACGGCGGGCGGCGGCTTCCTGGCCACCCTGGCCGGCGCCTGGCGCACGCCCGGCGCGCGGCGCCGGCTATGCGTCAGCTATCTGTGGCTGGGTTGGGTGGCCGGCTTCGGCGCGGTGGTGGCCGAGGTGGCCGCGCGCAAGCTGGCGCTCAGCTCCACCGGCGGCGGCCTGCTGGCCGGCGGCTTGGGGCTGGTGGTCATCGCGGGCAATCTCTGCGGTCCGCCGTTGCAAAGGCGGCTGGGCGAGGCCGCCCTGCCGGCCGCGGCGCTGGCGGCGGCGCTGGGCATCCTGGCCTTCCTGCTGCCCCTGAGCGCGCTGTGGCAACTGGCGCTGGCCGGCTGTCTGTGGGCCTTCGGCTACGGCTGCGCCGGGCCCTTGCACCACGCCCGCTTGAGCACCCTGTCCGAACGCTATCGCGGCACCCTCAATTCCTATCACGCCAGCTTGCTGAACCTGGGCATTTTTTCCGCCGCCCTGTTGCTGGGCCTGAGCAGCGAGCCAAGACCGGTGGCCTGGTTCTGCGCCGCGGCCGGGCTATTGACCCTGGCCGGCGCGCTCTTGCTGCTGCCCTTCGGGCCGGGCTTGCGGCCGGCGGACGCCAAACAGGCCTAAGAAGCTGTTCGAAGGCTATCGTTGGCATTAAGAAATACAATTCCGGCATCCGCTTGCAAATCCGCGCGCCGGACGCATCATGACAAATACAAAACAAAATGCCATGCAACTAAGGAAACGTCATGATTGCCATTCGGGAGATCGACCATATCGTGCTGCGGGTCAGCGACCTGGCCAAGATGGAGCGCTTTTACCGCGAGGTGCTGGGCTGCACGGTGGAGCGCCGGCGCGAGGACTTGGGGCTGTTGCAGTTGCGCGCCGGGCATTCGCTGCTGGACCTGGTGCCGGTGGACGGGCCGCTGGGCCGGGCCGGCGGCCGCGCGCCGGCCGCGGAAGGCCGCAATCTGGATCACTTCTGTTTCCGCGTCGAGCCTTTCGACGAGGAGGCGATACGCGCCCACCTCGCAAGCCACGGCCTCAGCGCCGGGGAAACCGCCCAGCGCTACGGCGCCGAGGGCGACGGCCCCTCCTTGTACTTGCAGGACCCGGAGGGCAATGTCGTGGAGCTGAAAGGCCCGCCCTCCCCTTAGAAGCTGTTTACGATCTGCTGCGCTGCGGCGATACCATAGAACCTGTTCAATGCCTGCCGCGCTTCCTGACGGCGCGGCGAGCGCCGCTTCGGCCCTCTGAGCCGCCTCCGCGGCCGCAAGGCCTGGGCTCCAAGACCCCAAACCGCTGTTGAATCCGGCGTCGCCGCGTCCCCCGTGAGCGGCGTCTTTCGGCGCTAAGCACCGGTTCACAGGCCGCTCCGGCAAACTGGGTCTGGCGGTTTTAAATATTACTGGTTTTGATTTTTTTATTTAGACATAAATACTCTAGTCTAAACCGCTTCGATAATAGGGGGTTTAATCCGCCCGCCCTAATCGCGTTAATTCAAACAACCGTTTGGAGTAAATGCCGAAATTCAAACTGGCATTGAATTGGTATTAAATATCGTCAATGACGCTTATTCGCCGCGCCGGCGGCCGCGCGCGGCGGATATAAAAAACCCCTGAAGCGGACTGCGCCTTCAGGGCTTGTGTCGCGTGAGTCCGCGTTCAAGGCTGTCTGCGAGCCTGAATGCCCGCCGCCACCTTTTGCAGCTTGTCCGCATAGCCCGGATCGGTGGCGTAGCCGCCCTGCGCCAGCGCCTGAGCGAAGGCCTGGGCGTTGCCGCCCACGCCCAGCGCGCCGCGATAACGCGGATTGCCGGCCAGCAGCTGCGCGTAATCGGCGAAGGCGTCTTGCAGGCCGGAGTAAGCTCGGAAGCTTTCCGTCCGCTTCACGTCGCGGCCGTCCACATGCTCGGTGGTCAAGGCGCGGCTGACTTCGCCCTGCCAGCCTTTGCCGGCCTTGATGCCGAACAGATTGTGGTTGCTGCCGCCGTCGGCGCGGGTCAGCGGACGCTGGCCCCAGCCGGACTCCAGCGCCGCGTGAGCGGCCACCAGTTCCGGCGCCACGCCCAGTTTGGCGGCGGCCTGTTGCGCGTAGGGCGCGATGCTGTCGAGAAAGGCTTGCTGGTCCGCGCCGTAGGGCATGCTGCCGCCCAGGGTGGCGTCCTGGACGCGCTGACGCGCCCAAGCGCCTTCCGGCGACAGGCTGGACCAGCTCTCCGAACCGTTTTCGATGAAGTCGCGCACTTCGCTGCGCAGCTGACCGCTCCATTGGTCGGCGAAACGCTCGCCGTCCCCGCCGCCCTGGCCGATCAACGGCAAGGCGATGGCGTCGGCGCCGAAGTCCGGCCCGGCGCCGATGTCATTGCGCACAGTAAACATCGCTGTCTCCATTCAGCACGCGGTTCATCAGGTCTTGCTGCTGTTGCAGCAGCTGGCCGTTGCGCAGGTTCAGGGTCTGGCACAAACGGATCTGCTCCACCAGCGCGTTCCAGCGCTGGCGGCAGGCTTGTTCCGCGGCGGCGGGCAAAAGCTTGAGCACCGCGTCCATCGAGGCGGCGCGGCCGCGGCCCAGCAATTGGCCGGCCAGTTGCAGGCGCTGGTCGCGGCTGGCCTGCAAGGCGTCGCATTGGGCGACGATGTCGGCCCCCAACTGCCGCAGCTCGTCGGCCTGATGCGCCAGCGCGGCGGCGAACTGCTGTTCCAGCAGTTGCTCCAAGCGGCCGTAGCCTTGCAGATCCTGCTGCACGGTGGCCAGCAGTTGTTTGAAGGCTTGCTCGCGATTCATTCAGCGGCTCCGGTGGTATTGCTCCACCAGATCGGCCAGGCGGGCGGCGTCGAAGCGCACTTCGCCGCGCGCCAAGGCGGCGCGCACTTCTTCCACCCGCTTCATGTCGATGTCCGGCAGCGCGCGCAGTTCCGCCACCGCCGGCGCCATGTCCTGGCTCGCGGCGGGCGCGGCGACGGCGGCGGGCGCGCGGGCCGGCGTTTCCGCGGCGGCGCTCTGGCCGCCGACCGCCAGTTCGCGGCGTTGCGACGAGGTCGAATTGATTTGCATAGTTTGGAATCCGTCTGGTTAGGCTGTGCGAGCGGCGCGGCCGCTCGGAGCGGGCCCTGCGGCCCGCCCTTACCCTTTCAAGGCGACAGTCTGAAAAAAAACTTAAAAATTTACCGGTAACATTTTCAGAACGACAATGCGCCGGTTTTCCAGACGGATATAGCGGCCGAACACCAGTTCCTTCAGGATGCGCGCCACCATCTCGCGGGAGGAGCCGATCTGGTCGGCGATTTCCTGCTGGGTCAGTTGCTTTTTCAGCACCATTTCCTCGCCGTCCTGCTCTTCCAGCATTTGATTGATCAGGATGCGCACGCGGCCGTACACGTCCATCAGCGCCAGGTTCTTGGCCTTGGTGGACATGCGGCGCACCACTTGCACCAGATGGCACATGATGCGGGTGCGGGCCTCCGGGCTGTGCGGCAGGCCGTCTTCGGTATCGAACAACTGCATCAGGCTGTCGCGGCTGAACACCAGCAGGTGGCTGTCCTCGTCCGCCGCGCAATTGGAGCTGCGCTCGCCGCTGTCGATGAAGCCGACCATGCCGATCAGCTCCCCGGAAGCGCAGATTTGCAGAATGTATTTCTTGCTGAGTCCATCCGAAACAAAGACTTGCATGCAACCGCTGGCCAGCAGATAGACCTCGTTGGCGCTATCGCCCTCGTTGTACAGCACCTCGCCCTTGTTCAGGCGGCGGCTTTCGGCCAGTTCCAGCGCTTTGTCCAGTTTGTCGTTGTCCAGATGTCCGAACAGATGTGTGCCTCTTAACAAGGCTTTGATATTGTGGTTTTCATTCATGACCACGTCGTCCCCGATAGTCTTGCGATTGAATCGACTTTCCCGCAGATGTTTGCCGCCTTTTGGCGTCTTTTTTTGTCAACATCATCCGAGTCTTTCGCTCGGATTTTTATTAATCAGGTGCGGATTATAATATTAGCGGTTAACAAAAGTGTGAAAAAACACACATAAAAAAAGCCTGAAACGAATCAGGCTTTTGTTTTGAACCCAAAAAAATAAAAGTTCAGCGGGGAGTTAGGCCATCTTGCAGCGCGCTATCCAGATCGGATTTCTGTAGTGGCGAACTTACAACACTGGTCTCGCGATTGCCGCTCTGTCCCGGCGGTCCGAACATGGCCACCACCGCCTGCGCCTGCTTGCTGGTCATCACCAAGAGCTCGATGCGGCGGTTGTAGGCGGCCAGCGGGTGCTCGGCGTCCAGCGGCGCCCGGTCCGCCATGCCCACCACTTGCAAAATGCCGGCGGCGTTCATGCCGCCTTCCAGCAGATGCAGCCGCGCCGCCATCGCGCGGTTGCTGGACAGACCCCAGTTCGAAAACGAACCGAAGCCGGCGGTCCGGTATTGCGCGGCGTCCGTGTGTCCGACAATCAGCAATTGATTGTCGATATGGCCGAACATCTCGCCCATATCGTGCAACAGCCGCTTGAAGCGCGGCTCGACGATGGCGCTGCCGCGCTCGAACATGCCCTGGTTGTCGGTGTCGTGCAGCATCACCCGCAAGCCGTAAGGCGTGACCACGGTCTGCAGATTGCTGGCCAGGCCGGCGTCGCGGCTCATCTTGGCCAGCAGGCCGGCCAGCTTTTCCAGATCCGCCACGCTGTCCAGGCTGCGCTGGCCCTGTCCGTCGAAGGTTTTCTTGGCCACCTTGTTGCTCTCCTGCAGCAGGGAGTCGGCCTTGGTGGTGGTGGTGGGCTGGCCCGGAATCGGGTCGCGCGGGATCAGGCTGCCCGGCGGCGTGCCGGTATGCTCGATGCTGCGCGAGCCGCCGGCCTTCAGCGGGCTGCCGCCGCCGGCGGTCAGCAATTGCTGCAGGTTTTCCTGGTCGCGCGCGGCCAGCACCCATAGCACCAGGAACAAGCACATCAGCGCCAGCACGAAGTCGGCGAACGCCACTTTCCACGCGCCGCCGTGCCCTTCGGAATCCTGACGGCGCGACACCTTCTTGATCACCGCGGCTTCATGCTCGCGATTGGGTTTATTCGCCATGCCGGCCATCCGCTCAGTTCACGCCTTCCAGCGCGTTGATCCAGGTTTCCAGCTGGGAGAAGCTGGGCTTGGTGTTCAGCTGCACCAGGCGGCGGCCGGCGTCGATGGCCAGCAGCGGCGGCTTGCCGGACACATGGGTGGTCAACACCACTTTCACCGATTCGTAGTTGGACAGCTCCTGCTTGACCAGCTGGTGCATCATATTGGACAGCGGGTCCAGCACGCCGTAGCAGAAGAAGATGCCGATGAAGGTGCCCACCATGGCGGCGGCCACTTTCTCGCTGATCTCGCCGGCGGTGGCGCCCTGGCTGACGCTGTTCATCGCCATCACGATGCCCAGCACCGCGGCCAGGATGCCGAAGCCCGGCATCGCCTCGGCGATTTTGTGCAGCGATTTGGACGGCTGGTTCAATTCTTCGTGAATGGCGTCCAACTCCTGGTCCAGCACGCCCTCCAGTTCATGGGCGCTGATCTTGCCCATGGCCATCAGACGGAAGTTGTCGACGATGAAGGCCAGCAGCTTGGGTTCTTCCAGCACCAGCGGGTAGCGGTTGAACAAGGCGCTCTGACGCGGGGCCTCCACGTGTTCGTCCAGCGCCTTCAGGCCCTGGCTGGCGGTGATCAGCAGTTCGTACATCAGCAGCAACAACTGGCGCTGAAATTCCGCGTCGTACTTCTTGCGCATGCCGACGCGCTTGATCTGGCCGCCCATTTCCGTCAGCACGTGCTGCGGGTTGCCCAGCACGATGGCGCCGACGGCGGCGCCGCAGATGATCAGCAGCTCCACCGGCTGCCAGATCACGGACAGGATGCCGCCATGCAGCATGAAGCCGCCAAAGACACAAACCAGCACGATCAGAATGCCGAATAATTGCTGCATGTTTTCTTTCCTCGGGCTCAGGCCGCTTGTAGGCAGGCCTGCATTTTTTTGAGAGCGCTCTTGTTGATCTGGCAGACGCGCGCTTCGGTCAGCGCCAGCACCGCCGCGATCTCCTTGAGACTCAGTTCAAATTCGTAATACAGCTGGATCACTTGCTGTTCGCGCGGGTTCAGCGCCTGCAAGGCCACGGTCAAGGCGCTTTTCAGCGCCAGCCGCTGTTCCGGATTGTCTTCCGCCGCCGGCTCCAGGCCCTGGGCCATCAGTTCGTCGAAGCTGGACAGCGCTTCCGCGTTGTCGGCCAGCAGCGCCTCCTGATAGGCCTCGGCGCTGAGGCCCAGCAGCTGCATCGCCTCGGCTTCGCTGGGTTCGCGCCCCAGCTTGCGGCTGAGCAGGCGCAGGCCGTCGCGCACGCGGTGGGCTTCCTGGCGCACCGAGCGCGGCCGCCAGTCCAGCCGGCGCAATTCGTCCAGGATGGCGCCGCGAATGCGCAAAATGGCGAAGCCGGCGAACTTGTCGTCCGGCTCGCCGTAGCGACGCAGGCTTTCCAGCAAGGCCATCAGCCCCACCTGCTCCATGTCTTCGCGGTCGAACACGCCGCCGGCCTGAGACGACAGCTGGCGCGCCACCCGCTTGACCAGATGGGCGTACTGACGCAGCGCCTCGGCTTCGCCGCCGGCGCTGGCCGGGGCTTCGGCGTAACTGGCGTACATGGCGGCTTACTCGATGATCAATTTGCTGACCATCACCTCGCTGAACGGCGCGTCGCGTCGCTCGCGCAGAAAACCGCCGGCATAGGCCTTGGCCAGCAAGCGCTGGTAGTCGTCTATGCTCATCGTCAGCGCCTTGTCCGCCGGCAGCTCCGACAGCGCGCGCACGGCGATGCTCTTCAGGAAGGGCAGCTGGGACTTGACCTCGGCCTCCTGCTTTTCATTGCTGCGGAACACCAGGTCCACCGCCATGAAGCGGGTGGCGGATTCCCCGCCGCGCAGCATCACGATCACCTTGTCCATGCTGACGAAGCGCGCGTCCAGCGCCGCCGCCGGCTTGGGCGCTTCCGCGGCCTGCGGCGCGCGCGAACTCAACCACCACCAGGCGCCGCCGCCTGCGGCCAGCGCCGTCACGATGGCCACGATCAAAATCACTACGATGTTTCGATTCATTCTTGTGCTTCCGCTGCTCAGCCCTGGCCCAGCCAGAAGCCTTGTCCATCACCCTGCCCCGCTTCCGCCAGCGCCCGTCCCGGCGCGCGTTGCGGCTGCTGTTGCCCCTGGCGTTCCTGACGCTGCTGGCCGCCCTGCCCCGGCGCGCCTTCGCGCACCTCCACCGCCACCTGGGTGTATTGGCGGTTGGACAGGTCCTGGCGCAGCGCGTCGCCGATGGCTTGCAACTGGCGCACCACTTCGCCGTGCGAGGCGGTCAACTGCACTTGCAGCGCGCCGGCTTCGTGGCGGATGGAGATTTCCAGCGAGCCCAGCGAGGGCGGGTCCAGCCGGATCAGCGCGCGGTCCATGCCGTGGCTGCTTTGCACTTGCAGGCGCTCGCCCAGCGCGGCGCTGAGCTTGTCGCCCCATTTGGCCGCTTGTTCCGCGGGCAGCTTGATCGGCGCCCATTCCGGCAGCGGCGCGCCGGCCTTGTCCTGCGGCTGCGGCGCGATGGCGGCCAATAAGGGCGCGGCGGCTTGCGCCGGCGCCGGCGTTTCGCGGCCGGCCTGAGCCTCGCCGGCCGCGGCCGGCTTGGCCGGCAACGGCGCCAGGGTGTTGAGCGCGGCGGACAGCGCGTCCGCCGGCAGCGCCGTCTCGGCGCTCCGGCGCGGCGTCGCGGCGCTGGCGACGAGCGCGGCCGCGTCCATCCCGGGCTGCGCCGGCGCGCCGGCCTGCGGCGTCGGAGCCAGCGGCTGCGGCATGGCCGGCGTCGCCGGCAACGGCGGCGCGGCCAGGGCGAGCGGCTGCGCCGCCGGCGTCCCGGCCTTGGCCTCGTCGCCCGCGGGGGCCTCGGCGTCTGCGTCTGCGTCCGCCGCCGGCGCGGGGTTCTGCCCGTCCATCAGGCTGGCCAGCAAGGCGCTGGCGAAGTCGCCGCCGGACGCCGGCGCCGCCGCGTTCGGGTCCAGCAGGGGATCGGCCGGCGCGGCGTCGGCGGGCGTTGACGCGCCGCCGGCGAGAAGATTGGGGGGCAAGGATACGTTCATGCTTGATTCCAGTCGCTGACTTCGGCGTAGGCGATTTGCGCGTCGCGCTGATGGCTCAGCGCGGCGATTTTGTCTTGTAGTTCCGCGGAGTCGGCGCGGCAGACTTCCAGCGCGTCGCGGTAGGCGGCGCGCAGAGCGGCGCGCGCGGCGGCGTCCAGCGCCTGAGGCTGGGTGCGCAGCAGCTCGGCCAAGAGTTGGTCCAACGCGGCCAGGCGCTCCCAGTCGCGCTCGGCGCAGGCGCGGCGGATGGCGGCTTCCAGCGCGGCCGGATCAGGCGGCTTCATGCTGGTCCCGCACGCCTATCCAGCCGCCCTTGAGCTTGATCAGCAGCTGTTCCGCCTCGTCCAGCGCCGCCACGTCCAGATTGACGCTGGCGTGGTAGAGCCGGTAGGCGCAGTAGTCGTAAAGCCGCGCCAGATTGGTGACCACCTCGCCGCCGGAATCGAAGTCCAGCGCGCTGGACAGGCCGTTGAGGATGTTGATGCACTTGCTGATGCTCTCGCCCTTTTGCTCGTAGCGCTGGTTTTCCAGATGGCCGCGCGCGCGCGCCATTTCTTCCAGCAGGCCGTCGAACAGCACCAGCACCAATTGCACCGGCGAGGCGGCGTGGGTCTGCGCTTCCAGATTGACCGCGTGATAGCTGCGGTAGGCGTCGTATTCCACGTTGTCGTGCTCCTGTTCTAATTCAATAGGCGGGAGGGGGTCCCTCCCGCCGAATTCTGTGCGGCCAAGCAAACCCGGGCTGGATTCAGAAGGACAGCATGCCCAGAGTCTTCTGCATGTCTTCCTGCATCTTCTGCAGCTGGGTGAACTGCGTCAGGTAGCGCTTATAGCTCTGGTCGTACTGGGTCTTCAGCCGCAGCTGGCGGCTATCCAGATCTTTCTGGATGCGGGATTCGGAATCCTTGCGCAGCTTGAGCAGGCCGCTGCTGCCGTTCAGCCATTTGTCCAGGTAGTCGCTGCTTTGCTTGACCACGCCGTTCTTGTTGTCGCCGTTGACGAAACGGTCCAGCGCGTCCGGCTTGTCCTTCAGGGTGTCGTTCAGCTTCTTGCTGTCCAGGCTCAGGGTGCCGTCGCGGTTGGCCTTGATGCCCAGCTGGTTCAAGGTGATGCCGTCGTATTCCTGACGCAGCAGGCCGTTGATGCCGTCTTTCAGGCTGCGGATGCCGGAGTCGCTGGCGAAGGGGCCGCCGGTCTTGCCTTCCTTGCCCGGAGCGGACAGGTCGGAGATGGCGCTGGCCAGCTTGTTGTAGCTGTCGACAAAGCCTTGCACATTGCCGACGGTGTCGGCCTCGTTGCGCGACACCGACAATTGCAGCGGGGTGTCGCCGGTTTTCATCGCCTTGCTGATGGTCAGGTTGACCCCGTCGATGCTGTCGAAGGTGTTGGACGCCTGCTTCATCTGCACGCCGGTGTCTTTATTGCCCAGCCAGACGATGGCGTCCTGCCCCTTGGTCAGCTCCTTGGGGCTGGCGAGTCCGCTCTTCAGGCCGGCGTCGCTGACCTGGCTCAGGTCCAGCGTGACGACGCCGCTCTCGCCGGTCTTGCCGGAGGACATCACCAGCTGGCTGGCGCCGCCGTTGTTCAACACCATGGCGTTGACCTTGCCGCTGTTGCCGCTGGCGCGGTTGATGGCCAAAGCCAGCTCCGACGGAGACAGGTTGCCGTCGCCGTCGCGGTCCGCGCTGCTGAGGTCCACTTCAAAGCTGTCGCCGCCCTGGCGGATGGTGATCTTGTCGCCGGCCTGGGCCTTGGCGCCGGACAGGCTGCCGAAGGACAGCTGATGGGCGGTGGCCACTTGTTCGATGAACAGCGAGTAGTTGCCCGGCTGGGCGTTGCCCTTGGCGCTGACGCTGCCGAAGCCTTCCTGGCTGATGCTGGCGCTCATCGCCACCAGGCTCTTCTTGGTGGTGATGCCGCTCAGCGCGCTGCGATAGTCTTGCAAGGCCTTTTGCAGCTTGTTCAGCGCGTCGCCGCGCGCCTGCGCCGCCTTGCTCTGATTGTCCAGCTGGTTCTGGGCGTCTTGCAGATACAGGCTGGCGGCGTTCTGGGCCAGCGCCGAGGGCGGGGTCTTGCTGAAATCGATAGCCATTTAGAATCCTTTCGCTGTACGCGGGCCGGAGCGCGGTCGGCGCGCCGAGATGAGATCGCCGGTATTGAGATCGACGCTAATGACTATCCCTTGCGACCGCCGGCCGGCTTTTCTTGAGCCGCCGTGAATAATCACGCTCCGCGCAGCCAGGCTTGCCCGGCCAGTTCGTCGGTTTGCTTCTGTTCTTTCTTCAGCCGCAGGCGCAGCAGGCTTTCCGCCGCCTGGTCGCGCACCTGGACCATCACTTCGCGGCGCAGGCTGGCTTGCAGCAGCGCGCGCTGGCTGACCGCGGCGTCCGCCTCGGCCAGTTGTAGATCCTGCTGCTGCGAGGCCATCAGGCCCAGCAGCGCGCCCTTGTAGTCCGCGCAGTTGCGCGCCAAAGCCGGGTGGCCGGCGTCGGCGCTGGCGCCGCTCTGGCCGCAGAGCTCGCCCATGCGCAGGATGTTGCGGCGGTAGCGTTCCTGCAGCTGGCGCTTGCCTTCCACCTCGCTTTGCAAGCGGTCCACGTCCTGCTGCCGCAATTGGACCATCAGGCCCAGGCGGCGCACGTCTTCGGGCTGGCTCATGTCGCGATCATCTCCATCAAACCGTTGCGGCTGTCTTCATAGCTCGCGGCCTCGGCCGCGCCCTGGCGCAAAAAGGCTTCCAGCCTGGGCATCAGCCGCACCGCGTGGTCGGTGTCCGCGTCGGCGCCGGCGACATAGCCGCCCAAGGGGATCAGGCTGCGCACTTCCTGGTAACGGGACCAGGCGCCGCGCGCGCCGCGCGCCGCCTCCGCGTGTTCCGCCGCGGTCAGCTGGCTCATGCAGCGGCTGACCGAGCGACCGATGTCGATGGCCGGATAATGGCCGCGCTCGGCCAGTTCCCGCGACAGCACGATGTGACCGTCCAGGATGGCGCGCGCGGTGTCCACCACCGGGTCTTGCTGATCGTCGCCTTCGGCCAGCACGGTGTAGATGGCGCTCATGCTGCCGGCGCCGCCCTCGCCGTTGCCCGCGCTCTCCGCCAGCGAGGGCAGGAGGCCGAACACCGACGGCGGATAACCGCGGGTGGCCGGCGGTTCGCCCAGCGCCAGCGCCACTTCGCGCTGAGCCATCGCGTAGCGGGTCAGCGAATCCACCAGCAGCAGCACATTGCGGCCCTGGTCGCGGAAATGGGCGGCGATGGTGTGGGTCAGTTCGGTGGCCTTCAGCCGCATCAGCGGCGATTCGTCGGCCGGCGCCACCACCAGCACCGCCTTGGCCAGGCCGGCTTCGCCCAGCGAGTGCTCGACGAACTCCCGCACTTCGCGGCCGCGCTCGCCGATCAGCCCCACCACCACCACGTCGGCTTCGGTGTGGCGGGTGATCATGCCCAGCAACACGCTTTTGCCGACGCCGGAACCCGCGAACAGGCCGACGCGCTGGCCGCGGCCTAGGGTGAGCAGGCTGTTGATCGCGCGCACGCCCACGTCCAGCGGCGCGGACACCGGCTGTTTTTTCAAGGGATTGACTTGCGGCGGGTGGGCGGCCAGCGGCTGTTCGCCGCCAAGTCGGCCCAGGCCGTCCAGCGGCTCGCCCAGGCCGTTGACGATGCGGCCCAGCCAGGACGGGCCTATCATCAGGCCGCCGCCGTCGGCGGCGGGCAGCACCCGCGCGCCGGTGGTCAGACCCACCGGCTTCTTGAACGGCATCAGGTAGGAGACTTCGCGCTTGAAGCCCACCACCTGGGCTTGCAGCCAGCCGCCGCCGGTGGTTTCGATCACGCAGCGCTGGCCGGTTTCCAGCGGACAGCCCACGCTTTCCAGCAGCAGGCCGGACGCGCCCACCAGGCGGCCGCTGACGGTGGCCACCGGCACCTCGGGCAGTTCCAGCCGTCCCAACGCCTGGCGCAGCATGGCTTAAGCCTCCGCCTCGGCCGCCGCCGGCTCGTCGGCGTCGTGTTGCAGTTGTTCGCGCACGGTGGCGATGCAGGCCTCCAGCCGCTGCTGACAGCCGACGTCGGCCTCGGACTCCGGCGTGCGGATCCGGCATTCGCCGTGCGGCAGCTGCGCGTCGGCCACCAGCCGCCAGCGCGCGGCGCGCTCCGGCGCCAGTTCGCGGATGCGCTGGCATTCCTCGGCGTTGAGCAGGATTTCCACCTCGTCCTGCTGGTATTGGCCCGGCGGCAGCGCGGCCAGGGTTTCGTCCACCAGGTCCAGGATCTGCACCGGCTTGAGCGCCAATTCGCAGCGGATCACCTGGCGCGCCACCTTGGCCACCAGTTCCACCACCTCGTCGCGCATCGCCGCCTGGTATTCCTCGCTGACGCGGCGCAGTTCGGCCAGCGCGGCCTCCAGCGGCCGGCCCAGGTCGGCCAGCTCGGCCAGGGCTTCGCGGCGCGCCGCCGCCTGCCCTTCCTGGCGGCCCTGCTCCAGGCCCGCGGCGTAGCCGGCCTCGCGGCCGGCGGCTTCCCCGCTGGCCAGGCCTTCGTTGTAACCGGCGTCCATGCCCTGACGGAAGCCGTCGGCGGCGGAGGCCTGAATCTGGGCGGAGTCCTGCGCGTTCAGCGGCAGGTCCAGCGCGCTGTGGATCAGCGGCGGGAAACGGAAGGGGCGCCAGGCCTTCACTCGACCACTTCCTCTGGGAACAGCTGCAGGTCGATTTCGCCGGCCTGGGCCAGCTGTTTGACCTGAGCCATGATGTCGGCGCGCACTTCTTCCACGCGGCTCAGCGGCACCGGGCCGGAGCGGCGCATCATCGCGTCGAAGTTTTGCGCCTGACGGCGCGGCATGGTCTGGACGATGGCCTCGCGCACCGCCGGCTCCGCGCCCTTGAGCGCGATCGCCCATTGCTCCAGCGGAATGTCTTCGCTGATGCGCATCAGCACGGCCTCGGTCTGACGCGACAGGATGAAGAAGTCGTACATGCGGGTTTCGATTTCCTCGACGATGTCCGGATCGTGGGCGCGCAGCAGTTCCATCATGCGCTGGCGGTCGCCCGGCAGGCGGTTGAGGATGTCGGCGGTCTGCTGCATGCCTTCCACCGCGGTGCTCTGGGTGTGCAGGCTTTCCAGACAGCGGTTGACCAGTTCTTCCAGCTCTTCCAGGAGTTCGCGGTCCACGTCCTTGAGCCGGGCCACGTTGACCAGCACGCTGTCGCGGCTGTCCGCCGGCAGCGCGTCCACCACCTGGCCGGCCAAGGCCGGCGGCAGGAAGGCGAGGAACACCGCCTGCATGCGCACGTGTTCGCCGGCGATGCGGTCCGCCAGCCATTGCGGCGACACCCATTGCAGCCGCGCCATCTTGGGACGGATGGCGTCGCCGTAAATGGTGTCCAGCACGCTGTTGGCGATGTCGCTGCCCAGCGCCAGATCCAGCGAGCGCTTGAGGAAGGCGCGGCTGGCGCCGTGCACCCCGCTCTGCTCGCGGTATTCGTCGAAGAATTTCTGAATCGTGGTCTTGACCGCGTCCACCTTGATGCCGCTCATGCCGGACATCGCCTGGGTCACTTGCAGCAGTTCTTCGCGGCTCAGGCAGCGCAGCACGGCGGCGGCGGGCTCCTCGCCCATGCACAGCAAGAGCACGGCGGCCTGCTCGATGGTGTTCATCGCTTCGGCGGCGGGCGCGGCGGCGGCCGGCGGCAGGGCCGGCGCTACGGCGTTATTGGTTTCGTCCATTTTTCTGCACCCATTGTTTGACGACTTCGGCGACGCGTTCCGGCTCTTTGGCGGCCAGGCCCTTCAGATGGTCGACCAAGACGTCGACGCTGGAGCCGGCCGGCGGCAGATCGTAATTTTCCAGCAGCGGCACCACCGGGCTGGCGCCGGCGCCGGCCGCGGCCAAGGCCGCCGGCTGCGGCGCGGAGGACAGCTGCGCCTGGCGCGCGGCGCGCAGGTCGGCGCCGTCCATCAGCGGATCGGGTTTCAGTTCCAGCGCTTCCGGCTGCTGGTATTCGCGCAGCTGGCGGTCGGTCAGCTGACGCAGCATCTTCAGCAGCGGACGCGCCAGCAGCAGGTAGGCCAGCAGCAGGCCGAAGGCGTAAACGGCCCAGCGCGCGGCTTCGAACCAGGTGTCCTGCTGCATCCAGATCGGCTCCGGCTCGGACAGCGCGGAGAAGTTGAGCGTGGACACCGCCAGGGTGTCGCCGCGCTCGGCGTGTATGCCCAGGCCGTTGCGCAGCACCTTGTCGACATTGGCCAGTTCGGCCGGCTTCCAGCCGCCCTTGGCCGGCGCGGCGGCCTGGTTCAGCACCACGGCCACGCTGAGGCGGCGCAGCGTGCCGCGCGCCTTCTTGATCTGGGTGACGCTGCGGTCGTAGGCGTATTGGCGGGTGACGGCGTTCTTGCTGTTGCCGGCTTTTTCCGAGGCCGGGCCGGAGGCGTCGGTGTTGACCGGGCGGTTGCTCAGCGAGCCGGGCACGCCCAGCGCCATTTTCTCGGTGGAGGTTTCCTCGCGCGAGGCCTCGTTGGTGACCTTGGGCGCCTCGCCGTATTTCTCGCGGGTTTCCTCGACGCGGTCGTTGTCCACGTCGGCGGTGACGCTGACCTTGAAATTGTCCTTGCCCAGCACCGGGGTCAGCAGATCGCGGACGTTTTGCAGCGCTTCCTCGCGGAAGCGGCGCGCGGCGTCGCTCTCATTGCCGCCCAACACCCCGTCGTCGCTCAGGTCCACGCGCGAGGACAGCAGATTGCCGGCCTGGTCCACCAGGGTGACCTGGGACGGCGACAGCGTGGACACGCTGCCGGCCACCAGCTTGATCACCGCGGCCACTTGCTCGTTGCTCAGTTGCTGGCCGGGCTTGAGGGTGACCACCACCGAGGCGGAGCCCTTGTCGTTGACGGCGCCGACAAAAGACGTGGCGCGCGGCAGCGACAGATGCACGCGCGCGGTGGACACCGGCTCCAGCGCCAGAATGCTTTGCACCAGCTCGCCTTCCAGGCCGCGGCGGAAGCGCACGTCCTGGACGAACTGGCTGACGCCCAGCGGGTCGTTCTTGTCCAGCAGCTCCAGGCCGGACGGCAGCTGCGCCACCACGCCCTTGGCCGCCAGCTGCATGCGCACGCGGCCCAGCTGGCTGTCCGGCACCAGCACCTGGCCGGTTTGCGGATGGATGCGATAAGGGATTTTCTCGGCGTCCAGCACCGCCATCATGTCGGCGGCCACCACTTTTTCCTGGGCGCCGAACACCGGCTTGTAGCTGGCGTCGTCGCGCCACAGCCACAGGCTGATCATCACGGTGAGGCCGATGGCCAGCGCGACGATGGGCAGCGCCAGGCGCAGGGAGGGTCCGGAAACGGGCCAACGGCCGCCCAGACGGGTTTGCACGGCCGCGACGCCGCTGCGAAAACGATTCAACACGGGCATGGTCCTCGCGGCTTACAGCTGCATCTTGATCAAGTCGTCCACGGCGCCCACCACCTTATTGCGCACTTGCATCAGCATGGAGAACGACAGGCTGGCTTCCTGGCTCATCAGCATGGCGCCGACCAGGTCGTCGCTCTTGCCGCTGTCCACATCGGCCATTTTTTCGGAGGCGGCGCGGTTCTGTGCGTCCACATCGCGGACGGCGGCGCCCATGGCGTCGGAGAAGCTGGCGGCGGAGGCCAGCTCTTCGCTGTGTTGCGGCGGCGCAATCGGCGCGCCGCGCGCCATCCCGGCCATTTCGCCGAGCATTTGCTTGCGGTCGGCATGAATCATCAAACCCAGGTTGGTCGCCATCGGAAATCCTTGTCGGGCGGTGCCCGTTATTATTGAGTGGCCAATCAAGGCCGGTTTCACGTCTGCGGCCCGCCGCGCGGCGGCGAGCGTATCGAAGCGGCAGCCCCGAGATGAGGACTTGTAACCATGCCATCATCCTGACGCCAGGATACGAGCGGCGATTTTAAACTTTATGCTTAAACCAACAGCCGTGAATTTTCACAAACTCTGACGTGAATTTTCCCCCTTTACCCAACGGCGGCAGCCAGTAAGATGCACACTCCATAAGGTTTAGCCTGCCGTTTGCCTCCGTCCGCGAGCCGCGAATTTAGTACCTTCTAGTACAGTTCGTATCCAGCGCCGCAGAGGGCGGGCCGGCCTTGATGAACACCAGGACGCCGCGGTTTAAGCGCCGCGCCCCTGCCGTCGCCCGCGCGCGCCGGCCGGGCGCGCCGGCGGCGCCAAGCCCACGCCTTCACCGAGAATCGAGATGCCAAGAGCCAGAATCATTTCGCAGCATGACGGCGCCCAATTGCCGGCTCTCGACCTGCGCACGCTGGGACGACCGTTCCATCTGCTGCCCGTCTTCGGCAAAGCCCTGCAAGAAGAGCTGGCGGATTTCCTGCAGCAAGAATTGAACCGCCGCTACCACGCGCGTTTCCACATCCGCGCGCTGGAACAGGCGCAACCGGCCGCCGACGAGCGCCGCTGGCTGTGGCACGCGCTGGACGGCTGCCAGCTGGGCAGCCATATCGAACGGCCATTGTTGCTGCGCTTGCTGGATTACCGCTTCGGCGCGCCGACGGCGCAGCCGGACGCCGACGCCGCCGCGCCGGCGGAAACCGAAACCGAACGCCGGCTGGCGCGCAGCCTGGCGGAACGGCTGCTGCCGCGGCTGCTGCAATGCGTTTTGCGCCTGGACCGCCAGGCCGGCGGCCTGCCGCCCGGCCCGGCCGACTGCGCGCCGCTGCCCTTCGTGCCCCCCGGCACCGGGGTCTGGGAGATACGCCTGGACATCGGCGACGGCGAGCACGCCGTCGGCGCGCTGCGCCTGCAACTGGACGCCGCCTGCTTCGAACGGCTGCTGAAAAACCTGTCCGGCCGCCGCGACAGCGCCGATGCCCAGGCCGCGCCGGCGGACACCTTCCGCGACCGGCTGCGGGTGCGGCTGCAAGCGCGGCTGCTGGACCGCGAAATGGCGCTGGGCGACATCATGGACCTGCGCCCCGGCAGCGTGCTGCCGGTGACGCTGCAGGCCAGGAGCGAAGTGCTGGTCGGCGCTTCGCGGCTGTTCGACGCCGAAGTGGCCGAGCAGCACGGCAAGCTGTGCCTGACCGGCTTTGTCGCCAGCGAATGACTCCACAAACACAGAACAAGCAAGGATTAGCATGGACTTGAACGACGATTTCGACCTGGGCGGCGTGCTGGACGGCCTGGACGGTCAGAACGACGCGGACGCCAAGCCGGCGGACGACGCCGCGGCGCGCCGGCCGCAACGCGACATGACCCAGTTCCTGCGCAAGATCCCGGTCCGGCTGACGCTGGAAGTGGGCGGCGCCGACATCTCGCTGGCCGATCTGGTCAATATCGAAAACGGCTCGGTGGTGGAGCTGGACAAGCTGGCCGGCGAACCGCTGGACATCAAGGTCAACGGCACGGTGATCGGCCGCGGCGAAGTGGTGGTGGCCGGCGAGAACTACGGCCTGCGGGTGGTGGAGCTGAACGATCTGGAACTGGACAGCCTGGCCTGATGGGACTCTTGAAGAAGCTGCGCCCCCTGCTGCGACCCGGCCTCATCGCTGCGGGGCTTTGGGCGCTGGCCGCCGCCTGTCAGGCCGAGCCGCTGAAGCTGCTGTCGGCCAACGCCGGCGGCACGCCGGTGGATTTCACCATCAAGACTCAGATCCTGATCCTGATGACCTTGCTCGGGCTCTTGCCCGTGCTGGTGCTGATGATGACCAGCTTCACCCGCTTCATCATCGTGCTGTCCCTGCTGCGCCAGGCGCTGGGCCTGCAGCAGGGCCTGCCCAACCGCATCGTCACCGGCGTGTCCTTGATCCTGACCCTGCTGGTGATGCGGCCGGTGGGCCTGGAGGTGTGGAACCATGCCTTGCAGCCCTTCGATCAGGACAAGATCACCATGCAGCAGGCGCTGGAGATCGCGCAGAAGCCGATCAGCCGCTTCATGCTGGCGCAAACCAGCAAGACCGCGCTGGCGCAGATCGCCAGGCTGTCCGGCGAGGAAAAGATCAGCAATCCGCAGGACCACGCCTTTGCGGTCAAGCTGGCCGCCTTCGTGCTGTCGGAGTTGAAGACCGCGTTCCAGATCGGCTGCATGCTGTTCATCCCCTTCCTGGTGATAGACCTGGTGGTGTCCAGCGTGCTGATGGCGATGGGCATGATGATGCTGTCGCCGCTGGTGATTTCGCTGCCGCTCAAGCTGCTGCTGTTCGTGCTGGTGGACGGCTGGTCGCTGACGGTGAACACCCTGGTCACCTCGATACAGGCTTATTGACCGCGCTCTTGAGAATGGACTTCCCATGCTGACTCCCGACATCGCCGTCGACATCGTCAACGACAGCCTGCGCGTCGTCGTCACCCTGGTGGTGTTGCTGATCCTGCCCAGCCTGATCGTCGGCGTCATCGTCAGCCTGATCCAGGCCGCCACCCAGATCAACGAGCAGACGCTGTCCTTCCTGCCGCGGTTGCTGGTGACCTTGCTCACCATCGCCATCGCCGGCCACTGGATCACCGGCTTCCTGATGGATTTCTGCGTGGCGATGTTCCAGCGCGCCGCCGGTCTGGTCGGATAGCCGTGACCGGCCTCTACGCCCAGCTGCTGGACCTGATCCCGGCCTTCTGGTGGCCGTTCTGCCGGCTGATGGCCGCCTTCAGCGTGGCGCCCTTCATCGGCGAGGGCATGGTGCCGGTGCGGGTGCGCATCGGCCTGGCGCTAGCCTTGTCCGCCGCCACGCTGCCGGCCACCCTGCCGCTGCCCAAGCTGGACCTGTTCTCGCTGGCCGGCGTCGCCGCCAGCATCGAGCAGGCGGTGATCGGCCTCGTCTTCGGCCTCGCCTTTCAGCTGGTGCTGGCGGTGCTGGCCGTGCTCGGCTTCCTGGTGTCCTCGCAGATGGCGCTGTCCATGGCGGTGATGAACGACCCCGGCAACGGCAATTCTTCCGATGTGGTGTCCAGCCTGCTCTACCTGCTGGGCGCCATGATCTTCTTCTCGCTGGACGGCCATTTGCTGCTGATCCAGGTGGTTTACGCCAGCTTCCAGGCCTGGCCGGTGGGCGGCGGCGTGCCGGCCGCCTCGCTGTCCATGCTGGCCGGCGGCGTGGCCTGGGTCTTGTCCGCCGCCATGCTGCTGGCGCTGCCGGCGGTGTTCGCCACCTTCGTGGTGCAGGCCGGCGTGGGCATGATCAACCGGGTGGCGCCGTCGCTGAACCTGTTCTCGCTGGGCTTCCCGCTGATTACTCTGTTCGGCCTGGGCACGCTGGGCCTGGTGGCGCGCTTCATCCCCCAGCAATACCTGAACCTGAACGAACAGATGCTGCGCCTGCTGGACGGCATGCTGAGGGCCGGCCATGGCTGAGGGGCGCGGCGGCGACAAAACCGAAAAGGCCACGCCGCACAAGCTGCGGCAGGCGCGCAAGCAAGGCCAGGTGCCGCGCTCGCGCGATCTGGCCGCCGCGCTGGGCCTGTTGTTGGCGCTGAAACTGGCTTTCTGGCTGATGCCGCAGTGGCTGGACGAATTCCGGGAATTGTTCGCGCTGGCCTTCGCCCCGCTCTCCGGCAGCGGCGCGCTGGACAACAGCTGGTCCAAGCTGTTCGCCGGCACCTTGCTGCTGCTGGTCAAGATGGTGCTGCCGCTGGCGGTGATTCCGCTGTGCATGATCGTGGTTTCGCTCTATCCAGGCGGCTGGGTGTTCAGCCTCAACCATCTGCAGCCCAAGCTGGAGCGCTTCAATCCGCTGGCCCACTTCGGCCGCATCGCCTCGGCGCGGCACGCCAGCGAGATCGGCAAATCCATCGCCAAGGCGCTGTTGCTGGGCTGGGTGCTGTACCGGCTGAGCCAGAGCGCGCTGGAAGACTTCTTCGCCTTGCAAGGCGCGCCCTTCGCCACCGCGCTCGCCGGCAGCGCCGAGCTGCTGATCAACGCGCTGCTGACCCTGACCGCGGTGTTCATGCTGTTCGCGCTGATCGACCTGCCGCTGCAAATCCTGCTGTTCATGAAGCAGCAGAAGATGAGCAAGCAGGAAATCAAGGAAGAGTACAAGAGCACCGAGGGCCGGCCGGAGATCAAGCAGCGCATCCGCCAGATCCAGATGCAGATGGCCCAGCGCGGCATGCGCAAGGCGGTGCCCACCGCCGACGTGGTCATCGTCAACCCGGAGCACTACGCGGTGGCGCTGAAATACGATGAGGAGCGCGCCGAGGCGCCCTTCATCATCGCCAAGGGCCTGGACGAGATGGCGCTCTACATCCGCCAGGTGGCTCAAGAGCATCAGGTGGACATCGTGCCGCTGCCGCCGCTGGCGCGCGCCGTCTACCACACCACCCAGGTCAACCAACAGATTCCCGCGCCGCTGTACCGAGCGGTGGCGCAAGTCCTGACCTATGTCATGCAACTCAAGGCCTTCCGCAACGGATCGCGCCGCAGCCAGCCGCGGCTGCCGGACGATTTGCCGATCCCGCGCGATATGGCCGATCCCAGAACCGCATCATGAACGCTTTCACTCGACTGCTGGCCGACATCGGCCGCCACAAGATCGCCGCCCCGCTGTTTTTGCTGGCCATACTGGCCATGGTGATGCTGCCCTTGCCGCCGATGGCGCTGGACATGCTGTTCACCTTCAACATCGTGCTGGCCATCATCGTCATCCTGGTCAGCGTCTCCGCCAAGCGGCCGCTGGACTTCTCCGCCTTCCCCACCATCATCCTGGCCACCACCCTGCTCAGGCTGTCGCTGAACGTGGCGTCCACCCGGGTGGTGCTGCTGCACGGCCATGAGGGCACCCACGCCGCCGGCCGGGTGATCGAGGCCTTCGGCCAGGTGGTGATAGGCGGCAACTTCGTCGTCGGCATGGTGGTCTTCGTCATCCTGATGATCATCAACTTCATGGTGGTGACCAAGGGCGCGGAACGGATCTCGGAAGTATCCGCCCGCTTCACCCTGGACGCGCTGCCCGGCAAGCAGATGGCCATCGACGCCGACCTCAACGCCGGCCTGATCAATCAGGAGCAGGCGCAGCAGCGCCGCCGCGACATCGCCACCGAGGCCGATTTCTACGGCGCGATGGACGGCGCGTCCAAGTTCGTGCGCGGCGACGCCATCGCCGGCATCCTGATCCTGATCATCAATCTCTTCGGCGGCGTGGCCATCGGCGCGCTGATGCACGGCCTGTCCGCCGGCGACGCCTTCCGCCAGTACGCGCTGATGACCATAGGCGACGGCCTGGTGGCGCAGATCCCGGCCCTGCTGCTGTCCTCCGCCGCCGCCATCATCGTCACCCGCATCAGCGACGACGGCGATATGCAGGAGCAGGTGGGCAAGCAGATGCTGGCCTCCCCCACCGTGCTGATGAGCGCCGCCGGCATGATGCTGGTGCTGGCCGCCATCCCCGGCATGCCCTGGCCCACTTTCCTGGGCTTCGCGCTGCTGCTGGGCTTCGTCGCCTGGCGGATGCACCGCCGCCAGCAAGTGCTGCCGAACCAGCCGGACCCGGCGCTGGCGAAAAGCGCGCTGGCCGGCGACGCCGACATCGAACTGGAATGGGGCGCCCTGCCCTATGTGGACACGCTGGGCGTCAATCTGGGCTACAAGCTGGTGTCGCTGCTGGACAAGAGCCAGGGCGCGCCGCTGGCCAAGCGCGTGCGCGGTGTGCGCCAGAGCCTGAGCGAGGGCATGGGCGTGCTGATGCCGCAAGTGAACCTGCGCGACGACCTGCGCCTCAAGCCCTCGCAATACGCCATCCTGCTCAGCGGCAACACCGTGGCCGAGGGCGAGGTCTACGCCGACCGCCTGATGGCCATCCCCTCGCCGGAGCTGTACGGCGAAGTGGACGGCATGCCCGGCGTGGACCCGGCCTACGCGATGCCGGTGACCTGGATCCTGCCCGACGACAAGAGCAAGGCCTTGGGCCTGGGCTATCAGGTGGTGGACTGCGCCAGCGTGGTGGCCACCCATCTGAACAAGGTGATGCGCGAGCATCTGGCCGAGCTGTTCCGCCACGACGACGTGGCCGCCATCAACGAGCGGCTGTCGGCGCTGGCGCCCAAGCTCGCCTCCGCGCTGAACCAGGCGCTGCCGGCGCCCTTGCAGCTCAAGGCCTACCGCCAGCTGCTGACCGACAATGTGTCGCTGAAAGACATCGGCCCCATCGCCAACGCCCTGCTGGACGCCAGCGAAAGCAGCAAGGACCCCATCATGCTGGCGGCCGAGGTGCGCTGCGCGCTGAAACGCCAGATCGTGCAATCCATCCTGGGGCCGCGCGGCGAGATGAAGGCCTTCAATCTGTCCGCCGATCTGGAAAACCTGCTGCTGGGCGCGCTGAGCCAGGCGCAGCAAACCGGCAAGCCGCAGCTGGACAGCTTCCCCATCGACCCCAACGTGCTGCAGCAGCTGCAGGCCAATATGCCGGTGGTGCGCGACCAGATGAAACAGCTGGGCCACGCGCCCATCCTGCTGGTGATGCCGCAGATCCGCCCGCTGCTGGCGCGCTACGCGCGCTTGTTCGCGCCCGGCCTGCACGTGCTGTCCTACAACGAAGTGCCGGAAACCCGCGAAGTCAGCCTGACCGGCACCCTGGGCTGAGCGCCCGCCCACGATCAACCCCGCCGCGGGCGCGCGTCGCCGCGCCCGCACGCTCTTCGCATGATATGCGAAATTACAACACCCTCCGCCTCAAGCCGTCCGCCTCCGCCCAAGCCGCCATCCGCCCAATAAAATCAAACATCTAGCCGCCCTTCACCGGCCAAGCCTTACTAGTCCACAGGCATAACACAGCTCGAATCTGTACCAAGGAACAGGTTTCAATCTGTATGCCCAATTTTAAAATGAAAACCTTTTTTGCATTTTCAGCGAAAAATTTTCGCAAATTTTGCAAAAGCTGACTAATATCGGCTAAGTAGAAACCCCAGCGTCGACGTGCCCGCCCCTGCCCGGAAGGCCATCCGCCCTCCGCTCGCCGCCGCCGATAATGAAGAAAGACAGCAGCCCTCCGCCCGCGCCGGCGGCAAGCTGCGGATCAGAACGACCCGATAGTCGCCCTACTCCAAAGACATGCAAATGACACAGAACAAGCCAACCACTGAAATCATCAACGCCAATATCCGCACGCATCTGGAACAGCGCGGCCTGGCGGAGTCGCAACAGGTCAGCCTGATCGAGGAAGTGCTGGGCCTGAGCGCGTCGCAAACCTACCGCAAGCTCAACGGCAGCAGCCAGTGGCAGTTGGGTCAATTGGAGAAGCTGGCGCAATACCTGGGCCTGCCCACCTCCGAGCTGCTGGTGTCGCAAGACAACCGCCGGCCGGTGCGGGTGCCGGACGCCGACCTGATCCCGGCCATCCTCCACCTGACCGACCACACCGAGGAAGCCCATTGCTGGATACAGCTGGGCGACGTGGTCCAGGACGACTCCATCTCGCCGCTCTTGCTGGCGCGCCGCCAGGGTGACAGCTGGCACGTGTATCCGGGCAGCCACGACCGCTGCATCAACGGCCACGAAGTCACCTATCTGGCGGTGCAGCCGCCCAAGCGCGCCAATAACAAACGGCTGCTGGTGGCGGTGCTGGACGATATGGACGCCGACATCCTGGCGGCGGTGCTGGTGCGCCAGGGCCTGTTCGCCCTGCCCTACGAGTCCCCGTCCGAGCTGCTGGCCGCGCTGCCGCACGAGGAGTTCGACGCCTTCGTGCTGGACTGGGTGCTGGGCGACGACGATTGCATGAAAGTGATAGAAACCATACGCCAGCGCTCGGCCACCGTGCCCATCATCGTGCTGACCGGCCACGCCGAGGAATACGAATCCGCCTTGCAGCAGGCGCTGCGCATCCAGGGCGTTTACTACATCGGCAAGCCCACGCCGGGCTCCATCCTGGCGCTGCAGATCACCAATGTGGTGACCGCGGCCCATGATCTGGAAGTCTGAGCAGACCCGCTCCAGCCGCCGAGCGACATGAAAAAGCCCTGGATCTCCAGGGCTTTTTTCTGTCCGGCCATGCGCCGCCGCGTTCAGCCGCGTCTGGCCACCACGTCCAGCATCTGCCGCAGCTGGCCGGCGTCGAAGGGTTTGGCCAGGATGCCGGCGAAACGCTGGGCGCGCGGATCCTGAAACGCCTCCGGGTAAGCGCTCATGCCGACGACGGCGGTCTGTTCGGCGCGCCGGCCGCTCCAGGCCCGCTCCGCCACCTGATAGCCGCTGTCCGCGCCCAGATGCATGTCCAGCAGCACGGTATCGAAATCGGCCCGCTCCAGCGCCTGCTCGGCCAGCGCCGCCGTCTCCGCGGTGGCCACTTGGTAACCCTCGC
The DNA here is from genome assembly GCF_059916605.1 of Chromobacterium sp. CCUG 30098. NCBI lineage: Bacteria > Pseudomonadati > Pseudomonadota > Betaproteobacteria > Neisseriales > Chromobacteriaceae > Chromobacterium > Chromobacterium sp. CCUG 30098. The sequence continues at coordinate 133,344 of NZ_JAUCGS010000004.1, read as the reverse complement.
GCTGCAGCAGCTCGGCCAGGGTGTCGCGGATGTCGGCGTCGTCGTCCACGATCAGCACCGACTGCGGACCGGCCGACTCCAGCGCCTGCACCGGCAGGCGCACGGTGAAGCAGGCGCCCTTGCCCTCGGCGCTGTCCAGCTCGATGCAGCCGCCGAACAGATTGACCAACTCCTTGACGATGGACAGGCCCAGGCCGCAACTGCCGGCGCGGCGGTGCTTGCCCTGGATGAAGGGCTGGAAAATGCGCTGCTGATACTCCAGCGGAATGCCCACGCCGGTGTCGCGCACCTGCAGCACCAGTTCATGGTGGCCGGTGGCGCGCAGGCAGGACACGCTGACCGTCACCGCGCCGCTGTCGGTGTAGCGGATGGCGTTGGACACCAGATTGCCCACCACCTGGCGCAGCCTGACCTCGTCCAGCACCACCTTGGCCGGCAGCGGCCCGGCCTGGTAGTTCAGCGCCAGGCCCTTGGCGTCGGCCAGCGGCCGCATCACGTCCATGGTGGCTTGCAGCACCTCGGCCAAGGGCATGGGCTGCGGATTCATCCGCAGCTTCATATTGCGGATGGCGCTGATGTCCATGATGTCGTGCACCTGGGCCGACAAATGCGACACGCTGGTTTTCAAACGTTGCAAGGCGGTGCGCGCGGTCTTCTGGCCGTCCGCCACCGGCTCCAGCAGCTCGATGCACACCTGCATGGACTGCAAGGGCGAGCGGATCTCGTGGCTCAGCGTGGCCAGGAAGGTGGTGCGGTCCAGCTCCATCGCCACCGTGGCCTGATGCGCGGACTGCTCCTTCTCCAGCAAGGCCTGTTTGGCGCTGGCCAAACGCTTGACCGAGCTGTAGCGCGACAACAGCAGGATGACCGCGCAGATCACGCCCCACAGCACCGATTGCAGATACAGCACATTGCTGCGCTGGCGGTCCAGGTCCTCCAGCCGCTCGGTGCGGCTCTTGACCTCGGCCACCCTCGCCTCCACGGCGAAGGCCATCAGTTGCGGCCGCAGCAGATCGATGCGCTCCAGCAGCGCCGGCGCCGAGTCCAGCGCCGGGCGGCTGAAGGCGGGGTCGTTGAACAATTGCTGGTAATCCGCCACCAGGGTGTCGAAGCCCTTCACCTGGCGCAGCAACATCTGCACCCGCACCGGCGCCGGTTCGGCAAACACGTGGAAACGGCTATTGGCCACTTCCAGCCGCCGCAACAACTCGTCTTGCTTGATGCGGCCGGCCTGGAAACCCACCAGCGCGGACTTGGCGCGCTCCATTTCCAGCTGGAACTGCGCCACCGACCAATACAAATCCTCGCTGCTATTGGCCACGGAATTGACCTTGCCCAGCTGGCTGATGCTGTAATACATGCCGCCGGCGGCGGTGATCAGCACCAGCAAGCCCACCCACAGCATGCGCCGGCCCTCCGGCCAGCCGCCCCAGCCGGAAATCAGCCGCCGCAGGCGACTGAGCCAGCCCGGCGCGGCGGCGGACGACGCTTGATTGTCCTGGTCCATCAGTTCACCACCAAACCGTCTATCTGCCAGATCAGCTTGGCGTCCAGCGCCGGCCCCTTGGCCGAATCCGGCATCTGCTCCAGCGGATACATCAACCACAAGGGCCCGTAGCGGGCCACGTTCATCGGCTGCTGATTGAAGCGGCGCGCCAGGATGGCGCGATACTTGACCAGCTCGCTGACCGGAATGGAATAGGTATAGTCGTTGAGCGCCACGAACTGGGCCTGGTGGCCGTAGGCGCCCACTTTATTCAGAATGTCCCGCACCAGCGGCCCGCTGAAGGTGGCCTTGGGCGTCCAGCTGGTGGCGGTGACCAGCGAAGTTTGCGGCAAGGCCATCAGCGCGCTCTCGCGGAACTCGTACACGCCGCGCGCCGAATCGGTGAAATGGCTGATCTTGCCCGACACCACCAGCAAAACCGGATCGTCGCCGGCCCGGCACGCTTGCGCCAGCAGGGCGAAAACCAGCAAGCAAAAGACTCTCTTCATCTTGGCCAACGCTTCACTTGATTGAAAAACCGTACCGCCGCGCGCTGCTGGGCAACAGCCGGCGGCAGTTGAGAACCCGTTCGCGATCCGCGGGCCGCTTCGGCCGCGGCGCCCGTTTCGCGGGCTTGCCCCGCGGGATGGCGAACAACTTCTAAAAAAAATCGGCACGCGGGACCGGTGCCGCTTCGCCGCCGCAAACGGCGCCGCCCGCGGGCGGCCCGTTCTGGCGGCCGGCTTACTCTTCCAGCAGACGCTTCACCACGTCCACGTATTCCTGCTTGGCCTCGTCGCTGCCCTTGCCTTTCAGCTTTTCCCAGGCGTCGAATTTGGCGCGGTTGATGAAGTCCATCATGCCCGGGCGCTCGCCGGCGGCGTCGCCTTCGGTCGCCTGCTTGAACAGCGCGTACAGCTGCAACAGGGTCTGGTTGTCCGGACGCTCGGACAGGGTCTTGACATCGGCCTGAGCCTGGGTGAACAGAGTCTGCAGATCAGACATGGGAATTCCTTTGTTGAAGACCGGGACGTTCGTACGCCCCTGATTGGAGATGTTAGCCTCCGGCAAGCAGCGCCGGAGAGCGGAATTTACCACGAACCCGCGCCCTTGGTCAGCCGCCGGCCCGGCGTCCGGCCTCAATTTTGTTCCACCGGCCCGCTCCAAGGCCGCCCTGGCCCGGGAGAGCCTTGAACAGGCTTGAGAATGTGTTCTCGATCTCGCGAGCTAAGGCGAGACAAGGCGAAAACGTCTGAGAAAGCGGAGTGCGCACGCGGCGCATGAGCCTTTCGAAGGGGCGCTCACCATGCAACGCCCCGCGACGCGCGGCAGATCGTAAACACGTTCTAAGGCCGGCCCGGCGCCGCCGTTTCCGTCAACGGCGCCGTCTCCAGCAGAATTCGTTTATAGCTCTTCACCGCAATGCCGTCTTTGCGCGCAGGCAAGAAGCGCGCGCGCCGGAACGGCTCCAGCTGCGCGTCGCCGTCCGCCGGCGCCGCGCCCGCCCATTGCGCCGCGTCCACCCCGCCCTGCTCATTGATATAGACGCGCAGCTCGAACACCGGCGGATCCCCAGGCATATCGGCCAGTATCGGCGGCACGATGGGCTCCAGCGGCTCCGCCAGGCGCTCCAGCTGTCCGGCCGGATAATAAAGGTCCAGGCCCAGCCGCTGCGGCAGCCCCTCATCGGCGGCGGCGGCTTGCTCGCCGTTTGCCGCCGGCGCGGAGGCTTCCGGCGCGGGGACGGACGCGGCCGCCGGCAGCGTCTCCTGCCTCGGCGCCGACGCCTCCGCCAAGGCTTGCGACGCCCCGGGCCCGGTCATGGCCGGCGGCAGGGCGGCCGGCTCCGCGGCAAGGCCGGAAGCCGCGGGCCGGACGGCTTCCCGCGCCGCGCTGGCAGGCGGCGGCGCGGCGGACAGACGCACGCTCAGGCCGGAAACCGCGCCCTGCGCGCCGCCGGCCGGCCACGGCGCGAACAAGGCCAGCCCGTGCAAGGCCAGCGACAGCGACAGGCCCAGCAACAGGCGGTCGCCGTCGGACAAGCGCCGGCCCGGCCGCGCCGTCATCGCCGTCCGCCAGGCGCGACAACGGCCTGCCCCGGCGTCGCGCGGACGCAGGGGCAGGCCGTGGAATTCCGCTTAGCGGCGCCTGCCTTCATGCGCTCACTTGGCGTTGAGCAGCTTCTCGATATCGTCGCCATCGATCGCGCCCGGCACCAGCTGGCCGTTGGCGAAGATCAGGCCCGGCGTGCCGGTGATGCCCAGCTTCTCGCCCAGCTGCTGAATCTTCTCCAGCGGAGTGTCGCAATTGTCCGGACCGGTCAGCGGCTTGCCGTCGCGCATGAAGCCGGACCAGGCCGCCACTTTGTCGGGCGAGCACCAGATCTGCTTGGACTTGCGCATCGCGTCCGGGTGCAACTGGGACAGCGGGTAGAGGAAGGTGTAGATGGTCACGTTGTCCAGATTCTTCAGGCCTTCGCGCTCCAGCTTCTTGCAGAACGGGCAGTCCGGATCGGAGAACACCGCCAGCTTGCGCTCGCCCTTGCCGCGCACTTCCTTCAGCGCGTATTCAAACGGCAGCGACTTGAAGTCCACCTTGTTCAGCTCGGCCATTTTCTTCTCTGTCAGGCTTTCCTTCTTCACCGCGTCGATCAGATCGCCGACAAACAGATAGCTGGCGTCGGCGTTGGTGTACACCACCTGCTTATTGTCCACCACCACCTCGAAAATCCCTTTCACCGGGGTGGCGCTCACCGCCTTGACCGGCTTGCCGGGGAAACGGCCTTCAAACGCCTTCTTCACGTCGCCGGCGTTGCCGCTGCCGGCGGCTTGCGAGCAAGCGGCCAGCGCCATCATCAGGGAGGCGCCCAGCGCCAGGGACTTCAGGTTCTTCTTCATCAATCTTTATCCTTGAAAGGAGGTTCAGTAACCAATCGCCTGCCGAGCGAATTGCCGCTTCAAAGGCTTCAGGCAATTGGTCAGGTTCAAGCCGGTGTTGCGCAGCCAGGACAGGCCCGGCCCTTGGGCGTGAAACAGCTGGAACAAGCCGTCGCAGCCCAATTGCATGGTTTTCACCGCTTCGCGCCGCCGGCGCTCGTAACGGCGCAGCAGCATCCAGTCTCCGGCGTCGCGTTCGCCGGCCAACAGCGCGGCCAATTGCGCCGCGTCCTGGAAGCCCAGGTTCACCCCCTGGCCGGCCAGGGGATGCACGGTGTGGGCCGCGTCGCCCACCAGGACCACGCGCTCCGCCGCCACCCGCTCCGGCTGGATCAAGCGCAGCGGAAACGCCGCCGCGGGGGTGAGGCAGGTCAACTCGCCCAGCTCCCGTCCTCCGGCCGCCGCCACCGTCGCCGCCAGTTGCTCCGGCGGCAGCTCCAGCAAGCGCGAGGGATCAGAAGTTGACCACACCATGGAAATTCGGTTCCCGGCCATGGGCAGCCAGGCCAGGATGCTGTCGCCGGTGAACCATTGCCGCGCCACGCCGCCGTGCGGGCGTTCGCAGTCGAAATTGGCCACCACCCCGCTCTGGCCGTAGGGTTTGACGCTGGCGTTCAAGCCGGCCTGCTCGCGCACCCAGGAGTTGGCGCCGTCGGCGCCGGCCAGCAGCGCGGCGCTCAAGCGGCGGCCGTCTTCCAGCGTCAGCTCCGCGCCCAGCGCGTCGGCGCGCAGCGCCTGCGGCTTGATGCCCGCCAGGCAATCCACGCCGGACGCCGCCAGCCGCCGCCACAAGGCGGCCAGCAGCCAGCGGTTCTCTGCGATCCAGGCCAGCGCCGGCTCGCCGGCGTCGCTGGCGGCGAACTCGATGCGGCCGCCAGCGTCGCCGCGCACGTCCATAGCCTCGATCGCGCCCAGGCGCTCGGCGCCGGGCCAGGCGTCCAGGCTCTCCAGGAAACGGCGATTGGCCGGGCTCACCGCGTAGATGCGCGCGTCCCAGCCCTGGTCCAGGTCCTGAAGCTCGGGCGGCCGTCCTTCGAGCAAGGCCACCCGCTTGCCCGCGCGGTCCAGCGCCAGCGCCAGGCTGGCGCCCACCAGGCCGCCGCCGACCACGATCACGTCGTACTGCAATGCTTTCACATCCGCTCCCATCAGACGCCGAACACCAAATGGCTGGCGAACTTGCGCCGCAGCGGCGGCAGCGCGTCCAGCGCGCTGAGGCCGACGCTGCGCATGGCGCTGACCACCGGATGGTGGCCGTCGAACAATTTGATCAAACCGTGGGTGAAGCCCACCACCGCGTGGCTGTCCACCCGCCGCGACGCCGCGTAGGCCGCCAGCGCGGCGGCGTCGCCGGGATCGGCCGCGCCGGCCAGCGCCGCGCTGAGGCCGGCGGCGTCGCGCAGGCCCAGGTTCAGGCCCTGCGCCGCCACCGGATGCATGGTTTGCGCGGCGTTGCCTATCATCGCCACCCGGCCGCTGACCACGCGGTTGAGCTGCTTCAACGCCAGCGGAAACGCCGCGCGCGGCCCCACGCTCAGAATGCGGCCTTGCCGCTCGCCGAAGGCCTGCTGCAAGGCGGCGGCCACCTCGGCGTCGTCGGCCGCCTGCAAGCGGGCGGCGTCCTCGGCGCTGCGGGTCCACACCAACATATAAGCGTCGCCGTGCGGCAGCAGGGCCAGCGGCCCGTCATGGGCGAAGCGCTCATAGGCCACGCCCTTGGGCGGCAATTCGGTGCGCACCTCGGCCAACACCGCGCACTGGCGGTAATCGTGGCTCAGGCGCTTGATGCCGGGCAGGCTCTCCGCCAACGCGCCGCCCTCGGCCATCACCGCTAGCCGACAGGTCAACACGCTCTCGCCGGCGTCGGACGTCACCGTCACCACCGCGTAATGGCTGAGGCTTTTGACCGCCCGCACCCGGTGCCGCCACAGCACGCGCACGCCGGCGCGCTCCAGCGCGCCGCCCAGCGCCGCCACCAGCGCCGGATAATCCACCACCGCGCCCAGGTGCGGCAGGCCCACGTCCTCGCCCCGCAACAGGGTGCGGCCGCAAGCGCCTTGCTGCGACACGTGCACGCTGTCGATCACGGATGCCGGCAAATCCTCCGGCCAGGCGCCAGCTTCGCGCAGCAGTTCGCGGCTGTGCCAGGACAGCGCCAGCGCGCGCGCGTCGCGCACCGCCTCGTCGCGGCCGCGGGCTTCCACCAGCGTCACCTCGCGGCCGGCGCGCGCCAGCCGCAAGGCGGCCAGCGCCCCCACCGGGCCGCCGCCTATGATCACCACATCCGCATGTTCATTTATCTGTTGCTGCATTCTGTTTCCTCCTGTTTCCTCCTGTTTCCTCGGGACACAGGCTCCGGAATTCAATCCTGATTCATCAGCGCCTCGATCTCGTCGATGCGCTTGGGCACGCCGCCGGTATAGACCTCGCAGCCCTGCTCGGTGATCAGCACATCGTCCTCGATGCGCACGCCGATATGGTGCAGCGCGGCCGGCACTCCGTCCGCCGGGCGGATGTACAAGCCCGGCTCCACCGTCACGCACATGCCGGGCTGATAGGCGCGCCACAGGCCGTTGCGCTTGCGCGCGCCCACATCGTGCACGTCCAGGCCGATCAGATGGCCGATGCCGTGCATGTAAAACTGGCGGTAGGCGCCGGATTCGATCACCCCGTCCACGCTGCCTTGCAGCAGCCCCAGGTCCAGCATGCCCTGGGCCAGCACCGCCAGCGCGGTGTCGCCGGACGCGTTCCAGGGCACATTCGGCCCCAAGGCGGCGATGGCCGCCGCCTGCGCCGCCAGCACCACTTCGTAGACGTCGCGCTGCGGGCCGCTGAAACGGCCGTTGATCGGGAAACTGCGGGTGATGTCGCCGGCGTAGCCTTCCAGCTCGCAGCCGGCGTCGATCAACAGCATCTCGCCGTCGCGCAGCAAGCCGTTGTTGGCGCAGTAATGCAGGGTGCAGGCATGGGCGCCGCCGGCGACGATGCTTTCGTAGGAAGGCTGGCGCGCGCCGCGGCTGACGAAGGCGTGCAGGATTTCCGCCTCGATCTGGTATTCATGCAGGCCGGGCCGGGTGGCGCGCATCGCCTGCACATGACCGGCGGCGGAAATCTCGCCGGCGCGGCGCAGCAGCGCGATCTCGCTGTCGTCCTTGATCAGGCGCATCTCGTCCAGCAGCGCGTGCACGTCGCCGTAGCAGCTGGGCGCCGGCGCGCCGTGGTAGGCGCGCTGGCGCAGGCTGTCCAGCCAGCCGTTGACGCGCACGTCGAATTTGGCGTCGCGGCCCAGACTCCAGCACAGCCGGCCGCAACCGGACAGCAGCTCCAGCATCCGCGCGTCCAGCTCGGCGACGGGATAAGCCTCGTCGAAGCCGAAAGCCTCCGCCGCCGCCTGCGGCCCGTGGCGGAAGCCTTCCCAGATTTCCATGTCCGGATTCTTGTCGCGGCAGAACAGGATGGACTTGCCGCTGCGCCCGTCCAGCACCAACACCGCTTCCGGCTCGGCGAAGCCGGTCAGGTACAGGAAATGGCTGTCCGGGCGATAGGGATAGAAATTATCGGCGTTGCGCACCGCTTCCGGCGCGGTGGGCAGCACCGCGACGGCGTCGCCCAGGGCGGACAGCAGGCGGGCGCGGCGTGCGGCATGAGGCGTGGGCATGGCGGAATCCAGGCAAGGGACCGACGCGGTCGTAAAAGCGGCAGTTTACACCGCCGCCCGCGCCAACCCAAGCCCCGCCGCCGCGCCTCAGGTCGCGGCGGACAGCATCCACTCATGCGCCGGGTCGTTGTGGAAGCGCCATTCGCGGCGCGGCCCGGCCATCACGTTGAGGTAGTAGGATTCATAACCGTGCGGCACGCACACCGGATGATAGCCGCGCGGCACCAGCACCACGTCGCCGTCCTCCACCGCGTGGGATTGGTCCAGATCGCGCTCGTCGGTGTAGACGCGCTGAAACACGAAGCCCTGCGCCGGGCTCACCCGGTGGTAATAGGTTTCCTCCAGCTGGCTTTCCGCCGGCAGCGCGTCGCGGTCGTGCTTGTGCGGCGGATAGCTGGACGAATGACCGGACGGGGTGCGTACTTCCACCACCAGCAGGCCGTCCGCCTCCGCCTGCTGCGGCAGGATGTCGGTGACGTAGCGGGTGTTGCTCCCCTGCCCGCGCACGCTCTGCGCCATGTCCTGCGGCCGGATCAGCCGCGGCGGCCGGATCAGCGGCCGGCCCGGCGCCGAACACAAAGCCACTTCCGCCGCGCCGCGGGCGACGATGCGCAACGCACAGCCGGCGGGAATATAAGCCGCCCACGGCGCTTGCCCGTCGAACACATCGGCGCGGCCGCCCACGCCCGGCCAGTGTTGGTCGCCGGCGATGAGGTCGACGACGCCGGCCAGCACCACCACGCAGCATTCCCGCTCCGCTTGCAGCCAGTCCTCGGCCTCGCCGTCGGCCAGGCGCAAGGCGCGGAAACCGACATGGTGCCAGCCGGCGGAGGCCGGGGTGATGTCGGCGGCGACGCGGCCGGCCGTCGCCTTGACGCGCAAATCAGGCTGATTCATGCGCAGCTCCTTTCCGGCGCGCCGGCGCGGATGGCGGCCACCAGCCCCGCCAGGGTGCGGAAGCCCAGCTCGGCGTAGCGGTAGCTGGGCGCCACCACCGGGTCCTGCTCCGCCTCCACCACCAGCCAGCCGCGATAGCCGTGCTCGGCCAGCATGCGCAGCAGGGCTTCGAAATCGATGACGCCGTCGCCGGGCACGGTGAACACGCCGTTGAGCACTGCCTCCAGAAAACTCCAGCCGCGGTTGCGCGCCAGCCGCGCCACCTGCGGGCGGATATCCTTGCAATGGACGTGGACCACGCGGCCGATATGGCGGCGCAGCACCGCCAGCGGTTCGCCACCGGCAAAGGCGATGTGGCCGCTGTCGAACAGCAGGCCCACTTCCGGGCCGGTGACCGCCATCAGCGCGTCCACATCGTCCGGGGTTTCGACGTAGGCGCCCATATGGTGATGGTAGGCCAGCGTCAGGCCGTGGCTTTGCAGATGGCGGCCGAAGGCGTTCAGCCGCTCGCCGTAGTCGCGCCATTGCCGCTCCGAGCCAAAGCGCGGACGCTGGCTCAAGGGCCGCGGCTGGCCCTGTATCGCCTGGGCCACTTCGCCGTAGACCATCACCCGGCAGCCGCTGGCGGCCAACAGCCGCAGATGCGGCTCCACGGCGGCGATTTCCTCATCCACGCCGCGCTCGGCCAGACGGCCGGAATGCCAGCCGGACACGCATTGCAGGCCGTGCGGCGCCAGCGCCGCCGCCAGCGCCTCCGGCTGACGCGGAAACTTATTGCCCAGCTCAAAACCGCGGTAGCCTATGGCCGCGCCTTCGGCCAGCGCCTGCTGCAGCGAGATTTCGCCGCCCAGCGACGGCAGGTCGTCATTGCTCCAGGAAATCGGATTGATGCCGATTTTCACGTCGAATGCATGCATTGCGCTGTTCCCCGCTATTCGTATTGACGCCGGCGCAGCCGGTCTTCGTACGCCTGGCGCGCGGCGCGCACCTCGGCCCGTTCCGATACCTCCGGCACCGCCACTTCCCACCAGCAGCCGCCGGCCTCGGTGGTGCGCGCCGGATCGGTGTCGATCACGATCAGATAACTGCGTTCCGCGGCGCGGGCGCGGACCAGCGCCGCCTCCAGGCCGGCGATGTCGGCCACGTGCTCGGCCTCGGCGCCCAGCGCGCGGGCATGGGCGGCGAAATCCACCCGCGGCGCGCCGTGGCGGCCCTGGCGGCAGTCGTCCAGCAAATTGTTGAACGGCGCGCCGCCGCAGGCCTGCTGCAAGCGGTTGATGCAGCCGTAGCCGCGGTTGTCCAACAGCACCACGATCAGTTTCTGGTCCAGCATCACCGAGGTGGCCAACTCGCTGTTCATCATCAGATAGCTGCCGTCGCCCACCATCACGATGACTTCGCGCTCCGGCCGCGCCATCTTCACGCCCAGGCCGCCGGCGATTTCATAGCCCATGCAGGAATAGCCGTATTCCAGGTGGTAGCCGCCCGGCGTCGCCGCGCGCCACAGCTTGTGCAGCTCGGCCGGCAGGGTGCCGGCGGCGCAGACCACGATGTCGTCGCGCTCGGAGCCGGGGTGGCGCTGTACCGCGCCGATCACCTCGCCTTCATAAGGAAGACAAGGCAGGCCGTGAGGCTGTCGCTGGCCGGTGACGCGCGCCGTCTCCGCGCGCCAGTCATCGGCCAGCGCGCGCGCCTCGGCGCTCCAGCCGGCGTCGGCGCTCCAGCCGTCCAGCCGCGCCGACAGCGCGTCCAGGCACAGCGCGGCGTCGCCGCTCAGGGCCACGGCGTCGGCCTTGATCCCGTCCAGCGCGTTGACGTTGACGCTGAGCAGCCGCGCCTGGCGGAACAGCTGCCCGGAGCCGGTGCTGAAGTCCTGCAAGCGGCTGCCCAGCGCCAGTACCAAGTCAGCCCGTTCCGCCAGCCGGTTGGCGGCCGGCGAGCCGGTGACGCCGATCGCCCCCAATTGCAGCGGGTGGTCCCAGGGCAAGGCGCTCTTGCCGGCCTGGGTCTCGGCCACCGGCGCGCCGTGGCGCTCGGCGAAGGCGCGCAAGGCCGCCGCGCCGCCGGCGCTGTAGAGCACGCCGCCGCCGGCCACGATCAGCGGCCGCCGCGCGGCGGCCAGCGCCCGCGCCGCCCGCTCCAGCGCGTTCGGTTCCGGCGGCGGCGCGGCGATGCGCCACAGCCGCGGCCGGAACCAGTCGGCCGGATAATCCCAGGCCATGGTCTGCACGTCCTGCGGCAGCGCCAGCGTGGCCGGCCCGCATTGCGCCGGATCGGTCAGCACCGCCAGCGCGCGCGGCAAGGCCGTGAGCAGCTGCGCCGGGTGGACGATGCGGTCGAAATAGCGCGACACCGGCCGCAGGCAGTCGTTGACCGACAGCGTGCCGTCCTGCGGCGCTTCCAGTTGCTGCAGCACCGGGTCCGGCGCGCGCGACACGAACACGTCGCCGGGCAAGAGCAGCAAGGGCAGCCGGTTGACGTGGGCCAACGCCGCGGCGGTAACCAGATTGGTGGCGCCGGGACCGATGGAGCTGGTCACCGCCATCATCCGGCGGCGGAAATGGGCTTTGGCGTAGGCGATGGCGGCGTGGGCCATGCCCTGCTCATTGTGAGCGCGCCAGGTGGGCAGGCTGTCGCCGGCCTGTTGCAGCGCCTCGCCCAGGCCGGCGACGTTGCCGTGGCCGAAGATGGCCCACACCCCGGCGAACAGCGGCAGCTCCTCGCCGTCCAGTTCCACCCGCTGCGCGGCCAGGTAGCGCACCAACGCCTGGGCCATGGTCAAACGGATCGTGCTCATGCTCATTCCTTATAAAATCAGCGCGGCTTTTCTTGCCACGGAACCCACGAAACCATTTTTATTAGCCACGGAAACACACGGAAGCACACCGACAAAGCCAAAAACGATGACTGCATTTGTGTCACTTCCTGAGCTGCATGACAAAAATCGGGTCAAACACGGCGTTCTTCCTTGTGTTTCCGTGGCTCGAAATCCAAAACGCCAACCGCGAAACCCACGGACAGCACGCAGGCCACGTTGGTATCTACGCTGTCTTTTTCCGTGTCCTTCCGTGTGTTTCCGTGGCTCAAAACCCAAAACGCCAACCGCGAAACCCACGAAACAGCACGCAAGCTACGTTTGTATCTACGCTGTCTTTTTCCGTGTCCTTCCGTGTGTTTCCGTGGCTCAAAACCCAAAACGCAAACCGCGAAACCCACGAGACAGCACGCAAGCCACGTTTGTATCTACGCTGTCTTTTTCCGTGTCCTTCCGTGTGTTTCCGTGGCAAGAATTAGTCGGCGTTTTTCCGTGGATGTTGTGACTCAAGCGCCAACGCCCTCTCCTCGCGCCACACCGCCACCAGCTCGGCGAATCGCGCGCCGGCCTCGGCCACCAGGCCGGCGTCGTCGATCTCGCCGGCCAGCCAGCGTTCGGCCGGCCGCTGGAACAGGCTGCGCCCCACCATGAAGCCGCGGCAGCTGCGGCTGGCGCGCGCGGCGGCGAAGCCCTGGCGCAGCGCGTCCAAGGGCGCGTTCAGCCCCAGCAGCACCACGCCGCGGCAATAGGGATCGCGCTCGGCGATCAGCGCATCCAGCGCCGGCCATTGCGCGGCGGCGGGCGGCTCCAGCTTCCACCAGTCTGGATAAACGCCCAGGTTGTACAGGCGCTTGAGCGCGCGGTAGACGGTGTCGGCGGCGCGCGGCAAATCCTTGGACGGGATGATTTCCAGCAGCAGCTCGTGACCGCTGGCCTGGGCGGCGTCGTAGAGCGCGCGGACCTGCGCCTCCTGTTCCAGCCGGTTGTCCAGCTCATCGTCCGGGTGGTACTGGACCAGGCATTTGATCACCTGCTCGCGCGGCCAGGCGTTCAAGGCGCCGGCCATCGCGCGGCCTTGCTCGAACACCAGCGGATTGGAGCCGGGCAGCTCCACCGGCCGGCCCACCCACCAGCCGCGGCCGGTGGCGGCGGACAGCGCGTCGGCGCCGTAGCGCTCGTCGATCAACACCCCCACCCGCCCGTGCAGATTCAGCCGCTGCTCGACGTCGGCCACCGCTTGCACCAGCAGTTGCTTCAAACGCGGCAGCCGCGCCTCGTCCGCGCCCGCCGCGCGCGCCAGTTCGAAGAACTGGCTGCGGTGGTCGAAGGCGAACACGCACAATTCGTCCCAGCGCGGCCGCGCCGCGCTGACCCGATGCAGCCGGCTCAAGGCCGCGTCCTCGCCCGGCCGCCGCATCGGCGCGGCGAGAAAGCGCTCCAGCTCGGCCGGGGTCGGCATCGCCGGCGCGCAGCCGTGGCGCGACACCACCAGCGCGCCGCAGGCGTTGGCGCGGCGGCAGCATTCAGCGTAGTCGCCGCCGCGCAGCCAGGCGGACAGGAAGCCGGCCAGGAAGGCGTCGCCGGCGCCCAGCACGTTCATCACCTCCACTGGCGCGCCGGCCACGCTGAAGGCGTCCTCGATGCGCGCCGGCACCGCGTCGGGAATCACCGCGCAGCCCAGCGGGCCCAGCTTGACCACCAGCACCGCCCGGCTCAGCGCGCGCACCCGGGCCAAGGCCGGCATCAGCTCGGTCGCGCCGCCGGCGATCAGGAACTCCTCCTCGGTGCCGACGATGAGGTCGAACTCGGGGAGCAGGCTCTGCAAATGAGCGCTGACCTCCTCGCTGGCGATGTAGCGGGTTTCGCCGTCGCCGCGGCTGGCCAGGCCCCACAGCACCGGCCGGTAATCGATGTCCAGTACCGTGCGCGCGTCGTGGCGGCGCGCGTATTGCAGCGCGCGGCGGCTGGCCGCCTCCACCCCGGGCCGGGACAGATGGGTGCCGGTGATCAGCAAGGCCTGGCTGCCGGCGATGAAGTCCTCGTCGATGTCCTCAACGCCGAGCGCCATGTCGGCGCAGTTTTCGCGGTAGAACAGCAGAGGAAAGGTGTCGCGGTCCTTGATGCCCAGCAGGGTCAGGGCGGTCAGCCGCTCCGGGTCCACCCTCACCTGGCTGACGTCGCAGCCTTCGGCGCTCAGGGTCTTGAGCAGGAAGCGTCCCATCTGCTCGTCGCCGACGCGGGACAGCATCGCCGATTTCAAACCCAGCCGGGCCGCGCCGAAGGCGATGTTGGCGGAGGAGCCGCCCAGGTATTTGGCGAAGCTGGCCGCGTCTTCCAGCGGCGCGCCCAGCTGCTGCGCGTACAGGTCCACCGCCAGCCGGCCCAGGCAGACCAGGTCGCGGTCGCGGCCGCTGGCGAAACGGGTGGTGTTTTGCATTCATCCTCCTTCGAAAGCTTGATTGGCCACGGAATACATAAAGAGACATCAGCAGGCATTTTTAGCCACGGAAACACACGGAAATACACTGACAAACCCAACAAAACCTTGGTGGTTCTTTAACTTGGGGGTCGTAGTTGGCGCTATTCGTTTTCCGCTTTTTTCCGTGTGCTTCCGTGTATTTCCGTGGCTCAAAATCCAAAACGCCAACCACGAAACCCACGAGACAGCACGCAAGCCACGTTTGTATCCACGCTGTCTTTTTCCGTGTCCTTCCGTGTGTTTCCGTGGCTAAAAATGGTTTCGCGGATTTCGTGGCGATACCGTTGTTAGATATGGACGCCGTCCAGCTCGGCCATCAGTTTCTGCATTTCCGCGCCGCCGGCCATCATGTCCAGCACCTCTTCCTTGCTGACCGCGTCCTTGGCGTAAGTGCCGAGCGAGCGGCCGCGATTGAGCAGGGTGAAGCGGTCGCCTATCGGGTAAGCGTGGTTGACGTTGTGGGTGATGAAGATCACCGAGATGCCCTTGTCGCGCGCCTTGGAAATCAGCTTGAGCACATTGACGCTCTGCTTGACGCCCAGCGCGGCGGTGGGCTCGTCCAGGATCAGCACCCGCGCGCCGAAGTAAATGGCGCGGGCGATGGCCAGGCATTGCTTCTCGCCGCCGGACAGGGTGCCTATCGCCTGATGCGGGTCGCGGATATGGATGCCCATTTCCGCCAGCTTGTCGCGCGCCACCTCGCCGGCTAGTTCCAGATCCAGCACCGGCAGCAGACCCAGCCATTTCTTCATCGGCTCGCGGCCCAGGAAGAAATTGCGCGCCACCGACATCAGCGGCACCAGGGCCAGGTCCTGGTAAACGGTGGCGATGCCCTGGTCTAGCGCCTGGCGCGGCGAGTCGAAGCGCACCGGCTGTCCGTCCACCCGGTATTCGCCGCCGCTGGGCCGGTGCACGCCGGCCAGGGTCTTGATCAGCGTGGATTTGCCGGCGCCGTTGTCGCCCAGCAAGCAATGCACCTCGCCGCGGCGCAGTTGCAGATCCACCTGCTGCAAGGCGATCACCGAACCGAAGGTCTTGCTGACCTGATCCAGCTCCAGGATGTAGTCGTCACACGGTTTCATCTTCGACTCCTTGCGGCCCGCGGCCGGGAAGGTTCAGCGCAACGGCCGCGGCAAGGCGCGCCGACGCGGGCAGTGCATTGAGTACGGCAAGGAAGCGCAAGGCCGCCACATCGTTTTGCCGGCTCGACCTCTGCCCGTCACGGCCGGAAAAATCCAGCGCAGCGGCTGCGGCAAGGCGCGCCGACGCGGACAGTACATTGAGTACGGCAAGGAGGCGCAACGCGGCCGCAGGGATTTTGCCGGTCGTGACCATCATTTGGCCTCCGTCACGCGGCGTCGGACATAGTGATTGAACAACACCGCCATCAGCAGCATCAGGCCGAGGAAAACGCGGAACCAGTCGGAATTGATATTGGTGTAGGTGATGCCGATCTGCACCACGCCGAAGATCAGCGCGCCAAAGCAGGCGCCCACCACCGAGCCGTAGCCGCCGGTGAGCAGACAGCCGCCTATCACCGCGGCGATGATGGCCTCGAACTCCTTTTGCAGGCCGCGGTCGGCGGCGGCGGAGCCCACATCGCACACTTGCAGCACCGCGAACAGGCAGGCGCAGAAGGCGGTGAACATGAACAGGCCTATCTTCACCTGCTTGACCGGCACCCCCACGTTCTTGGCGGCGTTGGCGTCGCCGCCGGCGGCGAAGATCCAGTTGCCGATCCGGGTGCGCGCCAGCACGAAGGCCGCGATCGCCGCCAGCGCCAGCCACCACAGCAGCACCTTGGGCACGCCGGCCGCCGCCGCGCCGCCGTCCGGCAAGGAAGCGATGGCGCCGATGCCGGCCAGCCAGTGGAACAGGCCGGCGCCGACATGGCCGACGAACAGCCATTGCGCCAGCGGGTCCGCCGCCGCCAGATCGCCGACGCCGCTGACGATGGTGCGGTTGGCGAACAGAATGGACAGCGCCAGCGTCAGGCCGCGCAGGATGAACAGAAAAGCCAGGGTGACGATGAAGGACGGCAGCCGGGTCTTGAGCACCAGATAGCCGTTGAGCCAGCCCACCGCCAGCGAACCGGCGAAGGCGAACAGGACGGCCAGCCAGAACGGCCAGCCGAAGTACAGCGGCGGGATCGCCACCATCATGCCGGCGAAGCCTATCATCGAGCCCAGGCTCAGATCGAACTCGCCGGCTATCATCAGCAGGCAGGCGCCGATGGCGATGATGCCGAGATAGGCCGCCACCTGCGACCAGTTGACGATGCCGTCCACGGCGAACATGCCGGAACCGCCGGCGCCGACGCCGAACACCGCGAACACCAGCGCCGCGCCGGCCACGGCGGCGAATTCCGGCCGTCCCATCAGCCGGTCGAACAGCGACAGCCGCCGCACTCTTTCATCATCGCCGGGCGGCGCCATGCGGATGCCCGCGGCCTTGCCCGGGCTGGCCTTGCTCATGCTCATAGCTATGCTCCTCGCCCCGCAGCCGTCGCGGCGCCGGGCGTCAGATCCATCGGGAAACGGCGGTCAGCGGAATTGCCCGGCGTACTTCTCCACCTTGGCGATATTGTCCTTGGTGACGAAGCCGGGGCCGGAGTTGATGTGACGGCCCTTGTAGAGGGGGGCCAGCCCGTACTCCCTCAGCCGGGCCTGGAATTTGGGATTGGCCTTGAGCGCCGCTTCCACCTTGACCGGGTCCGCGGTCTTGTCGCGTTTCATGATGGCCAGCGCCGCCACCGGGATATAGCCCTGCAGATAGGGTTGCTGGTCGATGGCGAACTTGATGGTGCCGTCCTTGATCGCCTTGGAAATGTCCTCGGACAGGTCGAAGGTGGCGAAGTAGAGCTTGCCGGCCAGGCCCATCTTCTTCACCGCCTTGATCGCCGGGCTGGCCGAGGTCGGCCCCAGCGTCAGCAGCGCCTGGGTGCCGGGATTGTTGCGCAGATAGGCGCTGACCTTGCTTTCGATGCCGGTGGGGTCGTCGCCGGCGTCCAGCGTGGATTTGCGCACATCGGCGCCGATGGCGTCGGCGAAGCCCTTGCAGCGCTCGAAGGAGGCCGGATTGGTGGCGTAGTGGTTGACGCAGAGGAAGCTCTTGATCCCGGCGGCCTTGGCCTGCTTGCCGGAATCGAAGCCGGCGTCGTACTCCGGCTGGCCGACGTGCAGCAAGGCACCCAGGCTTTCGCTTTGCTTGACGGTGCCGGAATTGATGGTGACCAGCGGAATCTTCTTGGCCACCACCTGGCCCAGCGGCCGCTTCAGCACATCGTAATCGGCGATGCTGGCGATCACGCCGTCGTAATTGCGCGCCGCCGCCTGCTCGATCAAGCGCGCCATATCGGCCAGGTCGCCATTGGGCGGATTGCGGTAATCCACCTGTACGTTGAAATCCTCGCCGGCCTGCTTGATGGCGTTCTTGATGGTGTTCCACCAGGCGTCGGAATCCGGCGCGTGGCTGACCAGCACGAAACGGGCATCGGCCGCCAAGGCCGGCTGGGCCAGCGCGCAGAGCGCCAGCGCCGCCGCGGGCAGTGCCCGCCTCCACTTACACTTCCAGGATCGCTGCTGCATCTCTCTCCTCCTTCTTCTCCGCCGGCCCATCGTGGGGCCCGCTATGGTGTCGGCCGCGGCCGCTGTCTGGCGTCGGGCGTGAAATCACCTTAAGAGCTTTCGCTCTATTCTGCAAATAATTTTCCAAATGTGTTTTTCAATAGAAAATTATTTTCGAACACAAGGACAAAACGTATACTGGTCAAAACCTTAGGAAAGCCCGCCCATGGCCAACACCGTCCCCGCTGAGGAATTGATGCAGCGCATCGCCGCCGAATACGACACGCTGAGCAAGCAGCTGAAAGTGATTGCCGGCTACGTGGAGCAGCACCGGGGCACGCTGATGCTGCAACGCATTACCGACATCGCCCAGGCTTGCGAGGTGCAGCCTTCGGCCATCGTCCGCTTCGCCCAGCGCTTCGGCTTTGCCGGCTTTTCCGATATGCAGGCCGTGTTCCGTGACGCATTTACGCCACAGGGCGCACCGCAGCCCAATTACCGCCAGCGCATTCAGAGCCTGATCGCCAGCCGCGACGAGCAGCGCTCCGCCGCCGGCATGACCCGGGACTTCATCGCCGCCTGCCAGCAAGGACTGCAGGAACTGGACGCCGCGCTGGACGAGGCGCAGCTGGAGGCGGCGGTGGAACTGCTGCTGAACGCCGACAACATCTACGTGACCGGGGTGCGGCGCATGTTTCCCATCGCCTCCTACATCGCCTACGCCTTGCAGCACACCGCCAAGAAAGTGCATCTGCTGTCCGGCCTGGGCGGCATGTTTCCGCAACAGATCCGCAGCATTGGAGAACAAGACGTGCTGATCGCCATCAGCTTCCAGCCCTATGGCAAGGAAAGCCGCTATTGCGCGCGGGTGGCGGCGCAGCACAAGGCCCGGCAATTGGTGATCACCGACAGCCAGCTCAGCCCGCTGGCGCGCGGGGCCGACGCGGTATTGACGGTCAGGGAAGGCTCGGCCTTCTCCTTCCGTTCGCTGACCAGCACCATCTGCCTGTGCCAGGCGCTGTTCATCGCGCTGGCCTGCCGGCTGGAGCTGAACATAGAAGAAACCAAGGAGACTGGAGGATATGATGATTGACGCAGCGCTGTTCGGAGCCGGCCGCATCGGCAAGATCCACGCCGCCAACCTAGCCCGCCTGCCGGGCATGCGGCTCAAATACGTGGTGGACAGCCACGCGCCGGCGGCGCGGGAGCTGGCCGCCGCCCACGGCGCCGAGGCCTGCGCCGCGGAACAAGCGCTGGACGATCCCGCGGTGCGCGCCGTGGTCATCGCCTCCAGCACCGACACCCACGCCGAGCTGATCCTGGCCGCCGCCGCGCGCGGCAAGGCCATCTTCTGCGAAAAACCGGTGGACCTGGAGCTGGAGCGCGCGCGCCAGTGCGCCCAGGCGGTGGCCGCGGCCGGCGTGCCCTGCCTGATCGGCTTCCAGCGCCGCTACGACCCCACCTTCGCCGCGCTCAAGGCCAGGCTGGCCGCCGACGAGATCGGCGCGCCGGAAATGCTGATCGTCACCAGCCGCGACCCCGGCGCGCCGCCGCTGGACTATATCCGCCGCTCCGGCGGCATCTTCAAGGACATGCTGATCCACGACTTCGACATCTGCCGCTGGATTCTGGACGACGAAGTCCTCAGCGTGCACGCCAGCGCCAGCGCGCTGAGCGACCCGGCCATCGCCGCCGCCGGCGACGCCGACAGCGCGGCGGTGACGCTGCGCACCCGCCAAGGCCGGCTGTGCCAGATCAACACCAGCCGCCGCGCCGCCTACGGCTACGACCAGCGCTTCGAAGTGCTGGGCAGCCGCGGCATGCTGCAGGCCGGCAATCACCGACCCACCGAGGTGATCGCCTACGGCGAGCGCGCCGTGGCCGCCGACCTGCCGGAGCCCTTCTTCCTGGAGCGCTACCGCCAGGCCTACGCCGCCGAGATGGCGCACTTTCTGGAGGTGATCCGCGACGGCGCCGCGCCGCGCACCACGGTGGAGGACGGCGTGCGCGCGCTGGAACTGGCCGACGCCGCCACCCGCTCCTGGCGCTCGGGTCAGGTCGTCGAATTGGATCAGGTCTAAGAGCCTGTTCACAATCTCGCGAGCAAGAGCGAGACAAGGCGTTGCGGCTGAGAAAGCGGAATGTACAAATGGTACATCAGCATTTCGAAGCGGTTTTCAACGCGGTATCGCCGCAGCGCAGCAGATCGTGAACAGGTTCCAACTCAACAGGGAGGCTTGTCATGTCAACATTAAACCTCGGCGTCGCCGGCCTGGGCCGGCTGGGCCGCCGCCACGCGCTCAATCTGCGCGAGCGCATCGTCGGCGCGCGCGTGATCGCCGTCTGCTCGCCGCTGCCGGAAGAACTGGACTGGGCGCGCCGGGAACTGCCCGACGCCGCCGGCCACGCGGCGCTGGAGGGCCTGCTGGCCGAACCGGGGCTGGACGCGGTCTTGCTGGCCACGCCCACCGCGCTGCACGCCGAGCAGATCATCGCCTGCCTAGACGCGGGCAAACACGTGTTCTGCGAAAAGCCGCTGGCGCTGAATCTGGAAGACTGCCTGCGAGTGGAGCGCGCCGCCGCCCGCCGCCCGGAACTCAAGGCCATGGTGGGTTTCGTGCGCCGCTTCGACCCCAGCTACCAGGACGCCGCCGCCAAGCTGGCGCAGGGCCTGGTGGGCCGGCCCTATCTGGTGCGCTCGCAGACTTGCGATCTCAACGACGACAGCGGCTTCTTCGTGCAATTCGCCCCCGCCAGCGGCGGCATCTTCATGGATTGCAGCATCCACGACATCGACCTGGCGCGCTGGCTGCTGGGCGCGCCGCGTCCGTTGCGGGTATGGGCCAGCGGCGTCAACGCGGTGCACGGCGCGCTGGCGCAATACGGCGACGTGGACAACGGCGTGGCGATGTGCGAGTTCGAGGACGGCAAGCTGGCCTGCTTCTACGCCTCGCGCACTCAGGCCCACGGCCACGAGACGCTGACCGAGATTTTCGCCACCCAGGGCCGGCTGAGCGTGGGCGCCAACCCGCGCGCCAACCGCGTGGAGATCAGCGACCGCCACGGCGTGCGCAATGAATGCGTGACGGATTTCTATCAGCGCTTCGCCGAAGCCTTCACGCTGGAGCTGCAGCACTTCGTCGACGCCGCGCGCCTGGATCTGCCGCTGGCCTTGAGCCTGGCCGACGCCCGCGAAGCCACCCGCATCGGCCTGGCCATCGCGGAGGCCTTGAGGACCCGGCAGGCGGTGGAGTTGTAGAACCTGTTTACGATCTGCTGCGCGTCGGCGATACGGCGTTGAAAACCGCTTGCCTCGCGGTCGCCGCAAAGGTGTGAGCACCTTCAAAACTACCGCGCCGGGGGGCTTGCCGCTGGCGCGGCGATACCCTATCGTCCTACTCCTTTCAGCCAAAACAAAACCATGGCGATGCCGATGAACTGGCCGGCTTTCATCACGCCGACATCCGCGCATCCGATCATGGCGTCGCGCCAACGCCCGTTGCGAACTCATATAAAAGGAGAACCCATGTCATTCGCTTGCAAACCCCTGCTCGCCGCCGTCGCGCTGGCCATCGGCCTGGCCGCGTCCGCCCAGGCCGCCGACAAGATCGTCATCGCCCACCGCGGCGCCAGCGGCTATCTGCCGGAACACACGCTGCCGTCCAAGGCGCTGGCCTACGCTCAGGGCGCGGACTACCTGGAACAGGATCTGGTGATGAGCAAGGACGACAGGCTGATCGTGCTGCACGACCATTACCTGGACCGCGTCACCGACGTGGCCGAACGCTTTCCCGAGCGCGCGCGCAAGGACGGCCGCTATTACGCGATCGACTTCACCCTGGCCGAGATCAAATCGCTGCGCTTCACCGAAGGCTTCGACATCGACAAGGGCGTCAAGCGTCAGAGCTACCCCGGCCGCTTCCCGATGGGCAAATCCGATTTCCGCATCCACACCTTTGAAGAGGAAATCGAATTCATCCAGGGCCTGAACCACTCCACCGGCCGCGACATCGGCATCTACCCGGAAATCAAGGCGCCGTGGTTCCACCGCCAGGAAGGCAAGGACATCACGGTGAAGGCGCTGGAAGTGCTCAAGCGCTACGGCTACACCGGCAAGAACGACAAGGTCTATCTGCAGTGCTTCGACTTCAACGAACTGAAGCGCATCAAGACCGAGCTGATGCCCAAGGCCGGCATGGACCTCAAGCTGGTGCAGCTGATCGCCTACACCGACTGGCAGGAAACCTTCGAGCAGAACGCCGCCGGCCAATGGGTGAACTACAGCTATGACTGGATGTTCCGTCCGGAAGGCATGAAGGAGATCGCCAAGTACGCCGACGGCATCGGCCCGCAGTACCCGATGCTGATAGACAAGACCTCGACGCCGGGCAAGATCAAGCTCACCGGCATGAGCCGCGCCGCGCACGCCAACGGCCTGGCGATCCACCCCTACACCTTGCGCAAGGACGCGCTGCCGGCCTACGCCAAGAATATGGACCAGTTGCTGGACGCGGTGTACAACCGCGCCCAGGTGGACGGCGCCTTCAGCGACTTCCCGGACCTGGCGGTGAACTTCCTGCGCGCTCGGAAGCAGCACCGCTAAGCCCGCCGTCGGGCCGGCGCGGGCTAGTCTTGCCCGGCGCCGGCCTCATCCACTTGCTCCCGCCACCACGCCGGCTTGCCGTCCGCGAAAGCATGGGCGGCCGGCGCCAGCTCGGGCGGGCGGCAATCGTCCAGCCCGCCCAGCAACAAGGCTATCGTCGGCGCGTCGTCAATCGCGCCGACGGAGCTGCCGCAACGCGCGCAGAAGGCCCGGCTGGAATACGCCGACGAACGATACACGGCGGGCGCGCCCCCCGGCCCGGTCCACTCGACGCGATCGCGCGGGAACTCCAGCCAGACCGCGCTCAGCGCCCCGGTGTGCCGCTGGCAGCTCTTGCAGGAACAGGCATGCGGATTGTCCGCCGGCGCGGCCGCCCGAAACCGGATCCAGCCGCACAGGCATCCCCCCTGATAATGCTTTGTCGTCACCGCCACCCCCATCTCCTCGCTCATTTCGCGCCAGCGCGGAATCAAGCCTCAAGTTTCCGCCGAGCGCGCCGAAAATATGGCCATACTGAGGGACTGGCATCCCTCCGCATTGTTGCGCCCATAGGCGCGACCAACCACAAGCATGCATGGCTTCCGTGCCTACACGCCCTTTATCGCTTAGGAGCGCAACATGTCCGTCAATCCCGTGAATAGCCAGGTCGGCGCCGACCTTCCGCTGAAACAAAGCGGCCAGAGCGGCGCCGCCGCGCAAACCGGCAGCAGCACCGTCACCGCGCGCAATCAATTGAACGCGCAGCTGGTGGCCAATCTGGACGTCTCCACCAACACCGACGGCAAATCGCTGTCCCTGCTCTACCGCACCGCGATCGACAGCATCAATCAGATCCTGTCCGACCAGCTGAACGCCAGCGGCGGCGGCGGCGCCGACGACGCGCAAGGCGCCCAGGGCGCGCAGCAAACGCCCAATATCCTGCAGCAGAAGTTGAGCGAGGACAATTCGCCGGAAGGCACCTCCCAGCGCATCCTGTCCGGCGCGCTCAGCTTCTTCAGCACCTACGCCAAGCAGCACCCGGAGCTGAGCCAGGAAGATCAGGCCAAGAATTTCGTCGACATCGTGCGCGGCGGCTTCGAAAAAGGCTATGCCGAGGCCGTGGACATCCTCAACGGCCTCAAGGTGTTCAACGGCAATATCGCCGACGAAATCAAGAAGACCCGAGATCTGGTCAACAAGGGCTTCGACGATTTCGTCGCCAGCATGAAGCCCCAGCAGCAGAGCGACGCCGCCGCCGCCAGTTGACGGCTATCGGCCCTTGAATAAATTTTTGTTTAAACTTCATAAAACGATAAATTAAAAATAAAGTTTCCGCCGGCCGTGCCGAAAATAGGGCATGGCCGGGGAAGCGAAACCGATACAGACCGCGTTTCCGGCCAAACGCCGCCAGCCAGACCGGCGGCACGCTCGCAAGGAGACCGTCATGCCCATCCTGCCCGTTACCCTGACCCAGGCCGGCCGCGCCGCCGGACACCAGCTCTCGCATCAGGAGCGCGGCGGCAAACAAGACCGCCAGCGCGAGCCCGCCGCCGCCGCCGTCCAACCCGCCGCCGACAGCCGCTTTTCCGCCGACAAGCAATTCCTGGACCTGTTCCACCACGCGGTGATGGACCCGCTCAGCTGCGCGCTGGACCTGCCGCTGATGGGCAAGGACCCGCTGACCGGCCTGGGCCTGGAACACAATCCCGGCTACGCGGCGGAACGGATCGTGCGCGACTTCTACCAGCTGTTCGCCCTCTACCGCCAGCAACACCCCAAGCAATCGCCGATGCAGCAGCTGTTCATCTTCCTGGCCGTCGCGCGGCAAAGCCTGGACTGCGGCTTCAATGAAACCCACCAGGTGCTGGAAAGCCTGAACATGCTGCACCTCGCCTACCACGAGCTGGTCTCGGCCAAGGAACAGGTGACGGTGGCGCTGATCAACTTCGGCCAGCCGCCGGTCTAGGCAACGATTCCGGCTCCAGCACGGAACGCGCCTCAGGCGCCTGTCCCTCTCTCCCTGCCCTCCCCTAAGCGCGGCCGAGCGCCGCGTTCTTGCCCCATATCAATTTTGATTCATCTAGAAATATGCTCATTCGTATTTTTTAGTAAATTATAATTTTGTTATTTACATTGAGCTGGATATGGAATTACTGATAGGCACGATAGTCACGCTGCTGGTGGGCCGGGCTATCTTCAAAGGCTACTCCGCCACCGGCGTGCTGATGCTGGGCGGCCTGGCGCTGTTGATCGCCACCGCCTTGCAAGGCATGCCGGTGCTGCCCAAAAACGTGGCCGCCACCGGCCACGCCGCCACGGACATCGCCGAGTTCGTCAAATCCCTGCTCAGCAGCCGCGCCGCGGACCTGGGCCTGATGGTGATGGCGCTGTGCGGCTTCGCCGGCTACATGACCCATATCGGCGCCAACGACATGGTGGTCAAGCTGGCCTCCAAGCCGCTCAGTCGCATCAAGTCGCCGTACGTGCTGATGGTGGCGGCCTACTTCGTCGCCTGCCTGCTGTCGCTGGCGGTGTCGTCCGCCACCGGCCTGGGCGTGCTGCTGATGGCCACCTTGTTCCCGCTGATGGTGAACATGGGCATCAGCCGCGGCGCGGCGGCGGCCATCTGCGCGTCGCCGGCGGCGCTGATCCTGTCGCCCACCTCCGGCGACGTGGTGATCGCCGCCCAGGCCTCGGGCATGCCCTTGATCGATTTCGCCTTCAAGACCACGCTGCCCATCTCGCTGCTGGCCATCGCCGGCATAGGCTGCGCCCACTTCTTCTGGCAACGCTATCTGGACCGCAAGGAAAACCTGCCGCTGACGCGCCAGGACGTGCACGAGATCGTCACCGACGCGCCGGCGCTGTACTGCCTGCTGCCGTTCACGCCCATCGCCGGCGTGCTGGTGTTCAACGGCAAGCTGACGCCGGAGCTGCATATCGTCACCGTGCTGATCCTGTGCATCGCCCTGGCCGCGCTGGTGGAATTCCTGCGCCATCGCCGCGCCGCGCCGGTGTTCGCCGGCCTGGAAGTGGCTTACAAGGGCATGGGCGACGCCTTCAGCAGCGTGGTGATGCTGATCGTGGCCGCCGGCGTGTTCGCCCACGGCTTGTCCGCGCTGGGCTTCATCAATCAGTTGATCGGCCTGGCGCAGTCCTTCGGCTCCGGCGCCATGGTCTTGATGCTGGTGCTGGTGGCGATCACCACGCTGGCGGCGCTGACCACCGGCTCCGGCAACGCGCCCTTCTACGCCTTCGTGGAACTGATCCCCAAACTGGCGGCCGAAGCCGGCATCAACCCGGCCTTCCTCGCCATCCCCATGCTGCAGGCGTCCAATCTGGGCCGCACCGTGTCGCCGGTGTCCGGCGTGGTGGTGGCCTGCGCCGGCATGGGCCAGGTGTCGCCGTTCGAGATCGTCAAGCGCACCTCGGTGCCGGTGATCGTCGGCCTGGTGATTGTGGTGCTGGGCACGCTGGCGCTGGTGCCGGCCTGAGAACCCGTTCAATGTCTGCTGCGCGTCGGCAGGATGGATGTAAGAAGCGCGTTGAAAACAGCTCCGAAATGCTCATGTACCGTATGTACATTCCGCCTCCTTAGCCGCAACGCCTTGTCTCGCCCTAGCTCGCGAGACTTTGAACAGGCTCTGAGAACCCGTTTCCGATCTGCTGCGCTTCAGCCATAAGGCGTTTGAAGCGCCGCCAAACCCGGTTCCCGCCGAAGAGAAAACGGCCGCCCTCAGGCGGCCGTTTCTCATGGCGCAAGGGAAAGCTTATTGCTGGGCCGGGGTGTTCTCGGCGAAGTATTCGTGGTTGTCGGCGTTGTTCAAGGCTTGGGTCGGATTGGTCTTCGCCAGGTTCTTGGCGCCCGCCTGGCCATAAACGTGGTCGTCGGTGCCCGCCACCACGGTGAAGTGGGACAACTCATGCACCAGGGTGCCACCCTTGGAGTCGGTGCCGCTGGTCGGCGCGTTCCAGAAGGCGCCGCACAGATAGATCTTGTACGGCTGCGCAGGATAGACGTAGGCGTAAGTGCCGGCCTGGGTGCAACCGCAATCGATGCTGATCGGCTTGGTGTCCAGCGCGTCCTTGATGCTGACGTAATGGGACTTGGCGGTGTTCCAGTTGGCCAGCGCGTACTTGCCGAACCACGTGGTGTAGCGCGGGGTGCCGGACGGAGAACCGGACAGATAGCTGACCGAATCGTTGGCCATATTGATGGCCGCGCTGACGCCGCCGTTGGTCTGGCTTTGCTGGGTCACCGAGCAATTGGCCGCGTAAGTGACGCTGGAAGCGGCCGCCTTGCGGCTGAGGATGGACCATTCGCGTTGCGCGTCCAGCGACTGTTTCAACAGCTTGCTGCTGCGGCCGGCCACCGACACGCTGGCGGTATTGGAGCTCAGCACTTCGTCGGCGGCGACGGCGGCGTCCGCGCCGGAGGCGATCTTGGCGTTCAGCTGCGGCGCGGCGCGGTTCAGCACGCGGGAGCTGGCCGCCTGGAAGCGCACGTCGAAACGGCCGCTTTTCGACATATCGTAGTAGTCGGACACCTTGACCTTGACGCTCAGCGAAGCGCCCGGCGCCAGCGCCACGGTATCCTTGATGGTGGGCACCGCCCGCTTGTAGCGCGGCCCCAGATAGCTGACCGGCTTGCCGTCGCGGCTGACCTCGAAAATCTGTTCCTGCAAATCCTGCCCCGGCACGTACCACTTGTAGATATGCAAGGTTTCCTTGCCGGTATTGCGGTAATTCAAGACCACCTCGACGTCCTGATCCGCCGCCACCGCGGCCTGCTGCTTGGCCACGCTCACTTGCAGATCATGCGCCTGGGCGAAGCCGCCCCCCAAAGCCATCACGAACAAGGCAATCGGCAACACTTTTTTCATTGATCTTCTCCTGGCGGAAACACCGGCCCCTCTGCCGCGCTTGTGGCCCGACAGCGCGTTGCCAGCCCTTCCAACCCCTTTGTCATCACGTGTTTATTAAAATGGATCGCAAACATATTTCGAATGCGAAAGTCATTAATTACATGACGAAGACATGATTTCAATCAAGAAAAGCGGCCTTGCCGACACGAAATCGGCGGCTGTCTGATTTTTGGCACGCTTCATAAAACAGCCTGTTCTAGGTTAAAGTAGCGGGTTGCCCTGCTTGGTGAGACCGATCCAGGCAGGCGACATGCCGGCAGGCCCGCGCCGCGCCCGGCTCCGCATCTCAACCTTCGACTGTTTATCGAATGGCGAACACAATGAATCAGACTCCTGAAAAGGCTCTGGTCGTCCTTTCCGGCGGCCAGGACTCCACCACCTGCCTGTATTGGGCCTTGCAGACCTTCGGCCGCGACAATGTCGAAGCCGTCACCTTCGACTACGGCCAGCGCCACCGCGTGGAGCTGGACTGCGCGCGCAAGATCGCCGCGCTCGCCGGCGTGCGCCAGACCGTGCTGCCCATCGACACCTTCGCCGCCATCGGCGGCAACGCGCTGACCGACGCCGACATCGCGCCGGAAGACGGCGCCCGCGACGACGACGCGCTGCCCAACACCTTCGTGCCCGGCCGCAACCTGATCTTCCTGACCTTCGCCGCCGCGCTGGCCTATACCCGCAGCGCGCGCCACCTGGTCGCCGGCGTCGCCCAGACCGACTATTCCGGCTATCCCGATTGCCGTGAAAACACCCTCAAGGCGCTGGAAGTGGCCTTGCGGCTGGGCATGGACAGCCGAGTGGAGCTGCACGCGCCGCTGATGTATCTGTCTAAGGCGGAAACCGTGGCTTTGGCGCAACAAGTCGGCGCGATGGACGCATTATCCTGGAGCCACACCTGTTATAACGGACAGGTGCCGCCCTGCGGCCATTGCGCGTCTTGCGAGTTGCGCGCCAAGGGTTTCGCCGAAGCCGGCGTGCCCGACCCGCTGATCGTCCGCTGCCAAACCCGCCAGGAGGACTGAGATGCACACCTCCAGCCTGATCGCCGGCGCCCGCTTCGAAGCCGCCCGGCAGGTGAGCGGCGCGTCCGACCTCACCGCGCGCCCGCATGGCCACAGCTTTCGCGTCATCGCCCGCGCCGACGCCCAATACCCGGCCCACGAGCGGCTGCAGGCGGCGCTGGACGCCGCCGTCGCGCCGCTGGACTACGCCGATCTGAACCGCCAACTGAGCCAATGCGACGATCTGGCGCTGGCCGCCCACCTCGCCGCCGCCCTGCCCTGCCCGGCGGCGCTGAGCCTGCAAAGCTCGCCGCAGCGCGGCGTGACGCTGGACGGCGACCTCGCGCTCAACTGGATACAGGTTCAGTTCGAGGCCGCCCATCAACTGCCCCATGTGCCGGCTGGCCATAAATGCGGCCGTCTGCACGGCCACGGTTTCGGCGTGCGTCTCGCCGCCGACGCCAGGCTCAGCGGCCATCCGCGGCTGGAGGCCACCTGGCGGCCCTTGTTCCAGGAACTCAATCACCGCTACCTCAACGACATCGCCGGCCTGGACAACCCCACCAGCGAGGTGCTGGCGCAATGGCTGCATCAGCGGCTGGCCGACACGCTGCCGGGCCTGGCCTGGGTGGAGGTGCGCGAAACCCATAGCGCCGGCAGCCAGTTCGACGGCCGGCGCTTCCGCATCTGGAAGGAACAGCGCTTTGAAAGCGCCCGGCCCTTCAACGACCAGGGCGCCTACACCGGCCACAGCTATCTGGTCCGGCTGATGCTCAGCGGCGAGCTGGACCAGGCCATGGGCTGGCTGCTGGACTTCGGCGACGTCAAGGACCGCTTCAAGCCCATCTACCGCCAGCTGGACCACAATCCGCTGGACCGGCTCAGCGGCGTACGCGGCGGCGACAGCGCCTCGGTGGCGGAGTGGGTGCACGCCCATCTGTCGCCGCTGGTGCCGGAACTGGCGCGCATCGATCTGATGGAGCAGGAGCTGCGCGGCGTGTCGCTGATGTTCCGCGACGATATGCGCTGGCCCCTGCTGTAAGAACCTGTTTACGATCTGCCGCGCGTCGGCGGGATGGATAGAAATGGGCGTTGAAACCAAGCTCAGTGCTCATGTACCACGTGTACATTCCGCTTTTTCGCTCGTTTTCGCCTTGTCTCGCCTTAGCTCGCAAGATCGTAAACACGTTCTAAGCCTGTCCCTTCATTACATTTAGAGAACGCGCTGTGACGACTTACACGGTCAAGGAAATCTTCTACACGCTGCAAGGCGAAGGCCGGCAGGCCGGCCGCGCCGCGGTGTTCTGCCGCTTCTCCGGCTGCAATCTATGGTCCGGCCGCGAGGAGGACCGCGCCAAGGCGGTCTGCCAATTCTGCGACACCGACTTCGTCGGCGTCGGCCCGGACGGCGGCAAATTCAAGAGCGCGGCGGCGCTGGCCGAGCGCATCGCCGCGGAATGGCCGGCCGGCGCCGGCGGCGCGCCCTATGTGGTGTGCACCGGCGGCGAGCCCTTGCTGCAACTGGACGCCGAGCTGATCGCCGAACTGCACCGGCTCGGCTTCGAGGTGGCGGTGGAAACCAACGGCACCGTGGCCGCGCCGCCGGGGCTGGACTGGATCTGCGTCAGCCCCAAGGCCGGCGCGGAACTGCTGCTGCAAAGCGGCGACGAACTGAAGCTGGTCTATCCGCAGGCGACGCAGACGCCGGAAAGCGTCGAACAGCTGGACTTCGACACCTTCTATCTGCAACCGATGGACGGCCCGAACCTCGCCGCCAACACCCGCGCCGCCATCGCCTACTGCATGGCCCATCCGCGCTGGCGGCTGTCGGTGCAGACACATAAAGTTACCAATATCCGCTGAACTTGCCGGGCCCTTCGGGGCCCAATCCTTATCCGCCTCCCTCGCCCCTTCGCTCCCCCCGCAAAAAAAATCGCGTTCCGCCGTAATGGAACCGCCTTGACGCCGACTTACCGGCAAGAAGGGCGGCCAGGCGGCGCGGTGAATCAAAAAATCGCATCTACAGTGTAAGAAGCCGGCAAGGCCCCCGACTCAATCCATGTCCGACCCGGTGAAAGCAAGGGCGGGAAACGCGGGCTCGTTTATAATCCGCACCATCAAGTTTCGGCCACAGGCCGTTAAACAGGAGAACCACCATGAGTACCAGCAAAACCCTGATCGCATCCGCTCTCGGCGCCGTCGTCGCCATCGGCGCGCTGGCATCCGCTCCGGCGGCCGCCGCCGACAAGGAAAAGTGCTACGGCATCGCCCAGGCAGGCAAGAACGACTGCGCGTCCGCCACCGGCGCCCACTCCTGCGCCGGCCAGGCCAAGACGGACAAGGACCCGGGCGACTGGAAATACGTGGCCAAGGGCAGCTGCGAGAAAATGGGCGGCAGCACCGCTCCCAAGAAGTAAGCCGGACCCGGCCGGAGCGCGGCCCTTGTCGCGCGCCGGCCGGAATCTGAACGAAATCTGAAAGAACGAATTTCAAATCCATGTAGTCTCAGCGAGGTTTGCCAAACGCCGGTCTTGGAGTCCGCTCACAAACCGGCCCGCACCCACCTCACAGGAGACTGACATGAACACCGCTCGCAAACTGCTCGCTTCCGCCGTCGGCGCCGTCATCGCGCTGGGCGTCGCCGCCTCGGCTCAGGCCGAAGATCCGCCTCAGCCCAAGGAAAAATGCTACGGCGTCACCCCGGCCGGCAAGAACGACTGCGCGTCCGCCGACGGCGCCCACTACTGCGCCGGCGAAGCCAAGGTGGACAACGATCCCAACGAGTGGCACAACGTGCCCAAGGGCACATGCGAGGGCCTGGGCGGCCGCACCACGCCGCCGCCGAAGCAATCCTAATCGCGCCGCCGGGCCCGCCCGGACGGGCGACCCGAGGTGAATGATGATGGAAACCAAGCTTCCCGCGGTGTGCGGCGTCGGCCTGCGCGCCCCGCATTACCGCGAAGCGCTGGACAGCCGCCCGGAGCTGGGCTGGGTGGAAGTGCACAGCGAGAACTTCTTCGACGGCGGCATGCCCTGGAGCATGCTGCGCGAAGTGGCCGCCTGTTGGCCGCTGTCGCTGCACGGCGTCGGCCTGGGCCTGGGCTCGGCCGCGCGCCCGGACCCGGCCCATCTGGCCTCGCTCAAGCGGCTGGTGGACGCCGTACAGCCGGCCGCGGTGTCGGAACACCTGTCCTTCAACCATTCCGAGCATCGTTTCGTCAACGATCTGCTGCCCATTCCCTATACCCGCGAATCGCTGGCGGTGATCGCCGGCCACGTCGCGGAAACCCAGGACGCGCTGGGCCGAGTCATCCTGCTGGAAAACCTGTCCAGCTATCTGGAGTTCCCCGGCAACGAGATGCACGAGGGCGAGTTCCTGGCCGAACTGGTGCGCCGCACCGGCTGCGGCATCCTGCTGGACATCAATAATCTCTACGTCAACCGCGTCAATCTGGGCGTGGACACCGACGCGGTGCTGGACGCGCTGCCGCCGGAGGCGATAGGCGAGATCCACCTGGCCGGCTACAGCGAACGCGAGGGCATGCTGGTGGACACCCACAGCCAGCCGGTGCACGACGGCGTCTGGCAGCTGTACCGCGAAGCCATCGCCCGGCTGGGCCCGCGGCCCACCTTGATCGAATGGGATCTGGAGATTCCGCCGCTGGCCACCTTGCGCGGCGAGGCCGCCAAGGCCCAGGCCATCCTGGAGGCCGCGTATGAACGGGTTTGATTGGCAGGCTGAACTGCTGGAACAGATCGCCGATCCGGCCCGCGCGGCGGAAGCGGCGCTGGCGCTGAACCCGGCCGGCCTCGCGGTCTACCGCAACAATTACCGGGTGGGGCTGATCGACACCCTGGCCTTCATCTACCCGGTCTGCCGCCAGCTGGTGGGCGAGGACTTCTTCACCGGCCTGGCCCGCGTCTTCATCAGCGGCCACCCCTCGCATAGCGGCAATCTGCATCTGTACGGCGCCGGTTTCGGCGACTTCGTCGCCGGCTTCGAACACGCCCGCGCGCTTCCCTATCTGGCGGACGTCGCGCGGCTGGAATGGCGGATCCACCGCGCCTATTACGCCGCCGACGCCGCGCCGGCCGACAGCGCCGCGCTGGCCGCCTTCCCGCAGCAACGCTGGGGCGAACTCAGGCTGCGGCCGCTGCCCGACGTCGCCGCCCTGCTCAGCCCCTGGCCGGCCGCGTCGATCTGGCTGGCCCACCAACGCCAGCCGGTGGAGCTGGACGTGGATCTGCACCGGCAGCCGGAGGCGACGCTGGTCTACCGCCTCCAGGGCCGGGTTCAGGTCGACATCGTCGGCCCCGGCCTGGCCGCGCTGCTGCAAGCCTTCCTCGACGGCGCGACGCTGGAAACCGCGGTGGAACAGGCGCTGGCCGCCGAAGCGGACTTCGACCTGCAAGCCGGCCTGCTGCGGCTGTTCCAGCAGCGTCTGATCCAAGACGTTACGCTGTAAACACGCTTAAACCCTGAGTGCGGAATCTCATCCAAGCTTGCGGGCATGGAGGGGATACGCACGCCCGCGGCTTGCCATGCGCCGCCGCTGAACCATACTCAACACACAGGAGACACCCGCCATGAACCCCTTGACCTGCTCCCGCCTCAACGCGCCCTACCGCTGGCTGATCCACGGCGGCGATCTGCTGCAACCGCTGCTCTTGCTGCTGTTCCGGCTGTGGATCGCCAATGTGTTCTTCAAATCCGGCCTGACCAAGATAGACGACTGGGACACCACCCTCCTGCTATTCACCGAGGAATACCACGTGCCGTTGCTGCCGCCCGCCGTCGCCGCGGCCTTGGCCACGGCCGGCGAACTGGGGCTGTCCGCGCTACTGGCGCTGGGCCTGGGCGCGCGCTTCGCCGCCGCCGGCCTGTTCATCCTCAACGCGGTGGCGGTGATCAGCTATCCGGGGCTGACCGAGGCCACCCGCGAATTCCATTACTACTGGGGCATGCTGATCGCCGCCGTGTTCGCCTTCGGCCCCGGCCTGCTGTCCCTGGACGCGCCGCTGCGGCGCTGGAGCCGGTGCCATGCGGCGCAGGACTGAACCGGCGGCCGGCGCGGCGTGGCATAATGCCCGTTCCGACACGCATTGACCCGCCACGCCATGAGCCTCGCCTACACCCTGGTGATCCAAGCCGACGCGCTGGACCCGCATCATCTGCATGAACTGGCCCACCTCGCCGAGGCCACCCATATGGACCATCCCAGTCCAAACGTGGCGCGCCTGCGCGGCGCGGCGCCGGCGCAACGGACCGCGGCGCTGGCCTTGTGCGAGCAATGGGGCTACGACGGCGCCTATGTCGAAGCCGGCCGCAGCTTCGCCGATTTCGGCCTGCTGGTGTCGGATATGGACTCCACGCTGATCACCATCGAATGCATAGACGAAATCGCCGACATGAACGGTCTCAAGCCACAGGTGGCGGCCATCACCGAGCGCTCGATGCATGGCGAACTGGACTTCGCCGCCTCGCTGACGGAGCGGGTGGCGCTGCTGCGCGGGCTGCCGGAAAGCGCGCTGGAACAGGTCTATCGTGAAAGAGTCAGGCTGATGCCGGGCGCCGAGGCCTTGCTGGCCGCCTGCAAACGCCACGGCGTCAAATTCATGTTGGTGTCCGGCGGCTTCACCTTCTTCACCGACAGACTGAAAGCCGAGCTGGGCCTGGACTTCGCCTTCGCCAATCAGTTGGAAGTGGAAAACGGCGTCTTGACCGGCCGGGTGCGCGGCCCCATCGTCGACGCCGCCGCCAAGAAGCGCTTGCTGATCCAGCAGCGCGAGGCGCTGGGACTGAAACCGGAACAGGTGCTGGCGATGGGCGACGGCGCCAACGACTTGCAGATGCTGGCCGAAGCCGGCGTCGGCATCGCCGTGCACGCCAAGCCGGTGGTGCGCGCCCAGGCCGACATCGCCGTCAACCACGGCGGCCTGGACCGCATCCTGAACCTGTATCACTGAACGGCCACGCCGCGGGAGCCGACCGATGAGCTTATTTCCCGAACTGGGCAGCGCCAGTTTCGACGCCGAACTGCCGTTCTCGGTCCAGCCCTTGCCGGGCGGGATCTGCCCGGCGCGCCAGGAACGCGAAACCCGGCTGGCACTGCGGGTGCTGGCCGCGCCCACCGAAACCCTGCCCGAGGCCGATCCGATGCTGGTCAGGCTGGAGGCCAAGCTGGACCTGGCGCTGGAAGTGTCGCTGCTGTCCCGCCATCCGGAGCGCCCGCCGCTGACGCCGTGCCGGCTGGGCCTGGACAGCATCGCCTGGATCTCCGACCACGCCAACCACGGCAGCGAGCCGGTGCTGGTGGCGCTATGCCCCAATCCCGATTCCGCGCTGCTGCTCTTCCTCGCCGCCCGCATCAACACGGTGACGCCGGGCGAAAACGGCAACTATCTGATTCGCGCCGACATCGCCGGCGCCTTCGACGAAACCACTCGCCTGCTGTGGGAGAAATGGGTGTTCCGCCGCCATCGCAAGGCGATACTGGAACGCTAAGAGCGTGTTCACGATCTCGCGAGCTAAGGCGAGACAAGGCGAAAACGGCTGAGAAAGCGGAATGTACGCACGGTACATGAGCATTTCGAAGCGGGCACTCATCGC
Source organism: Chromobacterium sp. CCUG 30098 (assembly GCF_059916605.1). Classification (NCBI taxonomy): domain Bacteria; kingdom Pseudomonadati; phylum Pseudomonadota; class Betaproteobacteria; order Neisseriales; family Chromobacteriaceae; genus Chromobacterium; species Chromobacterium sp. CCUG 30098. Next base: position 98,392 of record NZ_JAUCGS010000004.1, on the reverse strand, counting down.
ACAATGTCTCTACCGACGCGCAGCAGATCGTAAACAGGTTCTTAGCTCTCGCGCGGAAAAGCGATCAAATGATCCAGTTCCAGCCGGATGCCTATCGCCTCCCCCACAGCGTGGTCGTGATGGCTGGGCACCTGGGCCAGCACCCGCTGACCGGAAGGCAGCGCCAGCGTGTAATGGAACTCCGCGCCGCGGAACACCTTGGCGCAGACCAGGGCCCGCGTCGGACTGGCGTCGTCGTGCTGCACATCGTCGGGCCGCACCAGCACGTCCACCTCGTCCCCGGTCTCGAACTGCAAGGGCACGATGCCGCAGAACTCGCCTATCTCCAACGCCACGCAACGCGGCCCGGTCACCTTGCCGGCCAGGAACACGCCCTGGCCGATGAAGTCGGCGACGTAGCGGGTGGCCGGCTCGTGGTACAGCCGGTACGGCGTGTCCCACTGCAATAGCCGGCCCTGCTGCATCACTCCGACGCGGTCGGCGATGGCGAAGGCCTCGTGCTGATCATGGGTCACCATGATGGCGGTGGCGCCCTGGCTTTTCAGGATGTCGCGCACCTCGCGCGACAAGCGCTCGCGCAGGTCCACGTCCAGATTGGAAAAGGGCTCGTCCAGCAGCAGCAGGCTGGGCCTGGGCGCCAGAGCCCGCGCCAGCGCCACCCGCTGCTGCTGGCCGCCGGACAGCTCGTGCGGGTAACGCCGCGCCCACTCCGCCAGGCCCACCACCTCCAGCACCTCCAGCACCCGCGCCGCGCGCTGGGCCTTGGGCAAGGCGTCCAGACCGAAGCCGACGTTGCCGGCCACGGTCAGATGCGGGAACAAGGCGTAGTCCTGAAACACCATGCCGATGCGGCGTTGATGCGCCGGCACCTGCTCGCGGATGGAGCTGATCACCTGGCCGTTGAGGCGGATCTCGCCGCCCAGCAGGCCCTCGAAACCGGCAATGCAGCGCAGCACCGTGGTTTTGCCGCAGCCGGAACTGCCCAACAGGCAGGCGATTTCGCCCGCCCGCAATTCGAAACTCATATTGTCGACCACGCGGGTCTCGCCGTACTTCTGGCTGACCAGGTCGAACTCCAGCAAAGCTTGCATATCCATACGCTTCATCTCAGGCCGCATCCTTCTGCCGCGACAGCACCCATACCGGCAACAGGCCGGCCAGCACGATGGCCACCGCCGGCAAGGCCGCGCGCTCCCATTCGCCCTCGGTGGTCAAATTGAAAATTCTCACCGCCAGCGTGTCCCAGCCGTAAGGCCGGGTCATCAGCGTGATCGGCATCTCCTTCATCACGTCGACGAACACCATCAGCGCCGCGGTGAACAGGCCGCCGCGCAGCAGCGGCAGATGCAGGCGCGCCAGCAGGCGCAAGCCGCTGTAGCCCATATTGCGCGCCGCCTCCTCCTGGCTGCGGCTGATGCGGTGCATGGCCGCGTCCACCGCGGAATGCCCCACGGCCAGGAAGCGCGCCACATAGGCCAGCATCAGCACCAGCAACGTGCCCTTGATCACCGCGCTGGCGTCCGCCGCCAGCCAGGGGCGCAGCCAGTCCAGCAACAGATTGTCGAACCAGGCCACCGGCACGAACACCCCCACCGCCAGCACCGTGCCCGGCACCGCGTAGCCCAGGGTCGCCAGCCGGCTCCACAAACGGGTCCAGCGCGTCGGATCGCGCCGCGCCGCGTAACTGAGCAATAAGGCGATCATGGCCACCAGAACCGCGGCCAGCGAGGCCAGCAGCAGCGAGTTAGCCACGTGGCCGAGGAAATCCGCGTCCAGGTCCTCGGCCAGGTGGGCGCCGGCCCAGACCAGCAGCTGGCCGAAGGGCAAGACGAAGGCCAGCGCCAGCACCAGCGAGCAGGCGGCGGCGGCCAGCCAGCCGGCCGCGCCTTCCAGCCGCAAGCGCGGCTGCGGCGCCGCCTTGCCGGCCTGGGTATAGGCGCGGCGGCCGCGCGAACGCTGCTCCAGCCACAGCAGCAGCAGCACCATCAACACCAGCAAGGACGCCAGTTGCTTGGCCGCCGGCAAGGAGAACAGGCTGAACCAGGCCTTGTAGATGGCCGAGGTGAAGGCGTCGAAATTGAAAATGGCCACGGTGCCGAAATCCGCCAGCGTTTCCATCAGCGCCAGCATCAGGCCGCCGGCGATCCACGGCCGCGCCATCGGCAGCGCCACGCGGCGGAAGCCCTGCCAGCGCGACAGGCCCAGCGACTGCCCCACCTCCAGCGCGCGCCGGCCCATGGTGGCGAAGGCGTTGCGCGCCAACAGATAGACATAGGGGTAGAAGGCCAGCGACATCACCAGGATCACGCCCGGCGTGGAACGGATATTGGGCACCCAGGACGAATCGCCGAAACGCTCGCGCAGCCACGTCTGCAAAGGCCCGGTGAAATCGAACAGGCCCAATTGCGAAAACGCCAGCACATAGGCCGGCATCGCCAGCGGCAGCATCAGCGCCCAGTGGAAGAAACGGCGGCCGGGGAAATCATGCACCGCGGTCAGCCAGGCCAGCGGCACGCCCAGCAGCAGCACGCCGGCGCCGACGCCGCCTATCAGATACACGGTGTTGAGCAGCAGCTCCGGCAGCGTGTAATCGTACAAATGCCGCCACACCTCCCAATCCGGCGCCAGCAGCGACCATAAAATCACCAGCAAGGGCGCGACGGTCAGCAGGCTGACGCCAAAGGCCAGGCCGCGCCAAGGCGACAGAGAACGGATCATCGGCGGAGAAACCATGTCAAAAACGCAGGGAAACAAGCAAAGACAGCCTGCCGGGGCTTTGGTGCCCGACAGGCTGTAAATAAATGCGGACAGGCTGCCCGCCGCGGCTTATTTGTAGCCGACGCGGTCCATCAGCTTCACCGCTTCCGCCTGGCGCGAACCGGCATTGGCGACATTGATGTAGCTGTGCTTGAAGTCGCCCCAGGCGGCCACGCGCGCGTCAGGCTTGACCTTGGGGTTGACCGGGAACTCCATGTTCACGTCGGCGAACATATTCTGCGCCTTGGCGCTGGACAGCCATTCCAGGAACTTCAGCGCGCCCTTTTCGTTCTTGGCGTACTTGACCACGCCGGCGCCCGAAACGTTCACATGGGTGCCTTTGCCCGCCTGGTCGGCCCAGAAGATGCCTACCGGCAGATTGGGCGATTTTTCCATCAGGCGGCCGTAGTAATAGGTGTTGGCGATGCCCACTTCGCACTGGCCGGCGGCGATGGCCTCCAGCATCTTGGTGTCGTCCGGGAATTCGCGGGTGGCCAGATTATCCACCCAGCCCTTGACCACTTTCTCGGTCTTCACCGGGCCCAGATCGGACAACATCATCGCCACCAGCGACTGGTTGTAGACCTTCTTGGACGTGCGCAGGCACAGCTTGCCCTTCCACTTGGGGTCGGCCAGGTCGGCGTAGCTGGACAGCTGGCCCGGCTTCACTTTCTGGGTGTTGTAGAAAATGGTGCGCGCGCGGATGGACAGGCCGTACCACTCATGGCCCGGATCGCGCAGATAGGACGGAATGTTGGCGTCCAGCAAGGGCGACTTCACCGGCTTGAACAGACCCATCTTGGCGGCCTGCCACAGATTGCCGGCGTCCACGGTCAGCAGCAGATCGGCCGGGCTGTTGCTGCCCTCGGCGCGCAGGCGCTCCATCAGCGGACCTTCCTTGTCCGACACCAGCTTGATGTTGACGCCGGTTTCCTTCTTGTAAACCTCGATGATGGGCTTGAGCAGTTGCTCGGCGCGAGCGCTGTAAACCACTACGTCTTCCGCCATGGCGTGGCCGGCGAAACCCGCCAGGACGGCGGCAAGCATCAGGTGCGTTTTCAAGGTGTGTCCCCTGTTGGGTTGAGCGATAGGAATCAGAGCCTCAATCTAAGAGCCTGTTTACGATCTGCTGCGCTGCGGCGATACGGCGTTGAAAACGGCTTCGAAATGCTCATGTACCCGCTTTCTCAGCCGTTTTCGCCTTGTCTCGCTCTAGCTCGCAAGATCGTAAACGGACTCTAACAAAAATGAGAATGCTTATCAATCTAGTAAACACCCCCGCTTTCGTTTTAATCGAAACAAATAAAAAGACCCGCCGCGGCGGGTCTATCCCAAGCTTGCCAGCCATCACGGCCAGGCTTCACACATCCTCGGAATCGCCCCAGCCGCTGCGATCGCCAATATTGAACACCTTGTCTGCCGGGGCCACGTCGCCGGCGCCCAGCGTCGGTTCCGCCGCCAGCCGCGCGTAGATGGGCGCGAAGTCCGGCGCGGTGGCGTCGAACAACTGCTGGAAGCTGTCGATGACGAAATAGGTTTTCTGGAAAGTGTCGATGCGGTAGCGGGTGCGCATGATGCGTTCCAGATCGAAGCCGACGCGGTTGGGGCTGGCGCTGTCCAGGCAGTACACCGATTCGCCCTTGCTGGACACGATGCCCGCGCCGTAGATGCGCATGCCCTTGGGCGTGTTGATCAGGCCGAACTCCACCGTGTACCAGTACAAGCGCGCCAGCATCGGCAAGACGCCCAAGGCCTTGGCCTTCATGCCGCCCTTGCCGTAAGCCTCCAGGTAGTCGGCGAACACCGGATTGATCAACAGCGGCACATGGCCGAACAAATCATGGAACACATCGGGTTCTTGCAGATAATCCAGTTGATGCGGCTCGCGCAGCCACCAGGTGACCGGGAAGCGGCGGTTGGCCAGATGCTCGAAGAACACGTCGTCCGGAATCAGGCCCGGCACCGCGACGATTTTCCAGCCGGTGGCGGCCATCAGTTGTTCATTCAGCTTGGCGAAGTCCGGCACCCGGTCCGCGTCCACGCCCAGGCGCTCCAGGCCTTCCAGGAATTCGTCGCAGGCGCGGCCCGGCAGCATCTCGCTCTGGCGGCGGTACAGCGTGGCCCAGGTGGCGTGGTCGGCGGCGGTGTAGCGCTCCAGCGGTTGCGGCAGGGTGAAGTCCGCGCTGTCGTGGCTGAGTCCGACGTTCTTGCGCGTGGTGATGTCGGGCACGACGAAATCGGCTCGGTCGTTCATGGCGGTGGGTCCGGATATTTAGGTGGATAACTCTAGTTTAGGCCCGGAGCGATGCGGGAAGACCGCAAAATTTGCCTGTATGCGATTTTTTTTGCACACTTGCCGCATATAACCGCCATGAAATGCTCACTATGCGCAAAATTGAATTGGACCGCTTCGATTACCAGATCCTGGACGCGTTGCAGCACGACGCCCGCGTCACCCATCAGAAACTGGCGCAGCAAGTGGCTTTGTCCGCGTCCCAGATCGGCCGTCGCATCCAGCGCATGGAGGAAAGCGGCGTGATCCAGGGCTATCAGGTGGCGCTGAAGCCGGAACAGGTGGGCTTGTCGGTGATGGCTTTCGCCCACGTCAGCCTGGAGCGCCACAGCGAAAGCGCCTTGCAGGAATTCGCCCAGGCCATCAACGAGCTGCCGGAAGTGCTGGAATGCTACGCTGCCGCCGGCGAGGCGGACTATCTGCTGCGCATCGTGGTGCCGGACCTGCCCTCGCTGTCCACCTTCGTGATGAACCGGCTGATGCGGCTGTCGCTGGTGCGCAGCGTCAAATCCACCATCGCCTTGAACGCGATCAAACAGACGATGAAGCTGCCGCTGTCCTCGGTGCCGGAATGAAAAACGGCGGGCAATGCCCGCCGTTTTTCTCTTAGAACCTGTTCACGATCTTTCCGAGAGATGGCTCCAAGACATGGAATCCGCTGCGCGGATGGTGATTTTCTTTGCCGGGGCTGCCCGGCGAGCAGGGAGGAGATATTTGCTTGGCCAAATATCCCCTCCACCCCTAAAGGCCACCCTGCAAGCCTGGCCTACGGCTTCCCGCCGGTTCCCGTCAGGCCCGAGGCGCGGCTGAACTCGCAGCGCGCTACCGTCGCGCTGCTCGAACAGGCAGCCGCTTAAAACCTCGGACCTGCCACCCGACGGCAGGCTTGAAGGGACCCGGGGCGCGTCGGATACGCGGCCTCCTGTGCAGAACACCGTGTTTCAAAACACAGACAAAAGATCGTGAACAGGCTCTTAAAACCGCCTCAGCGCTTGAGCTTGGCGAACGCCGCCGCCATCGCGGTGTCGCCGGCCGGCTGCTGGCCGCGCTGGCGGTCGCCGCCGCGCCTATCCTGGCCGCGCGGACCGTCGTTGCGCGGGCCGCGGCTGTTGCCGGCGCCCGGCGCGTCGTCCAGCCGCATGGTCAGCGCGATGCGCTTGCGCGCCGCGTCCACTTCCATCACCTTGACCTTGACCACGTCGCCGGCCTTGACCACTTTGCGCGGGTCGTCGACGAACTTGTTGGACAAGGCCGAGATGTGAACCAGGCCGTCCTGGTGCACGCCGATGTCGACGAAAGCGCCGAAGTTAGCGACATTGGTGACCACCCCCTCCAAGACCATGCCCGGCTGCAAGTCCTTGATGTCTTCGACGCCGTCCTGGAAGGTGGCGGTCTTGAACTCCGGACGCGGGTCGCGGCCCGGCTTGTCCAATTCGCGCAGAATGTCCATCACCGTGGGCAGGCCGAAGCGTTCGTCGGTGTAATCCACCGCCTTCACCGTTTTCAGGAAACCGGAATCGCCGAGCAGCGACTTCATCTCGCGGCCGGTTTTGAGCACGATCTGCTCCACCACCGGATAGGCTTCCGGATGCACGGCGGAGCCGTCCAGCGGGTTGTCGCCGTCGCGGATGCGCAGGAAGCCGGCCGCCTGTTCGAAGGTTTTGTCGCCCAGCCGCGGCACTTTCAGCAATTGCCTGCGGTTGCGGAAAGCGCCGTTCTGATCGCGGTAGGACACGATATTGGCCGCCAGCGTGGCGTTGAGGCCGGAGATGCGGGTCAACAGCGGCGCCGAGGCGGTGTTGACGTCGACGCCGACGGCGTTGACGCAATCCTCCACCACCGCGTCCAGCGCGCGCGCCAGCTGGCTCTGGTTGACGTCGTGCTGGTACTGGCCGACGCCGATGGACTTGGGATCGATCTTCACCAGCTCCGCCAGCGGGTCCTGCAAGCGGCGGGCGATGGACACCGCGCCGCGCAGCGACACGTCCAGATCCGGGAATTCCCGCGCCGCCAGTTCCGAGGCCGAGTACACCGAGGCGCCGGCTTCGGACACCACGATCTTGGTCATGCCCAGCTGCGGATAGGCGCGGATCAGCTCCTGCGCCAGCTTGTCGGTTTCGCGGCTGGCGGTGCCGTTGCCGATGGCGATCAGATCCACGCGGTGACGCGCGCACAAGGCGCCCAGCACCGCCAGCGAGCGGTCCCAGTCGCGGCGCGGCTCGTGCGGATAGATGGTGGCGGTGTCCAAGAGCTTGCCGGTGTCGTCCACCACCGCCACCTTGCAGCCGGTGCGCAGGCCCGGGTCCAGGCCCAGGGTGGCGCGCCGGCCGGCCGGCGCCGCCAGCAAGAGATCATGCAGATTGTCGGCGAACACCTTGATCGCCTCGGCGTCGGCGGCGTCCTTGAGCCGCGACACCAGTTCCAGTTCCAGCGACAGGAAGATCTTGGCGCGCCAGCACAGGCGCACGCCGTCCAGCAGCCATTTGTCGGCCGGGCGGCCGGCGTCGCTCACGCCGAAGCGCGCGGCGATCAACTGCTCGTAGGCGGAGCGCTCGGTGATCGGCGTCTCGTCCGGCTGATACTTCAGCGTCAGACTGAGCACGCCCTCGTTGCGGCCGCGCAATAGCGCCAGCGCGCGGTGCGAGGGCGTGGCGCGGATGGCTTCGCGGTGCTGGAAATAATCGGAGAACTTGGCGCCCTCGTGTTCCTTGCCGGCTACCACCTGGCCGGCCAGCTCGCCCTCGCTCCACAGTTTTTCGCGCAACCGCCCCAAGAGTTCGGCGTCCTCGGCGAAGCGCTCGATCAGGATGGCGCGCGCGCCGTCCAGCGCCGCCTTGGCGTCGGCCACGCCGGCTTCGGCGTTGACATAGGCGGCCGCGGCGGCGTTGGGGTCCTGGCTAGGGTCGGACAGCAGGCCGTCGGCCAAGGGCTCCAGCCCGGCTTCGCGCGCGATCTGCGCCTTGGTGCGGCGCTTGGGCTTGTAAGGGAGGTAAAGGTCTTCCAGCGTGGTCTTGTTGTCGGCGGCGTAGAGCGCGGCCTCCAGTTCGGGGCTCAGCTTGCCTTGCTCGGAAATGCTGCCGAGGATGCTGACGCGGCGCTCGTCCAGTTCGCGCAGATACACCAGGCGCTCGGCCAGGGTGCGAAGCTGGGTGTCGTCCAGACCGCCGGTGACTTCCTTGCGGTAACGGGCGATGAAGGGAACGGTGGCGCCGCCGTCTATCAGTTCGATGGTGGCGGCCACTTGCGCCTCGCGGACGGAGAGTTCCGCCGCCAGACGATGGGAAATGCTTTTCAACATCGGTTTTTATTCTTTCGAGTTGAACAAAAACCGCTACTCTACCGCCATTGCCGACAAAATCAACCGGGACGCCGCATAGGGCGTCCCGAAATCAGCGCAACCGGACAAATCAGGTGCCCGCCGCCACCGGGCTTTCCAACCAGGCCTGGGCCTCTTCCGCGGTATCGAAATACTGAGTGCGGGTATTGGACAGCAGGCCGGCGATGTGGGCGGCCAGCTTGATCCAGACATCGCTGACCACCAGCGCCACGCGGCCGACGTGGTTTTCATGGGCGCGCATGAATTTGACCTCTTCCACCGCCATGTCCAGCGTGAAGTCCTTCAACTCGGTCAGGTCCAGCAGCAGGTCGGGCTTGGCGCACTCGGACTGGCGCTTGAGCAAGGCCTCTTCCAGCAGCTTGAAGTCCGCCAGCGTGAATTCGTTGTACAGCGCCACGTCCAGGCCGTAGTGTTGTTCGCGTATCGAGATCATGTGCTTCTCCTTTGCGGTGTCGCTTTCATTTTAAGGCTTGGCCGCACTGGCGCGGCAAGCTTTTTCAGGCGGCCGGCAGCGTCTTGAGCCAGGCGACGAGCCGCCCGCGGGCGTTGCGGCAGGGCGAGGCGGTGTTGAACTGTATCATCCGCCCGCGCGTCCATTTGTCGTACCAGGCGCGGCCGTACAGCGCCTCGTCGGAGTAACCTTCCACCAGCGCCTCCACCTGGCGCTGGCTGTCGTCCAGCATCGCGCATAGCCGCGTCCAGTCGCCTATCCCCTGGTAATCGCGGTAGAACTTCTGCGCCAGCAGGCCCAGTTGGTTCCAGCGGTAGCCGGCGTCGGGAAAGTCTATCGGCAGGCCTTCCCGCTCCAGCCGGTGCCACTTCAGCACCAGCGCCTGCCAGCCCAGCAGATAGGCCAGCAGGTCCGCCGCGCTCATCCGGCTGTGCTTGGCGTGGCCGTCCAGTTCCTGGACGAAGGCGCGCTCCGGCGGCACCCGCGCCAACACCGTGCGCAAGCGCCGGTATTCGTCCCTCATCGCCGCCAGCAAAGCCGCCTTGTCCGCCGGTACCGCCATCCTCCCACCCTCCAGGCCGGGTCCGGCGCAGCGCCGGATTTCGCTTCCAGCTTAACGCCGGCTGGCCAGCATGCCGCTGACGATGATCAAACCCATCGCCGCCAAGCCGGCGGCGCTGAGCGGGTCGCCCCACAGCCCCACGCCCAACAGGGTGGAAAACACCACGGTCAGATAGGACAGATTGGCGGCCAAGAGCTTGCGCCCCACTTTATACGCGCGGGTCATCGCCAATTGGGCGATGGTGGCGGTGGCGCCCAGGCCCAGCAGCAGCCAGACGTTTTCCAGCGTCACCGGGTGCCAGGTTTCGAACAACATCAGCAGCAGGCCGCCCAGCGTGGAGATCAGCGCGAAATAGAACACCACCTTCCATTCCGGCTCGCCCTGGCGGCCCAGTTCCCGCACGTGCAGATAGGACCAGCCGGCCAGCAGACCGGAGCCGACGCCGAGCAGGCCGGCCACCCAGGCCTCGCTGGACAAGGTGGGCCGCAGCAACAGCACCACGCCGACAAAGCCCAGCGCCAGGCCGGCCAGCGCCTGCTTGGGCAGGCGCTCGCGCAGCAGGACCACCGACAGCAGCGCCAGGAACATCGGCGAGGTGTAGTTGAGCGTGACCGCCGTGGACAGCGGCAAATGGGCGATGGCGTAGAAATACAATAGCATCGAGACGTAGCCGATCAGGCCGCGCTGCACGTGATAGCGCAGCAAGGGGGTGGCGAAGCGATCGCGCCGCCACAAGGCCGCCGCGCCCAGGGTGACCACGCCCATCAGCGTGCGCCAGAACACCAGCTCGGTGGAGGAGAAATACTCGGCGCCCAGCTTGACGAACACCCCCATCAGGCCGAAAAACACCGCCGCCACCACCATCCAGCCCGAACCCAGGCGCCACTTTCCGCTAGTCAAACCACGTTATCCTTATGCATTGTTGTTGAATATCCAAGTTCTGTTTCAACGCAGGGCCGCCATCAGGCCGGATCCCACAATCAAGGCCATCGCCGCCAGCGACCATCCGCTCAGCGGGTCGCCCCACAACACCACGCCCAGCAGCACGGAAAACAGCACGGTCAGATAAGCAAAGCTGGCCACCAGGTATTTGCGCCCGTCCTTGTAGGCGCGAGTCATCGCCAGCTGGCCCAGCATGCCGCAAACGCCGACGCCCAGCAGCGGCAAGACATTGTCCGCCGTCACCGCGCTGAAGCCCGGTCCCAGGATCAGCCAGACGCCGCCGAACAGGCTGGAAACGGAGAAAAACCAGAACACCACCTTCCAGGACGGTTCGCCCATCCGGCCCAGCTCCCTCACCTGAAACACCGCGTAGCCGGCGCTGACGCCTGACAAGAGTCCGATCAGGCCGGCCAGCCACTGCGCCGAACTGAAAGTGGGCCGCAGCAGGATGACGATGCCGACGAAGCCCAGCAACAAGGCCAGGCCGGTGCGCGGCGTCAGGCGCTCCTTCAGTTTGACCACGCACAATAAGGCGAAGAACAGCGAGGAGGTGTAGTTCAGCGTCACCGCGGTGGACAAGGGCAGCCGGGTCAGCGCGTAGAACAGCGCCACCATGGACATATAGCCGACGAAGCTGCGCTTGATGTGGCCGCGCCAATGCGGCGTCCGCGGCGACTGGCGCTTCCAGGCCATCGCCGCGCCCAAGGTCAGCGCGCCGATGGCGGTGCGCCAGAACAGCAGCTCGGTGGAGCCGAAGGCGTCGGCACCCAGCTTGACAAACATGCTCATCAAGGCGAAGCACAGGGCCGCCACCACCATCCAGCCGGAGCCCAAACGTCCCTGGCGCAAGCGCAGCCCCAGGGTTCTCGCGCCCTCGCTCAGCGCCGGCGTCATCGCTTCAACAATTCCAGCGACAGACAGATGGCCTCCATCTGCCGGCGGTAGGTCTTGAACTCCGACGCGTTGGCGGCGCAGCGCGCCTCCGCCATGCGCTTTTTGTCCCCCAGCTGGAACACGTGCAGATTATGCCGGACGATCCACAAGCGGTTGGAGACGAAACGGCCGTCGCGGTATTCGGTGACCAGCCGGCCGCTGCGGCTGTTGCCGCGGGCGAAATTGGCGGCTTCGCGGTTATCGCCCTCGCGGCGGTATTTCTGCGCCAGCCGGGCCAGGGTGTCGCCGCGCCCCGGCTTGCGCGCGAACACCTGCACATCGATGGCGGCGCGCTCGCGCTGGTCCGCCTTGGGCGGCACCACGCGCAGCACGCGCTGACCGTCCACCACGCTGGGGCGGACCTTCCAGCCCGGCGGCACATTGAAACGCACCCGGCTGGCGGCATCGGTATAGACGGCGGCCTGGGCCAGCGGAGCCAGCAAGGCCAGCGACAAGGGCAAACAGCGGAAAAGCGTTTTGAGCATGGAATCGGGCAAACCAGAATAAGAAAGGCGCGGACTGGGTCCGCGCCTTTCCATTATGACACTGCAAGCCGCCGCTTAACCAGCCAGCGCCGCGCCCATTTTGCGCCGGTAGAACTCGTGGAAGTGCAGCATGCCCTCCTCGGTGGGAGATTGATAAGGCCCCACCTCGTTCTCGCCGCGCAGCCACAAGGCGCGGCGGCCTTCGTGCATGCGGTAGCAGATTTCGTCGTCTTCCTTGGCGGTTTCGAAGTAAGCCGCCTGCTCCGCCTCGATGAACTCCGGCTCGAACCACACCACGTCCTCTGGGTAGTAGAACTCGGTCAACACCGTGCACTGCTCCGGCCCGCGCGGCATCACCACGCTGACCACCAGCACGTGCGGATACCACTCCACCATGATGTTGGGGTAGTAAGTCAGCCAGATGGCGCCGAACTCCGGCTGCTGATCGGCGTAGCGCCGGCGGACTTCCTCATGCCATTTGCCGTAGGCGCGGGAACCGGAAGTGGCCAGCTGGTTCTTCACGCCCACGGTCTGCACATGGTATTGCGCGCCCCACTCCCATTTCAGGTCGCCGCAATCGACGAAATTGCCCAGGCCGGGGTGGAAGGGATCGACGTGGTAATCCTCGGAATACACTTCGATGAAGGTCTTCCAGTTGAAGCCGTACTCGCTCAGATGGCTGGAATGGTAGGCGTAGCCGTCAAAACTCATGTGCTTGGCCACGCCCAGGTTTTCCAGATCGCGCGCCACATTGCGGCGCGCGTCGAACAAGAGGCCGTTCCAACGCGTCAGCTCGGTCTGGTTCAATTTCAGGCACGGCGTTTCCGGAAAATGCGGCGCGCCCAGCAAAGCGCCTTCGGCGTCGTAAGTCCAGCCATGCAGATTGCAGACGATATGATTGCCGTTGCCGCGGCCTTTATAGATGACCGCCTGGCGATGGCGGCAGACATTGGAGATCAGCTTGACCCGTCCATCCACGTTCTTGAGCATCTTGCCGTGGCCCATCCATTCCAGAGTCTGATAATCGCCGGCGTTCGGCGTCATCAGCTCATGGCCATAGTAGAGGGGCGCGTCTCCAAACAGCAGCCGCTGTTCCTGAGCGTAATAGGCAGGATCGAAATAGGTATAGACGGGTAGCTGGGCAGCAGAAGCTTGAAGCAACTGAGCGGAAGCCAGATCAGACATTATTCCCACACCTCCGTGGTAGAAGATATAAGACCAGCCGAATCTCGCTTAAAACGAGTTTGCGGGACTATCAAAAACAATCAACAAAAACAAGGCCGAACCTTGCGGCCGAGGGGCGGATTATGCCCCCGCCCCCCCACCGGGGCAAGCCTTTCCTCTCTGCTGGAAGCGGGTTCTTGGCGTAAAAACATCTGCTTGCCATACCCAAATCATACTTAGAATAATATTTTTGATAGGAATCAAAGCTTTAGCATTCACGCTGCAATGCAATATTAGAGTCGCTTAATTCATGATGTTATAATCGCCGTCATCGCCGCCGTCCGGCCCTGGAGCCTGACCCCATCTGGACTGTAGCCGATATGCCGCCAGTTACAATGCCTGCCGCGTAAAAGCAGGCGCAGCCATGCTTTTCGCCGGAGACCCCGCGGCGCTGACGCCGGCTTCCGGCAATGCTATACCGATTGAAAGCCGCGTCCGACGCAGCGGGAATCCATGCCCGCCGCCGCGGCCGCGAGCTCGGGTCCAACGGCGACAAAACCGCTGATTTTTGCCGAAATGCTGAATTTAACGACTCATCGCGCCAAGCGCCTGCAGCCTGCGACACCGTTCGGTCGGTGCCGGACCGCCATTCGCGCCCATGCCCGCCGCGCGTCACAGGAAAGTCTCTGAAACCATGCAAACCTTTTTCCTCGCACCCATCGGCTTCAACGCCGGCCTGACCTCGGTGGCGCTGGGCGCCATCCACAGCCTGGAACAGGCCGGCCTGCGCGTCGGCTTCGTCAAGCCCATCGCCCAAGGCGCGGACCCCAAGGAGCCGGAGCGCTCCACCCACTTCGCGCGCGCCATCTGCCGGCTCAATCCGCCGGAGCCGATTCCGATGGAGCGGGTGGAACACCTGCTGTCCAAGGGCCAGGTGGATCAGTTGATGGAGGAAGTGGTCAGCCTGTATCAGCAGGCGGCCCATCAGGTGGACGTGGTGCTGGTGGAAGGCCTGGTGCCGGACCAGAAGCAGGTGTTCTCCACCTTCCTCAACACCAAGATCGCCCGCAATCTGCAGGCGCAGACCATCCTGGTCAGCGCCGCCGACAATCTGGCCAGCCATGAGATCGCCGAGCAACTGGAAATGAGCATCCAGGCCTTTGGCGGCGGTCAGGGCGGACAAGTCGCCGGCTACATCCTCAACCGGGTGCCCAAGGATCAGAACGCCCAGGACATCGCCACCGAGGTGCTGGAAAGCGGCAGCCTGATGAAGAAGGTCAGACTGCCGCTGCTGGGCGCCATCCCGCACGAACCCGAGCTGCTGGCGCCGCGCACGCTGGACGTGGCCAATCATCTGAAGGCGCGGCTGCTGCACGCCGGCCAACTGACCAGCCGGCGCGTGCGCACCATGGTGGTGACCGCCCGCACCGTGCCCAATATCGTGCACCTGCTCAAGCCCGGCGCGCTGATCATCACCCCGGGCGACCGCGAGGACATCGTGCTGGCCACCGCGATGGCGGCGATGAACGGGGTGCCGCTGGCCGGCCTGCTGCTGACCTGCGACTCGATGCCGGACCCGCGCATCATGCTGCTATGCCAGCAAGCCTTCACCGGCGGCATGCCGGTGATGGCCAGCGAATCCAATACCTTCGACACCAGCAGCGCGCTCAACAATATGAGCTTGCAAGTGCCGTCCGACGACCGCGAGCGCATGGAGCGCGTGATCGAATTCGTCGCCGAACACCTGAACGTGGCGCCGCTGAAGCAATACATCGGCGCACCGCAGGAACTGCGCCTGCCGCCGCCGGCCTTCCGCTATCAGCTGATGGAAAAAGCGCGCAAGGCCAATAAGCGCATCGTGCTGCCGGAAGGCAACGAACCGCGCACCATCCAGGCCGCCGCCATCTGCCACGAGAAGGGCATCGCCCGCTGCGTGCTGATCGGCCAGCGCGCCGAAATCCTGCAAGTGGCGGAAGCCCAGGGCGTGACGCTGCCGGAATCGGTGGAAATCATCGACCCCAACGAGGTGCGCGGCCGTTACGTGCCGCCGATGGTGGAGCTGCGCAAGAGCAAGGGCCTGAACGCGCCGATGGCCGAGCAGCAACTGGAAGACAATGTGGTGATGGGCACCATGATGCTGGCGCTGGACGAAGTGGACGGCCTGGTGTCCGGCGCGGTGCACACCACCGCCAACACCATCCGTCCGGCCCTGCAGCTGATCAAGACCGCGCCGGGGGCCCGCATCGTCTCCAGCGTGTTCTTCATGCTGATGCCGGAGCAGGTGCTGGTTTACGGCGACTGCGCGGTGAACCCGGACCCGGATGCCGAGCAATTGGCCGACATCGCCATTCAGTCGGCGGACTCCGCCGCCGCCTTCGGCATTCCGCCGCGAGTGGCGATGATCTCCTACTCCACCGGTTCCTCCGGCAGCGGCTCGGACGTGGAAAAAGTGCGCGAAGCCACCCGCATCGCCAAGGAAAAGCGGCCGGACCTGCTGATAGACGGCCCGATGCAGTACGACGCCGCCAGCGTGGAATCGGTGGGCCGCCAGAAGGCGCCGGACAGCGCGGTGGCCGGCCGCGCCACCGTCTTCGTGTTCCCGGACCTCAACACCGGCAACACCACCTATAAGGCGGTGCAGCGCTCGGCCAACGTGGTGTCGGTGGGCCCGATGCTGCAAGGCCTGCGCAAGCCGGTCAACGATCTGTCGCGCGGCGCGCTGGTGGACGACATCGTCTACACCATCGCGCTGACCGCGCTGCAGGCGGAGCAAGGCGAGTCCGCTTGAACTGAAGCCGCCCTCCCCCAACCGCCTGCCGCCCGGCAGGCGGTTTCGCCGTTCCGCGCAACAGCGCCCCTCCCCTTCGCCGCCCTGTCCGGTCATGCCATTGCGTTAATTCAAACAATTGTTTTACATTGGAGCGCCATAAGAGCCGCACAACAACAAGCTGCGTCCGCAGCCGCGTCTACAACGCATCAGAGGGGCACTCCATGTCGATTCAAACCATCACCGAATGGTTCATCCCGGACCGCGTCCGCCTATCCCCGGAACAGGCGATCCGCGGCCGCACCGTCGTCGGCGTCGGCCTGCTGGCCGGTCTGGTGGCGCCGCTGTTCGCCGTCGAATACCTGCAACTGGGCCACAGCGCGATGGCCGCCGGCATCGCGCTAGGCGGCCTGGGCCTGCTGCTGGGGCCGCTGCTGCTCAAGCTCAGCGGCGCGGTGCGCTTCAGCGCGGAATTCATCACCAGCTGCATGTACGCGATGGTGTGCTGGATGGTCTACGTCAACGGCGGCATCCAATCCACCAGCATTGTCTGGTTCGCCGCCATTCCCTTCACCGCCGTCTTCGTCGCCACCCGCGTCTCCGGCATGGTCTGGCTGGCGCTGACCGCGGCCGCCATCGGGCTCTTCCTGTGGCTGAGCGCCCGCGGCCTGCTGCCGGCCAACCCGATTCCCCACGCGGAAATCCCCAAGCTGCAAGCCAAGTCTCTGGCCGGCCTGTCCCTGGTGGTGCTGGCCCTGGCGCTGGCTTTCGACAAGGCCAAGGTCAAAAGCTTCGAGAAACTGGAAAGCGCGCGGCGCGAGGCCGAACAGGCGCAACAGGCGATGCGGCAGCTGATGGCCCAGCTGACCCAGTCCATCCAGGCCGCCTCCAGCGCCAGCCGCGACATCGCCGGCAGCACCGGCAATATGGCCGACACCATGGCCAGCCAGCGTGAACGCTCCGAGGACATGGTGGTGATCGCCCAGCAGATGGCGGTGGTCACCAGCCAGAACGCCGAGCAATCGGTAACCGCCACCCAGCTGGCGCACACCGCGGGCCAGGCGGCCTTGGGCGGCGGCGAGGCGATGGACCAGGCGGTGCGCCAGTTGAGCAAGGCCGGCGAGGTGATTGCGCTGGCCTCCGGCCGGCTGGAACAATTGGGCGAACGCAGCGCCGAGGTCAGCGGCATCGTGCAGCTGATCCGCGACATCGCCGACCAGACCAATCTGCTGGCGCTCAACGCCGCCATCGAGGCGGCGCGCGCCGGCGAGCTGGGCCGCGGCTTCGCCGTGGTGGCCGACGAGGTGCGCAAGCTGGCCGAGCGCACCCAGAACGCCACCCTGGACATTGAGCAGAAGATCCGGCTGATCGTCGACGGCACCAATCAGGCGCTGGTGGCGATGCGGGACGGCAATCAGCAGATGCGGACCGGCCGCGACCACTCGGTGGACGCCCAGCAAAAACTCTCCGGCATCATCCGCGAAACCGGCGAGCTGGCCAGCCTGCTCAGCCAGATGTCTCAAGCGGAAGCCAATCAGAACCAGGGTTTCGCCCAGTTCGCCCACGACATCACCGCGGTGGGCGAATCCACGCGCAGCCTGTCCGGCGAAACCCAGGCCATCGCCGACGCCATCGCGCGGCTGGATCGCTTGCTGGTGGAACTGGGCCAAAACACCCGCCACCTGCAGCCGCACACCGCCGAGGCATGAAAAACGCCGGCCCCGGGCCGGCGTCGTCCTTTGGACTGGCGAACGCCCTTACTGCGGCAACTCGCTATTGCTGAACACCTCCAACTGCACCTGCTTGACTCGCTTGTCCGCGGCCAGACGCTGCTGCAAGGACAGCAGCTCGGCCTGGGCCGGCGCGTCGAACACCACCACGCTCTGGGTGCGGTAGCGCACGCTCAGGCTGTGATCGCGCGCCAGCGCGGCCTCGTCGCGCGGCGAAGCCAGCTTCACCATCACCACGCCGCTGACCTTGGACGGCGCCAGTTCGCCTTCGGAACGCAGCACGTCGCCGCGCTTCAGCGTCGCGCCGCCTTCGCTCGCCGCCGAGCGGGCGCTGACGCCCAGCGGCAGCTTGCCGGCCGGCGCCGCTTGTTTGTAATAAGTCTTGCCGTTGATCACCAGCGGCTGACCGCCCGGCTTCTGCTTGAAGGACGGAACGTCGGCGGCTTGGGCGCCGGCGGCCAGGGCCAGCAGGCCGGCCAGAATCAGGGAATGTTTCATCGTTATGCTCCTTTGTGGCCGATGAAGCGGATGGACCAAGACCGCAGGGTGCCGGCGGCGTTGGGCAGGCTCAGCGTGCGCTGACCCTGAGCGTCGCGGTAGTCGTAATAGTACTCGGCGCCATTGGTGTCGATCACGCGCAGCCGCCATTGGCCGCGCGCCGATTCGCCGTAGAAGTGGTTGGACAACAGGCGCTGCTGGTTCAGGCCGTAGCTCTCGTTCACCAGGCCGGTGCGCGGCGACAGCAATACCGAGCGGGTGCCGGCCGGCGAGATCAGCTCCACCGCCAGGTCGTTGGCGCGGCCGTGTTTCGCGTCCACCAGCACCTGCACCGCTTCCACCGTCAAATCCTCGGCATGGGTGTACGCGCTGTCCAGGCCGGCTTCGCTGGCGTCCGGAATCGCCTTCATCACCGACACCGTCTGCCAGCGCGTCTTCTCCAGCGCCGTCAGCGGCTTGTGATTGCGGCCCAGTTCCACCGCCTTGTCCACATCGATCAGGCCGAAGCCGTAGAACGGGTGGAAAGCGAGGCCGGCGGCGTTGTTCTGCCATCCCGGCAAAGCCTGGTAGCTGTGCGCGCCGCCCTTGGCGTCCTTGAACGCCAGGGTCACGCCGGCATGATTGGCGTCCACTTTGCGCGCCGATTTGATCAGCAGATCGCGCACATCGCGCGCGCTCAGATTGGGATACGCCGACATCAGCACCGCAAACGAACCGGAGGCGGCCGGCGCCGCGGCGGAAGTGCCGTTCATGGTGCCGCGGTAATCGCAATTCGGGTCCAGCGCAGTGCCGCCGTGCAACTGATTGGTGGACGGGCGCAGCGTGGAGTTGGAACCGCGGTCGCAACCCACCAGATCGGTGGTCACCATCGCCGGGCTGGCGGTGCCGTACTCGCCGCCCGGCGAGGTCAAGAGCACGTTGGCTCCCACCGAGGAGTAGGACGAGCGCACGCCGTCGGCGTTCAAGGCCGACACCACCACGTTCCAGTAATTGCTGTTGTCGGTGGTCAGGTTGGAGTCCTGGATCGGCAGGCCGTCGTTGCCGGCCTTGGCCAAGACATAAGTAGGCTTGCCGTCGTCGTCAGAGCCGGACTGGAAGCTGACGTAGGCGTTGCCCGCCGACTTGACGAAGACCGCGCCCTTGCCGCCGTTGCTGCGCAGGCTGACGTCCTCGTGCGCTTCGTCGCGCACCCGCAGCGTCATATCGGTGTCCGGATTGCCCGGGATCGAGCGGATCGCCGAGCTGCCGTAGCTCTGGTTGAACACGCGGGAGAGGGTGGACGACTGGCCGGCGCTGTCGCTCGGCGACTTGCCGTGAGACAACATCCAACCGGCGGTGGTTTGCGCCTTCAGCCAGTTGAAGCCGTTCAGGCTGGCCGCCGGCGCCACGCCGCGGCCGCCCAGATTGTTGAAACCCACCGCGGCGGCGATGCCGGCCACGGCCGTGCCGTGGCTGTCGGTGGCCGAGCTGGGGGTCGGGTCGTCGCTATTGTTGGCCAGGTTCTTGGAACCGGGCACCACATTGCCCGCGAGGTCCGGATGGCGGATTTCCAAGCCGTCGTCGATGACGGTCACCGTCACGCCGCGGCCCTGGATGCTGCGCGAATGGCTGAGCGCCAGGTTCAGATCGATGCCGGCCACGCCGCCGCGTTGCGAAAACGCGTTCTGCCCCGTGTTTTGCAGGAACCATTGCTGGGACACCAGCGGATCTCCCGCTTGCAAGGGCGTTGCGGCCTGACCGGCCAGGGACGCCAGGGCCAGCGAAACCGCGCCCACCGTGATATGGATACGCATTGCATCTCCTAAGTGTCGAAACTGCTGTCGATAGGGAACAACCGCCGCGAGTCCGGGGCTGCCACCCCATCGCTCCCGGCCATTCGCCGCCGCCTGCCAGCGGCGGTGAAATCCTCGGTTCTTCGCCGGCGCCCAAACCCGGAACACTAGCCGCCCTGCTCCGGGCGCCATGCGGCGAACCTGCGTCGGCGCTCGCGCCGGGCCGCCGAGGCGGCGTCCGTCGCCGCGTTCAGCCGGCCCAAGCGGCGCCTGCCTAAGCAGTGAATCATTAAAACCAAAAATGCCAAAGTCCTATTTATTTTTATCGTATATAAAAACTTCATAATACAAAATGCAATAATTCCCATTCGCAAATATGACAACACGAAGCAACAAAGCCCGAAAAATCTTGTCAAAATCAACCGCTTAGCAGGGAAAGAACTAGACAAGCCACCGCCAGCCACGCCGCGAGCGGCCAGCCGAAAGCGCCGCCGGACCGGTGGGCGGGCGTCAGGATTTGTCAGACAGAAGCGCTAGGGAAGGGAAAAAAAAGGAACAAAAAAACGCCCCGGACGGGGCGTTTTGATTGGAAGGCGATGCCGGCGCGGGTTTTAGTCGCGCTCGCCGGCGAAGGCCAGCAGCAGTTGCAGCAAGCTGGTGAACAGATTGTAGATGCTGATGTAGATGGACAGCGCGGCGGAAATATAGCTGTCCTCGCCGCCGTCCACCACCACCTTGACCTGCCACAGAATCATCAGCGAGCTGAACAGCGCGAAGGCCGCCGAGATCATCAGGTGGAAGGCCGGCATGCGCAGGAAGATGTTGGCCACCACCGCCACCATCAGCACGATGGCGCCCACGGTCAGGAAGTTGCCCAGGCCGCTCAGATCGCGCTTGGTGGTGGTGGCGATGCCCGCCATCACGAAAAATACCAGCGCGGTGGCCGCGCCCGCGGTCATGATCAGCTGGCCGCCGTTGGAAAACTTGAACGCCAGTTGCAGCAAGGGCCCCAACAGCAAGCCCATCAGGAAGGTGAAGCCCAGCATCAGGAACACGCCGGCCGAGCTGTAGCGGTTTTTCTCGATGGCGAACACCAGGCCGTAAAACACGGCCAGGATCGCCAGCATGCCGATGATGGGGCTGCCGGCCAGGAAGCCGAAATTCATATTGGTGCCAACGATGGCCCCCATCACTGTGGGGATCATCGACAAGCCCAGCAAACCATAAGTATTGCGAAGAACCTTATGGCGTACCTCGGCCATACCGGTCGTCTGATAGGCCGTCTCAAGGTTCGGGTGCATAATTAAGCCTTTCTCCAAAGGGATTTTTATCAAATTGTACCGACAGTGACCGCCGCCGTGGCAATAAGTTTCCAGGCGGGCCGGCTTGCGCCGGGAAAGCGCTTCGGGTATTCTTGCACTCCCTTGCAAATTAGGGCTTCTGGCCGGATTTGCAAGCGGCATCAAAGCGAAAGTGGCGGAATTGGTAGACGCACTGGATTTAGGTTCCAGCGCCGCAAGGCGTGAGAGTTCGAGTCTCTCCTTTCGCACCATCTCCTGGTTTTAGCTCCTAGCGGCGCAGCGCCGCGGCCCTCCCCTTAAAAACCCGCACAGCGGCGATTTCCCGCGTCCGGAATCATCACGCGCGCGCCGCAAAACACTGTCGTTTTGCGCCATCGCCTGCCCGATTCTCGTGCTGGACGCTGCAAACGCAAACACGCCACGCCATGAGAAACGCCCCCGAAACCGTTCCGCTTCGAGGGCGTCAAGCCGGACGCCGGCCGCGCGCAAACCCGCCGCCGCATCAGCTCGCGGCGGCCGCCTGCTTGTCCATCATGATTTTCAGAATCTGCACATCGGTCTGCACCATGCCCTGGCTGGCCAGCTTGCCCAGGTTGGCGATGGAGGCGTCCAGTTCGCACTCGACGATGCCGTCGCTGCCGGCCACGCACACCCCGTCCAGCGCCATCAACACCGCCTTGTAAGCAGAGCCGGCCGAGGTGGACACCTTCATCGCGCAGCTATTGGACGCGCCGTCGCAGATCATGCCGGCCAGGTCGCCTATCATGCTCGAAATGGCCATGCCGGCCACCGCGTAGCCGCCGCCCAACAGATGGGCCATGCCCGCCGCCGCGCCCATGGACGCGGTGGTGACCGCGCACAGCGCGGACAGCTTGGGCAAGCGGGCGTGGATGTAAATCGCCATCAAGTGAGACAGCATCAGCGCCCGCGTCAGGGTTTCCCGGTCGGCGCCGACATGCTCGGCCACCACCACCACCGGCATGGTGGCGGCGATGCCCTGATTGCCGGAACCGGAATTGCTCATCGCCGGCAGGGTGGCGCCGCCCATGCGGGCGTCGGACGCCGCCGTGGTGCGGGTGAGAATGCGGGTCAGCAGATTGTCCGACAGCAAGCCGGCGCTCACCTGCTTGTGCAAGGTCGCGCCGATATGCAGGCCGAACTGCCCTCCCATGCCCGCCCGCGACAGCGCCTCGTTCAAGGTGGCCGCCTCGTGGATGAAGTCCATGGTCTCCAGCGGTGCCTGGGTGGCGAAGTCGTAGACATCCCGCGCCGTCGCCTCGGAAAAATCGTACGCGGCGCCGGCCTGGCCGGAGGTCTCGAGTTCAGCGCGGAACAACGCCGCGCCATTGCGTTCGATCAGCACCACATGGGTGTGCGAATCGGCGATGCAGACGCGGGCTGTCTCCTCGCCGGCGAAAACCCGGGCTTCCGAATAGAGGATGTTGGGCACGTCCGCGATGCTCAGCGTCACGCGATGCTCGGCGAGCATGCGCTTGGCCGCGTCCACCGTTTCACCGCTCAAACCCTTGAGCACTTCCAGCTTGCCGTCCGGATCGCCGCCCAGCGCGCCCACCGCGGCGGCGATCTGCAGGCCCACGGCGCCGGTGCCCGGCACGGTCACGCCCATGCCGTTCTTCATCAGATTGGGCGATACCCGCGCCTCGATGCGCTCAGGCGCGCGGCCCAGCGTCTTGGCGGCGATGGCACAGGCCAGGGCCAATGAAATCGGCTCGGTGCAACCCAGCGCCGGCGCCACTTCCGCGCGTGCCGCCTTGACGAACTTCGGCCACAAATCAGTGTTGAGAGTCGATGTACACATGGTGATTAGCTTTCCAATCAAATTAAATCAAAGTCTTGCCGCCGCCCGCAAAATGGAACGGCGGCGGAAATTCAGGAGAAGGCCAGGAAGGGCGACACGCACAACAGCAGGCCGGTGGCGATGATGATCTTGAGCGCGCCGCCCTTGTATTTGTGCAGGAAGGGCACTTGGTAGACCAGATAGGCCGGGATCAAACAGCCCACCAGGCCGAAGACCGGGCTGCAGATCGAGGTGAAACTCAGCACCGGCGCGTTCAGCACGATGGCGCCCCAGGACAGCAAAACGGTGAACACCATGATGCCCTTGGCCACCCAATCCGGACGGATGCGCTCCTCCGGCATCGCCCGGCGCAGCAGATTCATCGCCAGGCCCTGGCAGGCCTCGCGGAAGCCCAGATAAACGCCGAAGTACGCGGTCATCACCGCGAAAATATTCAGGATCAGGCTGAACAGCTTGACCATATCGCCCGGCATGCTGCTGGCCACCATGGCCAGGGCCGAGATGTTTTCATGCGAGGCCTTGACCGCCTGCTCATGCCCCATCGCCAGAGTGAAGGACACCGCATAGAAAAAGACGGTGACGAAGAGGATGCCAAAGGCGATGTTCATCGCCCGCATCGCCTTGTATTGCGCCACCTTGCGCGACTTTTCCCGCGCGCGGTAGGAAATCACCATCGGGCTCAGGCTCTGGATGAACAGAATGGAGGTCAGCGTGAACGGCAGCATGATGATGGCGTCCTTGATCAGGCTGCCCACGGACGGGAAAGCGCCCACATTGACCAGCTTCCATTCCGACACCATGGCCAGGCCCAGCACCGCCACCACGCCCAGCTTGGTCAACACCATGCCGGTGGAAATCTTGAACAGCAGTTGCTCGCCGCGGGAGGCCAGCGCCACCAAGAGACAGATCAGGCCCAGTCCGTAGAAGGGGTTGGCGGACAACAAGGTCTCGGTGACGCCGAAGCTGTGCAGAAAGGAGGCGCTGTCGTTGGTGATGGCGGTCGAATACACAAAGACCCAGATCACCAACATGATGAAGTACAGCGCGCCCAGCAAAATGCCCCAGTTCTTGCCCAGGTAGCCGCTGATCACGCTGGGGTAGTCCTTGCACTCGGGGGACTCCGCCAGGGTGTTGATGAACAGACGCTGAAACAGATACATCGCCGGATAGCCGATGACGGACGACAGCAGGAAAACCCACAAGCCCATCAGCCCCACCTGCACCGGCAGGAACACAATGCCGGCGCCTATCGCCATGCCTATGCTCATCACGACCCAACCGCGGTCGATGCCGTCGAAACGCACCGCCTCCCGCCACTCCGCCTCGCTCATTCCCGCGCGCTCGGCAGCGCTTGCCCTGGGCTTGACGCCCACCTGGGTGATGTCCATACTCGTTGATCCTTTAGTGGTTTCATTGCTGTCCCAAGCGCTCCGGCGCCAACCGGATGCTTGGATGTCCCCGCCGCGCTGCGCCAACAGCGCGGGAAGGGACGACGGACGCGAATCAGAAGCCCTCAGTCACGACACTGCTTCAGATAGCGGTAAAGCGTGGGCTCGGAAATCTCCAGCGCCTGCGCGGCCTTGCCGACGAATCCGCGGACGGAAAACAAGCCGCGCTGATTCAATTCCCGGATCGCCTCCAATTTTTCATCGCCGGACAAGCGCGCCGGATCGATCGCGTATTGCTCCAACACGCTTTGCATGATGCCCACGCCCACATCGTCGATACCCTGCGACAGCGTTTCCTGGTGCGGATCGTGAGACAGTTCCGCCGGCAGCAGCACCTGCACCGCCTCCAGCGCGCGCTTATAGCGGCTGTCGTCGGAGTTGACGCAAAGCATGGCCTGCGCGCGGCCGGCGTCGTCCTTGATCACCAAGGTGGACGAGCGCAGCGATACGCCGCTCCGGGTCTTGCTGCGGTAGTTCAGCCGGTAATCCTCGCCGCCCTTGCCGGAACACTCCCGCGCCATGCTCAAGGCGAGATCGGTGGCCGGCGCGCCGACGCTGCGGCCGGACACATGCCCGTTGCGGATGATTTTGAGCGAAGCGCTGGGATTGGACAGATCGTGCACCGCCACCTCGCTGTCCGGCCCCAACAGGGCGGATACGAAGTCGGCGAGCACTTCGGCGTCTAGATGCAGTTTCATGGCGATGACAAAAAAATTATCACGGCGAGATTCTATGCATCAGATTTCACCCATGTCATGCGCAACCACGAGCGCATTTGACGCGCGTCAAATTCGGCAAAACCGCCAGATTCCACCCTGGCGGCGCCCAATGAAAAAACCCGCCGGCGCGGCGGGTTGCAGAATTCGGGTCAGATCTTCGAGCGCTCGCTTCACAAGGCCTCGTCGGCCAGCAAGCGCCTGGCGAACACCTCCACCGGCGTGTCCGGAATGAAGTCCAAACTCACCCTCCCCTCCACCGCGAAGCCCAGTTTGCCCAGCACGCGCGCGGACCCGGCGTTGTCGGGGTGCACCAGGCCCACCAGCCTATCCAGCGCGTAGACGTCCCGCGCCAGACGCAGACAGGCGCGGCCGGACTCGGTGGCGAGGCCCAAGCCCCAGTACTCGGGCAGAAAGCGATAGCCCAGCTCCACCGCGTCCACCGCCGCCATGTATTTCAGGCCGCTGAAGCCGATCACCTCGCCGCTGTCCTTCCACACGCAGGCCACTCGGCCGAAACCGTGTTTTTCGTAGTCCGCCAACGGGCCGTCGCGCATCGCTTGCAAAGCCTGTTCGCGCGAGCCGAAGGGCGTATTGCCGACATAGCGGATGGCCTCGGCCACGGTGCCGAGCCGGTAAAAAGCGTCCAGGTCGTTTTCGTCGAAGGGCCGCAGAATCAGGCGGCCGGTATCCATGGCTTGCATTGTTTATCCCCTTTGTTCCCCGTCTCATGACGATGGAAACAATTTGCCAGCAATCCCCCGTCCTCGCCAGATTTTTTGCGCCGCAACAAATCCGCGCGGCAGCCGCGCCCGGCGGATCAACTGATATACTGTCGCTTTGATTTTCCCCGCCGCAGAACCCCGCCATGAACGATCTGTTTGCCAATGAACCGAAAAAACCGCTGGCTGAAGCGCTGCGTCCCGGCCGCCTCGACGAGGTGATCGGCCAGCGGCACCTGATCGGCCCCGGCAAGCCGCTGCGGCTGGCGGTGGAAGCGAGCACCCCGCACTCGATGATTCTGTGGGGCCCGCCCGGCGTAGGCAAAACCACGCTGGCGCGCATACTCGCCGCCAGCTTCGACGCTGAATTCATCCCGCTGTCGGCGGTGTTCTCCGGCGTCAAGGACATCCGCGAGGCGGTGGAGCGCGCGCACGCCGCGCTGCAGCGCTCCGGCCGCCACACCATCTTGTTCGTCGACGAGGTGCACCGCTTCAACAAGAGCCAGCAGGACGCCTTCCTGCCCTTCGTCGAATCCGGCCTGCTGACCTTCATCGGCGCCACGACGGAAAACCCCTCTTTCGAGGTCAATTCCGCGCTCTTGTCCCGCGCCCAGGTCTATGTGCTCAACAGCCTGGACGAAGAAGAGCTGCGCCAATTGTTCGAACGCGCCGCCGCCAACGGTGCGCTGGAGGGGCTGAGCTTCGACGACGCCGCCATCGACACCCTGACCGGCTACGCCGACGGCGACGCCCGCCGCTTCCTCAACCTGCTGGAACAGACCCGCACCGCCGCCTACGCGCGCAAGACCGGTCAGATAGACCGCGACTTCCTGTCCGAGGTGCTGACCGTCAACGCGCGCCGCTTCGACAAGGGCGGCGACGACTTCTACGACCAGATCTCCGCGCTGCACAAATCGGTGCGCGGCTCCAATCCGGACGCGGCGCTGTACTGGCTGACCCGGATGCTGGACGGCGGCGCCGACGCGCGCTATCTGGCGCGCCGGCTGGTGCGCATGGCCTGGGAGGACATCGGCCTGGCCGATCCGCGCGCGATGCAGATCGCCAACGACGCCGCCGCCACCTACGAGCGTCTGGGCAGCCCGGAAGGCGAACTTGCGCTGGCTCAAGCCGCGCTGTATTTGGCCGTGGCCGCCAAGAGCAACGCCGGCTACAAGGCGTATAATGAGGCCCGCGCCTTCATCAAGCAGGACAAATCCCGGCCGGTGCCGGTACACTTGCGCAATGCGCCCACTCGGCTGATGAAGGAGTTGGGCTACGGCCACGAATACCGTTACGCCCATGACGAACCCCATGCCTACGCCGCCGGCGAGACCTATTTGCCGGAAGGATTGGAAGACATGCGCTGGTATCAGCCGACTCCGCGCGGACTGGAAAGCAAAATAAGGGACAAGCTGGATTTCCTGCGTCAGCTCGACGACGACGCCCGGCAAGACTCCGAATAAGTGAAAGAAACAGGACCAACCTAACCATGCTCGACATCAATCTGCTTCGCAACGACATCGAAGCCGTCGCCGCCCGTCTGGCCGGCCGCGGCTATACCCTGGACACCGCAGCCTTCAACCAGCTGGAGTCCGAACGCAAATCCCTGCAAACCCGCATGCAGGAACTGCAAGCCAAGCGCAACGCCTCCTCCAAGCAGATCGGCGTGGCCAAGGGCAAGGGCGAAGACGTGTCAGCCATCCTGGCCGAAGTGGCGACGCTGGGCGACGAATTGAAAGCCGCCGAACAAGGTTTCGACGCGGTGCAAAAACAGCTGGACGCCTGGCTGATGTCCATCCCCAACCTGCCGCACGAATCGGTGCCGGCGGGCAAGGACGAAAACGACAATGTGGAAGTGCGCCGCGTGGGCGCGCCGCGCCAGTTCGACTTCGAAGTGAAAGACCACGTCGACGTGGGCGCGCCGCTGGGCCTGGATTTCGACACCGGCGCCAAGCTGTCCGGCGCACGCTTCACCGTGCTCAAGGGCGACATCGCCCGGCTGCACCGCGCCATCGCCCAATTCATGCTGAACACCCATACCGGCGATCACGGCTACGTCGAGCACTACACCCCCTACATCGTCAACGACAGCGCGCTGCTGGGCACCGGCCAGCTGCCCAAGTTCGCCGAAGACATGTTCAAGGTGACCAAGGGCGGCGAAGAAGGCAATGTGGACCAGTACCTGATCTCCACCTCGGAAATCACCCTGACCAACACCGTCAGCAACAGCATCCTCAAGGCCGAGGAGCTGCCGCTGAAACTGACCGCGCACTCGCCCTGCTTCCGTTCGGAAGCCGGCAGCTACGGCCGCGACACCCGCGGCATGATCCGCCAGCACCAGTTCGACAAGGTGGAGATGGTGCGCATCGAGAAGCCGGAAGACTCCTACGCCGCGCTGGAAGACATGGTCGGCCACGCCGAGAACATCCTCAAGGCACTGGAACTGCCCTACCGCGTGATCACGCTGTGCACCGGCGACATGGGCTTCGGCGCCGCCAAGACTTACGATCTGGAAGTCTGGCTGCCGGCGCAGAACACCTATCGCGAAATCTCCAGCTGCTCCAACTGCGAGGCCTTCCAGTCCCGCCGCATGATGGCGCGCTACAAGGACGAAAACGGCAAGAACCAGCTGGTGCACACGCTGAACGGCTCCGGCCTGGCGGTGGGCCGCACCCTGGTGGCGGTGCTGGAAAACTACCAGAACGCCGACGGCAGCGTGACCATTCCGGCCGTGCTGCGGCCTTACTTCGGCGGCCGCGACAAGATCGGCGGCTAAGCCCCGGTTGACCCTCCGCCGCAGGAAGACAACGGCGCCCGCCATGGGCGCCGTTTTTCATGCCCGCGCCGCCAACAACGCCTCGAACTCGGCTCGCGGCAGCGGCTTGCTGAACAGATAACCCTGGCCCAAACGGCAGCCCTGCTGCAACAGGAAGTCCCGCTGTGATTCCAGCTCCACCCCCTCGGCCACCAACTCCAGGCCCAGGCTGCGGCCGATGGAAATGATGGCGCGGGTGATGGCGGCGTCGTCGCCGTCATGGTGCAAGTCCATGATGAAGGAGCGGTCTATCTTCAAGCCCTTGACCGGCAGCCGCTTCAAATAGGACAGCGAGGAATAGCCGGTGCCGAAATCGTCGATGGACAGATAGACGCCCAGCTCGCGCAGCCGCTGCAAGGCTTCCACCATGCCGCAGTCCTCGTCCATCGCCACGCTCTCGGTGATTTCCAGCTCCAGTTCGCCGCTATCCAGGCCATGCCGGCGCAGCGTGTGCGCCACCGTGTCGGCGAAGCTGCCGTACTTGAGCTGGCGGCCGGACACATTGACCGCGATCCGCCCCGGGGTCAGGCCCTGTCTCCGCCACAGCGCCCAGTCGCGGCAAGCGGTGTCCAGCACCCATTCGCCCATCGGCACCATCAGCGAGCCGTCCTCGGCGATGGGGATGAACTTGGCCGGCGCCATCAGGCCCAGCTCAGGATGACGCCAACGCAGCAAGGCCTCGGCCCCCACCACCCGCCGCGTGGCCAACTCCACCTTGGGCTGATACCACACCTCCAGTTCCTCTTGGGCCAAGGCGCGGTGCAGGCTGTACTCCAGCTTCAGCCTCTCCATCGCCCGCGCGTTCATGTCCGAGGTGTAGAACTGGAAATTGTTCTTGCCGCGCTCCTTGGCCTGGTACATCGCCGAGTCCGCGTTCACCAACAGGGCGTCCGCGCTGACCCCGTCCTCCGGATACATGCTGATGCCTATGCTGGCCGAGATGAACAGTTCGTGGCCGGTCAGGCCGGACTGCTCGGTGACGCCGTCCAGCAGTTGCTGCGCCAGCGCCGCCACCTGGGTGACCCGTTCCACCGTCGGCAGCAAGAGGATGAACTCGTCGCCGGACAGCCTGGCCACGGTGGAGTGCGGCGGCGCGTGCTGCAACAGCACCGAGGCGATGCGCACCAGCAATTCGTCGCCGGCGTGATGGCCCAGGGTGTCGTTGACCAGCTTGAAACGGTCCAGATCGACGAACAACAAGGCGAACTGGACCTGGATCGGCGGTGCCCGCTCTATCGCCTCCTGCAAGCGCTCCAGAAACAGCGTCCGGTTCGGCAAGCCGGTCAGCGCGTCGTGATTGGCCAGAAAATGCAGCCGCTCCTCGGACTGCTTGCGCTGGGTGATGTCGGAGAACACCGCCACGTAATGCAGGCATTCGCCGTCCGCGTCGCGGATGGCGGTAATGCTCAGATGCTCGGTGTACAGCAAGCCGCCCTTGCGGCGGTTGACCACCTCGCCTTGCCAGACTCCGCTCTCTTTCAGGCTTTGCCACAGCTTCTGGTAGAAATCCGCCGGCTGTCGGCCGGACTTGAGCAAGGCGGGCGTGCGGCCCAGCGCCTCCTGGCTGCTATAGCCGGTGATGCGGCTGAACGCCGGGTTCACCATCTGGATCACCCCGTTGCCGTCGGTGATCAGAATGCCTTCCAGCGTCGATTCGAACACCTTGTCCGCCAGCAACAAGCTGCGCCGCGAATGCAGCAGCGCGTCGTCGCGCTCGCGCAAGGCGGAGTGCAATTCCTGCAGAAACTCCTGCTCCACCATCTGGATGATGTCGCGGAAACCCAGCAGCTGCAGCAGAACGCCGTCGGCGTCGTACACCGCCAGATGACGGATCTTGTGCTGCAGGATCAACTGCCTGGCCTGCAGCAGGCTGCTGCCGTCGCGCACGCCCAACAGCGGCCAGGAGCAGGCTTCGGCCAAGGTCGCCGGCGCGCGCCCCTCGGCCAACAGCCGCAATAGGTCGCGCAGGGTCAGGATGCCGTAGTCGCCGTTGTCAAAGCGCACCGCCAAGGCGGTGGCGCCCTGCAGCCGCATCAGGGCCAGCGCTTGCTCCGGCGAGTCCGCCGCCCCCAGCTGGCACAAGGGCGCCGCGCGGTCCGCCACCACTCGCCGCACGCCCAGAAAGGATTCGCTGCCCTGACTCAATACGATATCGGTCAGCGACACCACGCCGCACGGCTTGCCGGCCTGTTCCACCAGCGCATGCCGGATGCCGCGCTCGCGGAATAGCGCCACCGCCTCGCTCACCGGCAGATCGTGCGGCAGCACCACCAAGGGTGCGCTCATCGCGCCGCCCACCGGCCGCATGCCGGCCGCGCCGTCCAGCCGGTCCAGCGCCAGCGCGTCGGCCTCGGTCCAAATCCCCAGCGGCCGTCCCGCTTCGTCCTGCACCACAATGGAGCCGCAGCCCGCCAGCAACATGCGCCGCGCCGCTTCCGCCAGCGGCGTATCCGCCGCGCACGCCAGGATGTCAGGGCTAGAGATTTCTTTTATACACTGTTTTAAGTAATACATTAACAATCCAAGCCGGGCTGTTCACGTAAAAATTCCAAATGGCATTATAACGATGCAAACCGCCGTCATGTAGTCGGATTGCAACAGCCCCGCCCCGCAGCGGCGTCGAGACCCGAGATCTCCGCTCCGCTCCCGCCCCGCCCTCCTCCAGCGCATTCCCTTTGCATTCAGTAAATCGTCAAATACTCATATACATGATCTAGGACAAAGCGCGAGACCGGGGAGCGCTGCTAGGCTGGCAACAGAATCGGCGAATTTAAATTCGCCAAGGAAATGACAAAGGTATTGCGCATCGCAACAAAACCTCTCAGAGCCTGTTGACGATCCCTCAAGCCGGAGCGGGACCAGGCGTTGCGGCGGAGACAGCGGAATGCATGCTTAGCACATCGGCATTCCCAACGCAGCACTCACCGCGCAGCGGATTGTGAACGGCCTCTCGGACTGGCGGCATTGCGCATGACCTGCCCTACCACCCACACAGCGACACAAGCACCATGAGCCAACAACGCATCCACCTATCGGTTCAGGGCCGGGTTCAAGGCGTCGGCTTCCGTCCCTTCATCTGGCGCACAGCCAGCGAATGCGGCCTCACCGGCTTTGTCCGCAACAGCGGCGAAGGCGTGACGCTGGAACTGCAGGGCGAACCGCAGGCGCTGAGCGCCTTCCGGCAAGCGCTGCAAACCCGGCTGCCGCCGCTGGCGCACATCGACGCGCTGCAAGAACGCGACATCCCGCTGCGCGACGCCGAACAACGCTTTCAAATAGAAGAAAGCAGCGGCGCAGTCACCCACGCCCGGCTGCCGGCCGACGTGGCCACCTGTCCGCGCTGCGTGGAGGAGTTGTTCACCCCCGGCGACCGCCGCTACCGCTTTCCCTTCATCAACTGCACCGATTGCGGGCCGCGCTACACCGTCACCCACCGGCTGCCTTACGACCGCGCCAACACCAGCATGCTGGCCTTTCCGCTGTGCCCGGTCTGCCGCCAGGAATACCTGGACCCGAACAGCCGCCGCTTTCACGCCGAGCCCACCGCCTGCCCGGTGTGCGGCCCCAAGCTGCAACTGACCGACCGCTTCGGCCAAAGCCTGAACGGCGACCCCATCGTCGGCGCGGTGCAAATCCTCAATATGGGCCGCAGCATCGCGATGAAAGGCCTGGGCGGCTTCCATCTGGTCTGCGACGCGGCCAGCCCGGCGGCGGTGTCGCGGCTGCGCCAACTCAAGCATCGCCCCGGCAAGCCGCTGGCCATCATGGCCTTGAACGTGGAATCCATCCGCGCGCTCTGCCACGTCAGCGAGGAAGAAGCCGCCTGGCTGCAGCGCCCGGAACGCCCCATCGTGCTGTTGAACAAGAAGCCCGAAGCCGACCAGCTGCTGCCGGACATCGCCCCCGGCCTGTCCGCGCTGGGCGTGATGCTGCCCTACACCCCGCTGCAATGGCTGCTGTTCCACGAAGCGCTGGGCCGCCCGGGCGGCGCCAGCTGGCTGCGCCAGCCCTGCTCGCGGCTGTGGGTGATGAGCAGCGCCAATCTGTCCGGCGAGCCCATCGTCACCGGCAACCAGGAAGCGCGCGAACGGCTGAACCAGGTCGCCGACGTCTTCCTGCTGCACAACCGCGCCATCGTCACCCGTTGCGACGACAGCGTGGTGTCGCTGGAACGGCGGCGGCCGCTGCTGTTCCGCCGCGCGCGCGGCTTCGTGCCGGACCCGGTGCCGCTGGCGCTGGACGGCCCGCCGGTGCTGGCGCTGGGCGCCTATATGAAGGCCACCGCCACCGTGCTGCGCGGCAAGGACGCCTTCGTGTCGCAATACATCGGCGCGCTCAACCATCCGCTGACCTGCGAGGCGCTGCAGCAGGCGGCCGACCATCTGCTCGACCTCACCGGCGTCGCCCCGCAGGCGGTGGCCTGCGATCTGGAAACCGGCACCTACTCCAGCCTGTTGGCCGAACACCTGTCCAAGCAATGGGAGGTGCCGCTGATCAGGGTTCAGCACCATCACGCCCACCTGGGCGCGGTGCTGGCCGAACACGGCGTGACCGAGCCGGCGCTGGGCCTGGCGCTGGACGGCTACGGCCTGGGCCACAACAACGGCGCCTGGGGCGGTGAAATGATGCTGGTGGACGGCGACAGCTGCGAGCGCATCGGCCACATCTCGCCGCTGCCGCTGCCCGGCGTGGGACGCAGCCGGCTGCCGCCGTGGAAGCTGGCCGTGGCCTTGTGGCAAACCCTGGAACTGGGACCGCTGCCGCCGCGGCTGGCGGCCCAGCCCGGCGCCCAGCAATTGGAGAAGCAGCTCGCCATCCGCCGCGACTGCCAGGACAGCACCAGCCTGGGCCGCTGGTTCGGCGCCATCGCCGGCCTGACCCGCCAATGCGGGGTGGAAACCTTCGAAAGCGAAGCCGCGCAAAGACTGGAGGCTCAGGCCGGACCGGCCGAGCCGCTGGCCGGCGGCTGGCGCACCCGCGCCAATCTGCTGGACCTGACGCCGCTGGCGCGCCATCTTTGCGGGCTGGACGACGACCAGGCCATCGCCAGCCTGTGGCACGCCACGCTGGCCGCCGCGCTGGCGGACTGGGCGATCAAGGCGGCGCGCACCACCGGCACCCGCATCGTGGCGCTGGCCGGCGGCTGCTGCGGCAATCGCCAGTTGATGGCGCAACTGCTGCCGCTGCTGGAGCAGGCCGGCCTGCGTCCGCTGACCGCGGAGCAGCTGCCGCCCAACGACGGCGGTCTGAGCCTGGGCCAAGCCTGGGTGGCACGCCAGCGCCTGCTGCGCCGGAGCTGAAATGAAAACGGCGCGTCGCCAGAAAGCGACGCGCCGCGTGGATCGGCTCTTGTCGGCGGATCAGGACGACAGGCGCTCGCCCCACAGATCGTGCTCGCTGCAATCGACGATCTTCACCGAATAGAACTCGCCCGCGCGCATGCCGGCGGCGTCCTCGACGAACACCAGGCCGTCGATCTCCGGCGCGTCCGCGTAGCTGCGGCAAATCGCCGTGCCTTCGTCGTCGATCTCGTCCACCAGCACCTGCATGGTCTGGCCGACGCGGCGCTCCAGGCGACGGGCGCTGATCTCTTCCTGCACCGCCATGAAACGCTCTTTACGCGCCTCCTTCACCGCTTCCGGCACCGGGTTCGGCAAATCGTTGGCCGTGGCGCCTTCCACCGGCGAATAGGTGAAACAGCCTACGCGGTCCAGTTCCGCCTCGCGGATAAAGCTCAGCAATTCTTCGAAGTCTTCCTCGGTCTCGCCGGGGAAACCGACGATGAAGGTGGAGCGGATCACCAGTTCCGGACAGATCTCGCGCCATTTCTTGATGCGCGCCAACACATTGTCGCTATTGGCCGGACGCTTCATCAGCTTCAGCACCTTCTGGCTGGCGTGCTGGAACGGGATATCCAGATAGGGCAGGATCTTGCCGTCGCGCATCAGCGGAATCACCTCGTCCACATGCGGATACGGGTAGACGTAATGCAGACGCACCCAAATGCCGTGGCGGCCCAGTTCCTCGCACAGCTCGGTCATCCGGGTCTTCACCGGACGGCCGTTGTGGAAGCCCAGCTTGTACTTGGTGTCCACGCCGTAAGCCGAGGTGTCCTGCGAGATCACCAGGATTTCCTTGACCCCGGCCTTGGCCAGGTTCTCCGCTTCGCGCAGCACATCGTGAATCGGCCGGCTTTCCAGATCCCCGCGCATGGACGGGATGATGCAGAAGGTGCAGCGATGGTTGCAGCCTTCGGAAATCTTCAGATAGGCGTAATGCTTGGGCGTCAGCCGCACGCCGATGTCCGGCACCAGATCGACGAAAGGATCGTGAGGCTTGGGCAGATGCGCGTGCACCGCGCTCATCACCTCGTCGGTGGCGTGCGGGCCGGTCACGGCCAAGACCGACGGATGCGCGTCGCGCACCACATCGCCCTTGGCCCCCAGACAGCCGGTGACGATGACCTTGCCGTTCTCGTTCAGGGCTTCGCCGATCGCGTCCAGGGACTCGGCCACGGCGGAATCGATGAAGCCGCAGGTGTTGACCACCACCAGGTCGGCGCCGGCGTAACTGCCGGAAATATCGTAGCCTTCGGCGCGAAGGCGGGTCAGGATCTGCTCGGAGTCGCTGGAGGCTTTGGGACAGCCCAGCGACACGAAGCCGATGCTTGGAATCTTGTCTGCCATGATGATGGCCTTGCTGAAGAAAAACGCGAGAGTATACAACGATTTGACAGGCGATGCGCAGCGTTCGGAGGGGTTTGCGCCGCGGGCTCGCCGATTCGTTTTCACCCCGCCGACGCAGGGCCGGATGCGGACGCCGCCGAGCAACGCTCTCCTTTCAGACCTCACTTGATAGTAAAATCCGACGCCTCCATATAGGCCTGAGAGCCGGTTCAAAGTCTCGCGAGCTGGGGCGAGACAAGGCGACAACGGCTGTAAAGCGGAATATGGCAGTGATGCATGAGCATTTCGAAGCCGGTTTCAACGCCCAGGTCTAAAATCCCGCCGCCGCGCCGCAGACTTTGAACAGCTTCTGAGCCGTCAACCCCTCACACGATACCGATATGAAAACTCTCGTTTCACGCATGGAGTCCCTGATTTTCGCCAGCCGCTGGCTGCAGGCTCCGCTCTATCTTGGCCTCATCGTCGCCCAGGGGGTGTACGTCTATAAGTTTCTGCTCGAACTGATCCACTTGGTCGCCGACGCCTCCAGCATGACGGAAACCCAGATCATGCTGATCGTGCTGGGCCTGATCGACGTGGTGATGATCGCCAATCTGCTGATCATGGTGGTGGTGGGCGGCTACGAAACCTTCGTCTCCAAGATCGACAGTCTGAACAGCCACGAGGACCGGCCGGAATGGCTGTCCCATGTCAACGCCGGCGTGCTGAAGACCAAGCTGTCGCTGGCGCTGATCAGCATCTCCTCCATCCATCTGCTGAAAACCTTCATCAGCGCGTCCAATCTGGGCAGCCCCGGCAACCCGCTCACCGAACAGGGCGTGATGTGGCAGGTGGTGATCCATTGCACCTTCCTGCTGTCCGCGCTGGTGATGGCCTGGACCGACAAGCTGATGCAAAGCAAGCACTGAGCGCCGGCGCCCGCAGAGGCCTTGACTAAGGCATGCGCTCGGCGCAATAGAAAGCGCCGGGCACCGGACACCCCGCCTCCTCCCGCAACATCATGTCCCGGCGCTCCCGCAACGCCAACCCGCACGCCGCCAGCAGCCCCTCCACCCAGTCCGGATCGTGCAGATAGCGCCCGCAGGGCTGCAGCCGGTGGCCGCCCGGCAAAGCCCGCGGCGCGCGCTCTATGCTGAACAGCAGCAAGCCGCCCGGTTTGAGCGCGCGCGCCATCCAGCTCAAGGCCGGCTCCAGATCGCCAAAATAGCTGAGCGTGTCCAGGCAGCAGATCAGATCGACCGGCAATGGAGCCGTCGCCAGGAATTCGATGATGTCGCCCTGGGTCAAGACGTCGTACACGCCCTTGTCCGCGGCGCGCGCCAGCATTTCGCCGCTGAGATCCACCCCCTGCAAGCGGCGCGCGTACGGCCGCAAGACCCCGCCGGCCAGGCCGGTGCCGCAGCCCAGATCCAGCGCGTCCAGAGCGGCCGGCGGCGGCGCCAATCGTTCCAGACATTGCGCCAGCCACTGCGGCCCCTGGTAATGCAGGCGGGTCAGGGTGGCGTCAAACGCCTCGGCGTTGGCGTCGAAAGTCCGCCGGATGAATTCCGGGCTGCACTGCGGCGGCGGCTCCGCGCCGCCGCAGGCGGCCAACAGATGCAAGGCCACCGGATCGTCCGGCGCTTGCGCCAGCCAGTCATGCAACAAGGCCAGGGCCGCGTCGCGCTGATCCAGCTCGCAATGCGCCTCGATGCGCGCGATCGGCCCATGCGCGGCCGGCTGGGCCACGATGCCCAACGCATTGTGGCGCCGCGCCTCGGCATGGCGCTCCTGTCGCAAACACAGGCCGGCCAGCAGGAAGTGCGCGTCGGCGCAGTCGGCGTCCGCGCTCAGCGCTTGCCGGCACGCCTGTTCCGCGGCGGCGAAATCGCCGTCCTGCTCGCAGGCGGCGGCCAGATTGGTCCAATACATGGGCTGGCCGCCGTCCAGCGCCGCGGCCGCGGCGAAAGCCCGCCGCGCGTCGCCCGAACGGCCCTGGCGCGCCTGCGCCATGCCCAGGCTGAAATGCCAGTCCGCATGGCCCGCCTCCGCGGCGATCGCCTCGCTCAGCCAGACTTCGGCCTCGGCCGGGCGCTGCGTCTGCAGCAAGAGGAAAGCCAGAAAGGATTTGGCCGCGGCGCACGCGGGCCAATCGCGCAGGCAGGCGCGATAAGCTCGCTCCGCCTCGGCCCAATCGCCGTCCAGATGGCTGCGCTGCGCCGCGCGCAGGCGGGCGCTCAGCGCTTCGGCGGACATGGCGCGGTGCCTTGCCGGCCCGGCCGGCTAGAGTCGTCAATGGGAAATGGGGAAAATCGAAATACGTCGGACGCCGTGCAAGAGTAGCGGGCGCCGCTAACGGCGCCCGGCATCCAACATGCGGGAATCGGCATGGCAAGCCCTCCGGGGGCAAGCGGCGGATGGAAACGGACAGGCGGCCGTTCCAGCCGGCCGCCTGCGCCTTAGAGTCTGTTTACGATCTGCTGCGCTGCGCGCGATACGGCGTTGAAAACGCCTTGTCTCGCTGGCTCGAGAGATCGTACATGCTTTAGGACGGGTCCTTGTCGTCCTCGCCCTGCTTGTAAGCCGGGAAGGCGAAACCGCCGAACAGTTGCTTGGTCTGTTCCTGCATCCGGTTCTGCATGTCCAGAAACATGCTGGTGCTCTGTTCCATGTAGTTGGCCATCATGTTCTGCACCGCCGGCCCCTGAAATTTCATGAACTCGCCCCACAGATTGGCGTTCAACATGGTGTTGTCGCCGTAAATCGCGCGGGTTTGTTCCTGCATTTTCTGCTGCAGCTGGGCGAACAGTTGCAGATTGTTCTCCAGGAAGGGCCCCATCATGCCCTGCATGGCCTGGCCGTAGGAGCGGATGAACTGGGTCAGCACCTCGTAGCTGAACATCGGCATGCCGCCGTTCTCCTCCTCCAGGATGATCTGCAACAGCACACTGCGGGTGATGTCCTCTTGGCTCTTGGCGTCGACGACTTGAATGTCCACATTATCAAGCACCAATTGCTTCACATCCCCCAAGGTGATGTAGGAACTGGTGGCGGTATCGTACAGCCGGCGGTTCGGGTACTTTTTGATGACCCGCTTTTCAACACTCATGTAACGCTCCCGGTTTATTTTGGTACGGTGTGCCGTGTGCCGGCAATTTATCATAAATACAACACGCTAGAGTAAATCTTCAGTCAGTGCTCCCAATTTTGCTGCAATGCATGATACATTTACTCGTCATTGTGCAGTGCAAAATTTTTGATTCAGACTATCTCCTTTTAAGGTCTCACCCCACAGCGGAGGAATACATTATGTCCATCAGCAATGAGCAACTGAACAAGCTGTCCCTGAACGGTCTGGAAACCATTTTCCGCTTTTCGCAAATCACTCTGGATAGCGCCGAGCGCCTGGTCAAGCTGAACTTGGAAATCTCCAAGCAGTCGCTGGAAGAAAACGTCAAAATCGCCAAGCAGCTGAGCGGCGTGACCGACCCGCAAGAAGCGGTTAGCCACCTGAACAAGCTGGCCACCCAGAACATCGACACCGCTCTGGCCAATTCCCGCAATCTGTACGACATCGTTTCCTCCGCTCAAAGCGAACTGACCAAGCTGGCCGAAGAAAACCTGGGCAGCTTCAACAAGTCGCTGATCGGCGCGATCGAGTCCGCAGCCAAAAACGCTCCGGCCGGCTCCGACGCCGCGCTGAACGCGGTGAAAAGCTCGGTAGCCGCCGCAGCCGCCGCGGTCAACACCTTCAGCAAAGCCGCCCAGCAAGTGGTGGAGTTCACCGACAGCAGCGTCAAGGCCGCCACCAGCGCCACCGCCGACGCGGTGAAGACCGCCAGCAAGCGCGCGCCCACCGCTTAAGTCCAGTTTCAGGCTAAAGCGCAACCCCGTCCAGCCGACGGGGTTTTTCTTTGCCTTGCGCCTGAGGATGGCATGTGAGCGGCGACAGGTTTACAATCTCCGCCTTAAGCACGTTTCAGGAAACCAATAGGTTCAGCGCATGAAAATCAGCAGCAATTTTGACGCCGGCAGCATCGAGATCGTCTCCGCCGACAACTACGAAGACATCCAACTGCGCATCCGCCGCGACAATGCGGCCGATTTCGCCCAGTGGTTCTACTTCCGCGTGCAAGGCGCCGCTTATCAGCACTGCACCTTCAATTTCCTGAACGCCGGCGAAAGCGCCTATCCGGACGGCTGGGTCGACTACCAAGCGGTGGCCTCCTACGACCGCATCAACTGGTTCCGCGTGCCCACCCACTACGAAAACGGCGTGATGACGATAGATCACGTGCCGCTGTCCGGCAGCATCTACTACGCCTATTTCGAACCCTATTCCTACGACCAGCATCTGAACCTGATCGGTCAGGCGCAGGGCTCCGGCCTGTGCCAGGTCAGCGACCTGGGCTTTACCGTGCAGCAGCGCGACATCAATCTGCTGACCATAGGCCACGAGGTGGAATCGGATCTCAAGATCTGGATCATCGCCCGTCAGCATCCGGGCGAAACCATGGCCGAATGGTTCATCGAAGGCCTGCTCAACCGCCTGCTGGACCCGCAGGATCCCACCAGCCGCGCGCTGCTGGACCGCGCCACTTTCTACGTGGTGCCCAATATGAACCCGGACGGCTCGGTGCTGGGCAATCTGCGCACCAACGCCGCCGGCGCCAACCTGAACCGCGAATGGGCGGCCCCCAGCGCGGAGACCAGCCCGGAAGTGCTGGCGGTGCGCAACAAGATGCAGGAAACCGGCGTGGACCTGTTCCTGGACATCCACGGCGACGAGAACATTCCTT
Source organism: Chromobacterium sp. CCUG 30098 (assembly GCF_059916605.1). Lineage (NCBI taxonomy): Bacteria > Pseudomonadati > Pseudomonadota > Betaproteobacteria > Neisseriales > Chromobacteriaceae > Chromobacterium > Chromobacterium sp. CCUG 30098. Next base: position 58,416 of record NZ_JAUCGS010000004.1, on the reverse strand, counting down.
ATGTGTTCCTGGCCGGCACCGAAGGCGTGCCATCGTGGAACGAGCGCCTGGAAACCCTGGCCGATCAGTTCCGCCACCACCTGCTGCTGGCCAGCCCGGACTACCAGACCGAGCACGGCTACCCGCGCAACGCGCCGGGCAAGGCCAATATGACCATCGCCACCAACTGGGTATGCGAACACTTCGGCTGTCTCGCCTTCACGCTGGAGATGCCGTTCAAGGACAACGCCAATCTGCCGGACGACGACTTCGGCTGGAGCGGCCAGCGCAGCCTGCGCCTGGGCGAGGCGGCCTTGTCGCCCATCTATGCGATAGCGCAGAACCTGCGCGCCTGAGAATCACCAGGCCGAAACCAAAAAAGCCACGGAGAACCGTGGCTTTTTTCATTTCCATTGCCGCTTAAACGTGATCCAGCAATTGCAGCGGATGATCGATGGCGATGTCGGCGCCCCACTCCGCCGGCCGGTCGCTGTCGGCGATGTAACCCCAATTGGCCAACACCGTCTTCATGCCCACGCTGCGGCCGGCGGCGATGTCGCGCTCGGCGTCGCCCACGTACAGGCAATGCTCAGGCGCGATGCCGATCCGCTCGGCGGCGAAGCGCATCGGCCGCGGATCCGGTTTGGGCACGCCCACGGTGTCGCCGCTGACCGTCACCGCCGGCGCCGCGATGAAAGGCAGCGAAGGCACCAGACGGTCGGTGAAGCGCATCGGCTTATTGGTGATGATGCCCCACAGCAAGCCCTTGTCCATCAAGCCCTGGATCAGGCCGTTGACGCCGTCGAACAGGACGGTCTCGTCGGCGAAGCTGTGCTCGTAGTGATCCAGAAAGCGCAAGCGATATTCCTCGAAACGCGGGTGCTCGCGGTCGATGCCGAAGCCCAGGCTGACCAGCCCGCGCGCGCCGTGGCTGGCGATGGGACGCACCGCCGCGTACGGCTGCGGCGGCAGGCCTTCCTCGGCCAGCAGGCGGTTGAGCGCGGCGCCCAGATCGCGCGCGGTGTCGGCCAAGGTGCCGTCCAGATCGAATAGAACTGCCTTGATCATGATTCGCTTCAAAGAAGGAGCGCGGCGTCAGGCTGCCGACCACAAGCAGCCCGCCGGCCCGGTTCAACGTATGGTCTTGCCCAGGAACAGCTTGTAGGCCGGGTTCTGGGTTTCCTCGACATAGGGATAGCCCAGATTGTCGAGGAAGCGCTGGAACTCCGCGTCGTCGCTGGCCGGCACCTGTATGCCCACCAGCACGCGGCCGTAATCGGCGCCGTGATTGCGATAATGGAACAGGCTGATGTTCCAGTCCACGCTCATCGCCTCCAGGAAACGCATCAGCGCGCCCGGGCGGTCCGGAAACTCGAAGCGCAGCACTCGCTCGTCCTTGAGCTGCGGCGCGTGACCGCCCACCAGATGACGGATGTGCAGCTTGGCCAATTCGTTGTCGGTCAGATCGATGCTGTCCAGCTCATGCGCGTTCAGGCTGGAGAGTATGTTCTCCAGGTCCTGTTTGCCGCTGATCTGCACGCCGACGAAGACATGGGCGGTGCCGGGATCGGCGAAGCGGTAATTGAATTCGGTGATGTTGCGGCCGCCTATCACGGTACAGAAGCGCTTGAAGCTGCCCGGCTTTTCCGGAATGGTCACCGCGATGACGGCCTCGCGCCGCTCGCCCAGTTCGGAACGCTCGGACACATGGCGCAGGCGGTCGAAATTCATATTGGCGCCGCAGGAGATCGCCACCAGGGTCTGGTCCACGCAGCCTTCGCGCTCCACGTAAGCCTTGGCGCCGGCCACCGCCAAGGCGCCCGCCGGCTCCACGATGGAGCGGGTGTCTTCGAAGATGTCCTTGATCGCCGCGCAGATGGCGTCGGTGTCCACCAGGATGATCTCGTCCAGCAGCTCGCGGCAAATGCGGAAAGTCTCCTCGCCCACCAGCTTGACCGCCACCCCGTCGGCGAACAGGCCCACGTCCTTCAACTCCACGCGCTCGCCCTTGGCGATGGATTGGCGCATGGCGTCGGAATCCACCGGCTGCACGCCTATCACCTTGATCTCCGGCTTGAGCCGCTTGATGAAGCTGGAGATGCCGGCGGCCAGGCCGCCGCCGCCGATGGCGACGAAGACGGCGTTCAAGCCGTCCGGGTGCTGGCGCAGAATCTCCATGCCTATGGTGCCCTGGCCGGCGATCACGTCCGGGTCGTCGAACGGCGGAATATAAGTCATGCCGTTTTGCGCGGCCAATTCAGTCGCGTGGTGGAAGGCTTCGTTGAAGGAATCGCCATGCAGCACCACCTGGCCGCCGTATTGCTTGACCGCGTCTATCTTGATCTGCGGCGTGGTCACCGGCATCACGATGGTGGCCGCGCAGCCCAGCCGGCTGGCGGACAAGGCCACGCCCTGCGCGTGGTTGCCGGCGCTGGCGGTGATCACGCCGCGCGCGCGCTGTTCCGCGCTGAGCTTGGCCATCTTGTTGTAAGCGCCGCGCAGCTTGAAGGAGAACACCGGCTGCAGATCCTCGCGCTTGAGCAGAATCGTGTTGCGATAGCGGCGCGACAGATTGGGCGCCAGCTCCAGCGGCGTTTCGATGGCGACGTCGTAAACCCGCGACGTCAGGATGCGTTCCAGATAGTCTTGCTTCTCTTGCATGGCAAAGCCTTTGTCCCGATCATTATTTTGCTTGAACTGCCAGAGTAGCAGGAACTCCAAGCAGACGGGAAGCCTTGATAATATTGGATTGTTGCATTGCGGTATCGCAACGGCTCCGTCCGCCCCGCCCGCAGAAAATCCCCACTTCGCGGCAACCGGACGGCAATCCGCGTGTATAATCAACGGCTACTATTTGGACCTCAACCCCCAGCGTTGCCCATAGGAACAATGAAAACATTCACCAGCATTCTCACGGCAGCGGCGATCGCGCTGCCGTCCGTCTCTTTCGCCTCCGCCGCCTTTCTGCCGCCCGCGCCCGAAATCGCCGGCAAGGCTTATTACCTGACCGACTTCAACAGCGGGCAAGTGCTGGCCGAGCGCGACCCGGACTCCCGCGTGGAGCCGGCCTCGCTGACCAAGCTGATGACCGCCTACCTCACCTTCAAGGCGCTGAAGGAAAAACGGCTGACTCTGGAACAGACGCTGACGGTGTCGCAAAAAGGCTGGAAAACCGAAGGCTCGCGCATGTTCCTGGATCCCAAGGTGCCGGCCAAGGTCGACGACCTGATCAAGGGCATGATCGTGCAATCCGGCAACGACGCCTGCGTGACGCTGGCTGAAGCCATCGCCGGCAGCGAGGAAGTCTTCGCCCAGGTGATGACCCAGCAGGCGCAGAAACTGGGCATGAAGAACACCCAGTTCCGCAACGCCACCGGCCTGCCCAATCCCGAGCACTACACCACCGTGCACGATCTGGGCATCCTGGCCGGCGCGCTGATCCGCGACTTCCCGGAGTTCTACCCGATCTACTCGATCAAGTCCTTCACCTACAACAACATCAAGCAGCCCAACCGCAACCTGCTGCTCTACCGCGACCCCAACGTCGACGGCATGAAGACCGGCTACACCGACAGCGCCGGCTACAATATGATCACCACCAGCCACCGCGACGGCCGTCGCGTGATTTCAGTGGTGGTGGGCACCGCCAGCCCGGAGGCGCGCGCAGTGGAAAGCTCCAAGCTGCTCAACTACGGCTTGCAGTTTTACGATACGCCCAAACTGTATAGCGGCGCCAAGCCGGTGTCCGAGCTGCCCATCTACAAGGGCGCGGCCAAAACCGTGTCCGTCGGCTTCGCCAGCGACGTCTACGCCACCGTGGCCAAGGGCCAGGCCGCCAAGCTCAAGGCCGATCTGACCACCATGCAGCCCTTGATCGCCCCGGTCAAAGCCGGCCAGGTGGTGGGCAAGCTGGTGGTGTCGCTGGACGGCAAGCCGCTGTTCGAGCGCCCGGTAGTGGCCTTGAAGGCGGTGGAAGAAGGCGGCTTCTTCAGCCGGCTGTGGGACAGCATCAAGCTGATGCTGGGCTGGAAATAAACGGCGTCCGCCGTTAATCGCTGCGCCGGGCATCGCCCGGACGCCGCGGCTGTATTATGATGTGACGTTTTAGTAATAAAGACGACCGTAAAATGTATTGGCGCGGGCGGCCCGGTTTGCAGTACAACTGGCTGCTGCGCCTTTGCCCGTTTCGGGTTCGGCGTCTTTAGAACCTGTTTACGATCTGCTGCGCTTCGGCGATACCGCGTTGAAAACCGCTTCGAAATGCTCATGTACCGTGTGTACACTCCGCTTTCTCAACTGTTTTCGCCTTGTCTCGCTCTTGCTCGCGCAATCGTAAACACGTTCTTAGCGGATTTGATTGCATATGTCTGAAAAACAGGAACTCATGGAATTCCCCTGTCGCTTCCCCATCAAGGTGATGGGCGAGCGTCACGAGGATTTCGTCCTCACCATCACCGAGGTCGTCCGCGTCAACGCGCCCGACCTGGCCGACCACGACGTGACGCTGCGCGAAAGCGCCAACGGCCGCTTTTACGCGCTGACCGTCACCGTCACCGCCACCTCGCGTCAACAGCTGGACAATATCTATCTGTCGCTGACCGGCCATCCGATGGTGAAAATGGTGCTTTAAGCACCTGGAGATTGCCGTGTCGCGCATCGTCAAACATCTGGGCCGAGTGGATTACGAACCAACCTGGCGCGCCATGCAGGCGTTCACCGACGCCCGCAACGCCGATACCCCCGATGAACTGTGGGTGGTCGAACATCCGCCCGTCTATACCCAGGGCCTGGCCGGCAAGCCGGAGCACCTGCTGCACGCCACCGCCATTCCGGTGGTGAAAACCGACCGCGGCGGCCAGATCACCTATCACGGGCCGGGCCAGTTGGTGGTTTATCTGCTGGTGGATTTCAAGCGCATGGGCATAGGCGTGCGCGAGCTGGTGCGCCGCATCGAACAGGCGGTGATAGACACGCTGGCGGAACTGGGCATACACGGCAACGGCGATGTGGACGCGCCCGGCGTTTACGTGGCCGGCGCCAAGATCGCCTCGCTGGGCCTGCGCATCAAGAACCACGCGGTCTACCATGGCCTCAGCTTCAATGTGGACATGGACCTGGCGCCTTTCGATTCCATCAATCCTTGCGGTTACGCCAACCTCAAGGTGACCGACCTGAAACAACTGGGAGTGGAGCTGAGCCTTGCCGCCGCCGCCGATACGCTGCTGCCGCATCTGGAGCGCCTCCTGAACAGCACCAAGGAACTGACATGAAGCCGGAAAACCAGGCTGGGGTCAAACACAAGGGCGCGGCCAAAACCGCCCGCATCCCCATCAAGATCGTCCCGCTGGACGAAAAACTGAAAAAACCGGAATGGATCCGCGCCAAGCTGCCCAACGGCCAGCGCTTCCACGAGATCAAGCAGATTCTGCGCGAACAAAAGCTGCACACGGTGTGCGAGGAAGCCACCTGCCCGAACATCGGCGAATGTTTCAGCAAAGGCACCGCCACCTTCATGATCATGGGCGATATCTGCACCCGCCGCTGCCCGTTCTGCGACGTGGGCCACGGCCGCCCCAACCCGCTGGATCCGGACGAACCGCGCCACCTGGCGGAGAGCGTGGCCGCGATGAAGCTGAAGTACGTGGTGGTGACTTCGGTGGACCGCGACGATCTGCGCGACGGCGGCGCCCAGCACTTCGCCGACTGCATCAACTCGGTGCGTGAAATGTCGCCCAACACCCAGATCGAAACTCTGGTGCCGGACTTCCGCGGCCGCCTGGACGTGGCCGTCGACATTCTGAGCCAGACCCCGCCGGACGTGATGAACCACAATCTGGAAACCGTGCCGCGGCTGTACAAGCAGGCGCGTCCGGGTTCGGATTACGCGCACTCGCTGCAATTGCTGAAGGACTACAAGGCCAAGAACCCCGACGTCCGCACCAAGTCCGGCCTGATGGTGGGCCTGGGCGAGACCGACGAAGAGATTCTGGAAGTGATGCGCGATCTGCGCGCCCACAATGTGGACATGCTGACCATAGGCCAGTATCTGCAACCGTCCGACGGCCACCTGCCGGTACTGCGCTATGTGCACCCGGACGTATTCAAGATGTTCGAGAAAAAAGCCTATGAAATGGGCTTCGTCCATGCCGCCGTGGGCGCGATGGTGCGCTCCAGCTACCACGCCGACGTGCAGGCGCACGAGGCCGGTGTGTGAGTAACCTTTTAATGCGGCTAAACAACGCTGACGTGCGCTGAACGTCAAACTAAAAAAATGCCTGATCAAATTCATGATCAGGCATTTTTTATGACTTCTCCAGCACATCAACCGGGGAAGGCTCCCAGATATTGCTGCCCCGTTCGAACTATCCGCAACGCCTATGGCGCCCCGCCAAAATGGAGACGCGCTAAAGCCACCACCGCTAAAACCTGCTTCAACGATCCACCAAGGAACCGACGCTGACAGCCGGCTCTGCCACATATTCATAACCCTGCTTGCGTCTCAGCACATTGCGCGCCCGCTCCAAGTCCATATCCCGCTCCCAGCGCGCCACCACCACCGCGGCCACGCAATTGCCGATTAAATTGGTCAACGCCCGAGCAATGCCCATGAACCAGTCCACCGACAACACCAACACCAGCCCGATCACCGGAATGGCGGGTATTGCCGACAGAGTCGCCGACAGAATCACCAAGGCAGAGCCAGGAATTCCATGCGCGCCCTTGGAGGTCACCAACGACACCGCGAGAATGGTCAACAAATCGTAATTGGACAGCGGCGTATTGGTGGCATGGGCGATAAACACCGCCGCCAGGGTAAGATAAATGGAAAAACCATCGAGATTGAACGAATAACCGGTGGGAATCACCAGGCCCACGGTGGCATTGCCGATGCCCAGATGTTCAAGCTTTTGCATGACTTGCGGCAACACCGCGTCGGACGAGGCCGTCCCCACCACGATCGATAACTCGTCTTTCAGATAGCGTAAAAATGCTACGATGTTAAGACCCGCCAATTGCAAAATAGTCCCCAGCACCACCAGAACAAACAAAGCGCAAGTGAGATAAAACATCAGCACCAGACCACCCAACTGCTGCAAGGACGATACCCCGTAACTGGCGGTGGTAAAGGCAATGGAGCCGAACACTCCCAGCGGCGCCAATTGCACCACCAGACCGATCAGCTTGAAAAACACATGGCCCGCCTCATGCACCAGCCGAATCACTCCGCCAGCGGAATCGCGCACTAGATTCAAGGCGCAACCAAACAATAAGGCAAACACCAACACCTGCAAGATATCGCCCGAGGCCAACGCGCCAAACACCGTGCCAGGAATCAAGTTCATGAAAAACGACCAGGTGCTGCCATGCTGCAAAGCCTGGGCTCTATCGGTGTAGGCGGCCATCGCTTGGGTATCCAAGGAGCCGACATCCACGTTCATCCCCAGACCGATGCTGCTATGCAGGGCCAACAGCAAGCCCAAAGCCAGAGCCAGAGTCGTGACCAGCTCAAAATACACAATGGCCTTCAAACCCACCCGGCCCACTTTTTTCAAGTCACCGGCACCGGTAATCCCGCTCACCACCACACAGAATACAATCGGCGCGATCAGCATCTTGATCAGCTTGATAAAACCATCTCCCAACGGTTTCAACTGTAGAGCCTGTTCCGGCCACAACAAGCCGGCGCAGATGCCGAGGACAAGTCCGATCATGACTCGTACAAACAACGACTTCTTAGTCAAACGCAGCATGGCTTCCCTTTCTCCTAATGAGGAGGTATGGCGAGAAGCCGCCCAGACAAGTCATCCAGGCCAAGACGGTTGACGCGGCGGCCTTCCGGAAACGGCTTCCAACATCCAACTGGCTTAGGTACCACCCTCCCCTTGTTGTGACCAGACGACAGACGTGCCACGAACCGGAATCCCCAAGCGTTCGCAAGCATGAATGATGTGCTGTTGCATGGCGGCGCTGGCCGCCGCGCTGTCATGCGCCTTGATGGCCCGCAAAATGGCCTCTTTCTCAATCAACGCCGCCTGTAACTCCTGCGGTCGCGCCAGCATGATGGCGCGGGCGTGACCAATGGCCTCGCTGGCCTGCTCCATCGACTGCTTGAACACTGGGTTGCGGCTAAATCCCACCAACTGCCGGTGGAACAAAATATCCGCCTCCACCACCGCAGCCATTTCGCCCGCAGCCAGCGCCTCACGCATATCCAGCAGCGTTAGCCGCAACTGCATCAGTTCTTCGGAAGTTATCGACTGCGCGACCAAGCCCACCACGAATGGCTCCAGCGCCAAGCGCAGTTGAAACACGTCCTCCGGACGCACCGTCGGCTGCGCCAACGGCTCACCCTGGGGATCGGTGCTAAGCACAAACACCCCCTTGCCGGGATGGGAGCGGACAAAGCCCAAGGCCTCAAGCACCGAAATCGCCTCGCGCAGCGGCGGGCGGCTGATGCCAAACTGCTCTGCCAGATCGCGCTGCGACGGCAGCATCTCTCCAGGCAACCAGACGCCGCGCTTGATGGCATCAAGAATATTGCGGGCGGCGACATCGCCCAGTTTGGAAGAAGTGAACATGGCGGCCAGGCGATCAAAAACATGATTAGTCATAAACGGCAAACTACACTGGTCTAACTGGTATTACCAGTAAGACCAATATTTTACCCGCTATCAAGTCGCGCCTCCGTCGCCCAAAACCGCCTCCGGCCAAGCCAGTTGCGGCATAGCTGCCGGTGACATTTCCGCAACGCACCGGGCGACCGAACTCAGCATCGCCGAAGTTCTGGCGGGCCGCCGGCAATCGACTGGCCTGTGCAGCTTGTTGCCAAGCCTGCGCTCAGATGTCGATATGCTCGTCATTCGCCACCACGGCGCTAATGATAAAGCTCGAAACCCGCTTAGATGCGCTCACGCGTGAAGGAACCACCCTAGCCGACCTCGATAGAACGATGAAAACGGCCAAACCAAAGGGAGTACCGGAGCGCCCTTTTCATTGCCATATCATTGGTACAGGCTCGCTGCAACAACGGATCGTCTATACCACGACATGCGCCCGCCATAGCGTCCGCGCACGTTTCATCCCGCAAACCGCGCGGTCGCGTCAGCGCCCGCCTGCCGATGGAGCAGCGCCATGCCCGCCAGCCCCCTTCTTCGCCTGCTGCCTTTGCTGCCGCTGCTGGCCGCCTGCGCCAACGCTCCGGACACGCCATTCGCCGATTTCGACAACGCCGCCCGCAGCGTCACGCAAAGCTCCGCCGGTACTTTTGCGCGCATCCAGCAGAATGCGCGACTCAACGCGGTGCTTACCGCGCCCAACGCCCCGCTGCGCACGGACACCTTCCGCCCGCAAGCCGGCAACGGCGCCAGCTACGACCTCGGCCCCGCCCTGGCCCAGCTTCAGGCGACGCTGGACGCGCTGGAAAAATACGCCCGAACTCTGCGCAGCCTGGCTGGAGACCGGGAGGCCGAGGCCCGGGTCGACGCCGCCGCCCAGGACTTGGCCGACAGCGTTCAGGATCTCAAACTGCGCGGCGGCGACGAGGCCGCCGCCAAGATTCTGGCCACCGCGGCCGATGCGCTGGGCCGCCAGCTCACCACCGCGCAACGCAAGAACGCGCTGCGCGACACCATGGCCACCGCCCAGCCCGGACTGGACCGGCTGGCCGTCAGCAGCCACCGCGTCTTGAGCGCGCTGCCCGGCTATCTGAGCGTGCTCAGGGACAGCCTGCTGCGTCACGCCAATTTCAGCCGACCGCCCTACGGCAGCTGGGAGCGCTACCAGTTCGACCTCGCTATCTCCGACCGGCTACGCGAATTCGAGCAGATCGAGGCCGCGCTGCAAGCCAGCGACAAAGCGATTCAGGGCTTTCCCGACACCAACCGCCAGTTGCTGCAAAGCTTGGACGCGCCCCAGTCCAAGCTGCAAGCGCTGCGCGACTTCGCCGCCGAAGCCAGGCGGCTGCGCAATTTTTATCGCGACCTGCCCGCCAAATAAAGGAGGCAGCATATGGACAGCCACCGAGTCACCGAGCTTGTCAGCGGCCTGGCATCCCGCATCAACAATCTGGCCGTCGCCAGCCTGGGCGCGGACAGCCGCGCCTTGCTGGCGCAACAGGATGAATTGGCCAACCAGACCCTGGCGCTGATCGCGCGGGATCTGAACGCCGACACCAACGACTTCCGCAACGCGATCGCCGCGCTGCAAGCGGCGACCGAGGCGGCCGATCACGCCGGGCGGCAGCTGCAACGCGTGGGCGACACCATCAAGCTGACCGCCAAAGCCATCGGCGCGGTGGCCAAGCTGCTGGCCTGAACGGCCGACGACGGGCGGCTACTCCCGCGCCGGGCGCGGCCGCGCGCGTCCGTCCGCCAGGCTGAACGCCAGCATCAGGCCGGCGCTGGTCAGCAAGCTGAAATAAATCGGCGTATTGGCGTCCAGACCGTCCCGCAGCATGAAGAACACCGCCGCGCCCAAACCGCCCATCATGGCGCCCACCGCGCCGGCGGTCGTCGCCCGCGGCCAGCAGATCGCCGCCAACAACGGCACCAGCATGCTGCCCACCAGCAGGTTGTAGGCCAGGGTCAGCGCCTGGATCACGTCATTCACCCGCATCGCCAGCAGCAGGACCAAGGCCCCGGCCAGCAAGGTGGCCGCCCGGTTGCGGCGTAAACCGGCGCGCCCTCCCGGCAACAAGTCCTCCGTCAAGGTGGTCGACGCGGCCAGCAAGGCGGCGCTGGCGGTGGACATCATCGCCGCCAGCGCCGCCGCGATCACCAAGCCGCGCACGCCGTCCGGCAACACCCCTTTGACGACGGCGGCAAAAGCGTTGTTAGGGCTCTCCAGCTCCGGCAGCAATACCCGCGCCGCCATGCCGATCAGCGCACAGACCAAACCGTACAACAGGCAATACAGGCCGGCGGCGCTGCCGGCATAGCGCGCCACCTTGTCGTCGCGCGCGGTGAACACCCGCTGCCATACATCCTGACCGATGAGGATGCCGAAGAAATAGATCAGGAAATACGTCAGCACCGTGCCCCAGCCCAGGCCCTCGAAGCTGAACGCGGACGCCGGCAGCCGGACGGCCAGCTGCTCCCAACCGCCCACCCGCCACAGACAGATGGGCAGCAGCACCAGCATCAGGCCAACCGTCTTGATGACGAATTGCACGATGTCGGTCAAGGTCAGTGACCACATGCCGCCTATCGCCGAGTAAATCACCACCACGCCGCCGCCGATGACGACGGCCAGCCAGAACGGCAGCTCGAACAGCACCTGCATCACCGTGCCTATCGCCAACACCGAAGTCACGCAGATCATCAGCGCGTACGACAACATCACCAGCGCGCTGGCCTTGCGCGCCAGCGGATGATAGCGGCGCTCCAGCACCTGGGTGACCGTGAAAACCCGCAAACGCAGCAACGGCTTGGCCAGAAACAGATTGAGCACCACGATGCCGCTGCCCAGCGCCGCGCACAACCAAAAGCCGGAAATGCCGTAAACATAGCCCAGCCGGACCGTGCCCACAGTGGAGGCGCCGCCCAGCACTGTCGCCGCCATGGTGCCCATATACATCATCGGCCCCAGATTGCGCCCCGCCACCAGGTACTGCTCCCGGTCGCTGGCCCGCCGCATGCCCAGCCAACCCAGCCACAACATGGCGCCGATATAGGCGGCCACCGTCAATAGATCCAGACTCATCTCGTTCTCCTCTTGTTCTCGGGACCGCAGCGCATTCTCCGGCGCTCGCGGGTATGGAATCAGCGCGGCTTAGCGCGCCGGTGTGGGCAGGACGCACAGCATTTCGAACAGCAGATTGGCGCCCAGCAAAGCGGTGTTGCCGCTGGCGTCATACGGCGGTGACACCTCGACCAGATCGCCGCCCACCAGATCCAGGCCCCGGCAGCCGCGCACGATTTCCAAGGCCTGCGCCGAACTCAGGCCGCCCACTTCCGGCGTGCCGGTGCCGGGCGCGAACGCCGGGTCGATACCGTCGATGTCGAAACTCAGATACGCCGGCGCCGCTCCCAGCTGCGCGCGCACCTCGGCCATCAACGGCGCCAGCGAGCGATGCCAGCATTGCTCCGCCGTCTCCACCCGAAAACTGCGCTGGCGCGACCAGTCGAAATCCGCCGCCCCGTAGCCGCTGCCGCGCAGACCGATCTGGACCACCCGCCCCTCGGCCAGCAGCCCCTCCTCCCAGGCGCGGCGGAAGGTGGTGCCGTGCGCGATCTTCTCGCCGAACATCTCGTCGTTGACATCGGCGTGAGCGTCCACATGCACCAAGCCCAGCGGGCCATGCTTGCGAGCCAGCGCGCGCAGCGCCGGCAAGGTGACGGTGTGGTCCCCGCCCATGCCCAGCAAACGCACCGGGTGCCTCAGCGCCAGATCGTAGGCGGCCTCGATCCGCGCCACGCTGTCCGCCAGGTTATAGGGATTGGTGGCGACATCGCCGAGGTCCGCCACTTGCAGCCGTTCGAACGGCGCCGCGCCGCTGCCCAGGTTGTAGGGGCGCAGCAGCGCCGACTGGCTGCGGATTTCACGCGGGCCAAAGCGGGTGCCGCTGCGGTTTGAGGTGCCGATATCCAGCGGCAGGCCGATGAAGGCGGCGTCCAGGCCGGCGGCACTGTCGCGCAGAGGCAGGCGCATCATGCTGGCGACGCCGCCGAAACGCGGCATCGCATTGCCGCTCAGCGGTTGGTTGAGCAAAGGGGCGGACATAAGACCTCCTGCGTCTTGATGGATGGGATCACGCAGTCTATGCGGCCGCCTCTCCGGCTAACATCACCAAACGCCACGGTTTACATGGATGAAAATGAATGTATTAATCAGCGGGTGCCCACTCATTGCGCCGCCGGCGCGGAGGCCCATGCTCAATACCTTAAGCAATATGGATTTGCGGCTGATCCGCGTGTTTCAGGCAGTGGTCGAGGCTGGCGGCGTCTCCGCCGCGCAGGGCACACTGAACATCAGTCAGTCCACCATCAGCAATCAGCTGGCGGCGCTGGAAACCCGGCTGGGCTATAGGCTGTGCGAGCGCGGCCGCGGCGGCTTCGCGCTGACCGCCAAGGGCGAGCGCCTGCTGGCCGCCAGCCGGCAGTTGTCCGAATCGATGGAATTGTTCTGTCGGGAAGCCCGCCAACTGGACCGGCAGTTGGTCGGGCAATTGCGCATCGGCGTGATCGGCCATACCGCCCTGGGCGCCAATGCGCGGCTGTCGGCGGCGATCCGGCGCTTTCGCGCGCGGCCGCAAGCGGTGGAGTTGATTCTGTCCATGTTGCCGCCGGGCGGCCTGGAGGAAGCGCTGCTGTCGGGCGGGATTCATCTGGGCATCGGCTATTGCTGGCATCGCGCGCCCCAACTGGAGTACCGGCTGCTATTCGTCGAACGGCAGCTGGCCTACTGCGGCCGCGACCATCCGCTGTTCCCGCAGGCCGGCGCGCTTGGCCCCGCCGAGCTGGCCGCCCACGACTGGGCCTGGCGTAGCTATCCGCTGCCGGATACCGGGCTGCCGGTGGCGGATTGGCGCATCAACGCCCGCGCCGACAATATGGAGGCGATCGCCGCCCTGATTCTGTCCGGCCGTCATCTGGGCTTTTTGCCGGAACACTATGCCGCGCCGCTGGCGGAGCGGGACTTGCTGCGAGCGCTGGACCCGGCGCGCTGGCGCTATCTGGCCGAATTCCAACTGGTCACCCGCAAACGCGGCCATCCCAATCCGACGCTGCAGGCCTTCGTCGACGACCTCGTCGCCGCCCACGGCGAGCCACTTGCCGAGCGCCGGACATGAAAAATGCCGCCCCTGTTGCCAGGGGCGGCATTCCAAACTGTTCGCAGCTTTACGTCTAGCCCGTAACGCTTAGAACTTGTGTACGACGTTCAGACCGAAGGCCTTGATCTTGTCGGTGTTAACACCGTTGCTGACCATAGCCTTGGCGTTGCCGTCCATCTTGATTTCGCCGTACTGAGCGCCAACCACGGTGCGCTTGGACAGGCTGTAATCAACGCCCAGCAGGTACTGTTTGTAGCCGCTATCGTTTTGCTTCACGCCGTCAATCTTCACGTCTTTGGACTGGGCGTAGGTGAACTTGGGCATGAAGGCGCCGATCTGGTAGCCAGCGGTCAGCGCGTATTCTTGCGATTCGTACTTGCGACCATCGGTAGCAGCCTCGGAATTGGACAGGAAGTAACCCGGGGTAACAGTAGCGTCGCCCTTGTCGTTACGGTAGCCCAGCGCCACGAAGATGTTGTTGGCGTTGTAGCCGGCTTCGATGCGGTGCTTGTTGTTGGCCTTGCTGCTAGCGTTCAGACCAACGGTAACCGGGCTTTCGTGGATGTACTGGTACTTACCGAAGAAGCCGCTGTTCTCGTAGGACAGACCCAGGTTGTAGGTCTCGCGGTCTTTGTTAGCAGCAGCGTTGCTCTTGTCTTCCTTGGTGCCGTACAGGAAGGCGGCTTGGAAGCCGGCGAATTCCGGGGTGTCGAAACGCACGGCGTTCTTAACATAGCCGTCGCCGCGGGTGAAGGCGTTCAGTTGCAGCGCGTTGCTGCTGCTTTCCCACGGGTTAACTTGAGCCATGTCGGACTCGCCGTAGTTGGCCAGGTGACCCAGACGGAAAGTACCGAAGTTGGAGGACAGACCCACGAAGGATTCGCGGCTGCCGAAGGTGCCGCTGCTTTCGCCGGTGCGGCTCTGGCCGTCGATGCCGAAGCCGGTTTCAACTTGCCAGATGGCTTTCAGGCCATTGCCCAGATCTTCATTGCCTTTGAAACCGATACGGGAACCCAGGTCGTCGATATTGGTTTGCTTGTTGGAGGCGTTATCAACGTACTCAACACCACCTTTGATGGTACCGAACACGGTTACGTCGGCGAAAGCGGCTGCCGGCAGAGTGGCAACCATCAGAGCGATCAGACTTTTTTTCATGATGTGGCTATCCTTCTTGTTTACTTAGGAAGTGAGCGAATACTAGTTGCTGTGTTTCACATTTGCAACTAGCCATGCAAACTTGTGGTCATTAAACAACAGTAGTGTCAAAAAAACAACATCATACTTCAGGCAATCAGACTGAAACACTCAGGCGAAGTTTCACTCTCAACTTGTTAAAATTCATTAACCACAAGCATTTGAGCAAAAAAATGCCCGCACGCGGCGGGCTGAAGATTGGATAGACTTGACTCGAATTCAAAGAAGCGAAAAAGAATCTGTATCAGTGAATTCTGACACTGATTGTAATCAATCACTTTGTAAATGTCCATTTACAATACGGCTTTAATGTAAATAGAGTGTGAACACATCGTAAATTTTGAGAATTCGGCAGATACAAAGCCGCTCACCCGCCCCCTCTCTCATCGCAGCCCGGCGAGAGGACAAGAAAAAAGCCGCGCTAGCGCGGCTCGCCACAAGATCAATGCGTTCAATGTCCGGCCGGCAAACTCAGTTTCACGCACAAACCGCCCTGAGGCCGGTTGTTCAGTTTGAGATCGCCGCCATGGTCGCGCGCAATCGCCCGCGCGATGGCCAGGCCCAGGCCGCTGCCCCCGGTATGGCGCGCCCTGGAATCCTCCAAGCGGACATAAGGCTCCATCACCCGTTCCAGCTCCGCCTCGGCGATGCCCGGCCCCTGGTCCTGAATCCGCACTTCCACCCAGTCTCCCCGCTGCCGCAGGCTGACCTCGATCCCCGCGCCGCCGTAACGGCGCGCGTTCTCCAGCAGATTGCCCAGGCAACGGCGCAAGGCGCCGACCTTGCCGGCGACCGGCGCCACCGCTTCGCTGTGCAGTTGGATGTCGGCGCCGAAAGCCTCCATATCCTCCACCACGCTTTCCAGCAAAGCGTTGAGATTCAGCTTCACCACCTGCTCGCTGCCGCAGCCGCCGCGCAGATAGGTCAGCGAGTCGTTGATCAATTGGTCCATTTCCAGCAGGTCGCGCTCTATCGCCTGCTTTTCCGACGACTCGGCCAACCCTTCCAGGCGCAGACGGATACGGGTGATGGGCAAACGCAGATCGTGCGACACGCCGGCCAGCATCTGATTGCGGGTTTTCAGCAGGCGCTGCAGCTCGGTCTGCATCCGATTGAAGGTTCGGGCGGCTTCCGCCACTTCTTCGGAGCCGGTTTCCGGCAAGGGCGCCTGATTAAGATTGCTGGCCAGGCCTCGGGCCGCCTGCGCGAACAGGCCCAGCGGCCGGATCAGCTGCCGCACCGCCCAGGCGCCCAGAATAGCGGCGGTCAAGGCCACCAGCAGCAGCCAGGCCAGGATGCGGATGGGCTGATCGGCCAGCGAAATGGGCCGCGAGGCGTTGAAGGTCAATACCGTGCCGTCGCTCAGCCTGGCCTGCACCGTGGCCAGATGGGTCTTGAATTCGGCCAGCGGGCCCAGGGCGGTCAGTTCTTCGCCGACGATGGAGCCGGCAAGGCCGGCGTCCCGCGTGGGCGTGAAATTTTTCATCCCCAGCCCGCCCACCCTATCGATCAAGGCCGCGCGGCCGCCTGCCGACGAGTCCTGCTGCTTGGACAACACCTGCAGCTGATAAGGCTTGATCAGGTCGCGCTTGATCAATTGCTGAAACGAGCGGCCATGCCGGCTCAGCGTATTTTCTGGCTGCTCCCAGAACCGGTCCATGCGCACCAGCAGCGTGGGCTGGTTCAGGGCGGAAATCACCTGTTCCCGATATTTGCTTGGACACTCGTCCAATAGATTGACGATGTCGGCGATGTGCTGCGCGGTGTATTGCACGCGCAAGGAATTGCTCAAGCGGTCGCGGTCGCTGAGAATGAAATAAATGCCCAAGGCGTTGGCCAGCAGCAAGCCCCCCACCAGCGTCAGCGAAATCTGGCCATACAATGTGCGCGGCAACCACCTCATCGCAAGGCTTCCACCTCGCAGGCCAGCATATAGCCGCCGCTGCGTATGGTCTTGAGCAGCACGGGCTCGCGCGCGTCCTCGCCCAGCCGGCGGCGCACCCGCCCTATCATCACGTCGACGGTGCGGTCGAACGGTCCGGCCTCCTTGCCGTTCATCGCCTCCATCAGTTGATCGCGCGACATCACCGCGTTGGCGTTTTCCGCCAAGGCCTGCAGCAGTTTGAATTCGCCGCCGGACAGCGGAGTGACCACCCCGGCCTCGTCCAGCAGATGCTGGGCGTTCAGGTCCAGCGTCCAGCCGGCGAAACGCAGCCGGCGCACGCTGGCCGCGTTCGCCGGCTGATCCGACACCCGGCGCAAAATGCTCTTGATCCGCGCCAGCAGCTCGCGCGGGCTGAACGGCTTGGTCAGATAATCGTCGGCCCCCATTTCCAGGCCGATGATGCGGTCCAGTTCGTCGCCGCGCGCGGTCAGCATCAGGATGGGCATGCAGGAGCGCTCGCGCAGATTGCGGCACAGGGTCAGGCCATCCTCGCCCGGCAACATCAGGTCCAGAATCAACATATTGTAGTTCTGCGCGGCAATCGCCTGATGCATGGCCTGGCCGTCGCCGACGGCGTCGACGGCGAAACCCTGCTTGCCCAGGTAGTCGCGCAGCAGGTCGCGCAGGTCGGGGTCGTCATCCACCACCAGCAATCTTGGCACTTCGACAGTCATAACAGCTCACCTCCATTGCGGCTTTATTATAAGACCCGCTAACCCAAGCCCTGATCCTGCCTTGCGCCTCCTGGCCGTACAACTTGTACTGCCTGCGTCGGCGCGTCTAGGCTCAGCTTCTCTGCGAGGTTTGGTTAGCGGCTCTAAGGATACCGCGCCCGCCCGCCGGGCTGAGGGAGAAATCGTGGCCAAATGAGAGAGGTTTACAGAAGGTTTACAAAAAACCGGCCACGCGCATTGCGCATGGCCGGTTTCCCTTGCCCGCCGGAGCCCTGCTCCGGCGCGAACTTATGCGTCCGCCTCAATCGTTGGGGTTCTGATCTCGCGTCTTGTGCAGCGAATACAGCACGCCCGCCAGCAACAGACCCAGCGTCGCCGCCAAGGACCAGGCGGTGGGGATCTTGAACGTCACCCAGCCCACGTCGTTGAAGAACACCAGACCCACTTTGACGCCTATCATCACCAATACCAGCGACAAGGCGTACTTCAGATAATGGAAGCGATGCACCATCGCCGCCAGCGCGAAGTACAGCGCGCGCAGACCCAGGATCGCGAAGATGTTGGAGGTGTAGACCAGGAACGGGTCCTGGGTGATGGCGAAGATGGCCGGGATGCTGTCCACCGCGAACACCAGGTCGGCGCTCTCCACCATGATCAGCGCCAACAGCAGCGGCGTCGCCCACCAGCCGCGAGCCAAGCCATGCGCCTCGCCGCGCACCAGAAACTGTTTGCCGTGCAAGTCCGGCGTCAGCCGCAGGTGGCCGCGCAGCCATTGGTACATGCGGTTTTCCTGGATGGGCGCGTGCTCGTCGTCGGAAAACAGCATCTTGATCCCGGTGGCGATCAGGAACAGGCCGAACAAAACCAGCACCCACTGGAACTGCGCCACCAGCGCCGCGCCCAGGCCTATCATCAAGGCCCGCATCACGATCACGCCGAGAATGCCCCAGAACAGCACCCGGTGCTGGTACAAGCGCGGCACCGCCAGGCTGGAGAAGATCAGCGACATCACGAAGACATTGTCCATGGACAGCGACTTCTCCACCACATAGCCGGTCAGATACTGCATGCCGGCGTCCGCGCCCTGATACCACCAGATCCAGCCGCCGAAGGCCAGGCCGACGCCGATGTAGAAAGCCGACAGCATCAGGCTTTCCTTGACCCCGATCTCCTTTTCCTCTTTGTGCAGCACGCCCAGATCGAAAGCCAGCAGAGCCAGCACAATCGCCATGAACATCAACCACACCCACAAGGGGTAGCCGGCGAAGCCGGCGCTCAACCATTCCATAAGCATTCCTTTAGGCAATAGAAAGGCCCCGGGCCGAGCGAGCCGCCCCGGGGCCTGAATTCACATCAGCCGCCTCCGCTGCCGCGGAGGCGGATCAAAGCTTAACGACCGTGTTCCAGCGCGCCGATGCGCTCCTCGATGCTGGGGTGGCTGGAGAACAGCGCCATCAGGCCGCCGCGCCCGCCGGAGATACCGGAGGCCGCCATATTCTGCGGCAGGTCGCCGGCGGCGACGCCGCCGAGACGGCGCAAGGCGTTGACCATGGGACGCGCGCCGCCCAGCAGGGTGGCCGCGCCGGCGTCGGCGCGGAATTCGCGCTGACGCGAGAAATACATCACGATGGCGGAGGCCAGGATGCCGAACACGATCTCACAGACGATCACAGTGACCATATAGCCAATGCCCGGGCCGCTGGATTCTTCGTCGTTGCGGCGCAAAAAGTTGTCCACCAAATAGCCGACCACGCGCGCCAGGAAGAACACGAAGGTGTTGACCACGCCCTGGATCAGCGTCAGCGTCACCATGTCGCCGTTCTGGATATGGGCGATTTCGTGCGCCAGCACCGCTTCCACTTCTTCTTCCGTCATCGAGGCCAGCAGACCGGTGGACACCGCCACCAGCGAGTTGGATTTGCTCGGGCCGGTGGCGAAGGCGTTGGGCTCGCCCTCGTACACCGCCACTTCCGGCATCGGCAGATTGGCGCGGCTGGCCAGCTTCTGCACGGTGTGCACCAGCCAGCGTTCGGTGTCGTTGCTCGGGGTTTCGATCACCCGCGCGCCGGTGCTCCACTTGGCCATGGTCTTGGACAACATCAGCGAGATGAAGGCCCCGCCGAAACCCATCACCGCGGCGAAGCCCAGCAGCGTGCCCAGGTTCAGGCTGTTGCCCGTCATGAAGCGGTTCAGCCCCAACAAGCTGGCCACAATGCTCAGCACCACCATCACGGCGATGTTGGTGGCGATTAATAGGATGACTCGTTTCATGGTGTTGGCCCTTGCGTTGAATTCGACGGCATTCCGAGGAACGCCCGACACAGTGCATTCTAGACGCTGCGTCCCTCGGAAAAAATCAAATATAATCAGAAAATACATCAAGTTTTTTCGAACCATTATGTCCGAACGGATCAACTTCAAGCATCTGCATTACTTCTGGGCGGTCGCCCACGCCGGCGGCGTCACCCGCGCGGCGGAACAATTGGGCGTCAGCGCTCAAACCGTCAGCGGCCAGATTTCGCGGCTGGAACAGAGCCTGGAGCGAACCTTGTTCCGACAACAGGGACGCCAGCTGGTTCTGACCGAGGCCGGCCATGTGACGCTGCGCTACGCCGATCAGATCTTCATGCTGGGCGAGGAATTGCAGGAAACGCTGGAAGACGCGCAGCTGGACAAGACCATCCGCCTGGCGGCGGGCATCTCGGACGTGCTGCCCAAGGCCATCGCGCTCAAGCTGCTGGAACCGGCGCTACGGCTGGACGCCAAGGTCAGGCTGCAATGCGGCGAAGGCGATTTCGACGAGTTGCTGGCCGACCTGACCCGCCACCGGCTGGACGTGGTGCTGGCGGACCGCCCAATGGCGGCCGGCGGATCGCAGCCTTTTCAATCCTGGCTGCTGATGCGCTGCCCGGTGATGATAGCCGGCGCGGCCGAACTGTGGCGGCGCTACGCCGAAGGCTTCCCCGCCAGCCTGAACCAGGCGCCCATGCTCTTGCCCAGCCGCCATCATGTGCTGCGCAGCCAGTTGGACCAGTGGTTCGAGGAGCGCCGGATCAAGCCGGACATCGTCGCGGAGTTCGACGACGGCGCTTTGCTGGACGCCTTCGGCCGCCAAGGCTTCGGCCTGTTTCCCAGCACGGCGCCCAGCGGCGGCGACGCGAACGCGCCGCAGGCGCTGGGCGAGGTCGACGGGGTCTGGGAGCATTATTACGCCATCGCCAACCGCCGCCGGCTGCAGCATCCAGGCGTGCAGGCCATGTTGCAAGCCGCCATCGACGCCGCGCTCTGAAAGCAAAAAACCCCGGACAAGTCCGGGGTTTGGCGACGCGCGGCGAACTCACTCGCCCAGATAGGCGTTGCGCACGCGCTCGTCGTTGAGCAGATCCTTGGCCTGGCCGCTCATGGTGATGCGGCCGCTTTCCATCACATAGCCGCGCTGCGACACTTCCAGCGCCAGCTTGGCGTTCTGCTCCACCAGCAGCATGGTCACGCCTTCCTTGGCCACCATCTGGATGATCTCGAAGATCTTCTCCACGATGATGGGCGCCAGGCCCATGGACGGTTCGTCCAGCAACAGCAGCTTGGGCTTGGACAGCATGGCGCGGCCCATGGCTACCATCTGCTGTTCGCCGCCGGACAAGGTGCCGGCCAGTTGCTTCTGCCGCTCCTTCAGGCGCGGGAACAACTCGTACACCCGCTCGGCTTCGCTCAGGATCGCGGCCTTATCGTCGCGATAATAAGCGCCCATCAGCAGGTTCTCTTCCACCGTCAGCTTGGCGAACACCCCGCGGCCCTCCGGCACCATGGCCAGGCCGTGGCGCACGAAGTTGTGCGGCGCGATGGTGGAGATGTCCTTGCCGTCGTAACGAATGCTGCCGCCGGATTTTTTCACCATGCCCACCAGGGTTTTCAGCGTGGTGGTCTTGCCGGCGCCGTTGGCGCCGATCAGGGTCACCAACTCGCCCTGCTCGATGTGAAAATCGACGCCCTTGACCGCCTGAATGCCGCCATAGGCCACTTGCAGGTCTTTGACTTCCAAAATGCTCATGCGTGTGCCGCTCCCAGGTAGGCCTCAATCACTTTCGGGTTCTTGCGCACCTCTTCGGGAACGCCTTCGGCAATCTTCTTGCCGTAGTCCAGCACCGCAATGCGGTCGCACAAGCCCATCATCAGTTTGACGTCGTGCTCGATCAGCAGCACCGTCACGCCTCCGGCGCGGATTTTGGACATCAGGGTCTTCAGTTCCTCGGTCTCGCGCGGGTTCATGCCGGCGGCCGGCTCGTCCAGCGCCAGCAGCTTGGGCTCGGTGGCCAGCGCGCGCGCGATTTCCAGTCGGCGCTGATGGCCGTAGGACAGGTTGCGGGCGCGCTCATGCGCCACATCGGCGATGCCCACGTATTCCAGCAGTTCCCAGGCCTTGTCGGTGATCGCCCTTTCTTCTGCCATGGTGCGTCTGTCGCGCAGCACCGCGCCCAAGGCGCCGGCCTTGGAGCGAATGTGACGCCCCACCATCACGTTTTCCAAGGCCGTCATTTCGGCGAACAGACGGATGTTCTGAAAGGTGCGGGCGATGCCGGCGGCCACCACCACGTGCGGCTTCTGTTGGAACAGATTGTGGCCGTCGAACTCGAACGCACCTTCGTCCGGCACATACAAGCCGGTCAACACGTTGAACAGCGTGGTCTTGCCCGCGCCGTTGGGGCCGATCAGGCCGTAAATCTCGCCCTTGTTGATGGTCAGCGCCACGTTGTTGAGCGCGTGCAGGCCGCCAAAGCGTTTATGGATGCCTTCTATCTTCAGCAAAACTTCAGCCATGGCTCAACCTTTCTGCCCTGCGGCTTCTCTATCGTCACGGAACTCGGCTTTACGGCGCTTGGACGGCCACATTCCCTCCGGCCGCACCAGCATCATCACCACCATCGCCAAGCCGAACAACAGCATGCGGGCGTTTTCCGGATCGATCAGCATTTTGCCGAAGGTTTTCATCTGCAGCGGGCCTATCACTTCGCGCAGGATCTCCGGCGCGATGGTCAGCACCACGGCGCCGAGAATCACGCCCGGGATGTGACCCATGCCGCCCAGCACGATCATCGCCAGAATCATGATGGATTCCAGCAGGCTGAACGATTCCGGCGACACGAAGCCCTGGAAGGACGCGAACAGGCCGCCGGCCACGCCGCCGGACAAGGCGCCCAAGGCGAAGGCCAGCAACTTGATGTTGCGGATGTTGATGCCCATCGCCGCGGCGGCGATGTCGTCTTCGCGCAGGGCCACCCAGGCGCGGCCGATGCGCGAATGCTGCAGGCGCCAGGCCATGATCACCACGCCCACGGTCAGCGCCAGGAACAGATAGTAGTAGAGATAAACGCTGTGGAAGCTCAGACCGAACAGCTCCATCGTCTCGCCCAGCGATACGCCGCCCACCTTGATCGGATCGATCAGGTTGATGCCCTGCGGACCGTTGGTGATGTTGACCGGGGTGTTCAGGTTGTTCATGAAGATGCGCACGATCTCCCCGAAGCCCAGCGTCACGATAGCCAGATAGTCGCCCTTGAGCCGCAATACCGGCGTGCCCAGCAAGATGCCGCAGAAAGCCGCCAGCACCGCGCCCAAGGGGATGGTGATGTAAAACGGCAGATGCAGGCCGAAATGCGGCGAGCCCAGCAAGGCGAAGGTGTAGGCGCCCACCGCGTAGAAGGCGATGAAGCCCAGGTCCAGCAAGCCGGCGAAGCCCACCACGATGTTGAGGCCCAACGCCAGCATCACGTAGAGCAAGGCGAAGTCGACGATGCGGACCCAGGAGTTGCCCAGCAGGCCGCCCACCAGGAAAGGCAGTACCGCCATCGCCACCGCGGACAGCACGAACAGGCCGACTTTCTTGCCGGTGTCCATCTTGTTGATATTGAGTGCCATGGTCATGATATGTCGTCTCCAGGATCAGGCACGGTCGGCCATCTTTTCGCCCAGCAGGCCGGACGGACGGAAAATCAGCACCATGATCAACACCATGAAGGCGATGATGTCCTGATAGTTGGAGCCGAGGAAGCCGCCGGTCAGCGTGCCGATATAGCCGGCGCCCAGGCTTTCGATGATGCCCAACAGCAAGCCGCCGGCCACCGCGCCGCCCAGATTGCCGATGCCGCCCAGCACCGCGGCGGTGAAGGCCTTCAGACCAATCATGAAGCCCATATAGTAATGAGCTTGCTCGTAGTTGGTGGCCACCATCACGCCGGCCACCGCGCCCAGGCTGGAGCCGATGACGAAGGTGGCGGAAATAATGGTGTTGACGTTGACGCCCATCAGGCCGGCCACCGCCGGGTTCTGACTGGTGGCGCGCATCGCGCGGCCCAGCTTGGTGCGCTCCACCATCAGCAGCAGGCCGGCCATGATCACCAGACACAGCACGATGATGGTGATCTGCAGCTTGGTGATGCTGGCGCCGAAGAAGGACACCACGTCGTGGTCCAGGATTTGCGGGAAGGGAATGTAGTTGCGGCCCCAGATCAGGATGGCCACCTGCTGCAGCACGATGGACAGGCCGATCGCGGTAATCAGAGGCGCCAGTCTTTGCTTGCCGCGCAGCGGGCGGTAAGCGATGCGCTCTACGGTGAAGCCCAGCAGCATGCAGGCCGCAATCGCCACCAGCAATCCGATCAGCACCAGGGCGGGACCGGGCAGGCCGGAACCGGACAAGGCGTTGACGACGGAGATGGTGACCATGGCGCCGAACATCACCACTTCGCCGTGGGCGAAGTTGATGAGCCCCATGATCCCGTACACCATGGTGTAGCCCAATGCGATCAACGCATAAATGCTACCCAGAACGAGACCGTTCAGGATTTGTTGCAGAAAAATGTCCACGTTGGGAGATCTCCTTTGTATTGACGACCGGCAGCTTGCGGGGTTTCCCCTCTTATTGGCTGCTGCCTGTTCTTGAGTGCCCGGACGAGCCTTGATTATTTGGATTCTGTCAGACAGGCGAACGGATTATGTAGGCGGATTCCAGCGACTGTCAATCTTAAAGATTGGTTAAAACGGCACCAAATCAAGCCCATTTAAAAACAATATAACACATTGTTTTTCATGCATTTTTTCAAAAAACAAGACGAAACCGGCCAAAGAAATTTTGAATTTCTCCGGATAAAGGAAAACCCTGAGCCAGCAGGTCGTTTTTCAGATTTTGATCATGCTTTGGCGCAAAATATGTTCGCTTTCGAAAAGACGCCCATCAAAGAATTCGCATTACAACATTCGCTCGCTTTCGCGATTCGAATGGATACAATCTCCCAAAATAGCGCCCCAAGTCGACAAAAATTGCATGCCGCGGCGCATCAAACACCAAGCAAGAACAGGGCCATCGCCTACAGCGCCCATCCGACATTCCGGCCTCCGCGCTTTTATGGCTGAAACATAGCCCATTCAATCCGTCTTGGCTGCAACTGTCTAAGAGGCCGCCCAAGCTCTCGCCCTTGCTCGCGATCCCTGGAGCCGGTCTGAACAAGCGTCCGTCCCCTCCCCCGTCGAGGCCCAACGCCTGAGTAGACGACGGAAAGCCCCTGAGGCTTCGACCAATTAGATCGAAACAAGCAACAATTTATTGCGATTTAGATGGTTTATTCCCATTAAGCGCGCGTTTTATAGTGAGCGTCGAAATCCAGCCTACTCACCGCCGGCGATAGAAGCCGGGCCATATGGAGAATGAATCGATGTTCCGCCAAACCCTGATCGCCGGCGCCCTGACCCTGGCGGCAACGGCCGCCGTCGCCGCGCCGCTGAAACTGTCCATCTACAACGCCGACGGCAATAGCTTCAATGTCAGCTCGGTCCTGGTCAGCGGCGAGAAAGACGCCATCCTGATCGACACCGGCTTCACCCGCGCCGACGCCCACCGCATCGCCGCCAAGGTGCTGGACAGCGGCAAGCAACTGAAAACCATCTATATCAGCCAGGCCGATCCCGACTACTACTTCGGCGCCGCCGAACTGAAGAAGATCTTCCCGCAGGCCCAAGTGCTCAGCAACGGTCCGACCCTGGCCAAGATCAAGGCCAATATCCAGGGCAAGCTCGCTTACTGGGGCCCGCAAATGGGCGTCAACGCGCCCAGCGCGCCGCTGCTGCCCGAAGCGCTGAAAGGCGAACGTCTGGAACTGGAAGGCAAGGCGCTGGAAATCAAGGGCGCGCGCGGCGTGCTGGCGCACCGCGGCTATGTGTGGATTCCGTCCCTGCGCGCGATTGTCGGCAATGTCGGCGTCACCGCGCCCAGCATGCACGTCTGGACCGCGGACACCCAGAGTCCGGCCGAACGCCAGGCCTGGATCAAGCAGCTGGACGAAATGGAAGCGCTGCAACCGGAAATCGTAGTCCCCGGCCACATGCAGGCCGGCGACAAAACCGATCTGAGCGCCGTGCGCTTCACCCGCCGGTACTTGCAGCAGTTCGAACTGAATCTGGCCAAATCGGCCAATAGCGCCCAGTTGATCCAGGCGATGAAGCAAGCCTTCCCGCAAGCGGGCGAAGACATGTCGCTGGAGATCGGCGCCAAGGTCAATAAGGGCGAGATGAAATGGTAAGCGCCTCCACGATCCGGCTGCACTACTTTTACGATCCGCTGTGCGGCTGGTGCTACGGCGCTTCGCCGCTGCTGCTGGCGGCCGCGGCGCGGCCGGAAGTCGAACTGGCGCTGCACGGCGGCGGCATGCTCAGCGCGCCGCACAACCGCCGCGTGAACCTGGAGTGGCGCGGCTACGTGATGCCGCACGATCACCGCATCGCCGCCCTCAGCGGCCAGCCCTTCGGCGACGCCTACTTCGACGGCTTGCTGCGCAGCGAGGCGCGTTTGGACTCGACGCCGCCCATCGCCTCCGTCCTGGCCGCGCCGGAACTGGGCATTGCGCCGCAGACCATGCTGGCCCGCGTGCAAGCCGCTCATTACCTGCACGGGCTTGAGATCGCCGACGTCGCGGTGCTCGCCCGGCTAGCGGCCGAATTGGGCGTGTCCGCCGACCGCTTCGCCGACGCCTACGCCGGCGGTCTGGCGCGCAGCGTCGAGCATATAGACCACAGCCGCCGGCTGATGACCCGCCTGGGCTTGCGCGGCTTCCCGTCCGCGGCGCTGGAAGTGGACGGCCGCTTCCAAGCCCTGGATCTGGGCTCCTATCTGGGCAAGCCGGACATGTTCAGCCAGCACCTGGCGCAACTCGGCGCCGCCACCCTCTCAGGCTCGGCCGAGCTGCCGCCGATGTGCGGGCTGGACGGCTGCTAAGCGCCTGTTCAAAGCCGCGCGCAGGGGCGCGACCTGCTGAAAGCAAGCGCTGAAAAAGCGGCCTTGCTCATGGGACGCATGAGCATTCCGAATGCGGCACGCACCGAGTCGCGCCCTAGGCCGCGCAGCCTACCGTGAACGGCTGCCAAGGCCCCGCCCCTCGCCCTCCCCGCCAACGGCGGCCACGCCTGGACATGGCCGCCGTTCGTCTTCTCCGCTCGCGCGGCGCTTGATGACAAACAAATTCTCGGACGTTACAGTATTCGGACACATCAAAACAAATCCACTGTCTACAGCCATTGGCTGAATTAAGGGAAACCCGTCCGGATGAAAACCTTAGGCACCCCACTGTCCTTCGCCCTGCTCGCGCTCTGCGCCGCGGCGAACGCCGCGCAAGACCCGTATCTGTGGCTGGAGGAGATTCAAGGCAAGGAAGCGCTGGCCTGGGTCGGCCGGCAAAACGAAAACACGCGCCAGGACCTCGGCCGGCAAACCGACTACCCGGCGCTGCGCCGCGAGCTGCTGACCATCCTGGACTCCAACGACCGCATCCCCTCCGTGGAGAAGATAGGCGGGCTCTACTACAACTTCTGGCGCGACAAAGACCACCCGCGCGGGCTGTGGCGACGCGCCACGCTGGACGAATACCGCAAGGCCGCGCCGCAATGGGAAACCGTGCTGGACCTGGACCGCTTGGCCAAGGACGAGGGGGAAAACTGGGTGTGGCAAGGGGCCGACTGCCTGCGCCCCGATCAGGAACGCTGCCTGCTGCGCTTAAGCCGCGGCGGCGGCGACGCCGCGGTGGTGCGTGAATTCGACCCGGCCGCCAAGGCCTTCGTCAAGGACGGCTTCCAGCTGCCCGAAGCCAAGAGCGAAGTCAGCTGGCAGGACCGCGACACCCTTTATGTGATGAGCGACTTCGGCCCCGGGTCGCTGACCGACTCCGGCTATCCCCGCGTCGTCAAGACCTGGCGCCGCGGCCAGCCGCTGGCCGAAGCGCAAACCGTGTTCGAAGGCCAGCAGGCCGACGTCGCCGTGCACGCGGCCAGGATAGACGCCCAAGGCCGCCGCTACGATCTGATCACGCGCGCGCCCACTTTCTTCAGCACCGAGGCGCGGCTGCTGGTGGATGGAAAATGGCGCAAGCTGGACAAGCCCGACCATGTCGGCGTCGATTTCTTCGGCGACTGGCTGCTGTTGACGCCCAAACAGGGCTGGACCGCTGGCGGCAAGACCTGGCGCGGCGGCTCCTTGCTGGTCATCAAGACCGACGCCTACCTGGCCGGCGAACGCGGCTTCAGCCCCCTGTTCGAGCCCAGCGCCGCCGTCTCGCTGGCGGAGCAGACGTCCACTCGCGACAGCTTGCTGCTGACCATGCTGGACAATGTCGGCAGTCGCTTAATGGAATGGAAGGTCGTGGACGGCCAATGGCGGTCGCGCCCGGTGGCCACGCCCAGCTTCGGCAGCATCAGCGTGCGCGCGGTCGATCCCGACCGCGACAACCGCTACTTCTACAGCTTCACCGATTTTCTGACGCCGCCGACGCTGGCCCTGGCCGAAACCGGCAGCGATGAGCGCCGGACGCTGAAACAGCAGCCCGGCTTTTTCGACGCCGGCCCCTACCGCATCCAACAGTGGTTCGCCGCCTCTCGCGACGGCACCCGCGTGCCCTATTTCCTGGTCAGCCGCAAAGACATCAAGCTGGACGGCTCCAACCCCACGCTCTTGTACGGTTACGGCGGCTTCGAAGTGTCGCTGACCCCGCGCTACAACGGCGCGCTGGGCAAGGCCTGGCTGGAACGCGGCGGCGTCTACGCGCTGGCCAATATCCGCGGCGGCGGCGAATACGGTCCGGCCTGGCACGAGGCGGCGCGCAAACAGCTGCGCCAGAACGCCTACGACGACTTCGCCGCCATCGCGGAAGATCTGGCCAAACGCGGCGTGGCCGACGCCCGTCATCTGGGCATCAAGGGCGGCAGCAACGGCGGCCTGTTGATGGGGGTGATGCTGACCCAGCGTCCGGAGCTGTTCAACGCCGTGGTCTGCCAGGTGCCGCTGCTGGATATGCGCCGCTTCAACCGCTTATTGGCCGGCGCCAGCTGGATGGACGAGTACGGCAACCCCGATTTACCGGAAGACTGGGCTTATATCCGCCGTTACTCGCCCTATCAGAACCTGAAAGCGGACGCGCGTTACCCGGCCACCCTGTTCATGACCTCGACGCTGGACGACAGGGTTCATCCCGGCCACGCCCGCAAAATGTTCGCGGCCATGCAGGCGATGGGCGCCCCTGTGCAGTATTTCGAGCGCACCGAGGGCGGGCACGGCGCCGCCGCCAACCATCAGCAGGAAGCCGATATCGCGGCCATGGAATACGCCTTCCTGTTGCGCCAACTGCGCTGACCCGCCCGGCCCGGCGGAACAGATGCGGGCATCAAAACAAACCGCCTGCGGCCGAAACGGCGGCAGGCGGTTTTGCATGGGACGCGGACCGTTCAATCATCGCCGGACTCGACCCAGCTGGGGCTGCGCTTGGCGATGAAGGCGCTGACGCCCTCGATCTGCTCCGCGCTGCCCATCAGCTGGCGCACCGCGGCGCGCTCGCGCTCCAGATGCTGAGCCAGCGTCAGATTGCCGCTCTCCTCGATCAGCCTACGCGCGGCGGCCACCGCGCCCGGCGCTTGGTTCGCCACTTTGTTGGCCAGGCTGATCGCCACGATCTTGGCGAAGCCCTGGTCCACCACTTCCTCGATCAGCCCGATGGTCAGGGCCTTCTCCGCCGTCACCACTTCGCCGCCCAGAATAATGCGCTTGGCCCAGGAAACGCCCACCTTGTCCGCCAGCGTCTTGGTGCCGCCCGCCGCCGGGATGATGCCCACCTTGGCTTCCGGCAGCCCGAGCTTGGCTCCGCGCTCGGCCACCATGTAATCACAGCCCAACGCCAATTCCAGACCGCCGCCCAGGGCGTAGCCGTTGATCGCGGCCACCGTGACGCCGCGGTACTGCTGCAAACTGCGCAAAGCGCCGGCGAAGGCGTCGAACACCTTGTCCGCCTCGGCCGCGTCGCCGGACGCGAATTGCTTCAAATCGGCGCCGGCGGAAAAAAACGCGTCGCCCGCCCCGGTCAACACCACCGAACGCACAGCCGGATCCGCATCCAGCGACCGCATCGTCGTAGCCAGCTCATTCAGGCTCTCCGTAGTCAGCAAATTCGCCGGCGCGTTTTTGAGAGTCACGATCGCTGACTGGCCCAGCCGCTCAAGTGTCAGATACTTGGCCATATTTTCCTCACTCTATCCCCATGGATTACATCGCTAATGCATATGTTTTGACCAGGTCGAGCGCCTGGATCCTCAGCGGGGGACCCATTGCGCATAGGTCCGAAGCCAAAGCAGCATTCTCATTGCAAACTGACCTTTTGACCAGTAGTCGGCCAGCTAGACCATCATTTTTTTTATAACTTTCTTTAAGGAGATGCCAAGTAAAATTTTGATAAAGGCAATAAATGCCAAAAGCAAATATGACCGCCGCGCGCGCAAGCGCGAGCCGCCACTCTGTTACCATAGAGCTTTCTGAGACAGGTTGCGGCATGATTGAAACGAGCGGGTGGATATTGTTTCTGGCGGGCTTGCTGGGCGGCGGCCACTGCATGGGCATGTGCGGCGGCATCGTCGCCGCGCTGACGCTGAATCTGCCCCCCGAGACCAGCCGCTGGCGCATCATGCTGGCCTACAATCTGGGACGTGTCGGCAGCTACGCGCTGATAGGCGCGCTGCTGGGCGGCCTGGCCGCCACCGGCCTCGCCCTGCTGAACATCCGCGGCCTGCAACTGGCGCTGGCGCTGTTGGCCAACCTGATGCTGGTGGCCATGGGCCTGTACCTGGCCGGCCTGTCCGGCGCGGTCAATCTGATCGAACGGCTGGGCGCGCCGATCTGGCGGCGCTTGCAGCCGCTGCTGGGCCCCCTGCTGCCGGTCCGCTCGCCGCAAGCCGCGCTGCTGGCCGGCATGGTCTGGGGCTGGCTGCCCTGCGGCCTGGTTTACAGCGCCTCGCTGTCGGCGCTGGCCACCGGCAGCGCGTCCGGCGGCGCGCTGGCCATGCTCGCCTTCGGGCTCGGCACCTTGCCCAATCTCCTGCTGATGGGCGCTTTCGCCGACAGCTTGCGCCGCTGGATGCAACAACGACCAGTCCGCCTGACGGCGGGACTGGTCGTTGCGGGCATCGGCGCCTGGCAGTTGCTGCGGGCGCTTATTTGAACGATTTCAAAATGGTGTCCACATTGTAACGGAACATCGCCAAATAGCTGGGCGCCGGACCGGACGGGCCGGACAGCGCGTCGGCGTACAACTTGCCGCCTATCGCCACCTTGGCCTCGCGCGCCAGCTGCTCCAACAGACGCTTGTCGGTCATGTTCTCCATGAATACCGCCGCCACTTTTTCCTGCCGCACTTGGCGCACCAGCCGCGCCACCGCCTTGGCCGACGCCTCGGACTCGGTGCTGACGCCCTGGATGGCCAGCACTTGCAGCTGGTAACGCTCGCCCAGATAAGCGAAGGCGTCGTGCGAGGTCAGCATCTTGCGCTTGGCCGCGGGCACGGCGGCGAAGGCCTTGGCTGCCCAGGCGTCCATCTCCTTCACCTTGGCCGCGTAGTCGGCGGCGCGGCGGGCGTACTCCGGCTTGCCGGCCGGGTCCGCCTGGCTCAGGCCGGCCTCGATGTTGCGGATATAGGTCAGCACGCGCCTGGGGTCGTGCCAGGCGTGCGGATCGACGGCCCCGTGGTCATGCCCGGCATGGCCGTGGTCGTGCCCGTGGTGATCCTCGTCTTCCGCTTCGCGGGTCTTGATGCCCTTGCCCGCCTCCACTTGCACGCCCTTGAAATGAGCGGCCTTGCTCAGCCGCACCATCCAGCCTTCCATGCCCAGGCCATTGGTGACCAGCAGCTTGGCGGCGGCCACTTTCTTGACGTCGGCCGGCGACGGCTGGAACACGTGGGCATCCTGATCCGGCCCCACCAGCGAGGAGACTTCGACGCGATCGCCGCCGATCTCGCGCGTCATATCGGCGACGATGCTGAAGCTGGCGACCACCGGCAGCTTGGCCCAGGCGGACAAGGGCAGGCCCAGCAACAGCAGGGCCATGATTGATTTCTTCATCGGCGACTTCCTTATCAAGGGTTCAGGATTCCAGATGCCGGGCGCGGATGTAGCGCGGCAAAGCCCCGCCCACCGGCGCCAACAGCAGCGACAGCAGATAGACCAGGCCCGCCAGCAGAATGATGGCCGGCCCGGAAGGCAGTTCGAAGTGATAGGACAGCAAGAGGCCGCCCAGGCCGGCCAGGAAGGCGATGGCCACCGACAGCCCGAGCAGGGCCTCGATGCGCTCGGTCCACAAGCGGGCGGTGATCGCCGGCAACATCATCAGGCCCACCGCCATCAGGGTGCCCAGCGCCTGGAAACCGGCCACCAGGTTCAGCACCACCAGCATCAGGAACAGCATGTGCCACAGGCCGCCGCGCGCGCCCACGGCGCGCAGATAGACCGGATCCAGGCTTTCCAGCAGCAAGGGGCGGTAGATCAAAGCCAGCGCCAACAGGGTGAAGGAAGCGACGCCGGCCACCAGGTACAGCGCCGCGTCGTCCACCGCCAGCACCGAGCCGAACAGGATGTGCATCAAGTCCACATTGCTGCCGCCGCGCGACACCAGCAAGACGCCGATGGACAAAGACAGCAGGTAGAAGGCGGCGAAGCTGGCGTCTTCCTTGATGCTAGTGAAACGCGTGGCCAGGCCGGCCAGCAAGGCCACCAGCACGCCGGCGAAGAAACCGCCCAAGCTCATCGCCGGCAGGCTGAGACCTGCCATCATGAAACCCACCGCGGCGCCGGGCAGCACCGCGTGGCTCATTGCGTCGCCCATCAGGCTCATGCGCCGCATCACCAGGAACAGGCCGATGGGGCCGCTGCCCAAGGCCAGGGCCAGGCAGCCCACCAGCGCCCGGCGCATGAAGGCGAATTCGGCGAACGGCGCCACCAGTAAATCGTATAAGTGCAGCATCAGGCTTGCGCTCCATCCACTTCGCAGACCGCGGCCTGAGATTGCCAATGCGCGGCGGTGTCCACCGCGCGTTTCAGATTGGCGTCGCACAGCACCTCGGCGGTATCGCCCCAGGCCACCACTTCGCGCGCCAATAACAAGGTGTGCGGGAAATACGCGCGCACCTGCTCGTAATCATGCAATACCGCCACCACGGTGCGGCCTTCCTCGCGCCAATGGCGCACCAGCTCCAACAGATCGTAAGTGGTCTTGGCGTCCACCGCGTTGAACGGTTCGTCCAACAGGATCAGCCGCGCGTCCTGCACCAGGATGCGGGCGAACAGCACGCGCTGGAACTGGCCGCTGGACAGCGCCGAGATCGGCCTCAGCGCGAAGTCGGCCAGCCCCACCTGCTCCAAGGCCAGCAAGGCCTGGTCGCGGCCGCGGCGGCTGACGCCGCCGAACACGCCGGTGTCGTGCCACAGCCCGGTGCACACCAGATCCAGCACGCTGACCGGCAAGGAGCGGTCGATCTCCGATTGCTGCGGCAGATAGGCGATGTCCCGCCGCCGGAAGCCGCCCAGCTGCACCGAGCCTGAGTCCGGCTTCAACGCGCCTATCATGGCCTTGAGCAAGGTGCTCTTGCCGGCGCCGTTGGGGCCGAAGATGGCGGTGGCGTCGCCGGCGGCGAAACAACCGCTGACATGGTGCACCGCCGGATGGCGCTGATAGGAAACCGTCAGGTTCTGCAGGCTGACGCTCATGCCGCCTCCCGCAAAGCCCAGATCACCAAGAACCAGAGCACCGCCAGCGCGGCGCCGGCCAGGCCCAGCCGCTGCCAGGCCGACAGCGCCAGCAGGCTGAACGGCGCTTTGAAATTGTCCGGCGTCAGATGCCGGTGCGCGTGTGTGTGTTGATGTTTGGGCGTCATTCGAAGCACCTCCGCAAGGTGTTCTCGATCGCGGCGGCGTCGAAATCCTCGGCGATCAGTTCGAAGCGGCTATCGCGTCTCCAGGACACCTGGGCCGCGCCCCACTGTCCGGCCGCCCAGTTCAGCCACACCCAGCTGTCCAGCACTTTGAACACGCCCTTGGCGCGCACCAGGCCCGGCACCAAGGCGGGCAGCTCATCGAAGAAACGGGTCAGCCGCTCGCCGTCGAAAGCCTGCTCCGGCTCGAAAGTCCAGCCCATGGAACGCCATTGCGCGGCGGCGTCGTCCGGCACCGCCGGCCGGTAACGCGGCTTGGGCGCGGCGGCGGCGTCCAGCCAGGCCGGATCCAGCTCGCCGTTGCGCACCTCGCCCACCAAGGACTTGGGCGGGAACAAGGCCGCCGCCTGCCGGCGGAAGGCCTCCATCGTCGGCACGTCGGCAGTGTCTATCTTGTTGGCCACCAGCACGTCGGCGATGGAAATCTGGTCGCGGTACAGCGGCTGGCGATGATAGTCCGGCTGAATGAACTGGCGCGGGTCCACCAGGGTGAGCACCGCGCCCACCTCCAGCGCCTCGCCCAAGGGCTTGGCGCGCAGCTCGTCGATGACGCCGGCCGCGTGCGCCAGGCCGCTGGCCTCGATCAGCAGACGGTCCGGGCGTTCGCGGCGCAGCAAGGTCGCCACCGTGGCGGTCATCTGCGGTCCGGCCACGCAGCACAGGCAGCCGCCGGCGATTTCCGCCACCGCCAGCTCGTCCTGGCTCAGCGCCGCGCCGTCGATGCCGACCTCGCCGAACTCGTTGACGATGATCGCCCACTTTTCATGCGCGGGACGACGATCGATCAAATGGCGCAACGCCGTGGTCTTGCCCACCCCGAGAAAGCCGGTGAACAAATTGACTATGGTTTTTTTCATGGATCAGGGAATTCTTGGATTCAGGCGCTGCAAGACTGGCAACGGCCAGTCAGCACCAGGTTTTGCGGACACAGGGAAAAAGCCACCGCTTGCGCGGCCTGGCGCAGCGCGCTCAAGGCCGGCGCGGCGTCGATCTCCTGCACCTGGCCGCAATCGCCGCAGACCAGGATCAGCCCTTCGTGTTGGCATTCGAAATGATCGCAGACGATGAAGCCGTTCAAGGCGTCCACCTTGTGCAGCAGACCGTGCTCCACCAGGAAATCCAGCGCGCGGTAGACGGTGGGCGGCGCGGCGGCGCCGCGCTCTTGCTGCAAGTCCGCCAGAACCTGGTAAGCCTTGACCACCCCGCTGTAACGCAGCACCAACTCCAGCACCTGACGGCGCAATGCGGTCAGTTTGCTGCCGCGCCGTTCGCAATGCCGCTCCGCCGCGGCCAGATAGGCTTGATGGTCCATGCAGGACACCCGCTTGTTTAATCAGGACGCAATGTTACTGTATAACATATCGAATTCACAAGGATTAATCATTCATCGGTTTATCATGGCCGTCGGTCGTGGTAGCTTTGTGCTCCAGAATGTCCATGATAGGCTTATGGCTTATCCCTCATCGCTCATATAAGGAAATAACATGAAAACACTGATGATGGCCGTGGTGGCCGCCGTATTCGCCGGGCAGGCTTTCGCCGCCGATCCCATCGCGCAGCGCCAGGATGTTTTCAAGCAATACAAGCCGGTTGTAGGCGGCATGGGCAAGATGGTGAAGGGTGAAACCCCTTACAACAAAGACGAGTTCGCCAAACTCGCCGGCGAACTGGAAGCCCTGTCCCAAAAACCGTGGCAGCACTTCCCGGCCGGCAGCACCGCCGGCAAGACCGACGCCAAGCCGGAAATCTGGAGCAAGCCCGCCGAATGGCAAAAAGCCATCGACAACCACAAGGCCGCCACCGCCAAACTGAAGCAAGTGGCCGCCGCCGGCGATCTGGGCGCGATCAAGGTGCAGTTCGGCGCCACCCAGAAAACCTGTAAGGCCTGTCACGACGCCTTCCGCAAGGACTGAGCCCCGTCGCGTCGCGACCCCAGCAGCCCGCCCGCCAGCGGGCTGTTTGCTTGCCCGCCCCCAGCCAGACCCCACCCCCGAAGACCCCGGAATGAAAAAACTGCTGACCGTATTGCTGTTGGGCGCCGTCGCGGCGCCGCTGGCGCTGGCCGACACGCCGGCCGAAACCCGCACCAAGTCCTTCAAGAAAATATTGCTGGCCTTCGAGCCCATGGGCGCGGTGGTGCGCGGCCGGGATCCGTACCGGAAGGACGCCTTCATCCGTCAGGCCGACGCCTTGCAACAGATCGCCGCCGAGCCCTTCAATCACTTCCCCGCCAACAGCATCAGCGGCAAGAGCCGCGCCAAACCGGAAATCTGGAGCCAGCCCGCCAAGTTTCAGGCCGACAAAGACGTGTTCCTGAAATCGGTCGCCGATCTGGGACAGAACGCCCGCGGCGGCGAGCTCGCCGCCATCAAGAAAAGCTACGGCGCGGTGGCGCAAAGCTGCAAAGCCTGTCACGACGCTTTCCGCGGCCCGGAGAAATAAGCGACGCCCATGAAAAAAGGGCGGATGCCCGCCCTTTTCGCCCCGCTGACGCCGCGGTCCGCCGCTTACAAACGCGTCAACAGCACGTAGATGCCGCCGCTGGACACCAGCAGGGCCACCAGCGCGATGATGGCGGGCGCGAACGCCAAACGCGGCACATCGCCGGCGATGGCCTTGTTGCCGGTGATCATCGCCTTGACCAGATTGTTCTTCTTGAACACCCGGTAAGCGATGATGGCCAGCAAGTGCAGACCGACCAGGCCCAGAATCACATTGAAAAAGCTCTTGTGAAACGAGGTCGCGGCTTCGGCCATGTCGCCGCTCAGCAACTTGGCCAACGGGCCGTCGTACAGATAGCTGTCGACGTCGGCGGCGAACAGGCCGGTGCTAACCTGGGCCAGCAAGGCCAGCAACATCGCCAGCACCATCAAGCCGCCCAGCGGATTGTGACCCGGCTGCTCGTTCTCGCTCAGCTCGCCGCGCAGATAGCGAACAATGTTGCGCGGCCCCTTGATGAAGTTGCTGAAACGCGCGGTCTGGCTGCCGATCACGCCCCAGATCAAACGAAACAGCAACAGGCTGGCAAGACAGGAGCCGAACCAGATATGGTATTGCAGCCAATCGCCGCCCTGCTCGCCGCTATACCACATGCAGCCGAACAGAATCACCAGCGTCCAGTGAAACAAGCGAGTGGGAACATCCCACACTTTTACCATTTGCGTCATTGCGCTTTCACTCCTTGAATCCAAAACTCGCCCGCTCAGGCGCACCCAAATTAATGCATTGCAACATGATGATACCGTGCCGGCGGGACAAACCCTAAGCCAAATGGGGTTTTGTCCGGATTCTACCGACAAAAAGGGGGCAAAAACCACCGGTTTTCGGTTAATATCCTTGATTGGGCTCGCCTGGCGAGTCCGGCTACGCCGCCCGCCAACGGGCGGCCTAACTTTTTGCGGCGGCGCGTTCATTCCGCCATTGCCGCGCATCACCCTGTTGTTGGAGACCCGATAAATGAACCATGCCCCCCTGATTCAGGATCTGCAGGCCCGCGGCCTGATTGCGCAAACCACGGACGCCGTTGCGCTGGAAGAACTTCTGAGCAAGGAGCAGGTAACCCTTTATTGCGGCTTCGATCCCACCGCCGACAGCCTGCACCTGGGCCACCTGGTGCCGGTGCTGATGCTGCGTCGCTTCCAGCAGGCCGGCCATCGCCCGGTGGCGCTGGTGGGCGGCGCCACCGGCATGATAGGCGATCCCAGCTTCAAGGCCGCCGAGCGCAAGCTGAACACCCCGGACGTGATCCAGAGCTGGGTGGAGAAGATCCGCGGCCAAGTCGAACCCTTCCTCAGCTTCGAAGGCGACAACGCCGCGCTGATGGCCAATAACTACGACTGGTTCGGCCAAATGAACACGCTGGATTTCCTGCGCGACATCGGCAAGCATTTCTCGGTCAACGCGATGATCAAGAAGGAATCGGTGCAGCAGCGCCTCAACCGCGAAGACCAGGGCATTTCCTTCACCGAGTTCTCCTACAGCCTGTTGCAAGGCTATGACTTCTCCGAGCTGAACCGTCGCTTCGGCTGCAAGCTGCAGATCGGCGGCTCCGACCAGTGGGGCAACATCACCGCCGGCATCGACCTCACCCGCCGCCTGCAACAGCAACAGGTCTTCGGCCTGACCGTGCCCCTGGTGACCAAGTCCGACGGCACCAAGTTCGGCAAGACCGAATCCGGCGCCATCTGGCTGGACGCCAAGAAGACCTCGCCTTACGCCTTCTACCAGTTCTGGCTGGGCACCGCCGACGCCGACGTGTACAAATTCCTGCGCTACTTCACCTTCCTGTCGCTGGAAGAAATCGCCGCGCTTGAGGCCGCCGACCAGGCGCGCGACGGCAAGCCGGAAGCCCAGCGCATCCTGGGCGAGCAGATGACAACCATGGTGCACGGCGCGGCCGCCCTGGAGGCGGCGCAGCGCATCACCCAAAGCCTGTTCAACAACGATCTGAGCAGCCTCACCGCCGACGACTTCGCCCAACTGGCGCAAGACGGCCTGCCCAGCATCCAGCTGGAACGCGACGCCGACAGCCTGATCGACGCGCTGGCCGCCGGCGGCCTGGCCAAATCCAAGAGCGAGGCGCGCACCTTCATCCAGAGCGGCGCGGTCAGCGTCAACGGCGACAAGGCCGACAGCCTGGAGCAGCGCTTCGGCGACGCCGAACGCCTGTTTGGCCGCTACACCCTGCTCAAGCGCGGCAAGAAGAATTACGCGCTGGTGGAATGGCGCTGAGCGCAACGCGCGCATAAGACCAAGCGGCCGTCACGGCCGCTTTTTTATCGCCCTCGCCTCACTTTCCCACTTCAAAAGCCTCCCCGGTCGCGAAAAAAGCGCCGCCGGCGATATAGTGCAAGCTGCGCTTGGCCTCGTCGTCGAAACGCCAATGACCGTCGGCGAACACCTCCGCGTCGGCCTCCGCCGCCACCACTTCCCCGATGAAAAGATCATAGCGCTGCTGGTTCAGCGGCTCGCTGATCACCTTGCACTCCAGATAGGCGATGCAGCCGTCCACGCGCGGTGCGGCCACCTCTTGCGCCGGGATCCGGCTCAGGCCGCTATGCGCGAACTTGTCCACCTGCCTGCCGTCGGCGCCGCCGGCCCGCAACACCGCGGCGGCCTGGGCGCGGCAAGGCAAATTGAGCACAAACTCGCCCGAAGCCTCGATCAACTCCCGGGTATGGGTCGCCTTGTCGATGACCACCGCCACCTTGGGCGGATCGAAATCCAGCGGCATCGCCCAGGCCGCCGCCATCACATTGCTGCGCTCCCCGGCCGCGCTGGACACCAGCACCGTGGGGCCATGATTCAATAAACGATAGGATTTCGCCAGATCGACTGCGAGCAAACGGGACATAAGCAAACTCGAGAAAGCATGAAGCGGCTATTCTAGCCGGAGACTCGGAGGCCCCGCCGGCGCGAATAAAAAAAAGCCCGGCGCTCGCCGGGCGTACAGATTGCTAATTTCAACAAAGGAGAAGTCATCGAGATGACTATCCAGATATAGGACGCTTTATATTGCGTTGCAAGAAACCCGCAAAGCCTTATCAAAACAGGAACATCGGCCCGCTGCCTAACGGATTGCCCTTCCCTTCCAGGCCGATATACACCTTGCGGCCGTAAAAGAAGGGCAAGCCCCAGTCAAAGTAGCTGCTAAGAAAGCCGCTGGCCGGCCCGCCCACCGCAGGCAGAGCGGAGTAACCTTGCGACAACAGCGTTCCAGCATTGCCCAGATTGAAGCCCACCGCGCTGCTGTTGCCGCCGCCGCTCAAGGTGGCGTTGAGATTCACGGTGCCGCCGGGGCAGAACCAGGTGCTGCTGCCCACCACGCAGGTGGCGATCGTGGCATCGGCGAAAAAAAGCCCATTGGAACCACTATCCAGAAAGCTGCTGTAGTTGAGCGATTTATAGCTGGTCGTGATCGCGTCCACGCCATTGCCGTCCAGCGTAGTGGGAAAAGCCTTCGCCGAACCCAAAGCATTGTTGCTCTGCGTGCCCACACCGAAGTACAGCGTTCCGGCGGCGCTGGGCGCGCCGCTGATCGCCACCGCCGGCAATTGCAGCATCACCCCGTTATTGTCGCCGGCGAAGGCCGCCACGGGATTGGACACCTGCAAGGCCGCGGCCGCCGGCGCCTGCTGGCAGGTCAAGGCGGAGGGGCAGGTGTAGTAAAAGCCGTTATTGCTAAAGTTGACGCAGTTGCTGCCGCAATCCTGCTGCCGCAGGCCGACGCCCAGAATGCCGTTGGCCCCCAGGACCGACACGCTGCCCAAATTACTCCCCGTCCCGCTGCACGCGCCCGGGATGAAGCCGTAGGCCGGGTCGCTGATGATCTGGATGGGCAGGGAGGACGCCGTCTTGCCGGCCATTTTGACATCGGCGTAGCGGACGCTGCCCCAGGTGAAGCCGCTGGCGAACTGCATGCACTCCGCCAATTGCCGGCTATTCGACGTCACGCTGGGCAGGCTGCCCAGCGTCGATCCGCTCACGGCGCTGGCCAACAGGCGCAAACCGCTGGAGCCGGTATCCACCAGCACCCGGCTGATCGTCTGGCATTGGCTGCCGCCCGGCGCGCACACCGTCACCGACACATAGGGCATATTGATCTGATAAACATTGGCCACCGGCCCGCTGTCTACCGTCAGCGTCACCGAATTGGCCGTCGATCCACCATTGTCCGGCGGCGCGACGCTGCCAACTCCGCCGCCCCCTCCTCCGCACGCCGTCAACAATAAGGCGCAGCTCAACACCAGCCCAAAGATAGCCTGTTTCATCTCGTCCCCGCCCTGATTATTTGAGTTGATCGATGTCGAGGCCAGCCGGCACCAGCGCGGGCACATAGGCCAGGCCGAAGAAAGCGCGCGCGCGCCCGGCGGAGATCACCGTCAGCCCAGGCCCTCGGCCCTCCAAGCGATTCAGACCGGCCCGATTGGACTGCTGCGAGGAAACATAACTGGGAAAGTAATCACCAAGCAGCTGCCTCATATCCGGCAGCGACGCGCCCTGCCACGCCACCGCGAACACAACGCCGTCCGTCTGCCGGACGAACTCGCGGATGAGGCGGCCGGCCTCATCCCGGCTCTGCGCCACGGAATAGACCGCGGGCGGCGCGGCCTTCAAAGCCAGCGCTTGCGGAGCAGCGGCCGCGCGGCCCGCCGGCAAGGGCTGCCCCAAGGTGGCCAAGGCAGGACTGGAGAACAGGCTGAAGCTGAGGCAGAGCAGCAAGGCGCGCCTCGTCAGAAAAGACGTCTGCATGAATACCCCTATCGAATGGAAACGACCGCCGCCCCCGGATGCTTTGCCCGGGACTTCTGAATATGCGCGGCGTCGACGCCGCCATCAAAATATAGCACCTCAGCATGAAACGGCTGCCCGATCGAACGGAAGGGAAGAAACGTAGACCATAAAAAAAGGGGGGCGAAAGCCCCCCAGCGTCCTCAAAATTCGACCAGCTGCCCGCCAGTCAAATCCTGGATTTCTCCATCAATACGCCAGCGAATCGTCATGCCGAGTCGTCACCAGCTTGCCCGCGCCCAAGGACAGCATCAGCAGGGCGACGCGTTCATGAACGATCACGGTATGGGTATTGCCGGAAAACTGCATGTAACGCCGCAAGTCCTCGCGCACTTTGCGCGAGCCGGTCACATCGATGATGATGTCGATGCTGCTGCCCTGCTCGGCCAGCTCGATAAAATTATCGGTGACGGAAATGCCGCGCTGCTGGGCCAGCAAAATGCCCGGCGAATCCAGATTCAAGTCCGCCACCCCCACCATCCCGACGAAGGGCGCGTCCAACAGCTGCCGCAACAGCGGCGTTCCGGTTTCACCCGCGCCTATCATGCCTACTTTGATCTGTTCCATGCGGCCACCTGAATATGACTATCAAATAAACACCGCACTGTAACAGCTTTAGCCCAGGTCGCTATTTGAGCCAAATCAAGCGGAGCTGCGGGAAGGCCCCACAATGCAGCAGGCCCGGACATCGCCGGGCCTGCGAGCGTAAAGCCTAGAAGGGGTTCAATGCAGATTTTGCTGCGACAAAAAGCGTAGATAGCCAACGCCCTCCAACCAGAAACCGCCATCGGCCAACGGCGTCGCCTCCTCCAGATCCGCCACGGTCAACACCAACTCCTGACCATCCAGATTGGCCTCCAGCACCACATCGTCGTCATCGGAAAACTCTTCGGAAGCCGTATGGAAATCCGGCTTCACGAACTGATTGTTAACCTGAATATAGTCGGACTCATTCAGCAGACGCAGGATGTTCATGGCGACCTCCTAATGATGCGGTGAGAGACAAGGTCCAACAAGACAGCAAAGGCGGCGCCGGTTCCAAGCGTCGCGAGCGCTCCCCGCAACGGCTCAACGCCTACAACCAGCCTCGCTCGGCAAAGGATTCCGCCCGCGCGCCGGTCACGACGAAGTGATCCAGCAACCTTATATCGACCAACTGCAGCGCAGCTTTTAATGTATTGGTTAGAGAATGATCGGCGGCGGATGGTTCGCACACGCCGGATGGATGGTTATGGGCAATGATCACCCCCGCCGCGTTATTGGCCAGGGCCCGCCGCACCAGTTCGCGCGGATAGACCCGGGTTTCGGTCAGGGTGCCTCGAAACAACTCTTCTACCGCTATCACTCGATTCTGCACGGTCAAAAACACGGCGACGAACACTTCCACGTCCT
Source organism: Chromobacterium sp. CCUG 30098 (assembly GCF_059916605.1). Taxonomy (NCBI): domain Bacteria; kingdom Pseudomonadati; phylum Pseudomonadota; class Betaproteobacteria; order Neisseriales; family Chromobacteriaceae; genus Chromobacterium; species Chromobacterium sp. CCUG 30098. The sequence goes on along the minus strand of NZ_JAUCGS010000004.1, from coordinate 15,891 downwards.
TGCCTGCAATCGCCAGCCTCAGAAAATCGCGCACCTGCCCCGGATCGCGCAAGGCGTCCGTCAGACTCATATTCTCCGCCAAGGCCCGCTGCGCCAACTCCTTGCAGGCCATCAGCTGCGCGTATTTGGCGGCGCCCAGGCCCCTGCGCGCCCGGAACTCGTCAAAACTGGCGTTGAGCAAGCCGGACAGCGAACCGAAGTCCAGCATCAACTGCCTGGCCATCTCCACCGCGCTCAAGCCTTGCATGCCGGTGCGCAGAAAGATGGCGAGCAATTCGGAGTCCGACAACGCCGCCGCTCCCTGGGCCAACAGCTTTTCACGGGGACGCTCGGCCTCCGGCCAATGGGCGATAGACATCTGCACGCTCCTCCTCTGGCTATAGCACTGTTTTCAAGGTCAGACCAAACGCGATGAGGCATGGCTCACCATATCATCGAAGCAATATGCCCGCCAGCGCGCCCAGTCCGTGGAAATCCGCTAAAATTGGACATTTACCGCCTGTTGCGACAAGTCCATGACAAGCAAGAAAATTCTGCTAGGCATTACCGGCGGCGTCGCCGCCTACAAGGCGGCGGAGTTGACCCGCCTTCTCGTCAAAGCCGGCCACAGCGTGGAAGTGGTGATGACGGAAGCGGCCACGCGCTTCGTGACTCCCGCCACCTTCCAGGCCTTGTCCGGCCATGCGGTGTACACCGATCTGTGGGACGAGCGCCCCAGCAACGCAATGGCCCATATCGACCTGTCGCGCCGCGCCGATGTTTTCCTAATCGCGCCGGCCACCGCCAACACGCTGTTCAAGCTGGCCCACGGCGCCTGCGACGATCTGCTGTCCACGCTGGCCGCCGCCCGCGCCTGTCCGCTGATCGTGGCGCCGGCGATGAACCGGCAGATGTGGGACAATCCGCCCAACCAGCGCAATGTCGCGCAGCTGCGCGCCGACGGCGTCGCCGTCTTCGGACCGGCCAACGGCGCCCAGGCCTGCGGCGAAACCGGCGAGGGCCGCATGCTGGAGCCGGAGGAGATCGCAGAGCTGCTGGAAGGGTTTTTCCGGGCCAAGGTGCTGGCCGGCAAGAAGGTGCTGCTCACCGCCGGCCCCAGTTACGAGGCCATAGACGCCGTGCGCGGCATCACCAATATCAGCTCGGGCAAGATGGGCTACGCGCTGGCGCGCGCCTGCCGCGACGCCGGCGCCGAAGTCACGCTGATCTCCGGCCCCACCGGCATGGAGGCCCCGCTGGGCATGCGCCGCATCGACGCGGCCAGCGCCCGGCAAATGCACGACGCGGTGATGACCGAGGTGGGACGCAGCGATATTTTCATTTCCGTCGCGGCGGTGGCCGATTACCGGGTCAAGAACCCGTCCGTCCACAAGATCAAGAAAGGCGCGGCGCCGCCCAGCCTGGAACTGGAGGAAAACCCGGACATTCTCGCCGCCGTCGCCTCCTTGCCCGCCGCTCCGTTCTGCGTCGGCTTCGCGGCGGAAAGTCAGAACCTGCTGGAGTTCGCCGAAGCCAAACGCCTGCGCAAAAAGCTGCCGCTGCTGGTGGCCAACCTGGCGCAGCAAGCCATGGGCGCCGACGACAATCAGGTGGTGCTGCTGGACCAGAACGGCCCCCACCCCTTGCCCGGCATGCCCAAGCCGGACGTGGCCAAGGCCATTGTCGAACATCTGGCCCAGCTGTTGCCGCACAAGCAATAAGCCATCAACACCGCGGCTGCCCCGCGCAGCCGACAGAAAGGACTCTCATGAAAAAACCCGTCATCGACGTCAAGATCTTGGACCCGCGTCTGAAACAGAACCTGCCCAACTACGCGACGCCGGGCTCCGCCGGGCTCGACCTGCGCGCCGCCATCGAGCAGGACATCACCATCGCTCCGGGCGAAACCCAGTTGATCCCCACCGGCATGGCCATCCATATCGCCAATCCCAACCTGGCCGCCATGCTGCTGCCGCGCTCCGGCCTGGGCCACAAGCACGGCATCGTGCTGGGCAATCTGGTGGGCCTGATCGACTCCGACTACCAGGGGCAGTTGTTCGTATCGGTCTGGAACCGCGGACACGAGCCGTTCCGGCTGACGCCGCTGGAACGCATCGCGCAGATGATCATCGTGCCCATCGTCCAGGTGGGCTTCAATATCGTCGACGACTTCGACAGCTCGGAACGCGGCGACGGCGGCTTCGGCAGCACCGGACGCAACTGAGGCCGGTCGCCGCGCGATTGCCTATACTCACACCGTAGCGCAGCCGGCCTCGCACGGCCGGCTTGCGCCGCGCACGCGACCACCGCCCTCAATCGCCGGCAAAGGATGTCCAGGCATGACGCAAGCCCCTCAAGAGGACGACAGCAAGCGGATTCTCGACAATCTGGTCGAACTCACCTCCCAGCGCGAACAGGACATGCTGGAAAGCAGCCTAGCCTCCACCTTGGTCGAGGTGATGCGGGTGGACAAGGTGGAGTTGTTCGCCTGTCGCTGGGTCAACGGCGTGCCCTACACCCGCCGGCGCCTGAGCGCCTCCTCCGTGGACGGCAAGACCCAGATTACGGAAACCGCCAACGACAGTTGGCTGCCGCCGCCCATCTTCCTTTACGACCTGCTCAACTCGCTGGACAGAGACGAGGGCATTTTCCGCATTCCCCACGGCCTATGCCTGCCCTTGCGTTGCATGGGCAGCATCGTGTCCCTGCTGGTCATCCATGTGACGGCGGAGCAAAAGGTCAACAAGGCCATGCTGAAAGCCATGGCCAGGATTCACGAAAACTTCCTGCGCCTGCTGTTCGAGGCGGACCGGGACATGCTCACCGCGCTGAACAATCGCCGTAAATTCGATTTGCGCCTGTTCAACCTGATGGCGGCGCAATTGCAATCCCCCGGCGAAAACCACGCCTGCACCTTGGCGCTGCTGGACGTCGACCATTTCAAGCAGGTCAACGACCAGTTCGGCCACATGGTGGGCGACGAGGTGCTGCTCTTGCTGGCGCAGCTGATGCAACAGTCGTTTCGCGAAGACGACAGCTTGTTCCGCTACGGCGGCGAGGAGTTCGCCATCATCTTCCAGGGCTTGCCTCCAAACGAAGCCGCGGTGGCGCTGGAGCGCTTCCGCCAGCGCGTCGAGCAATACTCGTTTCCCCAGGTGGGCCGCCTGACCGTCAGCCTGGGCTTCACCCGCATCCTGCCGCAGCTCTTGCCGGGCCAGTTGGTGGAACAGGCGGACCGGGCGCTGTATTACGCCAAAACGCATGGCCGCAACCTGGTATGCGGTTATGAAGAGCTGGTCGCCGGCGGCCAACTGGACAATGCGCAACGCTTTGGCGAGATCGATCTGTTCTAGGCGCCCGTTCAAAGCAGGCAAGCGGAACCCGCTCAAACCATCCAAGCCTTTCGAAGACGGTTTCAGCGCCCTTCGTCCTCCATCCTGCCGACGCGCGGCCCATCGTAAACAGATTCCAAATTTGCCCTGCCCCGCATCCCAAGCAGGTCCTCCGGACGCAAAAAAACCGGCTCCTAGGAGCCGGTTTTCAATTGACGCGATCCCTAACGGCCGATCAGGCCAGCAGGTGGTTGCTCAGTTCGCGCATGCCGGCCGACAGCATGGCCAGATCCAACACGCTGAACGACTGCAGCTCGGCGAACATCTGCGCGCACACCTCCACTTCGTGATGGCGCTTCTCCATCCACTGCTGCGCAAACGCTTCCGCGCCGGCGGCGTCCTGCAAGGCCTGCCCCGCCAAATTGCGATGCACGCGGTACAGGTCGTCGCGCAGCGCGGAGCGCGCCAGCGACTGCCAGCGGTTGTCGCGCGGCAGGCTGGTGATCGCGTCGCGCAGCCAATCCAGCTGCATCGCGTGGCCCAACTGGTAGTAGTTCTTGGCCAGCTGCTCCAGCGGCAATGTGCTGCCTTCACTGATTTCGATGATGTCCATCAACGGCACGGCGAACTCCAGACGCGCCAGCACCTGCGCCAGCGGCTGCGGCATGCCCGGCTGGCTCAGGCGCGCTTCCAGCGCCTCCACAGCCGGGTAGCTGCCGGAAGCGATCAGCTGAGGCAGTTGCGCCAACAGCGCCTTCACCTTGGCGGCGTACTGCTCGATCACGGCGTTCACCGAGGTGAACGGACGCTTGTTGCGCAACACCCAACGCGTCACGCGCTCCACCAGCGTGCGCACCAGCACCATCATTTCCACCTGATGATCCGCCGACACCTTGTTGTCCAGCGCTTCGATCTCGCTCCACAGGCGCTCGGCGTCGAACACGCGGCTGGCAATCCACCAGGCGCGGGCGATGTCGCCGGCGGAGAACGGAGACTCTTCCTGCATGCGGAACACGAAGGTGGTGCCCATGCGGTTGATGATCTGGTTGGCCAACTGGTTGGCGATGATCTCCCGCTTCAGCTGATGCTGCTGCATCTGCGCGCCAAAGCGCTGCTGCAGCGGTTTCGGGAAGTAATGGGTCAGGATGGACAGGAAGTCCGCGTCGTCCGGCACATCGGTCGCCAGAATCGCCTGATCCAGCGAAATCTTGCTGTAGGACAGCAGCACCGCGATTTCCGGCACGGTCAGACCCTGACGCGCCAGACGGCGCTCATTGATCTGGGTTTCGGACGGCAGGTACTCGATTTCGCGGTTCAGTTCGCCGGTTTTTTCCATGTGCGCGATCATGCGCGCATGGGTGGTCAGCATCGCAGCGGCCTCCTGGCGTTTGATCGCCAGGATCTGGGTCTGCTGGATATTGTTGCGCAACACCAGCTGCGCCACCTCGTCAGTCATTTCCGCCAACAGTTGATTGCGCTGCTTCAAGGTCATGTCGCCGGCCTGCATTACGCCGCCCAGCAGAATCTTGATGTTGACCTCGTGGTCGGAGCAGTCCACGCCGGCGGAGTTGTCGATGGCGTCGGTGGCGATGCGGCCGCCGTTCAGCGCGAACTCGACGCGTCCCAGCTGAGTGCACGTCAGGTTGCCGCCTTCGGCCACCACCCGGGCTTGCAAATCGCGGCCGTCGACGCGCACCGGATCGTTGGCGCGGTCGCGCGCGTCGGCGTGGCTTTGGCTGGACGCCTTGACGTAGGTGCCGATGCCGCCGTTGTACAGCAGATCAATCTTGGCCTTGAGGATCTCGTGGATCAGCTCGTTCGGCGCCATGCTGTCCTTGTCGGTCTCCAACCAGGCCTTCACTTCCGGCGACAGCGGGATGGACTTGGCCGAGCGTTCGAAGATGCCGCCGCCCTTGGAGATCAGCTCGCGCTTGTAATCGGTCCAGCTGGAACGCGGCAGTTTGAACAGACGCGCGCGCTCGGCGTAGCTCTTGGCCGCGTCCGGCGTCGGATCCAGGAAGATGTGCAGGTGATTGAACGCCGCTTTCAGGCAGATGTGCTCGGACAGCAGCATGCCGTTGCCGAACACGTCGCCGGCCATATCGCCGATGCCGATCACGCTGAAATCCTGCTCCTGGGTGTTGACGCCCAGGTGGCGGAAATGGCGCTTGACCGATTCCCAAGCGCCGCGGGCGGTAATGCCCATGCCCTTGTGGTCGTAACCCGCGGAACCGCCGGAGGCGAAGGCGTCGCCCAGCCAGAAGCCATAATCGGCGGAAATGCCGTTGGCGATGTCGGAGAAAGTGGCCGTGCCCTTGTCGGCCGCCACCACCAGGTACGGATCGTCCGGATCCAGGCGGCGCACATCCGCCGGTGGCACGATCTGGCCGTTCACCAGATTGTCGGTGACGTCCAGCAGCGCGGAGATGAAGATCTTGTAGCAGGCGACGCCTTCCGCCAGGAACGCCTCGCGGTCGCTAGGCGCCGGCAGTTGCTTGCCGACGAAGCCGCCTTTGGAGCCCATGGGCACGATCACCGAGTTCTTCACCATCTGCGCCTTCACCAGGCCCAGCACTTCGGTGCGGAAATCCTCCATGCGATCGGACCAGCGCAAGCCGCCGCGCGCCACTTTGGAGCCGCGCAGATGCACGCCTTCCACACGCGGGCTGTACACCCAGATTTCGAACATCGGGCGCGGCTGCGGCAGGAAGGGAAGCAGATTGGATTCCAGCTTGAACGAGATATAGGACTTGAACTCGCCGTCGGCGCCCTTCTGCCAGAAGTTGGTGCGGCGGGTGGCCAGGATCACCGACAGGAAACCGTTCAGAATGCGGTCTTCGTCCAGATTGGCCACGCCGTCCAGCTGCTCGCGCAGCTTGGCCAGCAAGGCGTCGGCGCGCGCGTCGTCGGCATGCGCCGGGTCCAGACGCACGGCGAACAGTTCAACCAGCAAGCGGGTGATGGCCGGGTAATTGGCCACGCACTGCTCGATGTAAGCCTGGCTGAAGGTCAGGCCGCCCTGGCGCAGGTACTTGGCCAAGGCGCGCACCAGCGAAATTTCACGCCAGTCCAACCCGGCCACCAGCGCCAGGCGGTTGAAGCCGTCGTTCTCGCAACGTTTGGCGAACACCTGGGTCAGCAGTTCCTGGAAGTCCTGCTGCACTTCTTCGCTGGCGATCTGCTCTTCCGCGGAGCCCACGTCCAGGCCGAAGTCGCTGATCCACACCTGACGGCCGTCCGCGCGCTGCACGCAGTACGGATGCTCGTCGCGGACCTTGACGCCCATGTTTTCCAAAATCGGCAGGCTGGCGGACAGGCCCAACGCCTCGCCTTCGCGGAACAGCTTCAGATTGAAAGCCGAGGCGCCGCGATGGAAGGGCCGGTACAACTTCATCGCCAGCGGGGAGTCGGCGTTGACCGATTCGATATGCTGGATGTCCAGCACCGCGTTGCGCACCGCGAACTCTTCGCGGTAAGCCACCGGGAAAGCGCCCTTGTAACGGTTGAACAGCGCGTTGCCCAGTTCTTCGCCGTGAGTTTCCACCAGCAGTTGATGCAGCTCTTCCACCCAGCCGCGCACCAGGCGGGCGATTTCGGCCTCGATGTCGGCCTCGTGGAATTCCGGCAATTTGGCGGCGTTGGTGCGGATGATGTAATGCACTCGTGCCAGCGAGCCGTCGCTGATCTGCACGCTGAACTCGGCGCTGGTGCCGTTGAAGGCGTTCATCAACACCTTCTCTATCTTCAGGCGCACTTCGGTGTTGAAGCTGTCGCGCGGCACGTAGACCAGGCAGCTGACGTAGCGGTGGTAGCGGTCTTTGCGCACGAACAGGCGCACGCGCGGGCGTTCCTGCAGGCTGACGATGCCCTCGGAGATCGGTCCCAACACCTCGGCCGGGATTTCGAACAGCTCGTCGCGCGGATAGGCCTCCAGCACAAAGCTCAAGGTCTTGGATTTATAGCTGTCGTCCACGTAGTCGCAGTTGCTGACCACGGTCGCCACTTTCTGGCGCAGGATGGGCACGTCCTTGGGGGAGTCCTGGTAGGCGCTGGCGGTGTACAGGCCCAGGAAGCGGCGCTCGCCTATCACTTCGCCCTTGTCGTTGAAACGCTTGATGCCGACAAAATCGATGTAGGCCGGGCGGTGAATGATGGAGCGGGTCTGCGATTTGTTCAGAATGATCAGTTGCGGCAGGTGAGCCAGTTCACGCAGCTCCTGCGGCAGCTGTTCGAAGCTGGCGGAGTATTCCTTGTCGCCCTGGTCCTTCAAGATGCCCAGACCGGAGGTTTTGACGATCTTCAGGCTGTCCTTGCCGTTGCGGCGCACCAGGTCGTAATCGCAATACCCCATGAACAGGAAGTTGCGCTTGGACATCCAGGCCAGGAAGTCCACCGCCTCCTTGGCTTCCGCCGCGCGTTTGCCCTTGACCAGAGACAGGTCCTTGCTGATGTCGGCCAACACTTCGCGCATCTTGGGCTCGTCGCTCACCACCAGGCGGATGTCTACGATCACGCGGTTCAAATCCGCTTCCAGCTGCTTCAGCACCGCCGGATCGGTGACTCGGTCAATCTGCACGTGGATGAAGGACTCCAGCGGCAGGCTGCGGTCCTCGGTGCGCTTGACCGCCTGGATCGCGCCGTTCTTGTCGCGGCCCACCGACAGCACCGGGTGCACCAGCAGGTGCAGGTTCAGGCTATGGCGCGACAGCAGCATGGTGATGGAGTCGATCAGGAACGGCATATCGTCGTTGACCACTTCAATCACGGTATGGGTGCTTTGCCAACCGTCTCGCTCGAAATCCGGGTTGTAAATGCGCGCCTTGTGCTGACCGGCCGCGCGCTTGGCGCCGAACGCGTAATGCGCCGACGCGGCGCCGAACAAATCCAGCGACGAAAACTGTCTAAGGTCGGCATGCTCGGCTTCCTCGAAGTAGATCGGGAAGAAGGGTTCGAGCTGGTGTTTCTCCTTTTCGGAAAGCTTGGTCTCTGCTACAGCCTGAATATCGGCGATCAGGCTCGCGAGTTCGGTCTTATTGGTAAGCGACATGTTGCTTCTCTTGTTGTGTGCACGGAGTGTGTCGAGGCATTGTAGATACCCCCTTCATGCCGGGATTTCCTTAATGCGACGTGGACGTACATTTTCATGGAAAAGCCTGTTCGTCCCCATCGAATGCCACAGGGATAAATCGTGGCGAACGCCACTTTTAGCCTTATAGCAATGCGACGGCGGCTTACAAGTTTCTCTCCCAGCCCCACATTGTACACAAGTCCAAAAAAGAAATATAAGTCATTGATTTTTCATACATTTCACATGAGGCAAGAATATCGGTTAAAATACGAACACTTGCTCACACCGATTGCCAGACAATGGCCCCATCTTGCGCACGGCGGATAACCGTTGCAAGCTGCGGCCAACTACTGGCAAAAGTAGAAAAAACTACAATGGTTCCGGCTTGGGCGAGACACCGTGAGCAGCCTCGTTCCAAGCGCCGGGTTTACAAGCTTGGGTTTGCGTTCGTCGCAACGACGCGAACACCCGATAGAGAAGTAGAAATCCACGCCATGAAAAAAGTCCTGATCGCCTCCGCAGCGGCAGCTCTGCTGTCCGGTTTTTCCGTCCAAGCAGAGACTCTGCGTTTTGGGGTTGACCTCAATTACCCGCCGTTCTCCAAACAAGGCGCCGATGGCAAGCCGCAAGGCTTCGACATCGACATGGCCAATGCCCTTTGCGCCGCCATGAAAGTCAGCTGTCAAATCGTTCCGCAAGACTGGGACGGCCTGATTCCCGCCCTCAACGCCAACAAGTTCGACGCCATCCTGTCCTCGATGCAAATCACCGAGGAGCGCAAGAAAGCCGTCGACTTCAGCCGCAAGTACTACAACATCGCCAGCCGCATCGTCGCCAAATCCGGCACCGCCGTTGACCAGAACAGCTTCAAGGGCAAGAAGATCGGCGTGCTGCGCGCCTCCACTCAGGAAAAGTTCGCCAAGGACTACTGGGGCAAATCCGGCGCCACCATCGTGCCGTACGCCAAGTCGCCCGAGTCCTTCCTTGACCTGAAGTCCGGCCGTGTTGACGCCGTCTTCGTCGATGGCGCAGTCGGCGATCAAGAGTTCCTGAAAACCGCCAACGGCAAGGGCTACGCCTTTGTCGGCCCGAACTACGCCGACGTCAAATACTTCGGCCTGGGCGCGGGCATCGCCGTCAAGAAAGGCAATAAGGCGCTGGCCGAACGCCTGAACAAGGCGATTGATCAGGTGCGCAAGGACGGCAGCTACAAGAAAGTCCAAGACAAGTACTTCAGCTTCGACGTCTACGGCGGCTAAACCCCTCGTAACCGCATCCGTCCCGGCCAAGCGCCCCAGGCGCTGGGCGGCTTGCTGCCGCCCGCACCGCGCGCCTCGCCGGGACTTTTTTGTTCGGCCGTTCCCCCAGCGGCCGAGCAAGGACCGGCCTTGCGCGCAAGGCTGATGAATGAGGCAGTAACACCATGTTTTTGCAAGGTTACCTTCCCAGCATATTGCAAGGAGCAGTGCTCACATTGCAGCTGGCCGGCTCAGCACTGCTCGTATCCATCGTGCTGGGCCTGATTGGCGCGCTGTTCAAATCCGCTCATTCCAAACCGCTGGTCTGGCTGGCGGAACTCTATTCCACCGTGGTCCGAGGCGTGCCCGATTTGGTCTGGATGTTTCTGCTGTTCTTCGGCGTCCAGATGATGATCAACGACCTCTGCGGCCGCATGGGCTGGGAAAGTCCCAATATCGATCCCTTCGTCGCCGGCGTGCTGACCCTGGGCTTCATCTTCGGCGCTTATATGACGGAAACCTTCCGCGGCGCGATGATGGCGGTGCCCAAAGGACAGATGGAGGCCGGCATGGCCTACGGCATGACGCCGCTGCGCGTGTTCTTCCGCATCACCGTTCCGCAGATGATTCGCTTCGCCCTGCCCAGTTTCTCCAATAACTGGCTGGTGCTGGTCAAATCCACCGCCCTGGTTTCGGTCATCGGCCTGAACGACGTGATGTATCGCGCCGACGCGGCCAAATCCACCACCCAGGAACCCTTCACCGTCTATCTGATCGTGGGCCTGCTGTTCCTGGCGATCACCGGGGTGTCCAATCTGCTGTTGGGCAAACTGGAAAAACGCTATTCGCTGGGCGTCAAGGAGAGCGGACTGTGATCGACTTCCAACTGATTCTGGACAAGCTGCCCGCCTTCTTCGGCGGCGGAGACGGCAACGCCGTCATGAGCAGCCGCGACGGCTTGGTGATGACGCTGGAACTGCTGTTCATCTCCCTTATTCTGGGCATGGCGATGGCCGTCCCGATGGCGCTGATGCAAGTCTCCAAAAACCGGCTGGCCTCCGGCGCGGTCCGCGTTTACGGCTATGTCTTCCGCGGCACGCCGCTCTTGGTCCAGCTGTTCATCATTTATTACGGTCTGGCCCAGTTTGGCTGGATCCGCGACAGCTGGGCCTGGCACTACCTGCAGGAAGCCTATTTCTGCGCCATCCTCGCCTTCACCCTGAACACAGCGGCCTACACCACCGAAATCATCGCCGGCCAGATCCGCAACACCCACTGGGGCGAGATCGAAGCCGCCCAGGCCATGGGCATGAGCAAATGGCTGATGATGCGCCGCATTGTGCTGCCCTCAGCGCTGCGCCGCGCTTTGCCCGCCTACAGCAATGAAGTCATCATGATGCTGCAAAGCACCGCCATCGCCGGCCTGGTCACTCTGGCGGACATCACCGGCGTGGCTCGCCGCATCTACGCGGACAGTTACATGGCTTTCGAGCCCTTCCTCACCGCAGGCGCCATTTACCTTGCGCTCACCTTCCTGCTGGTCTGGTTGATGAAGCAGGCGGAAAAACGCTGGCTGGCCTATTTGGCGCCACGCAAGCACTAATGCGGATAGCGATACAGGAACACCATCATGCACACCCCCACCGATAAGAATCTGAAGCTGCAAGTCAGCGATCTGCATAAGAGCTACGGCTCGCACGAAGTTCTGAAGGGCGTGTCGCTGACCGCTCACGCCGGCGACGTCATCAGCATTATCGGCTCCTCCGGCTCAGGCAAAAGCACCTTTCTGCGCTGCATCAACATGCTGGAGCAGCCCAATAGCGGCCGCATTCTCGCCGCCGGCGAAGAGCTCAAGCTGGTATCCGATCGCAAGACCGGCGCGCTCAAGGCCGCCGACGCCAATCAGCTGGCGCGCATCCGCACCAAGCTGGCCATGGTGTTCCAGCACTTCAATCTATGGGCGCACATGACGGTGCTGGAAAACATCGTCGAAGCACCCATTCACGTGCTGGGACTCAGCCGGGACGAAGCCTGCGCCCGCGCCCGCAAATACCTGGACAAGGTCGGCCTGCGCGGCGTCGAAGACAAGTATCCGGCCCATATGTCCGGCGGCCAGCAGCAGCGGGTCGCCATCGCCCGCGCACTGGCGATGGAACCGGAAGTGATGCTGTTCGACGAACCCACCTCGGCGCTGGACCCGGAACTGGTCGGCGAAGTGCTGCGCGTGATGAAAGACCTGGCCGGCGAAGGCCGCACCATGGTGGTGGTCACCCACGAAATGGGCTTCGCCCGCGAAGTGTCCAATCACGTCATCTTCCTGCACCAGGGCCGGATAGAGGAGCAAGGTCACCCCAAGGAAGTGCTGATCCGCCCGCAAAGCGAGCGATTGGTACAATTCCTCTCCGGCAGCCTGAAATAAATCGTACAATAGGAGAATGTCGCACACCATGCCGGCCTCATGCCCGGCATGGTGTGTTTTTGTAATCTCCACCCTTCGCCGCGAAAACCAATGGGTCAGCATCCGTCCCACCCCGCCAAGCCTCTGCGCTACGGCTTCCTGCTCTTGCCCCATGCCTCGATGGCGGATTACGCCATCGCCTCCGAGGTTCTGCTGCACGCCAATTGGCTGGCGGAGAAAAAACTCTACGAAACCCTGCTGCTTTCCCTGGACGGACAAGCGGTGCCGCTTTCCAACGGCACGCGGCTGGCGGTGGATCTGCCGCTGGACGGCGCCCCCAAGCTGGATTGCCTGCTGATCCTAGCCGACGACATCAATCCCGACTTCAGCCTGGACGTCCTGAGCAAGGGGCTCACCGCCTGCGGTCCGGATAAAATCCAACTGGGCGGCATCGGCTGCGGCAGCTATTGGCTGGCCCGCACCGGACACTTCAACGGCCTGCGCGCAACGATACACTGGCGCGAGATCAGCCGTTTCACCGAAGAGTTTCCGGACATCATCACCTCGTCCAATCTATTTGAAATCGACGGCAAACGCCTCAGCTGCGCAGGCGGAGCGGCCACCTTTGATTTCATGCTGACCCAGGTTGGCAATCAGCACGGCCACGAATTTGTCGCTCAGCTGTCGGAACTGTTCAGCATGGAACGCATCCGTCCTGGCAATGAACGCCAACGCATCCCCCTGGCCACCCGCATCGGCGGCAGCCAGCCCAAGTTGACGGAAGCGGTCAGCCTGATGGAGGCCAATATCGAAGAGCCGCTGAGCACCGACGACATCGCCTACTATGTCGGCGTCTCCCGACGCCAGCTGGAACGGCTGTTCAAACAATACCTGAGCACGGTGCCGTCCAAATACTACCTGGAGTTGCGCCTGAGCCGAGCGCGCCAGCTATTGCAGCAAACCAGCAAATCCATCGTACAGATCGGTCTGGCCTGCGGCTTCTCCAGCGGCCCCCATTTCTCCAGCACCTACCGCAACCATTTCGGCATCACCCCGCGCGAAGAACGCTCGCATCGCACGCAGACCGCGTCGCCGGCTCCGGCCCCCAAGAGCTAGCACCGTCAAACACCGGCGCCGCAACCGTCAGGCGAGGGCACCGGAGCACGCTCCGGCTCGCCTTGGCGCGACAAAGGCAACTCGATCCGGAAGCAAGCGCCGCTGGCCGGGATGTTTTCCGCCGAGATCAGGCCACCGTACTGCTCCACAATCGTCTGGCAGATGGACAAGCCCAGCCCCATTCCGTTTGGCTTGGTTGAAAAGAACGGATGGAACAGCACCTCCAATGAACTCGGCGTAATGCCGCGACCGGTGTCCCGCACCTCCAGAATCGCTTTCTTGCCTTCTCGCCGGGTATGCACAATCACATGGCGCTTCATCATCGGCTCGTCGCGCAAGGCGTCCATCGCGTTTGACAGCAGATTCAGCACCACCTGCTCCAACTGAATGCTGTCGGCCAACACCGCCACCGGGTAACCCGACAACAGCTGAACCACCTCGATGCCGCGCTCCTTCAGATCGTACTCGGCCAGGAACATGCAATTGCCCACCACCTGGTTCAAATCGATCAGCCGCGTCTCGATCGCGCGCTTGCTGACCAAGGCGCGCAAGCGCTTGATGATCTCCCCCGCCCGCTCAGCCTGTGCCACCGCCAAACGCAGCGCCGCGTTCACCTGGGCCGGCGCCTCCTCAACCCCCTCCAGCAACTGAATGCTGGCCTGGCAATAATTAGCGATCGCCGTCAGAGGCTGATTCAGCTCATGCGCGATGCCGGACGCCATTTCGCCCATCGTATGCAGCCGGGCCACATGGGACAATTTCTCCAAATGCTCTTTGACTTTGCTCTCGCTGGCCTCCAACGCCGCCACCGTGCGTTGCCGCAAAGGCCCCAGGTCGCGCAAGGCGCACACCACGCCGATCAGCCCCCCTTCCCGCGAGAACAACGGCGATACCCCACCCTCCACCGAACGAATCTGACCTCGCGCCGACGTCAGCTGCATCCTCTCCGCCAATACCACCGGCTGCGCGGTCCGGAAACACTCTCGGATCGGATCCTCCGCCAGCTCCGCGGCCAACTCGGCCTGCAAGTGGAACACCTCGTGGCAGACGCGGCCAACCACCTCCTCCGCCGCCATGCCCATCAACTCCAAGGCCATCGGGTTTGCCAGCTCGATCGCATGGTCCTGGCGCAGAATGATCACCCCGTCATGAATCGCGCTCAGGGTGACGGACGCCCGTTCACTCTGCAGGAAGATCGCCTCATCCGATTGCTGACGCTCATGCCGCAAAGCCATTCTTTGCAAGTGAACCAGGCCGGCAAACACGAAGAAAGCCAGCAACAAAGACTGCTGCCACAGCCAAGGCAACAACGCCAAGTCCGTCACTCTGACATCCCGAGCCACGCCCAGCACAAAAGGCTGGGCCACGCTGGACAGCGGAAGCCGAGCCTCCAGCCTACGCAACACCGGCCACCAATCACGCTCGGATGAAGTATGCAGGCGCTGAAACAAGGGCGCGCCCGGCGCAAGGACCCCGTCCTGGTACAGGGTCAAGTCCAATCCAGGCAACAAGCGCTCCAGGGCCGGCGCCTGCAATAGGCGATCGCAAAACACCACCAGCCCCACCACGCCCACCAATTTGCCCGGTGCCTTCTCCCTATCTTCGAACAAGGGCTGGAACAAGAAATAAGCGCGTCCACCGCCCTCGTGCAACTCGAACGCGCCGCTGGCCACTCGCTGCCCAGTCTCCAAGGCCCTGCTCAAGGCCGGCCGGAAATAAGCATCGCCCAAAATATCGTAGCCAAACATCGGACCGGCTTCCGGCCGATCCGGCTCCAGCATGGAAATCACCAATGACTGCGGACGCACGGCGGCCGGCCGCCATGCCCGATTGCCCGCCACGTCGAAATCGCGAATGTAAAAGGTCGCGCCAAACTTGCCGCTCATCTGGCGCAAGAAGAGCGGCCTCTCCTCCAAGGGCACGCTTTGAAAAAAGATAAAGGAATGAAGCTGCGGATAATGGGGCAATAGCTCGCGCGCAAAGGTGGACAGCTCAGATGCCTCAAATGGCCGACTTGCCGCCATCAGCGCATCCACGGAAGACAGCACCGACTCATTTTGGTCCAGCTTGCGCGCCACCATTGCATGCGCCCGCTGCGCCACTGATTCGAACTCGTCCCTCAGACGCTGCAGTTCCCCCATCCCCCACAGCACCGTCACCAACAAGGCGCAGAGAGCCCAGGCCAATACAAATAAATGCACACCATCCCGCCTGAAGTTTCTCAAAATTCCCGCCTCGATTCCCGATCTTGATGCTGGAATTCTATTCATAACCAATAGGTTCTGCTGAGTAATTAGCCGAAATTTCAGTAAAAATAAGTGAAAACACAGCCACAAAAAGAACAATGGCTTAATAATCAAGGAGAAAGCTAAAGAATGGGGAAAGACAGGGAGAGAGTTCGATCGCGCCGTCTGGCGAGCAGCACAATGCATAAAGCCCAGCTCGATTGAGCTGGGCTTTGCAATGGGGCGTCTGGCGGTGTCCTACTTTCACATGGCGAATGCCACACTATCATCGGCGCTAAGGCGTTTCACGGTCCTGTTCGGGATGGGAAGGCGTGGGACCACCTCGCTATGGCCACCAGACATAAACTGGTACAAACTTGAAGAAGCCTGGGATGGTTCACACCACCCCGCATATATTCGGTATTCAATTGTGTCGCACAACACTATCTCGTCACTCGGTTTCCCAAGCCACTCAAATGATAGGATCAAGCCTCACGAGCAATTAGTATCGGTTAGCTTAACGCCTCACAGCGCT
>NZ_JAUCGS010000003.1:325237-448101 GCF_059916605.1 Chromobacterium sp. CCUG 30098 | reverse complement strand
TCTTGCAGTGCAAGTGTTTGGTCATCGACCGAGCACTTACACCTATCGGTTATTCGTTCTGTTAAAGATCGGTGCAGATCGCTGCGTTTCGTTTCCGTCGCTGCGTTGTCTGCTGAGGAGGCGAACTATACGTCAGGCCCCTAAACCCGTCAACACCTTTTGCGAGAAAAACCTCAACAAAAGCGGACCCCGCAGGCCAAGCCCTTGATGCGGCAAGCAATATCCAAAAGGGATATTTGCCGACACACCTCAACCGCCCCGCCGAACCATGAAAAACGGGCCGAAGCTTAGCTTCGGCCCGTTCTCAATCTCACCTTTAATGATGGGAAGTCACGGCATAACCGGCAGCTTCTCCAAAGCCTGGACCAATTCCACCTCGATCAAGCACCAATCGCTGCCCTTATCCATCACCTTACCCAGGGAGAGCTGGAAATGCTTGCCCTTGGCCGTCATGTAGAATTCCTTGCCCAACACATATAAGGATAGCGGCAGCAATAAGGCGTTCACTACCTTGCCCGAGCGCTGGCATGGCACGAACAAGGCGATATGCCCGGCCAGCCAAACCTGTTCAGGCGGCAGCGTGGGATCGATCAGCCTCACATCGGTTGGCCGCAGCGAAGCCGCCACCGGTCTTCTACTCAGGGTTTCAACCCCGAGGTAGATCTGATCCGCCGAATTACGCTTCACTCGGCGCACCACGCCCAGACTCCAGCCATCCACCGATTTCTCGCGAAAACCGATCAAGGCGCCCAGGCCCACCCATTCGTTCCCCATCGCCCCCAAAGTCACACCCAGTCCGGTTTGGCTGACGTTGTCGACTTCCCAGCGCGAAAACTCTTCTTTTGCCGGCTGAGAAACAGCCTCCCCGCCCAAGGCAAGCCCAGGCATCGGCACGCCCTTGTCCCGCTTCCTGGTGGTAACGAAGCCATAAATACGGATATTGGCCGCATCATCGAAATTACCGTCTTCCAGCGCGCCCGTTTGCTTGGCCTCGTCCACGACCCGAATCAAACGGTGCAGCACGGGCAGGCGATACGCCACTTCTATGCTCTGCCCGGAAACGGGCACCCGCTCCGCCCTTTCAAAACGCATTTGCTGGGGGGCCCACTCCCGCATCAAAGCGCGCAAGGTATTGGCGTCTATGCCCGGCTCCATCATGCGTTTAATTTCAGGCGGCACTCTGCCGGCGTCCAATACAATGCTCCAGCCGTGCAGAATTTCGACCAGATCCGTCGTCCCCCAGTAGCGCGCGGCTTCGTCCACCAGGCCGCCCGACGCTCTTGCCGCGGGATGCGGTCCTTTTAAAGAGACCACAAAACTCGAATGTTCCGCGCAAGCCCGGGTTAATGACATACGGTTGCTAAGCACTTGCAGCAATTGATAGGCGAAGTGCAATTGCCTGGCGCTGAGATTGCCCCCGGTCAACACGGCGAGCATATGCAAGATGAGGAATTGATCCTGAACCGTCGTCGCAGGCTGACCATCGCCGAATAGAAACACCGGCACGGAATCGCAACCATGATGCTCGGCGAACCAATATAGCTGGTTGACCCCCAGCCAAAACGCCTCTTCCGGATTAAAGCTTCGAACCCAATGCCAACGCGCATGCTCGCCAAGATAGAACATCATCCGCGACAGCACGATGGGCAGCAGCGTCAGCACCTTGGCGCCTTCAACGGAATCGGCGTCGACCGTCAGCACATGCTGATAACTATCGATGAAGCATTTGCCGTACGCCAGTATCTGGCTTCGCAATTGCGCTTCCAGCGCCTTGGGCATGCGCGTATTCAGCAAGTATTGCGCGCAGAGGTTTTCGTGCAGCGATTCGGTCTCTTGATTGAGCGCCAGCAGCGCTTCGACGCGATCCACCGAGATATTGTGCCAATCCAACTCCAATGGCGACAGCAAGGCCACCACGCGCTCATGCGCGGCCGCCCCATGCTCCTTCTTCAAAGCCGCCACGAACTCCCTGGCCGCTTCCGCGCTGGCCAACGGGTCGGAGCGACCTTTAGCCCCTCTTGAAAAAAAATCCAGCATAGCCGCCCACTCTCAAGACAATGTCAGCACATTTCAATCACTACGCGAAACAGCTTGAACGCTACATCCATTTATAGCAAGCCGCAAGCCGGCCCGCTGGCCGTCGGACAAAGAAAAAGCGCCCATGACAGGCGCTTTCGAAATTCATTGCAAACCCGCAGTTTGCTTAGATAGCCAGAGCGTCCAGGGCTTTGCCGCTGGAGATCCACTCTTGTACCCACACCGGCTTACGGCCGCGGCCGGTCCAAGTCAGCTCCGGGCTGGCCGGGTGACGATACTTGGCTTCCACCGGCTTGCGCACGCCGCCGGTTTTGCCCAGCACTTCTTCCACGCTCAGACCATAAGCGCGAGCAAGTTCAATGATTTGTTTCTTGGCTTTGGACTTTTCTTCGCTTTCGCGGCGCTTGATTTCAGCTTCGACATCGGCGCGCAGAGCCACCAGCTGAGTAAAATCCAATTTCGACAGTTCCATTAGCATGTTCCCAAATATATTGTAAGAGTAGTGGTGCGTTACAGATGATAATGTAGCCAAGCCTTTCCACTCAAGTCAAGGAAACAAAACAGAAATTATCAATTAATTCTCAGCCCCCTCATTCAAGGAATAGGGCAGCTCCAGTTGTTGAAGCCTTATTGTGTACGCCTCGTCAGCGTAAATACCTTCTTCCCAGGCTTGAAATTGAACCACGGCCAAGCCTTCATATTGATCCGGCGCCACTTGGCAAACCGCAGCCACCATGCCAATCGACTGCCCCGCCACGGACGGGCTATAGAGTTTGGCGCCGATGGCGAGCGGCTGTTTAAATGCCACTTTGAACATGCGGCGCTTCATTTTCCCCAAATACTGCGATCTGGCGACGATTTCCTGCCCCGGGTAACAGCCTTTCTTAAAGCTTACCCCGCCAATCAATTCCATATTCGCCATTTGCGGCACAAACTGCTCCTGAGTCGCCAGACTGACCCAAGGGATGCCCGCGTCAATATCCCGCCAGTCCCAAACGCCGGAGGACACCAGGCTCGCCGCCTCCGTCAGCCTTGCGCCAAGCTGCTCTGCGCCGGCCTCATCCACCGCCAGCACCCAGCCCGCCCCGGGCAGGCCTATCAACAGGCCCAATTCAACTCGAATCATTTCACGCGGCCCAACGCTTGCCGCCAATGCCGGCTCAATGGCCAGCGTATTCAGCGCCGTCGCGCCTGCAAGGCCAATCAAGGTCAGATTATCCGCAATGGATACCTTCACCTTGGAGCGCAAGACAAACATGCTCAGGCGCTTGGCCACGTATTCGGCCAGATCCGCCGACACCGCCAGGCAATAAACGCCGTCGCTCCGCCAAACCAGGAAGCTGGCCAGCATTCGTCCTTTGGCTGAAGAGTAACTGCTGTACTGGGCATGGCTTTCGTCCGACAACTCCCGCACATCGCTGGAAAGCTGCCCTTGCAAAAAGGCCTCCGCGTCCTCTCCCGCCACCTGGATGATTTTATGCTTATCCAGAACCGATATTGCGGCGCCTGCGCGCAAAGACTCCAACTGCCGCAAATGAACATTCATTTCCGCCGCATCTTTATTTGCCCGCTCCGCGCGCGCATCCAGCCTGAGCTTACCGTCCAGATTCATTTAACCCACCTCAAAAACGCGGCTATTCCCGCATTGTCAACAAACGAAATTTTAACGCGCCGCCGCCTCCCTTCGCCAGCGGTGAATTGCGGGCGTCAACGCCACGTCCAAGCCGCCCGACAGACGCAAGCGATTTTCAGCCGCGCAAGTGTTGACAGCCCGACAGGCTGAAGCTATAGTTCGCCCTCACTCAAATCCCTGATAGCTCAGTTGGTAGAGCGACGGACTGTTAATCCGCAGGTCGCAGGTTCGAGCCCTGCTCGGGGAGCCACTCCGGCTCAGTTTGAGAATTGCTTGTTTTCCATTCCCTGATAGCTCAGTTGGTAGAGCGACGGACTGTTAATCCGCAGGTCGCAGGTTCGAGCCCTGCTCGGGGAGCCAAAACAAGCCCGCATCACCGCATTATGATCCCTGATAGCTCAGTTGGTAGAGCGACGGACTGTTAATCCGCAGGTCGCAGGTTCGAGCCCTGCTCGGGGAGCCAAAATTTCAAAAGCCACAATCTCCGGATTGTGGCTTTTTCCATTTTCGCTTCCGTTTTACAATCGGCCCACCCTCCCCATTGGAATAATAATGATTTCCAGACCGATTGCCTTCGCCGGGGGCGCCATCCTGCTCTGGGCCTCTCTGGCCGCGCTTGGCGCTCAAACACGCTCGCTTCCCCCTTTCTTCGTCGTTGGCGTCTGTCTGCTGATCGGCAGCCTGCTCAGCCTGCGCCATTACCGCGACTGGAAAGTCCCGGCGCCCACCCTGCTGGTGGGGATCTACGGCTTGTTCGGCTATCACTTCCTGCTGTTCTTCGCGTTTCGGCACGCGCCGGCGATGGAAGCCAATCTGCTGAATTACCTGTGGCCGCTGCTGATCGTCATGCTCTCCCCCATCCTGGTGCCGGGCACCGTGCTGCATGGCCGCCACATCCTGGCCGGCGCGCTGGGCTTCAGCGGCGCGGCGCTGATTGTCAGCGGGGGCAAGCTCGCCTTGTCCAGCAGCCATCTCGCCGGCTATCTGCTCGCCATCGCCGCCGCCGTGGTGTGGTCCACCTTCAGCCTGCTGACCCGCAGACTACCCAGCTTTCCCAATAGCGCGGTGGGCGGCTTCTGCCTGCTGTCCGGCCTGCTCTCCTTGCTGTGTCACGCCCTGTTCGAACCCAGCGTCGCCCCCAGCGCCGGCCAATGGCTGGCCCTGATCCTGCTCGGCATCGGGCCGATGGGCGGCGCCTTCTTTCTATGGGACCGCGCGCTGAAGGAAGGCGACCCCAGGCAGATCGGCTCCCTGTCCTACGCCACGCCGCTGCTGTCCACCTTGCTGCTGATAGGCAGCGGCCAGGGTCAATTGAACGCCGTCGCTCTGACCGCCATCGTGCTCATTCTTGGCGGCGCCTTGCTTGGCAGCCTGCCCGTCCGCTCACGCTCAGCCGCCTGATAGAAAGACCCGCGGTGGAGCGACGGCGACCGAATGTCCTATAATGCTTAACGCTATTTAAACAGAGGCCAACCATGTCCATTATTAAAGAATTCAAAGAATTTGCCATGAAAGGCAATGTCATCGATCTGGCGGTCGGCGTCGTCATCGGCGGCGCGTTCGGCGCCATCGTCAAATCGCTGGTCGACGATGTGATCATGCCCCCAATCGGCCTGTTGATCGGCAACGTCGATTTCTCCAATATGTTCTTCGTGCTAAAAGAAGGCAGCAAACAGCTTGGACCTTATGTGTCCGTGGCCGCGGCCAAACAGGCCGGCGCCGTCACGCTGAATATCGGCCTGTTCATCAATGCCATGGTCAGCTTCACCATCGTGGCTTTCGCCATCTTCATGCTGGTCAAGGCCATCAATCGGCTGAAGCGCGAAGAACCGGCCGCCGCGCCGGCCCCCGCCACCAAGGAATGCCCGTTCTGCGTGTCCAGCATTCCGGAAAAAGCTTCTCGATGCCCGCAGTGCACGTCTCAACTCTAAGAGCGGAGATTGCCCCGCTACGCCAACTGATTTAGAATCGGCTGGTTCTGGGGGAGTAGCCTCGGCGCGGTTTTCAGCGCCGGCATGCGTCAACAGGCTTGGCCATCACGGCCATGGCGCATGCGACGAAAACTTCCGTTTGGCAAGACCCATGACATGTCTGCGCAACGCGGGGCTGCGGCGCGGGCTTGTCATGGCGTATGCGCAGCCCCCGGAGTTTTCATGGAAGCCTTCCTTATTTCCACCGGCATCGTCGCTTTGGCTGAAATCGGCGACAAAACCCAATTGCTCGCCCTGATGCTGGCCGGCCGCTACCGCAAACCCATGCCCATCGTTCTGGGCATCTTCGTCGCCACCTTGCTCAATCATTTCGCCGCCGCCGCGGTGGGTCACTGGCTGATGAGCAAGATAGGACCGGACTTCATGCGTTGGGGCTTGGGTCTTTCCTTTCTCGCCATGGCGGGCTGGATGCTGATTCCGGACAAGCTGGATGAAGACAGCCGGCTCATGGAGCGCTTCGGCGTGTTCGGCACCACCTGTATCGCTTTCTTTATCGCGGAAATGGGCGACAAGACGCAGCTGGCCACCGTCGCGCTGTCCGCGCGCTTTCCCGAGGCCTTGCTGTTGGTGGTGGCCGGCACGACGCTGGGCATGATGCTGGCCAATGTGCCCGCGGTGCTCTTGGGCGAGGTGGCCGCGAAGAAGCTGCCGCAAAAGCTGGTGCACACCGTTGCCGCGCTCTTGTTCGCCGGCCTGGGCATTATCACCCTGCTAAGCCCGTTGCAGATCTGAGGCAACGCTCAAAACAAAACGGAGGCCGCGGCCTCCGTTTTGCTTTCCTACCGACCTGCAGCGCTTCAAGTCCGAGCGGCTCCGCGCCCAAGCGCCTCCAACAGCTGCTCCGGGTTGAAGCCCAGGCGGAAGCCGCCCCAATGCTTGCCGGACAACATGATGGGCAGCACCACTTCCGACAGCACCTCCCCGGTGTCGCGGGTATACGTCTGCAGCAGGAAGGATTGCGTGCTGCGCGCGGCCCGCAAACCGGCGGCATCGGCGAACTTGCGCTTGTCGCGGCTGTTGATCAGGTCCTTGGCCGCATCTCCGCTCAAGGGCTGGCTATACCAGCTATTGTGAGTCGGCGCGTAGCCGTTGGTGTCCACCGCCAGGCAGAACACGCCGCCGGGCACGGACTTGGCGGCGCGGTCGTACACCGGCTGCATCAGTTTTTCCAGCTTGGCGTCGTACTGAGTGCGGAACTTGGCCGGCTTGGCGCCGGCGATGGGCTGGTAGTTCTGATCGAACAGCGCCACGCCCGCGGCCAGTTGCGCGGCCATCATGGTTTGCAATTCATCCCGCGCCTCGCGGGCCGTTTGCATGATCTGGTCGAACTCGCCCTCGCCCAGAATGAAGCGCGCCACCAGTTGCTGCACCTGCTCCGCCGCGCCGGACAATTTGGTGGCCGAGTCTTCGGTATGGTTCAGACGGTCCGTCACCTGATGGCCCAGTTCGTGGATTTCCGCCACATGCAGATTGACCTGGCCATTGGAGGCGACGAACTCCGACATGGTGGCGGCGATCTGGCTGAGACTGCTCGCCGTGGTTTCGAAGTCTCCCATCATCTTGCTGAAATGGTCGGACGCCTTGGAGACGATCTCCCGCGCCGACTTGGTGTCCTCGGTGATCTGCGCGGTTTCCACCTGGGTCTCCGACACCAGCCCCAACATGCCGTCGATATTATGCGAAATCTCGTCGGTGGCCTTTTTGACCCGCTCGGCCAGTTTGCGCACCTCATCGGCCACCACGGCGAAACCGCGTCCGCTCTCGCCGGCCCGCGCCGCCTCTATCGCGGCGTTTAAGGCCAGCAGATTGGTCTGGTCCGACACGTCCTTGATCAGATCGACAATGGTCTTGATGCTGGAGGAGCGCTGACTCAGATCATCCACCGTGTGATTGAAATGCCCCACTTTCTGGTTGATGCCGTAGATGCTCTCCGCCACGGATTTGAGTTCGGCGTAGGATTCCCGCGCCACATCCAGATTGGCCAGCGTGGTGGACGAGATCGCCTGGGTTTGCTCAGTGACCTGGCCCACGCCCTCGGTGCTCTGATCGCTGGCGGCCCGGACCTGCGTCGCCAGCTGATCCTGCTTGCGCGCGCCCTCCAGCGATTCGACCACGTTCTTGCGGGTGCGCGCCGAATCCATCGCGATCCGCACCGTCATCAGCCGCACATTGCTGATGATCTCGCGCATTTTCAGCAGGAAACGGTTATACGACAGCGACAATTCGCGGATTTCGTCATGGGTGATGGTGGGAATGTCTCTGGACAGATCCCCCTCGCCGGCGCCGATTTCATTGAAAATCCGGATAATCATTTTCAGCGGTCTGACGATGAGAAAGCGCAGATACCAGACCATGAAGGCGATGAAAGCGACGCTGACCACCCACAGCGCCATCGTCCAAAACAGCGCGCCGTCGATGCTGGACTCGATGCCGGCCAACACCTGGGGCGAAGCGACCTGCCCTTTCAGCGAACTCCGTATGTTTTCCAGCACATAATAAACATAAGCCACCATGCCCAGCTGAAACACGCTGATGAAAAAGAAACTGCACAATTTCTTGGTCAACGTATCCCAGAAAGTCTTTTCCACCAGGGTATACACGCGCCAGAACCACTGCATGACTTCTCCTCTTGCTCCGCAATCCCGTTCAGCGGCTGGTGCCGGCCCCGCGCCCTCCGGCGCTTCGGGCCCGCCCGTCGCTGTTATCTAGAATTATTGTTGTTTATTGACTTCAGTCAGCCATGCTAAGCGATAGCGGCCTTGTTTTTGGAATAGTTGGCTGACTATTGATTATCATCAAATAGGCCATGTCAATGTATTACAAATCCCCGTTTCCGTGTTGCCTTCTCCACACCATCCAGCACTCCCGACCGCCAAACACCGGCACGCCCTCCGCCTGCGGCGCGCAACTCTCCAACACGAAAGCCGGCTCCAGCAAAGCGCTCAAGGCCGACATGCCCAAGCCGAACGGCGGGCCGCGCGGCGTGTCCGCGATAAAGAACACTCCAAGCAGCGCGCCGCCGGGGCGCAACAAGCGCGCCATCTTTTCCGCATAGCGGACATGCAGGCGGGGCGGCAACGCGCAGAGAAAGGCCCGCTCGAACACCATGTCGAAAGACGGCGTTTCCTCGACGGCGAAAAAGTCCGCCTGCCGGATATGGGCGGCCGCCTGCGGCCACTGCGCGCGAGCGATCTCCACCGCCTGCGTGCTGAAATCGACGGCCAGCACCTGATGGCCGCAGTCCAGCAACAGGGGCAAGTCTCCGGCGCTGCCGCAGCCGGGCAGCAAGATTCGACTGGCAGGCTGAGCTTGGAAAAACGCCAGGGCCTCCGGACTCAGCCACGCGCCCTCCCAAGGCGTCACGCCGTCGCGATAACGCACATCCCAAAACTCGGTCAAAGAACTGTCCTGCGCCATCGCCTTCCCCTCGTTCTATTCAACGCCCGCCTGCTCGCGCAAAAAGGCGGCCACCTGCGCCGGACTCCAGCCGGCGCAATCGCGCTGACACGCCGGCTCTCCCACCCGCAGCCAACGCAGGCAGTTCCCCTCCATGCGGAACCACAAGGGCAGGCAGGGCACGCTCATCCACTCGCCCCCATCCTCGCCCTGATGAAGCTCCGGCAGGCAGGAGAACACCGCGGCGATCTTCAATCCGCGCTGACGCAGCGGCAGCTGCAACCACACCCGCTCCCGCTCCTCCGCGTCCATGAAGCACCACTGCGAGATCTCGTCGAAGCTGCGCGCGCAGCCGCGGCAGATATCGTCGCCCACCGCGGTGGAACACACGGCGATGCAAGGCGAATCAGGGCGCTCCGTCGTCATGCCCCGGCCCTTGAAACAATAATGTCATATTTCTTGACGCGCCAAACTAAAGTGTCAGATAAATGAATAGTCATAAAAATAAAATATCCGCTGTCATGACCCGCAATGAAACCTTGATTTTCCGCACCTTACGCCTGCTGCAGACCATGCACATCCAGTATCTAGACGAACACAAACTGTTTCAGGCGCTCTCGCGCGAATCCGGCGGCGAATACAGCGCGGCCGACGTTCACGAGCACCTAGTCTACATGCAGCAAAACGGCTTGCTCAAACCCGTCCGCACCGCGGACAACCATACCGCCTACGCGTTGGATTGGGGCGGCTACGATTATCTGGACCCCACCTGAAAAATAAAAAGGCAGCGCGAAGGCTGCCCAGGGTCCGCGGCGCGACGACGCCCGCTTATAAATAATCCCGCATCCGGAAATAAGCCATGCCCAGCACCAAGGCCGGCGTGCGCAGCCATTTGCCGCCGGGGAAGGGATTATGACGAATCTTGGCGAACAGGTCGAAGCGCGAAGCGTCTCCGGCCACCGCCTCCGCCACCACCTTGCCGGCCAGGCCGGTGATGTTGACGCCGTGCCCGGAAAAGCCTTGCAGATAATAGACATTGCCGTCCAAACGGCCAAAGTCAGGGGCGCGGTTCACCGTGATGTCGCAAAAACCGCCCCAGGCATAGTCGATCTTGACGTCGGCCAGTTGCGGAAACACCCGCAGCATATCGCTGCGCATGCCGTCGGCCAAATGGGCCGGCTCGCGTCCGGAGTAACTGACCTTGCCGCCGAACAATAAGCGGTGGTCGGCGGACAGACGATAGTAATCCAGCACGAAATTGGTGTCGCACACCGCCATATCGTTGGCGATCAAGGCCTCGGCCCGCTCCTTCCCCAAGGGCTCGGTGGCGATCACATAAGTGCCGGCCGGCATGATACGCCGTTCCAGCTCCGGCACCAGCGCGCCGATGTAGGAATTGCAGGCCAACACCAGCTGGTCGCAATTGACCACGCCCCGATCCGTCGCTACTTGCGGCCGCGCCCCCCGCTTCAGATGCAGCGCCGGGCTTTGCTCGTAAATGGCCACCCCCGCCTCGCGCGCGGCGCGGGCCAGGCCCAGCGTGTAGTTCAATGGGTGCAGATGGCCGGAGCGCGGGTCGTACAACCCGCCCTGGTAGCGATCGCTGGCCAGCCGGGTCCTGAGTTCGTCCCGGTCCCACAGCTGCATGCCGCCATAGTCATAGGCCTGCGCCGCCTCTCGCTGCCAGTCCTCCAACTCCTGCATATGCCGCGGCTTGACCGCCACGCTGACATAGCCGCGCCGCCAATCGCAATCGATGCCGTGGCGGCGCACCCGTTGTTCGATGATGTCCACCGCCTCCACCGACATGTCCCACATCTGCTTGGCCAGGCTGTCGCCCAATTGCGCGCGCAGCGTGTCGACGCCGCAAGCGAATCCGGAAATCACCTGTCCGCCGTTGCGCCCCGAGGCGCCAAAGCCGATTTGCGCGCCCTCCAGCAGAACCACGGAGAATCCGCGCTCGCGCAGATTCAGCGCCGCCGACAAGCCCGCCAGCCCGCCGCCCACCACGCAGACATCGCAGTCGGCGACGCCTTCCAGCGCCGCCCCGGGCTCCCAGGGCAGAGCGGTGGCGACGTAATAGGATGGAGCGTGAGCCTGATGGGCAAAGCTAAGCATGAAGACCTCTCAATGAAAACAGGAATGGCGGCCAAAGCCGGGCGGACCAAACGCCTCGGGAAAGAGAAGAAAAAGCGGATGCCATGCGGCATCCGCTGCGGCGCGTGCGTGGGCGCTAGCGCGTCAACACCACCGGTACATCCTGGCGCCAACTGACGAAGACCGGATCTCCCCAGGTCGGCGCGGTTTCGCCCGCATCATACCAGCGCGAAGACGGCACCACTGATTTGACGACCTTGCCGCTGGCCAGTTTCACGTGATAGATGGAATAACTGCCCAGATAGGCGATGTCCTCCACCACGCCGGCGGCGACATTGGGGCCCGCCGGCAACGGCTTGATGTCCAGCCTCACGTCTTCCGGCCGAATGCTGGCCCAGACGTGCATGCCCTTGGGGCCGGTAATCCCGTGGTCGATGCGGATGTCCCCGCCCAGCTCCGGCGAGCGCACTTCGACCAGATCCGGCTCGTCCACCACCACCGCGCCCTCGAAAATATTGCTCTCGCCGATGAATTCCGCGGTGAAGCGACAGCTGGGGTAATCGTAAATTTCGGACGGGGTGCCCACCTGCAGCAAGGAGCCTTCGCTCATGATGCCGATGCGGCTGGCCATGGTCATCGCCTCTTCCTGATCATGGGTCACCATGATGCAGGTCACGCCCACCTGTTCGATGGTATTGACCAGCTCCAGCTGGGTCTGCTGGCGCAGCTTCTTGTCCAGAGCGCCCAGAGGCTCGTCCAGCAGCAAGAGCTTGGGCCGCTTGACCAGGCTGCGCGCCAGCGCCACCCGCTGCTGCTGACCGCCGGACAATTGATGCGGCTTGCGGTTGGCGTACTTGCGCATCTGCACCAGATCCAGCATCTTGCCCACCCGCTCCGCGATCTCCTCGCGCGGCACCTTGTCCTGTTTCAGGCCAAACGCCACGTTCTGCTCCACCGTCATGTGCGGAAACAAGGCGTAGCTCTGGAACATCATGTTCACCGGCCGTTCGTACGGCTGCAGGCCCTGCATGTCCTCCCCGTCCAGGATGATGCGGCCAGAAGTCGGCGTCTCCATGCCCGCCAGCATGCGCAGCAAGGTGGACTTGCCGCAGCCGGAGCTGCCTAGCAGGGCGAAGATTTCATTTCTGCGGATATCCAGATCCACATGATCCACCGCGACATGATCGCCGAACTTTTTCAGTACGCCGGCAATGCGCAGATAAGCCTTGTCGGCGTCGGCCTGGGTTCCGGCGGCCTGGGCGTTGTGGGCGGAAAAAGCGGACTGGGCCGGTTTGGCGGCAATAGCTTGCGTCATTGAGTCGTTCCCTCTATTGCAATTCCGCAGCGGCGCGGGCCGGCTGCGTCCGCCGCGCGGGCCTCGTCTCGAGGCGGCGCGGCGGCAATCGAATGCCTTGCTGGATGATCGCGCCGGCCTGGGCCCGCGCGCATGGGTTCAAGAATCCGTCCGGCGTCCTGCGCCGGCCGGCGGTCCCGCCGCGAGAGCGCGTGGCCATGCCGCCACCGCCGTGCCAATTGCCAACATGATGTCTCCTCTGTACGGCGCTTAATGCGAACACGGCCCGGCGGCCGCGACGACGGCGAGCGCCTTTGTCGTTTTAGTCTTGAACAGAAGCCTATGCCACGTTTAATAAATTTGACAATATCTAGTGCAAACGCTCTCGAAAATTTATCGCCTCTGTGGCGCGCGCGCCTCACCCAGGCTGGCCGGTCAAACCCGAAAACCCGGCCCTTTCCCCTAAGACGCCGGCGGCGAAAACCCCACCATCATTGTTTAATTCGTCAAACACTTTACCCTTTTCCACCACTGGCGAACCGGCGCGCGCGGCGCCGCGTCCTCGCCACGCGTCCGCGTCGCCAGCAAATTGCCCCGCAAACGCCGACGCGCTCTAGAATGAAGCATGCATGTTGACGCCGCGCAACGCCTGACCAAAGGAATACCGCCATGCCCTATGCCGAAATCGCCGGACACAAGGTCTATTACGAACTCAGCGGACAGGGCGCCCAAGTTCTGGCGCTATTCAACGGCATCACCATGTCCACCGCCGCCTGGGCCCTGCTGCAGCCGCAACTGGAACCGCACTTCCAGCTATTGCGCTTCGACTTTCTCGGCCAAGGCCAAAGCGACCGCCCCGGCGGCGACAAATATCCGCTCAGCGAACAAGCCGACCTCGCCGCCGGTCTGTTGAATCATTTGGGCATTGCGGAGGTCTATCTCACCGGCTTGTCTTACGGCGGCATGGTGGCGCAGCACTTCGCCCATCGTCATCCCGAGCGCGTGTCGCGGCTGCTGCTGGCCGCCACGCTGGCCTGGGCCGACAGCGTCAACAACCATATCAGCGACAGCTGGATTGCGGCCAACCGCAGCGGCGGGCTGGATTTGCGTTACGCGGTCAGCGTGCCCTGGCTGTTTTCCAGCCGATTTCTCGCCAGCAACGCCGCCATGCTCGACGATATGAAGCTGATCGCCGGCATGGTGGACTGGGACGCGGTGATACGTCTGATCGCCGGCGTCACCGAGCACGACGCGCGCACCTGGCTGCACGAGCTGAGCATGCCCTGCCATATACTGGTTGGCGACGAAGACCGCCTGACGCCCTTGTATCAAGCCGAACTATTGCGCGAACGGCTGCCCGGCGCGCAGCTGGAAATTCTGCCGGGCACCGGCCATGTATTGCACATCGAGGCCGCGGACGCCTTTGTCCGCAGCATTATCCGTTTTGGCCACGGCTGAAACGCCCATCATCAGAACAAGGAGAACCGAATGACCGCCGAATCCGTTTTGCTTGCCGTTGATTCAAAGGGAATCGCCACCATCACCCTCAACCGCGCGGAACTGCTGAACGCGCTGGACGACAGCAGCGTCGGCCTGCTGACCGCGATGCTGGAAACCCTGGCCGAAGACGCTAGCGTGCGCGCCGTGGTGCTGACCGGCAGCGGCATCAGCTTTTCCGCCGGCCACGATATCGACTGGATGCGACGGATGGCCGGTTTCGGCCGCGAGGAACTGGAGCGCCACGCCCGCCTGCTGGCCAAGCTGCTGCGCACGCTGGACACCTTGCCCAAACCCACCATCGCCAAGATACAGGGCTCCGCCTTCGGCTTGGGCGCGGGGCTGGTCGCCTGCTGCGACGTGTCCATCGCCAGCTCCGAAGCGCTGTTCAGCTTCTCCGACGTCAAGCTGGGCGTGATCCCCGCGCTGGTGGCGCCCTATATGGTCCGCGCCATCGGCGAGCGCTCGACGCGCCGCTACTTCATGACCGCGGAGCGTTTCAACGCCGGCAAGGCCAAACGCCTGGGGCTGGTGCATCAGGTGGTGGAAAGCGATGAGCTCGACATGGCGGTGGACTTCCTGATCAACCATCTGCTGATCAACAGCCCGGCGGCGATGCTGGAAGCCAAGCGGCTGCTGGCCGACATCGCCGGCCTGGGCGTCGGAGAGGACGGCATGGAAATCTGCATCCAGCGCATTGTCGCCATCCGCCTGAGCGAGGAAGGCCGCGAGGGCGTTCAGGCCATGCTGGAAACGCGCAAGCCCTCGTGGATGGATTAACAAGCGGCGGGGAACGGCGCGGCTGGCCCTGCCGCGCCATGGGTGCGACAATGCGGCCAACTTCACCGCATTGTTGCCGCCATGTCCAACCACAGCTTCTTCTGGCACGATTACGAAACCTTCGGCGCCGTGCCGCGCCAGGATCGCCCCTCGCAGTTCGCCGGCATCCGCACCGACGCCGAGCTGAATGAAATCGGCGAACCGGTCATGCTCTACGCCCGGCCCGCGCCCGATTACCTGCCGTCTCCGGTGGCCTGCCTGCTGACCGGAATCACCCCGCAATGGTGTTTGCAGCACGGCGTGGCCGAGCACGAATTCGCCGGCGTGATCGAACGCGAGCTGGCGACGCCGGGCACCATAGGCGTCGGCTACAACTCTATCCGCTTCGACGACGAAGTCACCCGCTTCCTGTTCTGGCGCAATCTGATGGACCCCTATGCGCGCGAATGGCAGAACCAATGCGGCCGCTGGGATCTACTGGACCTGGTCCGCGCCACCTTCGCGCTGCGCCCGGACGGCATCCAATGGCCGCAGCACGAGGATGGACGCCCCAGCTTCAAACTGGAGCATTTGAGCGCCGCCAACGGCCTGGCGCACGAAGCCGCCCACGACGCCCTCTCCGACGTGCGCGCCACCATCGCGCTGGCGCGCCTGATCAAACAACACCAGCCCAAGCTGTTCGACTTCTACCTGTCGCTGCGCAAGAAAGACGCGGTCAAGGTCCAGCTCAGCCTCCACGCGCCCAAACCCGTGTTGCACGTTTCCGGCATGTACGGCGCCGAGCGCGGCAATATGGCCGTGGTCTGGCCGCTGGCGGCCCACCCCTACAACGCCAACGAGGTGATTGTCTGGGACTTGGCCCACGACCCCCGCGAACTGCAAGGCCTGGGCCCGGACGCCATCCGAGAGCGCTTGTACACCCGCAGCGAAGATTTGCCGGAAGGCGTGCAGCGTTTGCCGCTCAAAACCGTGCACATCAATAAATCGCCGTTCGTGGTCGCCAACCTCAAGGTGTTGAGCCCGGAGCGCGCCGCGCACTGGGGCGTGGACATGGAGCAGGTTCAGCGCCACGCCGACTACGCCGGCGCGCTGCCGGATCTGAGCCCGGTCTGGCGCAAGGTGTATAAGCGCGAAACCGGCGAGCCGCGCGACGTCGACGAAAATCTATACGGCGGCTTCGTCTCCAACAACGATCGCAAAGTGCTGACCAAGCTGCGCCGCATGTCGGCCGACCAGTTGACCGGCGAGATGGCCTTCTTCGAAGACCCCCAGCTGGCCGAACTCTTGTTCCGCTACCGCGCGCGCAACTTCCCGCGCTCCCTGTCCGGCGAAGAGCAAGAACGCTGGCAGACATGGCGTCAAGCCAAGCTCAACGGCGGACCCGGCCGCGATGTCCGGCAATTCCGCCAGGAACTGGAGGAAGCCCGCGCCGGCGAGCTGAGCGAAAAAGCGCAAGACGTGCTGGCGCAGCTGGAAGCC
Organism: Chromobacterium sp. CCUG 30098; assembly: GCF_059916605.1. Taxonomy (NCBI): domain Bacteria; kingdom Pseudomonadati; phylum Pseudomonadota; class Betaproteobacteria; order Neisseriales; family Chromobacteriaceae; genus Chromobacterium; species Chromobacterium sp. CCUG 30098. Next base: position 431,897 of record NZ_JAUCGS010000003.1, on the reverse strand, counting down.
TACGCCGCGCAACTGTAAAGTCGGTTCAAAGCCTGAGAGCAAGGGCGGGACAAGCCCTTGCGGCGGAGAAAACGGAATGCGCGCGCGGCGCAGGGCCTGCCTTCAGAGCTATAGCGTTCTCACATAACGCCTGGCGACGAATAAAGCCGCCAGGCTCAAACCCACAATCACAACCATCGCCAGCGTGGATGCGCCTTCATAACCCCAATAGTCGGACATGCCCTTCTCCTTAAAAGCGGTTCAATGTCTGCCGCGCGTCGGCGAGATGGCTAGAACGGGGCCTTGAACCCGTCTTCGACATGCTCATGCGCCACGAGTACATTCCGCCTTCTAGCCGTTATCGTCTTGTCTCGCTCTTGCTCGCGAGACTTTGCGCGGGCATCTAGACCAAACCGGTCTGCCGCATGCGTTCCAGCCCGAACTCGCTGACCCGATAATTGAACAGCAGGCGCGCGCCCTCCTCCTGCCAACGCTCGCATAAGGCCACCACCAGACCGCTGGCGCTCAAATCCGCCAGGCAGGCCCTCACCATGCCCAGCCAGTAGGCGTCTTCCGGTTTGCGGTACTCCCGGCAGATGCGCCGGGCCAGCTCCACGTCCCACAAGCCCGGCTGCCTGGCCAAAGCCTGCAGGATAAAACCCTTGATGTGCACCTTCACGCCCCGCCCTCCACATTGCGCACCGCGCCGGGATGGCGCTCGCTGTCCGACACCATGACGAAGCCGCCCAGAATCACCAGGGCCAAGCCGATCAGAAAATGCCACTCGGGAAAATTCAAGGTGAACGCGGCGGTGAACAAGGTGGCGAACAGCGCGTAGAAAGCGCCGATCGCCTGGCCGCGCCCAACGCCGATCAAGGGAAAGGATTTGTACCAGGCCACGGCGCAGAAAGCGAAACTGAGCCCGCCCACCGTCAGATAGAGCATAGGCCGCCACGACCACAGCTCGCCGGCCAGCGCATACACCGGCAAGGGCGTCAGCCAGGCCAGCGCCGGCAGAATCAGCAGCAGCCAATACAGGGCCTCGGCCAGATAGCGGATCGCCACCCCGCAATCGGGATCGGTCACATCCATCGCCCGTCCGACGATGGCGCCCTCCAGTCCCCAGCCCAGCGCCGCCAGCGCGCCGCCCAGATAGCCCAGCCAGCGCGCGTCGCCGTCGCCGCTCAGGTCCCCAAGCAGGCCCGGCGCGTAAATCGCCGCTCCGCCCAGCACGATGACCGCGATGCCCAGCGCCGCGCGCCGATCTATCCGCTCGCGGTACCACAAACGCGCCAAGGCCGCGCCCACCACCGGATACAACAGGCCCGCCACCGCGGCGAACACCGCGCCCACGTAACCCATCGCCAGATATGAGCCGAAATTGGCCATCAGGCCGCCCAAGACCGCGGCCAGGAAATACCACTTGGAAATGCCGCCGAAGCGCCATAGCGTGCGGAAGAAGTCGGCCAGCTTGCCCAAGGCCGCCAGCCACAACAATTGAAACGCCGCCACCAGGCAGGCGTGAAAGGCCGTCAACACCGCGGCCGCCATCAGAAACCACTCGGGCCGCCCCCGCGTCAGCCCGGCCAGCGGCGCCTCGTGCCACACCGCGGCGCCGGGCACATACCATGCGCCCCACAACACCGCCGCCCACAAGGCCCAGCCATAACCCCAGCGGGTTCGGCGGCGAAGATACCGCTGTCTGTGCATGCTGTTCATAGCGCGTCAGCTCCTGTTGTCGGACGCCGCCCAAGCTTCCAGCGGCGCCTATTCTGGGTTCGAACGCAACAAGACGAAATCCATCTGCCTTGCCAGACGAGGGCCAAAAATTACCATAAGTTAATTTTTTCACCAACAGTCAATTAGTCCACACCCAGCCACGGCGGACGCAAAAAAGCCAGCCGACAAGCGGCTGGTTCCATGCATCCTCAACGCTAGGCGACCGAGATCAGCGCGCGCCCAAAGCGCCGATCAGGCGGCTGAGCGCGCCGTCGCTCCCGCGCTGCGCCACCAGCGACAAGACCAGCGGCAAAGTCTTGCCGCCCTCGCCATGCCACGACACATCCAGCTGAGCGCGGCTGGAAATATTGAAAATCGCCTCCAGGCTGTCCAGCCACCCCTGCCGCGAGGCGATGCGCAAACCGTCCAGAAAGCGCTGCTCCGTCGTCTCCTCCAAAGCCTCGCCGAACAATAGCCGCGCGGCCTGCGGCGACAAACGCAGCCGCCCGGCGCCCAGATCCCATTCCCAACTGGCCATGCCGATGGACTGCAGCGCCAATTCGCTGCGCAACCGGGCCTCCTCCTGCGCGCGGCGCGCCTCGCGCCGCGCGGCCACCTCCTCCACCGCGGCGATCAAATGCCAGGGCTCGCCGCTCACCGGGTGACGGCTCAACGAGGCGCTGACGTTCACCCAGACATGGCCGCCCTGTTTGCGCAGCAAGCGTTTCTCCAGCGAAAAACTGGCGACCTCTCCGCTCAGCAACTGATCCAGCCGCAGCAGATTGTCCTCCAGGTCGTCGGGATGGGTCAGTTGCTGGAAGCTCATCCCCTCCATCTCCCACGGCGCGTAGCCCGTCATCTCGGCCAGACGGCGATTCACCTTGAGCCATCGACCATCCAGGCCCAGATGCGCCAGGCCCAGCGCCGCCTGCTCGAAGATCTCGCGGAAACGCTCCTCGCTTTCGCTATAGGCCACCGCGGCTTGCCGGCTGTCGGTGACGTCCTGAGCCGCGCCTATCATGGCCTCCGCCCGCCCTTCCCCGTACAAGACCTCGCCCTCCTCGTGAATCTGGCGGCGGCGGCCGTCCGGCAGCAGGATGCTGTACTCCACGCAATAAGGCTGGCGCTCATCGATCGCCCGCCGGATGGCCCGATCGATGCGATCCCGGTCCTCCGGTGCCATCGCGGCGAAGTAACGCTCCATCGTCACCTTGAAGGCCTGCGGCTGCCAGCCGAAAATCCGGTAAGCCTCATCCGACCAGATGCAGTCGTCCTTGCGCACATCCCAGAACCAACTGCCCAAATGGGCGATGGACTGCGCCTTGTCCAGGATGGCCTGGTTCTGACGCAAGGCCTGCTCGGCCAGGCAACGCTGGGTGATGTCGAAACTGACGCCTATCATCTTCACCGGACGGCGGTCGGCGTCCAGCACGCAGGTGGCGCGCGAGGCGATCCATCTCGTGTCGCCCGCCGGCCAGCGCACGCGGAACTCGGCCTCGTAAGCCGCGCCGGAGTTCAGGCACGCCTCCAGTTTGGCGCGCAAGGCCGGCGCGTCGGCCGGATCCAGCGCCAGCCAGAAATCGGACAGCAGGCGCACCGGGCGGCCAAACAAGTGCTCGGCGTTGGCGGAGTAAGCCACCGCGTCGCTCAGGATGTTCCATTCCCAGGTGACGATGCCGGACACCTTCTGCGCGAACTTCATCCGCGCTTCGCTTTCCATGATCTCCGCCAGATGCTTGCGGCGGATCTCCGTCAATTGCGCATCCGTCGTCGTCGCCGTCGCCAGATCCAGCACCGCCTGCTCGCCGTAGCGCAGCCAGATCCAGTTCACGCCCAGAAAATCCGCCAACACCCGCAGTTTGCGATATTCGATTTCCCCGCCGCGCGTCCATTTGTGCACGGCGGCGGACGATACGCCCAGGGCTTCCGCCACCTGTTTAAGCATGACGCGCTTGCGCCCCAGCACCTCCTTCAGGCGGGTGGCGAAGGTTTCATCTCCGGCGGGAACAAGGGTTTGACTGACTTGATTTGACGACACGCAACTGGTCGCGGCGACGGCCGCGCCTCCTGGGTAATTGAATGCGAACACGGCGCGCCGATGCGCGCGCGCCACAGCCTGCGGCTGTCAGCCGGCCATGTTAACTCAGGCCGGAAAAATCCCGAAGCAAAGCACAAGCCCGACAGCCAAGCAAGCCAGGCCGGCCTCCGGCCCGGCTTGAACCTCGCCAATATAGCCAAACTCAATACATCCATCATTACCATAGCTGATTACGGATTGCCGGCCGCGCCGAATCGACACTACAATTAAACCAAAGGTAAATTTATTTACCAATGGTTAATTTCATCTCTTGCGTGAGGCTGCCATGATCTCTACCCAGCTCTTCATCGATGGCCAATGGCGCGACGCCGCCAAGGGGCAAACCCGTCAGATTCTCAATCCCTGCGACGAAAGCGAGATCGCGGTCGCCGCAGACGGCGGCCGCGCCGATGCGCAGGCCGCCATCGCCGCCGCCCGCGCGGCGTTTGATCACGGCCCCTGGCGGCTCGCCCCCCAGCGCCAACGCAGCCGCCTGCTGCTGGACATCGCCCAACTAGTGGAGCGCGACAGCGAGCGCCTCGCCGAGCTGGAGACGCTGAACACCGGCAAAACCCTGAGCGAGAGCCGCACCGATATGGGCGACATCGCCGCCACCTTCCGCTATTTCGCCGGCCTGGTGGCCACCGAGAACGGCCAGGTCAACCCGGCGCCCGAGCAGGTGATCAGCCGCACCCTGCACGAGCCGGTGGGCGTCTGCGGCCTGATCACCCCGTGGAACTACCCCTTGCTGCAAGCGGCCTGGAAGATCGCGCCGGCGCTGGGCGCCGGCAATTGCGTCGTGCTCAAGCCCAGCAGCCTGACCCCGCTCAGCAGCTGGCGCTTCACCCAGCTGCTGACCGAGCTGGATTTGCCGCCGGGTGTGTTCAATCTGGTCAGCGGCGGCGCCGAGGCGGGCGCCGAACTGGCGGAGCATCCCGACGTGGATCTGCTGTCCTTCACCGGCGGCGCTCAGGCGGGGGCCAGCATCATGCGCGCCGCCAGCGCCAACTTCAAACGCATCGGCCTGGAGCTGGGCGGCAAGAACCCCAACATCGTCTGCGCCGACGCCGACCTCGACGCCGCCGTCGACTACGCGCTGAACGCCGCCTTCTTCCACGCCGGCCAGGTCTGCTCGGCCGGTTCGCGGCTGCTGCTGCAAAACGAGATTCACGACGACTTCGTGAACCGGCTGGCGGAACGGCTGCCGCGCATCGTCGTCGGCCCCGGCCAGCAGCCGGACACTCAGATGGGGCCGGTGCAGTCCGCCCAGCAGCACGACAAGATCCTGAGCCTGATCTCCGCCGGCGTGGAGGAAGGCGCCCGCCTGGTCTACGGCGGCGGCCGTCCGGACGGCGAACGCTATCGCAAAGGCTATTGGCTGCAGCCCACGCTGCTGGTCGACGTCCACGCCGACATGCGCATCGCCAAAGAGGAGATTTTCGGCCCGGTCATCACCGTGGAGCGCTTCCACGACGAGGCCGAAGCGCTGCGCCTGGCCAACGACACGCCCTACGGCCTGGCGGCGGCGGTATGGACGCGGGATCTGGCCCGCGCCAACCGCATGAGCCGCGCGCTGCGCTTCGGCACCGTCTGGGTCAACGACTACCACCCCTATTTCCCCGAAGCCCCCTGGGGCGGCTTCAAATCCAGCGGCATCGGCCGCGAGCTGTCGCGCATCGGTCTGGACGAGTACACCGAGCTCAAGCACAGCTACATCAATCTGGCGCCCAAGCCGATGGGGTGGTTTGGCGCCTGAGGGTCCATTCACCCGGTACCGCCTTCGTTCACCGATAAGGAGAATCAAGATGAGCACCTCTCAGGAATTCGACTACATCATCGTCGGCGCCGGCTCCGCCGGCGGCGTGCTGGCGGCGCGGCTGAGCGAAGACAGCGGCGTCAAGGTGCTGCTGCTGGAAGCCGGCGGCCCGGACTGGCGTCTGGACTGGCGCACCCAGATGCCGGCGGCCCTCGCCTACCCCTTGCAAGGCCGCACCTATAACTGGGCCTATCTGACCGAGCCTGAGCCGCATATGGGCGGACGCCGCATGGCCCAGGCGCGCGGCAAGGGCCTGGGCGGCTCCTCGCTGATCAACGGCATGGTCTATATCCGCGGCAACGCGCTGGACTACCAGGGCTGGGCCGAATTGCCCGGGCTGGGCGACTGGAGCTACGCCGACTGCCTGCCCTATTTCCGCAAGGCGGAAAGCTACGACAAGGGCGCAAACGACTACCACGGCGGCGACGGGCCGCTGCACGTCACCACGCCCAAGGCCGGCATCAGCCCCTTGTTCGAAGCCTTCATCCAGGCCGGCGAACAAGCCGGCTACGCCCGCACCGACGATCTGAACGGCTATCGTCAGGAAGGCTTCGGCCCCATGGACCGCACCACCACCGCCCAGGGGCGGCGCTGCAGCGTGTCGCTGGCCTATCTGGACGCCGCTCGCGACCGCGCCAATTTCTCCGTGCGGACCCGCGCGCTGGCGGACCGCATCCTGTTCGACGGCGCGCGCGCCGTCGGCGTGCAATACCTGCAGGGCGGCCGCAGCCATCGCGTTCGCGCCCTGCGCGAAGTCATCGTCTGCAACGGCGCGATCGCCTCGCCGCAGTTGCTGCTGCGCTCCGGCGTCGGCGACGCCGCCGAACTCGGCCGACACGACATCGGCGTGGTCGCCCACCTGCCCGGCGTGGGCGCCAATCTGCAGGACCATCTGGAAATGTATCTGCAGTACGAATGCCTGCGTCCGGTGTCGCTCTACCCGTCCTTGCGCTGGTGGAACAAGGCCCGCATCGGCGCTCAGTGGTATCTGAACGGCAGCGGCCCTGGCGCCAGCAATCACTTCGAGGCCGGCGGCTTCATCCGCAGCGACGAGCGCTTCGCCTTCCCCAATCTGCAATACCACTTCCTGCCGCTGGCGGTGAATTACGACGGCAGCCACGCCGTCAAGATGCACGGCTTCCAATGCCACGTCGGCTCGATGCGCTCGCCCAGCGTCGGCCACGTCAAGCTGGCCAGCCGCGACCCGCGCGACAAGCCGCTGCTGCAATTCAACTATATGGCGCACGACACCGACTGGCGGGAGTTCCGCGCCGCGGTGCGGCTGACGCGCGAGATCGTCGGCCAGCGCGCGCTTTCCGCCTTCCGCGGCCGGGAAATCCAGCCGGGCGACAAGGTCGCCAGCGACAGCGAGATCGACCGCTTCGTCAAAACCCACGCCGAAACCGCGCTGCATCCGTCCGGCACCTGCAAGATGGGCAGCGCCGCCGATCCGACGGCGGTGGTGGATCATCAGGGCCGCGTGCACGGCCTGACCGGCCTGCGCGTGGTGGACGCGTCCATCATGCCGCGCATCGTCACCGGCAATCTGAACGCGCCCACCATCATGATGGCGGAGAAGATCGCCGACCTGATCCGCCAACTGCCGCCGCTGCCGCGCTCGAACGCGCCGTTCTACCAGGCCGGCGGGGATCAAGACCCCGTCGCCGAAACGGCCGCGGCGCAAACCGCCCCCTTGTAAACGCCACGGCCCAAGGAGCCCATATGTACGACCTCATCGGCCTGATCGGCGTCATCAGCTATCTGGGCGCCTACTTGGGCAACCAGCTATTGGGCCTGCGCACCTCGGACCCTCGCTACTTCGCCTTGAACCTGATCGGGCCGGTCTGCATCCTGATTTCGCTGTCCAACCACTTCAACCTGGCGTCCTTCGTCAATCAGTGCATGTGGTTCCTGATCACCCTGGGCGGCTGGTGGCGCGCCAGCCGCCGCCGGGCGCTGCCGGCGCCCGAATCCGGGGCCTGAGAACGCGTTTACCCTCTAGCGAGACCAGGCCTTGCGGCGGGAAACGCGGAAGCCACACATGGCGCACGGGCATTTTGCAGACGGTTCCAAGGCCCATGCCCACGCCATCCCGTCGACGCGCAGCCCATCGTCGACACCTTGCGTGTCCTGGGCGGCACTGTCCGCCCATGGGCCGCTTATGCGACAATCCGTCGATTGAACCGCAAGACCCGCCCATGAACGATACCCCGCACGCCATCCTGCTGATGGGCCCCACCGCCTCCGGCAAAACCGGCCTGGCGCTGGAGCTGGCCCGCCATTTTCCGGTGGAGATCATCAGCGTGGACTCCGCGCTGGTCTATCGCGACATGGACATCGGCACCGCCAAGCCCAGCGCGGCGGAAATGGCGCAATGCCCGCACCATCTGATCGACATCATCAGCCCGCTGCAAAGCTATTCCGCCGCCCAGTTCCACGCCGACGCCAACCGGCTGATCCGCGAGATCAACGGCCGCGGCCGGCTGCCGCTGCTGGTGGGCGGCACCATGCTGTATTACAAGGCCTTGCTGGAGGGCTTGTCCGACCTGCCGCGCGCCGACGCGGCGCTGCGCGCTCAGCTGGACGCCGACGCGGCGCAGGCCGGCTGGCCGGCGATGCACGCGCGGCTGGCGCAACTGGACCCGGACACCGCCGCCCGCCTCAATCCCAATGATTCGCAGCGCATCCACCGCGCGCTGGAAGTCTGCCTGCTCAGCGGCGAGCCGATGTCGCGGCTGCTGGCGCGCGGCAAGGAAGCCGCGGCGGACTTTCGCCTGCTGTCGTTGGGCCTGGTGCCGGCGGAACGCGGCTGGCTGCACCAACGCATCGCGCAGCGTTTCGAACTGATGCTGGAACAGGATTTCCTGGCCGAAGTGCGGCGTTTGCGCGCCGCCTATCCGGCGCTGACGCTGGAACTGCCGTCGATGCGCTGCGTCGGCTATCGCCAGGCCTGGGAATACCTGGACGGCGTCGGCGACGAGCAAACCTTCATCGACAAAGGCGTCGCCGCCACCCGCCAGCTGGCCAAGCGCCAGCTGACCTGGATGCGCAGCCTGGACCTGGTGCCGGTCAACGCCCAGCGGGACGGCCTGGCCGAACAGCTGGGCGCCGCCGTCGCCGCCTTCCAGGCCGGCGAGCCCCTGCCCGCCGGCCTGCGTTTCGACGGCGTGTATTAATCGCTCACCAGGGCCGGCTGGCCGACGCGCACAGCGGCACCACCGGCCCGTTGCTGCCGGTGTCCAGGAAGCCGTCGCTGATCCAGTCGCCGCCGCGGGTGCGGTTCCACACATCGGTGCGGCCCCACACCCCCTCCACCGTCTCGGCGCGCACATGGCACTGCAAGGCGACGCTGTCGCCGCGGCTGACCGCGCCGGTGATGCCGGCGCTCAGGCTGGGCGCGCTGCGCAGGTTCACCCTTCCCTCGCCCTTCGCCGGCGTCGCCACGCCGCTGGCGCCGGCCGGCGCGCCCCCGCCGCCGTAATTGTTCAGCAGGCCGCCGACATTGACCCGCGTCCCGTTGCGCAAGGCATAGCCCTGATAGGCGCGGTTGCCGGCGAAGAACTGCCAGCCGCCGAACAGCTTGCCGTTCACCGGCTCGGCCCGGCCCTGATACAAGAGGGAGAAATGCACGTGCGGGCCGGTGGTGCTGCCGCCGCACGGCAGGCCGTTGCCTATGGTGCCGAGATACGCGCCCGGATTGACCCGCGTCCCGTCCGCCAGCGTGTTCAGATTGATCATATGGTAGTAAGTGGACGAGAAGCCGTTGTCGTGCACCAGCTTGACCAGGCCGCTGCCGCCGCGCACGCAGCTCTTGTAGATCACCCCGGCCTGCGGCGCCAACACCCTGCCGTCGCCGCCGGCGAAGTCGATGGAATCGTAAGGCTGGCTTTCCCCGCTATAGCCGTGCGGGCCGCCGGTCATGCGCCAGGCCGCGCCTTGCCGCCACGGCAGGCCCAGACCGGTGGCGTTGGGCGCGAACGGCAAGCCCGGCCTGGCCGACTGGCTGCCCCAGGCGCGGCGCTCGTCCGCGTTGAGCCAATCGGCCGGCGCCAGGCTCAGCATCGCGGCGAAGCCCGGACTGCCTTCCAGTTCCAGCGTCCAGCCCTGCGCGTCGCGGCGCGCCAGGAACAGCCTGGACACCGGCACATGATCCATCGCCGCGATCGTGGTCATCGTCGGCAGCGGCTGGGTCACCGATCCCAGCACCCAGCCGCCGTCGGCGCTGTCGCGGTTGACCTCCACCAGCATGTCCAGCATCTCCCCCTTGGCCAGCGGCAGCATGGGCTGCAAGGCCTTGACCGCCGCCTGGCGCAATAAGGGGTCCGGCTGCTTCGATTCCGCCTGCGCGCCGCCGGCCAAGGCCGCCAATACGGCCATCATCAGAGCTGCTTGTTTCATTTCGGGCTCCATTCCTGGTTGGGAAAAACCAAAGCGACGCAATGCCAATAGCATTGCGCCGCAAACCATAGGGTTATAGAAAGCCCCATCCTTATTTCCTGCTGGCCTTTGGCTCAGCAGACAGCCGGCAAAAATCGATAAAAAAAGCCCACGTCGCAGGACGTGGGCGGTAGCGGCGGCGAGGCGATGTCAGCGCGCGGCCACCAGCTTGATTTCCACCTTCCAGGCCGGGTTGGCCAGTTTGGCCTCCACCGTGGCGCGCGCCGGCACATGGCCGGCCGGCACCCAGGCGTCCCAGGCGGCGTTCATCGCGTCGTAATCGGCCAGGCTGGCCAGGAAGATGGTGACGTCGACGATCTTGCTCTTGTCCGAATCCAGCTCCGCCAACAGCGCGTCGATCTGGCCCAGCACGTTTTCAGTTTGCGCCTTGGCGTCGGCCTCGGTGTTTTCCGGCACCTGGCCGGCCAGGAAGATCAGGCCGTTGGTGACCACGGCTTCTGCCAGACGCGCGCCCTGCTTGTGACGATAAATGCTCATGCGGATTCCCCTTGGGTGAGTCGGAACAAGACAAAGATTCTAACCCGGCCGCGCCGGCTATTGCCATGCCTGGCGCAAGTCCTCGATCAGCGCCGCCTCGCCCTCGATGCCCACCGACAAGCGGATCAGGTTGTCGGCGATGCCCAGCTCGCGCCGACGTTCAAGCGGAATCGACGCATGCGTCATCGCCGCCGGCAGGCAGACCAGGCTCTCCACCCCGCCCAGGCTCTCCGCCAGCGTGAACAGCTTCAACCGCGCCAGCACCCGCCGCGTTTCTTCGGCGTCGCCTTTCAGATAAAAGGACACCACCCCGCCGTAACCCCGCATCTGGCTGCGCGCCAGCTCATGTTGCGGATGGCTGGACAGGCCCGGATACAAGACCCGCTCCACCTGCGGCTGGGTTTCCAGCCAACGCGCCACCGCCAGCGCGTTGCTATTGTGGCGCTCCACCCTCAAGGCCAGCGTGCGCAGGCCGCGCAGCACCAGGAAACTGGCGAACGGGTCCAGCACCGCGCCCACCGCGTTGTGCAGGAAGGCCAGTTGCTCGGCCAGCTCCGGCCGCCGGCGGCTGACCACCGCCGCGCCGGCGATCACATCGGAATGACCGTTCAGGTATTTGGTGGCGGAATGCACGACGATGTCGAAACCGAAGGCCAGCGGGCGCTGCACCACCGGCGAGGCGAAGGTGTTGTCCGCCACCGTGATCAGGCCGTGCCGCCGCCCCAGATCGGCCACCGCCGCCAGGTCCACCAGTTGGTTCAGCGGATTGGACGGGGTTTCCACCCAGATCATCCGGGTATTCGGCCGGATCGCCGCCTGCAAGGCGGCAAGGTCTTCCGACGCCACATAGCTGATCTCCAGCTGCGCGCTTTGCTTGCGCACCTGTTCGAACAATCGGTAAGTGCCGCCGTACAGATCGTTGACCGCGATCAGGTGGCTGCCGGCCGGCAGCAGCTCCAGCACCGTGGCGATGGCCGCCAGGCCGGAGGGGAAGGCATAGCCGCGCGCGCCGTCCTCCAGCTCCGCCAAGGCGCGCTCCAAGGCCTCGCGCGTCGGGTTCTGCGAGCGGGAATACTCGTAGCCGCTGTGCTCGCCCGGCGCGTGCTGCCGGTAGGTGGAGGTGGCGTAAATGGGCGGAATCACCGCGCCGAAGGCGTCCTGATGCAGACCGGCGGTAATGGACAAAGTATTGAAATCAGTCATGGCGTTTTCTCGCAATGCGGAGGGCCGGCCCCGCTTGGACCGGCCGGGATGAGGAGGAGCTAGACGGCGCGCGAGCGCGGCTGACGACGCCAGAAGGCCAGCAGATCGGCCTGGGTGATCAGGCCCAGATAGCGCTCGCCGTCCACCATCAGGGCGACATGGCCGTCGTTGAAAATATGCAGCAGGTCTTGCAGCGAAGCGCGCGGCGACAGGGTCCGCACCTCGCTGGTCATCGCGCTGCGCACGTTCTGGCGGAAGTTTTCCGGCTCGCCGTGCACCGACAGTAGCAAGTCCCATTCGTCCAGGATGCCGACCACCTTATCGTCGGCCAGCACCGGCAACTGCGACACATCGTGCAGGCGCATGCGCTGATAGACCACGTTCAAGGGCTCGTCCGGGTGGCAAGAGACGGTGCTGCCGTCGGCGTGGCGGCGCACGATCAGATCGGTCAAATCGCCCAGCCGCGGCAGCTCCACCAGGCCGTTGTCCACCAGCCAATCGTCGTTGTACATCTTGGACAGATACTTGTTGCCGCTGTCGCAAACCAGCGTCACCACGCGCTTGGGCTCGGTCTGGGCGCGGCAATAACGCAAGGCCGCCGCCAGCAGCGCGCCGGAGGAGGAGCCAGCCAGAATGCCTTCCCGGCTCAGCAGCAGGCGGGCGCTGTCGAAGCTTTCCTGATCGCTGATGCGGTAGGCGCGCTTGACCAGGCTGAAGTCGGTTTGCGGCGGGATGAAGTCCTCGCCTATGCCTTCGATCAGCCAGCTGCCGGCCTCGCCGTGGCGTCCGGTCTCGACATGATCCGCCAGCACCGAGCCCACCGGGTCCGCCAGCACGATTTCCACCCGCGGCGCCTCCCGGCTGAAGAAACGCGTCAGCCCGGTCAGCGTGCCGCTGGAGCCCACGCCCACCACCACCGCGTCCAGTTCATGGCGCGTCTGCTCCCAGATTTCCGGACCGGTGCCGGTTTCATGCGCCAGCGGATTGGCCGGGTTGTTGAATTGGTCGATGTAGTAAGCGTCCGGCGTTTCCTTGGCGATGCGCGCGGCGAGGTCCTGGTAATACTCCGGATGCCCCTTGCCCACGTCGGAGCGGGTCAACACCACTTCCGCGCCCAGCGCCTGCAGATGCAGAATCTTCTCCCGGCTCATTTTGTCCGGCACCACCAACACCAGCCGATAGCCTTTTTGCGAAGCCACCAGCGCCAGCCCCAGGCCGGTGTTGCCGGCGGTGGCCTCGACGATGGTGCCACCCGGCTTCAGCTTGCCTTCGCGCTCGGCCGCGGCAATCATGGACAGCGCCACCCTATCCTTGATCGAGCCGCCCGGATTGTGGCTTTCCAGTTTCAGATACAACTCGCACAGGCCGGTGTCCAGATGCGTCACCTTCACCAGCGGCGTATTGCCGATCAAGGACAAAACGGATTGGTCTTGCATATTGAAATCTCCTAGCTACCGCATATAAATATTGTTTTTAACAACTTGTAGTTATATCGAAAATAAAAAAAACGCCGCTTCACACCACGGCGGTGGCTTGCAGAAAACTATAGAAAAACACCAGTTCCGGATTGCTGCGCAATTGGCGCAGTTCCCGCGTCATCGCCGCCACCAGCGCGGCGTCCACCCGTTTCGCCTCGATCAGCTGATCCGCGGCCGACAGCAAGAGCTCGGTCCAGTAATCCAGCACTTGCTGGCGACGATGCGGATCGCGGCTGTCCAGATGCCAGGTCTTGACCTGGGTCTCCACATGGCGAAAGCCCAGGCGCAGCAGCATATTGCCCAGCTTGGCGCCGACGAAGGGATCGCCGCCCACCGCCAGTTGATGGTCATTGAAAGCCAGCCAGTACTGCTGCAGGTTCGAGGAATAAGGCGATAGAAAGAAGGACGCGTTCATCGCCTCGGTGGCGTACAGCCGCGCGCCCGGCTTCAGCACGCGCCGCACTTCGGCCAACACCCGCTCCGGCGACAAGACATGCTCCAGCACCCAGCACAGAAAGGCGGCGTCGAAACTGGCCGGCTGGAAATCCAGATCCTCGGCGTCCATATGCAGCAGCCGGGCGCGGTCCTGCCAGGGGCTGCCCTGCAAACGCTGACGCGCCACCGCCAGCTGACGCTGGCTGAAGTCGACGCCGGTGACCTCCAGGTCCGGATAACGCCGCAACAGGATCTCGGTCTGCGCGCCCACCCCGCACCCCACCTCCAGCAGCTGGCCGACGCCGGAGAAATCGATGTCCCGGTAGACCACGGACTCGGAGAAGCGCGCCTGGCGCACCAGGCGCGCCTGTTCGGCGGCGGAAAAACCATGAATATAGGGCAGCTCGCTCGCCCCGTCGGTCAGTTGCAATGTGGCCATGTCCATCTCGCAGAGTTGCATCAACATGGCCACATTATATTTCCAATTATTATTACAAATATAAATTTTATTTCTTATTTTTATATAAAAAACGAGTCTATCCACCCCGCCACAAGCCTGCGCGGACGCAAAAAAACCCGCGGCGCGCCGCGGGTTTTCATCGAGTCGGACAGGCTTAAACCATGGCCGCCTGACGCAGGCTGATCGAGAAGCGCTGCAAGGCGGCGATGCCGGAGGCCTCGGCGCGGGTGCACCAGTCCTGCAGTTCCTTGAGCAGTTGCTCGCGGCTCAGCGTGGAACGCTCCCACAGGCGGGTCAGCTCCTGGCGCATCGAATACACGGTGGCCAGCACCTGGCTGTGCTCCAGCAAGGTGGCCAACTGCATGCGCTCGGTTTCCGGCGTGTCCTTGGCGTCCTGCTTCAGCCACACCTTCATCTTGCCGCTCAGCTTGCTGCCGGAAAAGTCCGGCAGATTGATCTTGTCCAGCTCGCTGCGGTACACCTCTTTCAACTCGCGCGCATAGCGGGAGGCGATGGCGTAGCGGTTGGAAATGATGGCCTGCAGATGTTCCAGGTCCAGTTGCGGGCGCGAAGCGTCCTCGGCCAGCCGCGGCGCCACCTTGCGCACCTTGGCCAGGCCCAGGATTTCCAGGATGCGGATATACATCCAGCCGATGTCGAACTCGTACCATTTATACGACAGCTTGGCCGAGGTGCCGAAGGTATGATGGTTGTTGTGCAGCTCTTCGCCGCCCACCAGAATGCCCCAAGGGAAGATATTGGTGGACGCGTCCTCGTTCTCGAAATTGCGATAGCCCCAGAAGTGGCCGATGCCGTTGATCACCCCGGCCGCCCAGAACGGAATCCAGATCATCTGCACCGCCCAGATCGTCAGGCCAGCCGGCCCGAACAAGACCAGATTGATCAGCAGCATCAGCACGATGCCCTTGGCGCTGTGGCGGGTGTAGACATTGCGTTCCAGCCAATCGTCCGGCGTGCCGTGGCCGAACTTGTCCATGATGGCCTGATCCTTGCAAGCGCCGCGGTACAGTTCCGCACCCTCCCACAGGACTTTCTTGATGCCCAAGACCTGAGGGCTGTGCGGATCGTCCGCGGTCTCGCACTTGGCGTGGTGTTTGCGATGGATGGCGGCCCATTGCTTGGTGACCATGCCGGTGGTCAGCCACAGCCAGAAGCGGAAAAAGTGGCTGGGGATGGGATGCAGATCGAGCGCGCGGTGCGCTTGGTGACGATGCAGAAAGATGGTGACCGATGCGATGGTGACGTGGGTCAGCGCCAAAGCGACCACGATATAGCCCCACCAGGGGAGGTCAAGCACGCCGTTTATCCAATTCATGTACTAATCGCGCCTCGTAAAGCAATCTAGAAGAAAGACTCTATTCTATACAAGCGGCCCGCCGATGTCAGACCGTTTTGCGCTTGCGCCGGCAACCCGCCGCCGCAAACGCCCAACTTGGACCCCGCCGACGCCCTCCGGTTCACGCGCCGGCAGTAACGCAAGCGGTGGACGATGGTGTACCATAGGGCCTCATTCCATCCTAGTTAAGAAAAAGCGCTAGTGTTGCCAAATCGTCGTCTGATCATTGCCGGCGCCACCCTCGGTGGCCTGTTCGTTCTGTATGGAGGCGCGACCCTGTGGGCCGGCGTCAAGGCGGAGCAGACCTTGCAGGAACAGCACAAGATGCTGGCCGACCTGCCGCTGTTCAAAGTCAAATCCCACAGCTACCAACGCGGCTGGTTCTCCTCCACGGAAACCACCGAACTGGTGTTCAACCGCCATTTGTCCGGCCCGTATGAAAACATGCTGCCCGACAATGTGAAGCCGCTGCTGAACGCCACCATCAAGTTCACCAACCACGTCAAACACGGCCCCCTCCCCGGCATCGGCGATTTCGACTTCCGGCCCGGCCGCGCGCTGGTGCGCACCGAGTTCGCGATGAGCGACTCCACCCGCAAGACGCTGGCCAGCTTCTTCGGCGACAAGGAACCCATCACCATCTTCAACCGTCTGGGCTTCGGCGGCGGCGGCGAACTGGACGTCAAGGTGCCGGCCTTCGACTATGAAGAAGCGCTGTCCGGCGTGAAGATGAAATGGAAGGGCTTCGACCTGAAGCTCGACTACGCCAACGGTTATAAGGAATACAAGAGCGAGGCGCTGTCGCCCGGCTTCCTGCTGGAAGCCGCCAGCAAGGGAACCGTGGCCTTCGACGGCGTGCGCTACGTCTCCGACATCCGCCCCGGCAACACCGGGGTCAAGCTGGGCACCAGCGAACTGACCGTGGGCAATGTCCGGCTCAACTCCCGCGAAAGCGTGCCCTACAGCATCAAGCTGAACGAACTGGTCTACCTGATGACCCGCGTGCGCGTCGGCGAGTTCATCAATCCGTCCGGCGAATTCAAGCCGTCCGCGGTGACGCTGAAGGACTTCCGCTATCAGATCGTCACCAGCGAGCAGGACGACTACGTCAACACCCGCGGCAAACTCAACTTCGCCGAGTTCAACTTCAACGACCACCGCTACGGTCCGATGCGCCTGGACATCTCGGCCAACCATCTGCACGGCCCGACCCTGGTCAAACTGGATCAGGCCATCGGCCAGATCCCGTTTGAAGGCGTGGACCCGGCGCTGCTGCGCAAGCAATACATCGACACCATCAAGAAGAACGGGATTCCGCTGCTGCAGAACGATCCCAAAGTGGTGATCAACGAGTTCTACCTGAAGATGCCCAACGGCGAAGCCAAGCTGGAAGGCAGCCTGGGCGTCAAGGGCCTGCAAGCCGCGGATCTCAACGACGCCGCGCAGTTCATCAGGCGCTTCGAAGTGGACGCCAAGCTCAGCCTGCCGCGCCAGACGCTGGAAGACCTGGTGATCGCCCAGGCGCGCACGCTGTTCACCGTCGATCAGAGCGCCGAAGACCAGCCCAATATGAAGGAAGTGGAAGACCTGGCCAAAAACCTGCTGGACAGCCAATTGGCGCAGTGGAAGAGCGAGCAGTACATCGTTGAGGACAAAGGCCAGATCAACACCGAACTCAACTACGGCGGCGGCGTGCTGACCATCAATAAGAAGAAGGTGGCCCTGCCCTGGGAGGAGATCGAGGCGGAAGCGCCGCGCGACGCCTCCCAGCCCGGCTCCGACAAGCATACGGACAAGAGCGCCGACAAGAAGAAGTAAGACGGCGGCCGACGCCGCACGCAAAAAGGGCTGTCATACGACAGCCCTTTATTCTTTTCCGACCCGGTCGAAACCTTGCGGCGCTTAATCGTCGTCGTGCATCTGGCTTTGCAGATAATTCTGCAGGCCCACACTTTCGATCAGGCCCAACTGCGTCTCCAGCCAGTCCACATGTTCTTCCTCGCTCTCCAGAATGTCTTCCAGCAAGTCGCGGGTCACGTAGTCCTTGGCGCTTTCACAGTAGGCGATGGCTTCGCGCAACAGCGGCAGCGCGTCCATTTCCAGTTTCAGGTCACACTCCAGCATTTCCTTCGGATTCTCGCCGATATGCAACTTGCCCAGGTCCTGCAGATTCGGCAGCCCTTCCAGGAACAGCACGCGCTCGATCAGCGCGTCGGCGTGCTTCATCTCGTCGATGGACTCGTGATACTCGTGCTCGTTCAGCTTCTTCAAGCCCCAGTTCTTGTACATGCGGGCATGCAGAAAGTACTGGTTGATCGCGGTCAGTTCGTTCTTGAGGATCTGGTTCAGATACTTGATAACTTTTTTATCGCCTTGCATCGCGCTCTCCGGGAAGAAATGATTCTTCCATTATGACATAGCGCGCGCCAGTCTCAAGTTATCACAGCCAAAATAAAGGACTTCGCCCCGCTTGACGCGGTGCGTGGGGGATTTGCAGTTCGTCCGGCCTTGGCCGAGACTAAGCAACAGACGGGGTCAGGAATTAAGCGGCGCTGCGCGCGGTCGAAGCCGGACCAAGCGCGTGGACAGCCTCCTTGCGAAGTTGGTTAGCCATGCAGGCGCACTTGCCGCAATCGGTCGCCACCCCAAGCTCGCGGCTCAGATCGCACATGCGGGTTGCCCCGTTGTGTACCGCTTCGCGGATTTGCTTGTCAGTTACAGCGTGGCACAGGCAAACGTACATGGCAGTTCCGGTGGTGAATGAAGACGGGATTGAGTTAAAGTAATCGAGAATCGTTATCAAGAATATAGATTCAAACAAGAATCATTGTCAACAAGAAAGCGCAGACCATGACGCAGTGGAAACCAAATGCGACAGTTGCGGCAGTCATTGAGCTGGACGGGCGCTACCTGATGGTGGAAGAGGTGACCAGCGACGGCATCTGCTTCAACCAGCCCGCCGGTCATCTGGAATACGGCGAAACGCTGGAAGACGCGGTGAAACGCGAAGTACTGGAGGAAACCGGCTGGCACTTCCGGCCCTTGGGCCTGGTGGGCATTTATCTGGTGGACCGGCCCAACAGCGACATCACCTATCTGCGCTTCGCCTTCTACGGCCACCCCTTGCGCCGCGAGGACTATCCGCGGCTGGACGACGGCATCCTGTCCGCGCAATGGCTGAGCCACGAGGACATCGTCGCGCTGCGCGCCCAGCATCGCAGCCCGGTGGTGCAGCAATGCCTGGACGACTATCGTGCCGGCAAACGCCACCCCCTGGCGCTGATCCATCATCTGGGCCGCTGACCGCCCAAGCCCACCGCCCGGAGCCGGCATGTCCTTGAGATCATTGTCTTTCCTATTGGCTCTGCTGGCCGGCGTCCCATGGGCGGCACAAGCCAGCGCCATCAATATCTGCTACCATTACGGCTGTTCCAGACATGCCTACGTAGACATCTCCGCCGAAGCCGACGCCTGGCTCGCCGCTCGCCTGTCCGCCGCAAACAGCCCGGAAACCGAACGTTCCGCCGTCAGCGACGCCGTCACCGCGCTTTATCACATCGCCGCGCGCACGTTGCCCATTTGGCAGGACAAGGGCGGCAATTTCCGCGACGGGCCCGCCGAAGGCCGCATGGACTGCGTGGACCACAGCAGCAATGTCACCGCCTTCCTCACTTATCTGCAGGATCACGGCTGGCTGCAATACCACACGGTGGGCAAACCGGCCTGGCGCGCGCCGCGCCTGCTCGACCTGCATTACACCGCGGTGCTGCGCGACCTGCTCTCCGGCCAAGATTGGGCGGTGGACAGCTGGTTCAAGGACTTTGGGCAAGCCCCGGTGGTGCTTGCCCTCGATATTTGGATGGAAGGATATTCCCCGTGACGGGTAAGAAAAGAATTGTCGTCGGCATGTCCGGCGGCGTGGACTCCTCGGTGACCGCCTCGCTGCTGAAGCAGCAGGGGCACGAGGTGATCGGCGTCTTCATGCAGAACTGGGAAGACGACAACGACGACGAATACTGCTCAATCAAGCAGGACGCGCTGGACGCGATGAGCGTGGCCGACATCGTCGGCATCGACATGGAGATCGTCAACTTCGCCAAGGAGTACAAGGACCGCGTGTTCTCCTACTTCTTGAAGGAATACTCCGCCGGCCGCACGCCCAATCCCGACGTGTTGTGCAACGCCGAAATCAAATTCAAGGCCTTTCTCGACTACGCGATGGAACTGGGCGCCGACTGCATCGCCACCGGCCACTACGCGCGCAAGCTGGAAAAGGACGGCACCCACTATCTGATGAAGGCGGTGGACCACACCAAGGATCAGAGCTACTTCCTCTACCGTTTGCAGCAGCATCAATTGGCCAAGTCCATCTTCCCGCTCGGCGACATCCGCAAGACCGAGGTGCGCAAGCTGGCCGAGGAAGCCGGCCTGCCCACCGCGGCCAAGAAAGACTCCACCGGCATCTGCTTCATCGGCGAACGTCCGTTCCGCGACTTCCTGCAGCGTTATCTGCCCACCCAGCCCGGCGAGATGATGCTGCCGGACGGCAAGGTGGTGGGCGAGCATATCGGCTTGATGTATTACACCCTGGGCCAGCGCAAGGGGCTGAATATAGGCGGCGCGCGCGAGGGCACTGGAGAACCGTGGTTCGTCGCCGGCAAGGACATCCCCGGCAATAAGCTGATCGTGGTGCAAGGCCATGACCACCCGCTGCTGCTGAAGCCTACGCTGGCGATGGCCGACCTGAGCTGGACGTTGCCAGCGCCGCCGGCGGCCGGCGAATACGCGGCCAAGAACCGCTACCGCATGGCGGACGCCGGCTGCAATCTGTCCGCCATCGTCGACGGCCAGGCCACGCTGACTTTCCGCGACAAGCAATGGGCGGTCACCCCCGGCCAGTCCGCGGTGCTGTACAACGGCGACGTCTGCCTGGGCGGCGGCATTATCCAATAAGAACCTGTTTACGATCTGCTACGCGTCGGTAGAGACATTGTGCGATGAGTGCCGTCTTCGAAATGCTCATGTACCGTATGTACACTCCACTTTCTCAGCCGCAACGCCTTGTCTCGCCCTAGCTCGCCAGATCGTAAACAGGCTCTAAGCAGCGGTTCAAAGTCCGCTGAGCGCCGACGATGCAATGAAAAAGCCCCGCGCCAAACCGCAGGGCTTTTTTCTTTCAAGCTCAAGGTTGCGGCAAGGGCTGCAGCCGTCTCAAGCCCAGGCTGATCGCCAGCATCACCGCCAGGCTGGCCCCCAAGACCGCGGCCACGCCCTGCCAAGCGCCGCGGCCCCACATCAGCCCGGACAAAGACCCCACCAGACTGGAGCCCAGATAGTAGGCGCTCAAGTAAATGGCCGAAGCCAGCGCCCTCCCCTGACGCGCCCGCAAACCCACCCAGCTGCTGGCCACGGAGTGACCGGCGAAAAACCCGAAGGTGAACAAGGCGATGCCGGCCACCAGCAGGACGATGTGATCGCTCAAGGTCAGCGCCAGCCCCAAGAGCATGGCCAGCACCATCAGCCACAGCATATTGCGCCGGCCCAGGCGATCCGACAGCTTGCCGACCCAAGCCGATGACCAGACGCCGACGATATACAGCGAAAACACCAGCCCCAGCAGGCTCTGGCTCATATTGAAGGGCGCGGCCAGCAGACGGAAACCCAGGTAGTTGTACAAGCTGACGAAACAACCGGACAGCAGAAAGGCGCTGATGAACAAGTAAGGCAGACCCGCGTCTTGGAACAGGGCCTTGGCCTCCCGCCACATGCGGCCCAGATCATGCCGACGCGGCTGGAAATGCCGGGAAGGCGGCAGATTGCGCCAAAACAGCCAGGCGCCGGCCGTGCCCAGCAAGGCCAAAGCCAGCAAGGCCCAGCGCCAGCCGAAATGATCCGCCAGCAAGGAGGCGATGAAACGGCCGCTCATTCCGCCCAAGGCATTGCCGGCGATGTACAAGCCCATCGAGTGGCCCAGGGATTTCGCATCCACCTCCTCGCTCAGATACGTCATCGCCACCGCCGGCAGGCCGGCCAGCGCCACGCCGAAAGCCGCACGCAGCCACAGCAGATGCTGAAAGCTGTCCGCCAGCGCCGACAACAGCATCAGCAGCGCGCCCAGCGCCAGCGCCGCGTTCATCAAGGGGCGGCGGCCCAGGCGATCCGCCAGCAGGCCGGCGGGAATCAGGCTCAGGGCCAAGCTGCCGGTGGCCAAGGACACCACGCCGCT
Source organism: Chromobacterium sp. CCUG 30098 (assembly GCF_059916605.1). Classification (NCBI taxonomy): domain Bacteria; kingdom Pseudomonadati; phylum Pseudomonadota; class Betaproteobacteria; order Neisseriales; family Chromobacteriaceae; genus Chromobacterium; species Chromobacterium sp. CCUG 30098. The sequence goes on along the minus strand of NZ_JAUCGS010000003.1, from coordinate 410,212 downwards.
GGAAGCGGCCGGCGACAAGGAGAAATCCTCCGCGAACATCGGCATCAGCGGCTGTGCGCCGTAGAGCATGGCGAAAGTGCAATAGCCGCCGACGAACATGGCGCGCGCGGTGGCGCGGAATTCCGCGGTGCCGGCGTGCAGCTTGACCGGCGGAAGGGGGGCGACGGACGGTGGCGGTACGACGGCGCCTAGGCAGGGTGACGAAGAATCGGCGGACATGAAAAGCTTTCAATGCGAAATATGGCTTTGAGCTTAGTCTTGGCCGAAAGCGCAGTCCAATATATATTTAACCATCATTTGATACTTTTAAAATATCAATCATGGAACTACGCCATCTACGCTACTTCGTCGCCGTTGCCGAAGAACTGCATTTCACCCGCGCCGCCCTGCGTCTGCATATCGGCCAGCCTCCGCTCAGCCAGCAGATCCAGGCCTTGGAGGCCGAGCTGGGCGTGCGGCTGCTGCGCCGCCACCAGCGCAAGGTGGAGCTGACCGAGGCCGGCCGCCAATTCCTGAACCGGGCCCAGCGCATTCTGGCCGACGCGGAACTGGCCGCGGCGGAAGCCAGACGCGCCGCGCGCGGCGAGATAGGCGAATTGAGCATAGGCTTCACTTCTTCTCTGCCGCTGTCCCCCATCCTGCACGCCGGCCTGCACGACTATCGTCTGCGTTTCCCGGAGGTCGGCCTCAAATTGCGCGAGATGTTCACCACCGACCAGTACCAGGCCTTGCAGCAACGGCGGCTGGATATCGGCTTCGTCCGCTTCAACGGCCTGGAGCCGATGGCGGACATCGCGGTGGTGGAGTTGCAGCGAGACGCGCTGCGGGTGGTAATCAGCGCCGAGCATCCGCTGGCCGGCCTGCCGGCGCTGCGCTTGGAGCAATTGCGCGGGGAAAGTCTGATCGGCTACCCGCAGGAGGCCGGCACCGGCTTGAACACGGTGCTGCGCGAGCTGGCGAGCCGGCAAGGCATGGACTGGCGGCCGCGGCAGGAGGCCGGCGAGGCGATCACGCAGATCGGCCTGGTGGCCGCCGGACTCGGCATCGCCATCCTGCCCTCGCCGCTGGAATGCGTGCGGCTTCCCGGCGTGCGCTATGTGCCGCTGCTGGACGAGGGCGCTTATCTGGCGATGGGCTTGGCCACGCGGCTGGACGAAGACTCGCCGCTGGTCAGCCAGTTTCTGAACTTGATGCGCGAGCGCTGGCTCAACGCCCCCCGCTGACGTCCAGCAGGCTGCCGGTGCAAAAAGAGCTGGCGTCGGACAACAGCCAGACGATGGCGGCCGCCACCTCCTCGGCCGCGCCGCCGCGCCCCATCGGCACGCTGCCGGCCAGGCGCTCCACCCTGCCCGGCTCGCCGCTGGCGGCATGAATGCCGGTGTGGATCAGGCCCGGGCGCACCGCGTTGACGCGGATGCCTTCGGCGGCCACTTCCCGCGCAAGACCCAGGGTTAGGGTGTCGACGGCGCCCTTGCTGGCGGCGTAATCGACATACTCGCCGGCCGAGCCCAGCCGCGACGCGGCGGAAGAAACGTTGACGATGGCTCCGCCAACACCGCCATGACGGATGGACATCCGGCGCACCGCCTCGCGGCAGCAGAGAATGGGGCCCAGCACATTGCTGCGCAACACCTGCTCCACCCGCTGCGCCGAGTAATCCTCCAACCGGCCTATCGGCGCGGTGACGCCGGCATTGTTGACCAGGGCGTCCAGGCGGCCATAGCGGCCCGCCACCGCGTCGAACAGGCCGACGATGTCAGCCTCAAGCGAGACATCGGCGCAAAACGCTTCGGCGTCCGCGCCCGCATGCCGCAACTCGGCCGCCACGGCCTCCGCCCCGGCCCGGTCGCGGCGGTAATTGACGGCGACGCGCCAGCCCTCCGCCGCCGCCAGCCGCGCCGTCGCCGCGCCTATGCCGCGCGAAGCGCCGGTGATCAGCACCACCTTGCCCTCATTCATGGATCAAGCCTTGCGCATGAATTGCTGATGCCAGCGCGTGCGCGCGCCGCGCGCCGCGCCGAAACGCTCCGCCAGCCGCTCGCCGTCGCCGGCGTCCAGCATCTGGCGCAGTTGGTCCAGCCCGGCGCGGTAACGGTCCAGCTCCTGCAGCAGCGCGTCGCGGTTGGCCAGGCTGATATCGGTCCACATTTCCGGATGGCTGCCGGCGATGCGGGTGAAATCGCGAAACCCGGTGGCGGCGAAGTCGAAACAGCGCTCGGCGTCGGCCTTGCCCGCCACCATGTCCACATAGGCGAAGGCCAGCAAATGCGGCAGGTGGCTGACGGTGGCGAACACCGCGTCGTGCTCCTCAGCCGTCATCTCATGGATTTCCGCGCCACAGGCGCGCCATAGCGCCGCCACTCGCTCCACGGCGGCAGGCAGGGTCTCCGGCAACGGCGTCAGCACCACCTTGCGGTTTTCGTACAGGCCGTACTGCGCGGCGGCGGCGCCGGACAGATCGGAACCGGCGATGGGATGCGCCGGCACGCAATGCATTAATTGGCCGGGCAGATGCCGGCGATACAGCTCCACCACGTCGCCCTTGGTGCTGCCGGCATCGGTGACGATGGTCTCCGGCCTCAGCTTCGGCACCATCGCCGCCATCAGCGCGCCCATCTGCCCCACCGGCGAGGCCAACAGCACCAGATCGGCGCGTTCGGCCACGGCGGCCAAGTCCTGGCTGATCTCGTCCACCACGCCCAGTTCCAAGGCCCGCTCCAGGTTTTCCCGGGTGCGGCCGACGCCGATCACATGCCGCGCCATCCCGGCGCGCTTCAGCGACAAGGCGAAAGAGCCGCCGATCAAACCGACGCCCACCACCACCAGGGTATCCATCCCTTGCTGCACCGCTTCTCCTCTATCCATGGCGGAACCTAGAACGGCTATCATACCTGCCTAATGTCGGCTGACAACCACTCCGTTGCGACGCGATCCCGCGCGCCCTGCTTAGGACATACGATGCGCTACAGTTTTTATTGCTATTTCAAGGTCGACGCGGACAACGCGCCCCTGCTTGCACAGCTGCGAACGCTGCAAGCCGGCCTCCTGGCCCGCGCCGGCGTCGCCGGCCGCCTGCTGCGCCGCCGCGACGACGCCGGCACCTGGATGGAAGTGTATGAAGGGATTGCCGACGCCGACGCTTTCCGCCGCCTCTGGCTGGATGTCAGCGCCGAATGCGGCCTGGCGGCGCTGAGCCGCCATGAGGAGTGGTTTCAACCGCTGGATTAAGAACCGGCTTACGATCTGCCGCGCGTCGTGAGACCTTACACGGCGAGCAGCGCTGCGAAATGCTCATGTACCGCATGCACACTCCGCTTTCTCTGCCGTTTTCGCCTTAGCTCGCGAGCTCGTAAACAGGTTCTAAGAAATTGGCCAGCTGAGGCTGTCCGTCGGCCGCGCCAAGTGAAAGCCCTGGACGAAATCGCAGCCGGCGGCGCGAGCGATGTCCAGCTGCATTTCGCTTTCAATGCCCTCGCCCACCACCTTGGCGCCGTGCAGCTTCAGGATGGCCACCAGCTCGGCCAGCTTGTCGCGCAACGCCGGCCGCATCAGCGCGCGCCGCATCAGCACCTTGTCCAGCTTGACGTAATCCGGCTCCAGCAGCCACACCCGCTCCAGATTGGACGCGCCCTGGCCAAAGTCGTCCAGAGAGATCAAAAAGCCCAGATCACGGTAGCGCTGCACCGCGCCGTGCAGCCGCACCGGATCGCTGACCGCATCCTCCACGATTTCCAGGCAGACATGGCGCGGCTCCACCCCCAGCAGTTGCAAGGCCTCGGCGAAGAATTGCCCGTGCGCCTCGCTGACGTTCACCAGATGCTGGGCATTGACGTTGAGCGACAGCACCAGGCCCGGCGGCGGCGATTGCAGCAGAAAATTGAGCAGGTGCAGGCAGCGCAGCTGCCGGTCCACGTACACGGTGCGGCGCGGCGTGGTTTCCGCGGCAAACAGCACGGTGGGAATCAGCTGGCCGCCAAAGCGGTCCGATACCCGCGCCAGCGCCTCCACCGACCACAGCTTGGGCTCCCCGTCCTGCAAGCGGTACACCGGCTGGAAGACGCTGCGGAAGCGCCAGTCCTCATGCCGGCCGCGCACGCGCTCTTCGCGCCAGGCCAGCGGCTCCGCCTCGAAGCCATGCCGCGCCAGCATCTGATTCAGACGCGGCAACGCCGCCCGCGCCTGCCGCGCGCCCAGGTCCAGAACCGCTACCTCACACTCCGCCATCGCCGACATTGCGCCTCCCGGCATGCGCCAAGAAAACAAACAAGAAAAAAGGCCGAACATCGTTCGGCCCAAACAGGATACGAGAGAAACCTGCATGCGGTTCTGTTGAACCGACAAACAGTAAGAGGCTGCCTTTGACGACAAAGCCGCCAAAAGCCGCCAGCGCTCTACTGCGCCAGAAAGACCCGCTCAATATACATGGCTCTCTTTATCTCTAAAAATAATTAAATGCTCGTTGTATAGTTCACATAAATCTATGACTTGGATTTAGGCCTGCTGAGAAGCCGGCTTGCCTTCCGCTTCCGCCGGCCGGCCCATGATGCGATCCAGCCACAGCGCGATCACGCCGTCGCCGGTAACGTTGCAGGCGGTGCCGAAGCTGTCCTGCGCCAGGTAGAGCGCGATCATCAAGGCCAGGCTGGCCTCGGGGAAGTGCAGCATGCTGGCCAGAATGCCCAGCGCCGACATCACCGCGCCGCCCGGCGCGCCCGGCGCCGCCACCATGGTCACGCCCAGGAGCAGGATGAAGGGGAACATCACGTCCCAGCTCGGCACGTCCAGACCGGCCGTCATCAACATCACCGCGGTGGCGCAGGTGACCAGGGTGATGGTGGAGCCGCACAGATGGATGGTGGCGCACAAGGGCATCACGAAATCCGCCACCGGGCCGGACACCTTCATCTGCTTGGCCGAGCGCAGCGCCACCGGAATCGTCGCCGCCGACGACATGGTGCCCAGCGCAGTCAGGTAGGCCGGCAACATATTACGGATCAAGGACCAGGGATTGCGACCGCTGGCGAGGCCAGTCACCGTGTACAGCAGGGTCAGCCAGATCCAGTGCATGGCGATGGCCAGCACCAGCACCACGCCGAAGGTCTTCAGCGTGGAAAACACCGAACCGTCGGCAGCCATCTCGGCGAAGACGCAGGCGATATAGGCCGGCAGCAGCGGAATCAGCACCTTGGCCAAGACCAGCTCGACGATGTCCTTGCCCTGATCCACCACCTCCTTGAGGCGCAGCGCGCGGGTGACGGCGATGCCGAGGCCGAACACGAAGGCCAGCATCAGCGCGGTCATCACATCGAACAGCGGCTTGATCTCCAGCGTGAACAAGGCCTTGATCGCCGCCGGCTTGTCGGTGGCGTGCACGCCCTGAGCGATCAAGGACGGCAAAACGCCGGAGGCGACGGCGAAAGCCGCCAGCCCGGACAGAATGGTGGAGCAGTAAGCCAGCCCCACGGTCCAGCCCAGCATCTTGCCGGAGTTGGACTCCAGCGCGGCGATGCCGCTCATGATGTAGAACACGATGATCAGCGGAATCATGAAGCCGATGAACTGCCCGAACAGGGCTTTGAAAGTCATCAGCAGGGCCAGCGGGCCGTCCGGGGCCCATAGCCCCAGCGCCAGGCCAACCGCCATGCCGGCCAGTAGTTTAAGAATCAATTTCACGGCAACCTCTCTGAGCTTGGTCTTTGGTCTAATGTTGTTCGCGATCCGCGCGTGCGCTTGCCGCCATGCCCGGTCCGGACACGGCGCGCCAGTCGGAAGAATGGAGATCCGCCCGTCGAGGGCGGCATGGACAAGAGAACGGACGCGGTCCGGGCAGGCCTGTCTGCGGGCCGGGAACTGCCCTCCCGGCGCCTGGCCTCAGGCTTGAAGCGACAAGCTGTGTCGCAGGGCGCTCAATAGCGGATGAGGCGTCCAGCTACGCTCGCCCAGGCGGGTAATCTGCCAGATACCCATCAGGCTATTGGAGAGAAACACCGCATCGGCGTCAATCAAGCGCGGGGCGGAAAGTCGCGTTTCAGTAAAAGAGCGTCCGATATCCAAACAATGCGCGGTCAACCAATCCCGCACCGCGCCGTTCACGCCGCAACGGTCCAGCCTTGGCGTGACGATGGCCTCGCCTTCCAGCAGATAGACATTGCTCATCGTGCCCTCCGCCACCCAGCCTTCCATATCCAGCATCAGGCCTTCGGCGATGGCGGGATCTCGCCATTCCGAGCGCGCCAGCACGTTCTCCAGCCGGTTCAGATGCTTGATGCCGGCCAGCGCCGGCTGCAAGGCCAAGCGGGTTTCGCACCAACGCGCCGTCACGCCCTGTTCGGCGCGCTCTGGCGGATAGCCGTTCCAGGCCGCGGCGCTGACGATGCGGGTGCAAGACGGCGCCTCCGGCATCGCGTAGCCGCGCGCGCCTTCGCCGCGGGTCAGCACGATCTTGGCCGCCGCGCGCGGCAGGCCGTCCGCCGCCGCGGCCAGTTCGGCCAGCAACAGCGCTTCTTCGGGCGGAGGCAGGCGCAGCCGGCGCGCGTCCTCGCACAGACGCGCGTACTGCCAGGCCCACAAGCGCGGCCGACCGTTCAGCAGCTCCAGCGTGCGGAACACGCCGTCGCCGTAGGCCAGGCCGCGGTCCGCCGCGGCGATCCGCTCGCCGGGCCCGCCGTTGATCAGCATCGCCATCAGGCCTGCTCCACGCCCAGCGCCCGCAGCAGGCCGCGCGCCTTGTGGCGGGTTTCCTGCAGTTCGCGTTCAGGATCGGAGTCGGCGACGATGCCGCCGCCTGCGCGGAAGCGCAGCGCACTCCCCTCCTGCATGAAGGTGCGGATCAGGATGTTCAGGTCCATGCTGCCGTCGCGGTTGAGATAGCCCAGGCTGCCGGTATAGGCGCGGCGCGCGCTGTTTTCCAGCTCGCGGATGATTTGCATGGTGCGCACCTTGGGACAGCCGGTGATGGTGCCGCCGGGAAACAAGGCGCGCAGCGTTTCCACCGGGCCGACGCCGGGACGCAGGCGGCCGCGGACATTGGATTCGATATGGTGGACATAGGCGTAACTGGCCACCGCCATCAGTTCGTTGACCTCCACGCTGCCGGGCTGGCAGATGCGGCCCAGGTCGTTGCGCTCCAGATCGATCAGCATCACATGCTCGGCCCGCTCCTTGACGCTGGAAATCAGCCGCTGCTTCAAGGCGGCGTCTTCCGCCGGGTCCGGCGAGCGCGGATGGGTGCCGGCGATGGGCCGCGTTTCCGCCCAGCCGTCGCGCACCCGCACCAGCCGCTCCGGCGAGGAGCTGACGATCTGCGCGCCGCCGAAATCCGCCAAGGCCGAGAACGGCGCCGGGTTGGCGCGGCGCAGCGCGGCGAAGAGATCGGCCGCGGCGACGCCGGCGTCCAGTTCGGCGCGCCAGCCGCGCGAAATATTCACCTGGAACACATCGCCTTCGTAGATGTAGCGCTTGAGGCGGACGACCGCGTCGGTGTACCACTGCGGCGGGTCTTCCTCCAAGCCCCGCAACGCCACCGGACAGGGCTCGAAGACCGGCGCCGCCTGGGCCAGGCTCAGCGCACGCTGCCACAGCTCCGCGCTTTCCGCCACGATCCAGCCGCAAGCCTCGCGGCGATCCACCAGCACCGCGGCCGGGGTGCGCGCCAGCGCCGCCAGCGGAAAGCTGTCCGGCAGCGCATCGGCCACGCTGGGCTCGAATTCGGACAGCAGATCGTAGCCCAGGTAAAGGAAATGCCCGCCGACGAAAGGCAGTTGATGACGGTTATCGACCGGCTGCGGCTTGAACTCGGCCAGGCGGCGCAGAAAATCGCCGCCCTCGCCGGCGTGAAACAGCTCGCGGCCGTCTTCCAGCAGCAACAGATCCCAGCCGGCGTCGCCGGAGGACATCATCAAATACGGAAAGGTTTGCGGATCCGCCGCATGCATCGCCAGCAGGTCCGGCGCAAAATCCAGTTTCTGAGTGAACATCGAGAAGTCCCGGGCCGGCAGCCCGGCGCAGCTTGCCGCCCGCTTTGACCCGGACGGCGTGAAAACAAAGAAAAACCGCTGCGAGTGTAGCGCAGCGGTTCGGACTGTCAATCGACAAGACGACGATCAGACGCGCTTGAACACCAGCGTGCCGTTGGTGCCGCCAAAACCGAAGGAGTTGGAGATGCCGATGTCTATCTTCATCTCGCGCGCGGTATTGGCCACGTAATCCAGATCGCAGCCGGCCTCCACATCCTGATCGTTCAGGTTGATGGTGGGCGGCGAAACCTGGTTGTGCACCGCCAGAATGGTGTAGATCGCCTCCACGCCGCCGGCGCCGCCCAGCAAGTGGCCGGTCATCGACTTGGTGGAGTTGACCACCAGCTTCTTGGCGTGGTCGCCAAACGCCAGCTTGATCGCCGTGGTTTCATTGGCGTCGCCCAGGGGCGTGGACGTGCCGTGAGCGTTCACGTACTGCACCTGGTCGGCGTTGATGCCGGCGTCGCGCAGCGCGTTGCTCACGCCGCGCGCCGGGCCTTCCGCGCTCGGCGCCGTGATGTGGTGAGCGTCCGAGCTCATGCCGAAGCCGATCAGCTCGGCGTAGATCTTGGCGCCGCGTTTGACCGCGTGCTCATAGTCTTCCAGCACCAGCACGCCGGCGCCCTCGCCCATCACGAAGCCGTCGCGGCCCTTGTCCCAGGGACGGGAAGCCGTGGCCGGATCGTCGTTGCGCGTGGACAAGGCCTTCATCGCGGCGAAACCGCCGATGCCCAAGCGCGAAACCGCGCCTTCCGCGCCGCCGGCCACCATCACGTCGGCGTCGCCGTACTGGATCAACCTAGCCGCGTCGCCGATGCAGTGCGCGCCGGTGGTGCAGGCGGACACGATGCCGTAGGACGGACCCTGATAGCCTTTCAGGATGGACACCTGGCCGGCGATCAGATTGATCAGCGAGCCCGGGATGAAGAAGGGGCCGATCTTGCGCGGACCGCCCTCCATCAAGGCCACGCCGGTTTCCTCGATCAGCGGCAGGCCGCCGATGCCGGAACCGATGTTGACGCCGACCCGGGTCTTGTCCAGGCCCGGCACGTCGTCCAGGCCCGCGTCCGCCACCGCTTGCAGCGCCGCGGCGATGCCGTAGTGGATGAACAAGTCGTTGCGGCGGGCTTCCTTCGGCGAGATATAGTCGCTGATCTCAAAGCCCTTCACTTCGCCTGCGATCTGGCAAGCCATGTCGCTGGCGTCGAAACGGGTAATCTTGGCGATGCCGCTGTTGCCGGCCAGCAAATTGGCCCAGCCGGTGGCGACATCATTGCCGACCGGGGACACATGGCCCAGGCCGGTTACTACAACTCTGCGTTTTGACACGAAGAATCTCCGTGAGAGATGGGAGGGCAGTCTCCCCACGAGACCGTCCACGCATTGCGATGCCCTACGGTTTGGCAGGGATCAAACGCGCGTTTGGCATCCTCTTGGCAAAAGACCTCTGCGAAGAGACCAGAAGGCTCCGGGCAGAGGTCCTAATACCCCTCGAAAGGGAAGGAATTACTTGTTCAGGTGGGCAGTGACGTAGTCGACGGCTTGCTGAACGGTGGTGATCTTCTCGGCCTCTTCATCCGGAATTTCGCACTCGAACTCTTCTTCCAGAGCCATTACCAGCTCAACGGTGTCGAGGGAGTCGGCGCCCAGATCGTCCACGAACGAAGATTCGATTTTCACTTCGGCTTCGTTCACGCCCAGTTGTTCGGCAACGATCTTCTTAACGCGCGCTTCGATGTTTTCCATTTGTTTAAACCCTTGACCTTTCTGATTCGGGATAACAAAACCCCGGTATTCTACAAAAAAAAATTAGAGCAGCCTACCTAAATCTCCAGGCGGGCCGCAAGCTCGTTCACGGCATCAACATGCCGCCGTTGACATGCAGCGTCTGGCCGGTGATATAGCCAGCGCGATCCGACGCCAAAAAAGCGGTGGCATCGGCGATATCCTTGGCGTCGCCCAGGCGGCCCAGGGCGATCTGCTCGACCAGCGCCGCGCGTTGCGCTTCCGGCAGCGCGCGGGTCATATCGGTGTCGATGAAGCCGGGGGCCACGCAGTTGACGGTGATATTGCGGCTGCCCACCTCGCGCGCCATCGACTTGGTGAAGCCGATGATACCGGCCTTGGCCGCCGAATAATTGGTCTGGCCCGGGTTGCCGGACACGCCCACCACCGAAGCGATATTGACGATGCGGCCGAAGCGCGCCTTCATCATGCCCCGCAACACGGCCTTGGACGCCTTGAACACCGATTTCAGATTGGTGTCCATGATGTCGTCCCAGTCCTCGTCCTTCATCCGCATCAGCAAGCCGTCGCGAGTGATGCCGGCATTATTGACCAGGATGGCGATCGCGCCGAATTCTTTTTCGATGGATTCAACCAGCGCGTCGATCGCGCCGGCCTCGGTCACATTCAACACCCGGCCGGCGCCGCCCTGTGCGGACAGGCGCTCGTGGATGCTCGCTGCGCCGGCCTCGCTGGTCGCGGTGCCGATCACCACGGCGCCTTCGGCCGCCAGCGCCGCGGCGATCGCCGCGCCGATGCCGCGCGATGCGCCGGTGACCAATGCCACTTTGCCTTGCAGGCTCATTGCAGTCTCCTTATCGTTATTCCGGCCCCGCCTTGACGCGGCCGCATTGCATTCAGTTCAGTTCGCCGCGAGCGGCTTCCAGCGCCGCCACATCGGTCAGCGCCAGGCATTTGATGTTGCCGTCGATGCGCTTGGCCAGGCCGGCCAGCACTCTGCCCGGCCCGCATTCCGCCATCTGCGTCACGCCGTCGGCGGCCAGCTTCTGGATGGTTTCGGTCCAGCGCACCGGCATGTACAGCTGACGGGTCAGCGCGTCGCGGATCTGCGCCGGCTCGTTGTAGCTGGCGACGTCGGCGTTGTGCAGCACCGGAATGGCCGGCGCGCCGATATCCGCTTGCGCCAGCGCCGCTGCCAGTTGCTCCGCCGCGGGCCGCATCAACGCGCAATGCGAGGGCACCGACACCGGCAAGGGCAGCGCGCGCTTGGCGCCGCGGGCCTTGCACTGTTCCATGGCCCGCTCCACCGCGCCCTTATGGCCGGCGATCACCACCTGGCCCGGCGAATTGAAATTGACCGCTTCCACCACTTCGCCCTGAGCCGCTTCCGCGCAGGCGGCGCGGATGTCCTCATCGGACAGGTTCAGGATGGCGGCCATCGCGCCGACGCCCACCGGCACCGCGGACTGCATCGCCTCGGCGCGCAGGCGCACCAGTTTCACCGCTTCGGCGAAGGGCAAGGCCGCCGCCGCCACCAGGGCGGTGTATTCGCCCAGGCTGTGGCCTGCCACCAGCGTCGGCTGACGGCCGTTCAACTCCTGCCAGGCCAGATAAGTGGCGTAGCCGGCGGCCAGCATGATGGGCTGGGTATTGACGGTGGCGTTGATCTCGTCGGCCGAGTCCGCCTGCAGCATCGCCCACAGGTCGACGCTCAAGGCATCCGATGCTTCGTCAAAAGTGTGTTTCACCACGGGGAGGTCGGCAAAGCCGTCCATCATTTTCAAGCTTTGCGAGCCTTGGCCCGGGAACAGAAAAGCAAACGCCATAGTCGACTCCAGAGAATTCGACGCAAGAATGACGCAAACCGGCGACGTCTGCCAAGCCTAACGATCAAATATCGCTGAGGCTAGTGACCTCACGGTCAGCCGTCGGCGGCTTGCGCGCCAATGTTTCGGGTCAGATCTTCAACAATACAGCGCCCCAGGCGAAACCGCCGCCTATGCCTTCCAGCAATACGGTCTGGCCTGGACGAATGCGGCCGTCGCGCACCGCGCAGTCCAAGGCCAGCGGAATCGATGCGGCGGAGGTATTGCCCTGTTGCGGCAATGTGACGATCACGCGTTCCATCGGCAAGCCCAGATGCTTGGCGGTGGATTCTATGATGCGCAGATTGGCCTGATGCGGCACCAGCCAGTCCACTTCGCTCTTGTCGACGCCGGCTTCCGCCAGCGTCTTGGCGGCGATGTCGGACAAGGCTTTGACCGCGAATTTGAACACCGCCGGGCCGTCCATGTGCAGATAGGGCATGCCCTGAATCTTGCCGCCGGAAATCTGGGCCGGAGTGTTGAGAATGTCCTTGTAGCGGCCGTCCGCCGCCAGCTTGGCGTGCAGGATGCCCGGCTCCTCGGAGTCGCCGAGAATCACCGCGCCGGCGCCGTCGCCGAACAGCACGCAGGTGCGGCGGTCGTCCCAGTCCAGCACCCGTGACATGATTTCCGCGCCCACCACCAGAGCGCGGCGGGCCATGCCGCTCTTGATGTAGTTGTTGGCGGTCACCAGCGCGAACATGAAGCCGGCGCACACCGCCTGCACGTCGAACGCCGCGCAGCCGGGAATGCCCAGCTTTTCCTGCAACAGACAGGCGGTGCTGGGGAAGACCATATCGGGAGTGGTGGTGGCCACGATGATCAGATCGATCTCGTGCTTGTCGATGCCCGCGCTCTGAATCGCGGCTTCCGCCGCCTTGAGCGCGAGATCGCTGGTTTTGTGTTCCTCTGCGGCAATATGGCGCGCGTGGATGCCGGTGCGAGAGACTATCCACTCGTCGCTGGTATCCACGCGTTCGGCCAACTGCGCATTGGTGAGCACCTGCTCGGGCAGAAAGCTGCCGGTGCCTAGAATGCGGGAATAGCCCATGGTTGTCAGTTCGCTTCCGCCTCGGACTGCTTGAGATTGTTTAATTGGTGCGCAATCCGGTCGGCGATGTGACCAATCACGTCGGAACCGGCTTCCTCGCAAGCCTGCTCCAGCGCGTAACGGAATCCTGTGACATCGGTCCCGCCGTGGCTTTTCACCACGATGCCGCGCAGCCCCAGCAAGCTGGCGCCGTTGTAGCGGCGGGGATCGATGCGCCTCTTGAACAGTTTGAGCACCGGCAGCGCGGCCAGCGCGCACAAACGCGTCCACCAGCTGCGGCCAAACTCTTCGCGCAGGAACACGGCAAACATGTGAGCCAGCCCCTCAGCTGTCTTCAAAGCCACATTGCCGGTAAAACCGTCGCAGACTACCACATCCACCGTGCCTTTACAGATGTCGTCGCCCTCCACGTTGCCGTGGAAATTGAGCTCGGACTGGCGCAGCAGTTCGGCGGTCTTCTTGATATTGTCGTTGCCCTTGATGTCTTCCGAACCGATGTTCAGCAGGCCGACACTAGGGCTGGCGTTGCCGCTGAGGCACACCACCAGTTCGGATCCCATGATGCCGAACTGCAACAGTTGTTCTGGGGTGCAATCGACGTTGGCGCCCAAATCCAACACGCAAGACGAGCCCTTGACGGTGGGCAGCATTTTGGCGATGGCGGGACGGTCGATGCCGGGAATGGTCTTGAGTACGAAACGCGCGGTCGCCATCAGCGCGCCGGTGTTGCCGGCGGACACGGCGGCCTGAGCCTCGCCTTCTTTGACCAGATTAATGGCCACCCGCATCGACGAATCTTTCTTGTTCTTCAAGGCGAGCTGAGGCGCCTCATCCATGCCCACCACTTGGGTGGCGTGCTGGATGCGGATGCGTTCACGCGCGACGCCTTGATGCGCGGCCAGTTCAGCCTCTAGGGCTGCTTGGTCGCCAACAAGAATCAAACGGGTGTCGGGATGGTTCTGCAGGAATTGGATCGATGCAGGGACGGTAACCTTGAGGCCAACGTCACCGCCCATTGCATCAACCGCGACGGTGATAGTCATCAACGAGTGCGGTAATAGTGCTGCCTAATCAGTGGGGAAAGTAGGAAAACGGGGAGATTACTCGCCCTTGGTCTTCACAACTTTGCGGCCGCGGTAGAAACCGTTCGGGCTGATGTGGTGGCGCAGGTGCGCTTCGCCGGTGCTGGCTTCAACTGCCAGAGCCGGAGCGGTCAGAAAATCGTGTGCACGATGCATGCCGCGCTTGGACGGGGACTTTTTGTTCTGTTGAACAGCCATGGTCGACTCCTAAGAAATTCAAGTAGATTCGGTTCGAATCCGGGTTTTACTCGGACTTGGGTCTCTTAAGCGCCGCCAGCACCGCAAACGGATTGGGCTTGTCAGCCTTGGCGAGCGAGAGAGTTTCCCTGCCGCAGTCGTCGTGTTTCGGCGACAGCGGCAAGCCCATAATGATTTCGTCTTCGATCAACGCCGTCAGGTTCAGTTCCGGCTCGGCGATGATAGCGTCCAGCTCCTCGTCCTGCTCGCAAGCCTCTTCCAGCTTGTCCGGATCGGTAAACAAGGTGACCACCGAATCGGTGTCCAGGCTGTACGGCATGCTTTCCATGCAGCGCTGGCAGGTCACTTTGAGTTCCCCGGACAAATGAAGACGCAGCGACAAACGGTTCAAGCTGTCGCGAAAACCGTCCAGGGCGTATTCCACGTTCCCGGAGGTGTCGGACAGGTCGCTGTGCACGCGCTCATCCAGCTCGCCAACCGGCAGTTTGCCGGCCTGCGAACGCCCTTCCCGGGCGAACTTGAGCGGATCGATCAAAATCGGTTTAGACATAAACCTCGCATGGTACAATCCATTCCCCTGATTTGTCAAAAGAAACAAGGAGCCCTCCGCGCGCGCCGCCAGGCCGCCCCGGCTCCGCAACAAGCGACGTCCACATCATGCAGATCGTACTGGCCTCCACCTCCCGCTACCGCCAAGAAATCATCGCCCGTCTGGGCCTGCCCTTCCACGCCGAACCGCCGGTGTGCGACGAAACCCCGCTGCCGGGCGAAACCGCGCTGGAAACCGCGGTGCGGCTGGCGCGCACCAAGGCGCAATCGCTGGCGGACAAGCATCCGCAAGCGCTGATCATAGGCTCCGACCAAGTGGCTTTGCTTGACGGCCAGCAGATAGGCAAGCCAGGATCGTTCGAGAACGGCGTCAAGATGCTGCAATGGATGAGCGGCCGGACCGTGGTGTTCCACTCGGCGCTGGCCTTGTACAACAGCGCCGAGCATCGGCTGCAAGAAGCGGTGGGCATCACCCGCGTCACCCTGCGCGCGCTGAGCGAAGCGCAGATCCGCAACTATCTGGAACGCGAGCCCGACGCGCTGCACTGCGCCGGCAGCGCCAAAAGCGAGGGCCTGGGCGGCGCGCTGCTGGAGCGCGTGGAGTCCGACGATCCTAATGCGCTGATCGGCGTGCCTCTGTTCAAACTGATTACGATGCTGGCCGATGAAGGCGTGGAGATTTTGCGATGAGCGGCACCCTGTTCCTGATCCCCGCCCCCTTGGGCGACGAATCCATCGCCTGGCTGCCCGAAGCCGAGCGCGCCAAAGTGCTGCACCTGACCCGTTTCGTGGTGGAAGCCGAAAAAACCGCGCGCAAACACCTGAAGGCGCTGGGCGTCAGCGCGCCCATCCGCGAACTCGCCATGAGCACGCTGAACGAACACACCCCGGCCGCCGACGTCGCCGCCTTGCTGCAACCGCTGCTGGACGGCCACGATCTGGGCCTGATCTCCGAAGCCGGCTGCCCGGCGGTGGCGGACCCCGGCGCGCAACTGGTGGCGCTGGCGCATGAGCGCGGCTTGCGGGTGGAGCCCTTGATCGGCCCCTCCTCCATTCTGCTGGCGCTGATGGCCAGCGGCGCCAACGGCCAGTGCTTCGCCTTCCACGGCTACCTGCCGGTGGACGCCGCCGACAAGGCAAAAATCGTCAAGGAGCTGGAGCTGCGTTCGCGCCAGCGCAACGAGACCCAGGTCTTCATCGAAACGCCGTACCGAAACAACGCGCTGCTGCAGCAATTGCGCGACACCCTGTCCCCGGCCACCCGGCTGGCGGTGGCCTGCGATCTGACCTTGCCGAGCCAGACCATCGTCAGCCGCCGGGTCAAGGACTGGCCCAAGGACGCGCCGGACCTGCACAAGCGCCCGGCCATTTTCATCATTCACGCCGCCTGAGCCCGCCATGGCCAAGATTCCGCCGCTGATCCATTCTCTGCTGGACACCGACCTTTACAAGTTCACCATGCTGCAAGTGGTGCTGCACCAGTTCCCGGCCTCGCACGGCGAGTACGAGTTCAAGTGCCGCAACCGCCCGGACATGCCCTTGACCCAGCTGAAGAAAGAGCTGGAAGCGCAATTGGACTGGCTGTGCCAGCTGCACTTCACCCAGGAAGAGCTGGCCCATCTGCGCACCCTGCGCTTCATCAAGAGCGATTTCGTCGATTATCTGGAGCTATTCCATCTGCAGCGGCGCTTCATCACCGTGTCCTGCCAGGACGAGGAGCTGGCGATCCGCATCAAGGGCCCGTTGGTTCAGGCGATGTTTTTTGAAATCTTCGTGCTCGCCATCGTCAACGAATTGTACTTCCGCCGTCTGGACAGCGCGGAAGTCCGCGCCGAGGGCCTGCGCCGGCTGGAAGCGAAAATCGCCGTGCTGGAACGCTTCCGCGACAGCGAGGCCGCGCAGCAGCGCTTTCCCTTGCTGATCGCCGATTTCGGCACCCGCCGCCGTTTCAGCCGGGACTGGCAGCAGCATGTGGTGGAGCGCCTGAACACCGCCTTGCCGGACATTTTCCGCGGCACCAGCAATGTTTACCTGGCCTGGAAGCTGGGCATCACTCCGATAGGCACCATGGCCCACGAGTTCTTCCAGGCCTTCCAGGCGCTGGGCGTGCGGCTGCGCGACTTCCAGAAGGCGGCGCTGGAATCCTGGGTCCAGGAATACCGCGGCGACCTCGGCATCGCGCTGACCGATGTAGTAGGCATGGACGCCTTCCTGGCGGACTTCGACCTCTACTTCGCCAAGCTGTTCGACGGTCTGCGCCACGACAGCGGCGATCCCTATCAATGGGGCGAAAAGGCGATCGCGCATTACCGCAAGCTGCGCATCGATCCCGCCACCAAGATGCTGACCTTCAGCGACGGCCTGAGCGTGGACAGCGCGCTGGACCTGCACCGCCATTTCAGCCCGCAGATCCAGGTCAGCTTCGGCATCGGCACTCATTTCACCAACGACATGGGACTGGAGCCGCTGCAAATCGTGCTCAAGCTGGTCAGCTGCAACGGCCAGCCGGTGGCCAAGCTGTCCGACAGCCCCGGCAAGACCATGTGCAGCGACGAGACCTTCCTCGCCTATCTGCGCCAGGTGTTCAAGGTGGCACTAGCTGCCTGAGCCCTCCGCGGGCGCCAGCGCGCTCAGCACTTGCCGGCGCGCCTGCTCGGGCAGGCGCTCGCCGGCCAGCGCCACCGTCTGCCGGCCCAAGGCCTGGTAGGCGGCGCGCAAATCGGCATCGTCCATCGCCTGCAAATGCAGGGCCACCGTCGAGGCGTCGCCGCGCGCGATGGGCCCGGTCAAAGCCGCCTGCGGCCCCAGCGCCAAGGCATTGTCCAGCGTTTGCCGCATCAGACCGCCCAGCAAAGGCGTCAGCAGCACCTCGGGCACCCCGCCCTGGCCAGCCAGCCGCCGCGCGATGGCAGTCAGCGTCACCAGATAATTGGACGCCACCGACAAGGCCGCGTGATAGGCCGGTTTGCCGCCCTCGGCCAATTGAAACGGCCGCCCGCCTATGGCCTGCGCCAACTCCCTCAAGACAAGGCACGCTTCGGCGTCGCCCTCCAGCGCGCACAGCACGTCGGAAAACCCCTCAAGCGCGATGGCCGGATCGGCGAAGGAAAAGGCCGGATGCAGGCTGCCGACGTGCGCGCCGCGCGCCGCCGCCGGCCGCAACAGTTCGGACCCGCTGACGCCGCTGGCGTGAAACACCACCGCGCCGGCCGGCACCTCCGTCTCCGCCAGCCGCAAAGCGCAGTCGGCGATCGCCGCGTCCGGCACCGCCAGCAGGTACAAGTCGGCGGCGGCCAACTCCGCCCATGCGGTCACCGGACGCCCCGTGCCGATGAAGGCGCAGGCGGCGGCGGCGGAATCCGCGCCGCGCGTCATCACGTCCTGCACCCGGTAGCGGCCGGAACGCCGCGCCAGCGCCGCCAAGGTCTTGCCCAGACGCCCCGCGCCTATGATGTTGATCCGAATCACGCTTCCTCCCGAAAACCTCAAGCCGCCCGCGCGTGCGCGAATCCGGGCGCAGACAAAAAAACAGCCTTGCACGATAATGCCGACATGGACGCCGCGCATCGGCGACGCCTGTCCCGGAGAGACCCCATCATGAAGCTCGCCGTTTTCCTCGGCCTCATCGCCGTCGTCCTCTTCTACTTGATCACGCTATACAACGCGCTGATCAATTTGAAGCACCAGCTGACGCAAAGCTGGGCCAATATCGACGTCATCCTCAAACAACGCCACGACGAATTGCCCAAGCTGGTCGAAGTGTGCCGGCAATACGCCCAGTTCGAACAAGAAACCCTGACGCAAGTGATGGCCGCCCGCGGCGCGGTGGCCGACTCCGCCCGAGCGCGGGATCCGGAGGCCCTCGGCGCGGCCGAAGGACGCTTGCACGGCCTGATCGGCCAGCTATACGCGGTGGCCGAGGCGTATCCTGCGCTGCAAGCCGACCAGCAGTTCGCGCAATTGAGTGCGCGCATCACCCAGTTGGAGGAGGCGCTGGCCGATCGCCGCGAACTGTACAACGAGGCGGTCAAACTCCACAACGCCCGCATCGAGCAGTTCCCCGACGTGCTGCTGGCCCGCCTGTTTCATTTCCCGCCGGCCCGGCCGCTGCGCTTCGCCGCCGCGGAAACCCGCGACGTAGACATGAAAGCGCTGTTCGCGCGCAACTGACATGCCGGCGCTCGCCTCCCTGCTGCCGGGCCTGGGCTTGGCCCTGTACCTGCTTGCCGCCGCCTCATGGCTGCTTGGCGGCGAGGCCCGCCATGGCCTGCTGATCGCGGCGGCAGTCGGGCTGATAGGCTGGCGTCTGAATTACCGCCATTACCGCCAGGTGGCGGACACTCCGACATCTAAACTGGCCAGCGCGGCCTTGGGCCAAGTCGAATTATGCGGCCAGGCCCGCTGCCATCCGAACGCGCCCAATTACAGCCCCTTGAGCGGCCGACGCTGCGCCTGGTACCGCTGCTGGCGCATAGACGAGCGCGGCAAACTGGACTGGGAGGACTGGCTGACCTGGGCCATACAACGCTCCAACCGGCTGGCGACCCGCGCCAACCCGCCGGAAGTCAGCAGCGACGACAGCTTTCTCCTGGTGGACGGCGACGCGGAAGCCACCATTCTCCCCGGCGGCGCCCAAGTGGTCGCCCGCCGCCGGCGTCGCTGGCATGAGGACGGCATGTTGCTGATAGAGGAATGGATAGACGAAGGCGACGCCATCTATGTGCGCGGCCGGCTGCGACGGCTGGACGCGCGCGCCAATGCGCTGGACCTTCGCCTGGATATCGGCGCCAAACTGGCCGAATGGAAAAACGACAGACAAGCCCTGCTGCGCCGCTTCGATCTGGACGGAGACGGGCAGCTCAGCGAGCAAGAATGGTCGCTGGCGCGCGCGGCGGCGCAGCGCGAAGTCGTCGCCCTGCAGCAGGAACTCGCGCGACAGCCGGCGTCCTTATTGCTGCAGGGAGACGATCAAGACGCGCCCTTGATCCTCACCACCCTGTCTCCGCGGCAAAGCGCCCGGCTGTTCCGCCGCCGCGCCTGGCTTCACGCCGCCGTGGCGCTGGCCTGCCTATTGGGCTGGCTCAAGCTGGCTCGATTCTAAAGCGCTATACTGAAGCGAAAGCACTCGCCACACGGCAGGAGCGCAGATGATCCGCCTGATCTACAGCAGCGCAGCCCATCACCCGGTTTCCGCCGAAGCCATGCAGAACCGCATTCGCCGTTTCCGCGACTACAACCGGAGCCAGGACATCGTCAGCGTGCTGCTGATGCTGAACGACGACTTCCTGCAAATCCTGGAAGGCCCGGAAGACGCCATCGACGCGCTCTATCAACGCATCGCGCACGACCCGCAGCACCATCAGCTGACCCTGTTGTCGCGCGAGGAGATCGACCACCCCATGCTGGCCAATCACCCGCTGGAATACCTTGCCCCGGCGCCGCAGGCCGACGGCAAGCCTCTGTCCGCCTCAGCCATCGCCCGAGACGCCGGCTGGACCCTGCACGGCAAGGTCCAGCATGTGATCCAAAGCTTTCTCGACGGCAAATGGCATCATCACCTGCCCAACGGCATGAATCCGCAAGTGCTGCGCCGCGGCTGAGCTTATCAATATATGAGTGCGCTTCCTCGTCGGCGAGCCTGACCCGCTCAAGGTTCCGCCGCGGCCAGCGCTTGGTCGATATCGGCCAGGATGTCGTCGATATGCTCGATGCCTATCGACAAACGCACCATTTCCGGGCGCACGCCGGCGCGCAGTTGCTCATCGGCCGACAGTTGGCGGTGGGTGGTGGTGGCCGGGTGGCAGGCCAGCGATTTGGCGTCGCCGATATTCACCAGCCGGGTCACCAGTTGCAAAGCGTCGATGAAGCGCCCGCCGGCCGCCGCGCCGCCGCGAATACCAAAGGACAGCACGCCGGAAGCCCGGCCGCCGAAGTAACGTCGCGCCAGAGCATGGTCCGGGTGATCCTCCAGGCCGGCGTACTCGACCCATTCCACCGCCGGGTGCGCGCGCAGATGCTGGGCCACGCGCAGCGCGTTGGCGCAGATCCGGTCCATGCGCAGCGCCAACGTCTCGATGCCCTGCAAAATAAGAAAGGCGTTGAACGGCGCCAGCGCCGCGCCCATATTGCGCAAGGGCACCACTCGCGCCCGCGCGATATAGGCCGCCACGCCCAATGCTTCCACATAGTTGACGCCGTGGTAGCTGACGTCGGGCGTGTTTAAGCGCGCGAAGCGCTCGGCGTGCTCGGCCCAGGGAAAGCGCCCGCTGTCGACAATGGCGCCGCCGATGCTATTGCCGTGTCCGCCCAGATACTTGGTCAGACTATGCACCACGATATCGGCGCCGTGCTCGAAGGGCCGGCATAGATAAGGAGACGGCACCGTGTTGTCGACGATCAGCGGCAAACCGTGACGATGAGCGTGATCGGCGAAGGCGGCGAAGTCGACCACATTACCCAGCGGATTGCCGATGGATTCGCAAAACACCGCCTTGGTGCGCGCGTCCGCCATGTCGCCGATCCGCTCCGGATGGCGATGGCTGACGAAACGCACCTCGATGCCCAGCTGCGGCAGCGTGTGGGCGAACAGATTGTACGTGCCGCCATACAAGGTGCTGGTGGCGATGATGTTGTCGCCGGCCTCGGCGATGGTTTGTATCGCGTACGTGATCGCCGCCATGCCGGAAGCCACCGCCAGCGCGCCTATCCCGCCCTCCAAAGCCGCCACCCGCTTCTCCAGCACATCGGTGGTCGGGTTCATGATGCGGGTGTAGATATTGCCCTGCACCTTGAGGTCGAACAGATCCGCTCCATGCTGGGTGCTGTCGAAAGCGTAGCTGGTGGTTTGGTACAAGGGCACCGCCACCGCCTTGGTCGTCGGATCCGGCGCATAGCCGGCATGCACCGCCAGGGTTTCCAGTTTCATCTCGTCAGTCCTTCCTTCTATATAAGGCGAGTCGCGCAGCGCTCCTCTATGCCACTCGCCTACCTTAACCGGGAAGCGAAGCCAGCGAAAGAAGCTAAATCTAAAACCGGAAAACCAAACAATCTATGCGGACGCACGTCCAGACCGTAAACCTCGCATAGATTCAAAACAGACAAAACAAAACAAAATATATTTTACAAACAACAAGTTAACACTCACGTCCATTAGCGAACGCTCAAGAAATCAGTCTAGCTTCAGCCTATTTACATAGACATCGCTTTCTATTATGATTCGAATGTGAATTCATTCTGATGTGCGTCTTGCGGCATCGTGAATTCTCTTCAAGTCACGTTGATTTTTGAGCCCGCCCTCCGCGGGCTTATTTTTTTGCATCGCCCTGAATCACCCTCCCCCTTCCCCTTCCCGCTCTTATCCTTATGGTATCAGGCTTTCGGCCAACAAGTGCATTTTTACAACACCCGCACGCAATGAGTCGATTTCATGATTTACCCCTTTATTTCATTGGCTTAGCCAGACATTCCCATGTAAAACCACACACACAAAGCAACAATTGGTTGTTGATTTGCAACACCGCATTTACCGAAAAGTTGCATTTACACAACTTAGCCAATAGCATTTGCTCACATTCCTAAACCCATATAAAAGGATGACTTGACCATGAAAAAGAGTCTGATCGCCCTGCTGGTAGCTACTCTGCCGGCTGCAGCTTTCGCTGACGTGACCATCTACGGCAAAATCAAAGGCGGCGTTGAATACGTTGACGATGGTTCCACCAAGATCACCAACATCGACGACCTGGGTTCCCGTATCGGCTTCAAAGGCAAGGAAGACCTGGGCAACGGTCTGAAGGCTATCTGGCAAGTTGAAACCGGCTTCAGCGTTGACGGCGCTTCCAAGTCCAGCTCCTCCACCGGTACTTTCGCCAACCGTAACTCCTTCGTAGGCCTGCAGAGCGATCTGGGCACCCTGCGTCTGGGCAACGTGTCCAACTTCCTGGACAGCGACATGGGCATCGTTGACAGCTGGGAATACGGCAGCGACGCACTGGGCCTGGGCGTGTTCACTCGTGACGGTACCCGTCTGAAGAACTCCATCCGCTACGACCTGCCGAGCATCGCTGGCTTCAGCGCTGCCCTGCAATACGGCACCAAAGAAGACAAGAGCAAAAATACCCAAGCTCGTGAAAGCGCTATCGTTGGCATCGGCTACGAAAACAGCGGCTTCTTCGGTAAGTACGCGTACATCCACGAGAGCAAAGCTCAGTCCGCCTACAACATCTATTACGATGCTAACAACAAGTACTCCGTAGACAAAGTTGCTGGCGCAGGCCTGACTGCCGTTCCTTCGGTTAACAGCACCTCCAATGACAAGCACCGTCTGGAAGTTGGCTACAACGCCAACAACCTGCTGGTTGCCTTCGGTTACCAGCAGCAAAAAGGTGGCCTGGACATCGTTGGCAGCACTTGGGCTAACGCAGTCATCAACGGCGTGCCGTCTTCCGATCTGAACAACGTTGGTCAAAACGACAAGTACAAGACTCGTGAGTACTCGTTGACCGCTGCCTACACCTTGGGCGCTTTCACCCCGAAATTCAGCTACGCCCACGGCGACAAGGTTGAGCTGGGTGGCAAGAAACTGGGTAACAGCGGCTACAACCAGTATGTACTGGGTGTTGACTACGCGATCTCCAAGCGCACCACCTTCGGTGCCCAGTTCGGTGTGCTCGACGTTAAGAGCGGCGACAACACCGTCAAAAACAACGACCTGAAGGCCGTTGGCGTAAACATGATCCACGCATTCTAATTTGTCGGTTCGACGCAAGAACCTACGAACATGAATGAGAGAAAGGCCCGCGCAAGCGGGCCTTTTTCATTGCTTAGACGTTCTATTCACCATCAGATTAAACAATGGCGGCCAAAGGCACACAGTCTAGAAACGCCACACCAAACCGAACCGGGACCACATACTCCGTCCCCTAATCTCGGCTCTGCTCAACAATAGGTGAAGCTCCCTTAGCCCAGGTTTCAACCGTTCTCCCGCCTCCCAAACAAGCGGCCATGAAAAAGGGCAAGCCAAGCTTGCCCCCGACCGAACAAGCACACAGAACCTCTCAGGCCGAAGCGGCCTCGAACGCCCAGGTGTCCTCCAGCCCGAACTCCGCCCAGCACTCGCCGTTAGACCTAGCCTGCTGCCCAAAGGCGCGCAAGCGCAGGTCGCCGTGCTGCAACAGGTATTCCCAGCGATCCCCCAGATACATCGATGCGATCAGCCGCGCCGGCAAGCTGTTGCCGCCGGGCTCGTCTTGCACCCTCAGCCGCTCCAAGCGGATCACCGCCTCGGCCTGCTGCCCCACCTCCAGTGCCTGCCTCGCGGTGGCGCGCAGCTGCCAGCCCTCGCCCTGCAAGGTCACGCTGTCGCCGTTTCTGGCCGCCACCTTGGCCCGCAAAGTATTGTTGGCGCCCATGAATTGCGCGGTATAAAGGGAAGCCGGCGCGGAATACAAGTCGGTAGGACTGCCGGCCTGTTCGATGCGGCCGTTCTTCAACAACAAAATCTGGTCCGACATCGCCATCGCCTCGCCCTGGTCATGGGTGACGCACAAGGCGGACAGGTTCATCGACACGATCAGTTCGCGCAACCAGGCGCGCGCCTCTTCGCGCAGCTTGGCGTCCAGATTGGACAAGGGCTCGTCCAGCAGAATTACCGGCGGGTTGTAGACCAGCGCGCGGGCGATAGCCACGCGCTGCTGCTGACCGCCGGACAATTGATGCGGATAGCGCTCGGCCAAATGCCCCAGCCCCAGCTTGTCCAGAATCTGCCTCACCCTCGCGGCGATCTCCGCCGTCGGGGTCTGGCGCAGCTTCAAGCCATAGCCGACGTTCTGCGCCACGGTGCGGTGCGGCCACAAGGCGTAAGACTGGAACACCAGGCCCAGAGAACGCTGCTCCACCGCCAGGTTGCAACCGGCGGACGCGTCGTACAAGGGGCGGCCGTCCAACAGGATTTGACCGGCCGACGGCTGTTCCAACCCGGCGATGGCGCGCAGCAAAGTGGTTTTGCCGCTGCCGGAAGCGCCAAGCAAGGACACCACCTGGCCGGCGGCCAGATCAAAGGAAACACCCTTCAAAATAGGATTCTGCTCATAATTCAGATGCAGATCGCGCACGCTCAGCTTAGTCATGCAGTTTCACTCCCAGACGCAAGGCCAGCGCCAAGCCGGCGCCCACCATCAGAATATTGATCACCGACAAGGCCGCCACCTGGTCCACCGCGCCGGTGGCCCACAAGGACACCAGCAAGGAACCGATCACTTCGGTGCCCGGCGACAGCAAATACACCGCGGTCGAATACTCCCGCTCGAAAATCATGAAGATCAGCAGCCAGCTGGACAGCAGGCCGAAACGGATCAAGGGCAAGGTCACGTCCAGACTGGTCCGCCGCTGGCTGGCCCCGGCGGTGCGGGCGGCCTCTTCCAGCTCCGGCCCCACTTGCAACAGGGCGCTCTGCACCAGACGCATGCCATAGGCCAGCCAGACCACGGTGTAAGCCAGCCAGATCGACAGCATGCTGTTCTTGGCGCCCTGCAGGCCGGGCACGAACAGGAACACCCACAGGAAGGCCAGGCCAGCCAGGATGCCCGGCACCGCACGCGGCAACAGCACCAGATAGTCCAACAGACGAGCGCCCCAATCATTGCGGCGATGTCCGGCAAAACCGACCAGGGTATAAAAGCCCACCGCCAGCGCGCCGCCGATGATGCCGACACCCAGGGTGTTGACGATGGCGCGGACGATGTTGTCCTCCTCGAACACCAAGGCGTAATGATCCAGCGTCAAGGTCTCCAGCAAGGACACGCCCTCGCCCCAATGGCTGACCACCGAGCGCAGCGCGATGCCGGAAATCGGCACCACCACGGTGAGGAACAGCCACAGCAGCACGATGGCCAGCGCCAGATAGCGCCACGGCCCCAGCGACAGCGGATGCTGACGGCCGGCCTTGCCCTTGAGCGCGACGAAACGCTGAGCGCTGCGCAATAAGCGGCGCTGCAACAGGACCAGCGGGAAGGTGATGGCGATCAGGCACACCGCCACCGCCGCCATCAGGTGATAGGACGGTACGCCGAGTTTATTGGTCAGCTTGTACAGATAAGTGGCCAACACCAGATGGCCCTCCGGGTCGCCCAACACCAGCGGCAAGCCGAAGACTTCAAACCCCAGAAAGACCACCAGCACGCCGGCGAACAGCATGGAGGGCATCACCATCGGCAGGCTGACGTCGCGCGCCACGCGAAAAGGACCGGCCCCGGCCACCCGCGCGGCCTCTTCCACGTCCGAGCCCAGATTGCGCAGCGCCGCCGACGCGTACAGATAGACATGCGGCACATGGGTCAGCCCCGCCACCACCGCGATGCTGAGTAGGGAATAAATATTCCACGGCACCTCTTCCACGCCGAACCACTGCTTGAACCACAGGGAGTAAAACCCCACCGGTCCGGCCGCCACCACGTAGCCGAAGGCCAATACCATCGGCGACACGAACACCGGCGTCAGCAACAAGGGCTCCAGCCAGCGCCGGCCGGGCAAATCGGTGCGCGCCATCAAGAAGGCCAGCACCCCGCCCAGCGGAATGGCGATCAGCGCCATGCCGGCCGCGATCACCAGCGAGTTGCCCAGCGCGGACCAGAAATCGGGATCGGCGAACACAAAGCGGTAGGCGGTCAGCCCCACATTCTTGTCCGCCATGAAGAAGGGCTGATCCAGCAGGCTTTGATAGACCACCAGCGATAGCGGGGCCAGCACCAGCAAGGCCAGCGCGCCCAAGACCAGCCAGCGGCTGGCGGCGCTCCAGCGCGGCCAGCCGCCGCGCGCACGGGGCTGGGCGGCCGCGGCGGGGGCGGTCGGATTAATCGAGGAATTCATGCTTGCTCCCAGGCCTGCGCGCAGGCCTCTGCGCCGTCCGCGCGCGGCGGACGGCTGATTGAGTCATTGGAAACGTCGGCCGCAACGGCCGGAAGGGGACGCTATTTCTTCAGCGCCTGCTGCCACTGACGCATAAAATCCAGCCGCTTGGCCTGGTCCAGATAGACCAGCAGGCCGGTGCCCACCTGGATGGGCTTGGCGCTGCCGCCCAATTGCTGGTTCAAGGCGGCGATGGAAGCCGCGCCGCTCACGTCGCTGCGCAGCGAGAACAGCTCGGACTGGTTGGCCAGCACGCTCTGGCCGCGCTTGGACAGCAAATAGTCCAGCCACAGCCTCGCCGCGCCGGGATTCCGCGCCTTCTTGGAGATGATGGCCAGCCGGCTGACCACCTGGGTGTAATCCTTGGGATAGACATAGCCGATGGCCGGGTCCTTCTTCGCCTTGGCGTAAGCGTAGGAACCGAGGATGTTGTAGCCGATCAGGTTTTCGCCCGAGGAAATCCGCTCCATCATCGCGCCGGTGGAGGTTTGCAGTTTGACGCCGCTGGCGCCGAGCGCGCGCGCCAGTTCCCAGGCGCCGTTGGCGTTATGGCGGACGTCCTGGGTCAGGAAGTTGAAGCCGACGCCGGACTTCTCCACATCGTACGTGGTGACCTTGCCCTTGAAGCGAGCCGGATTCGCCTTGAGGATGCGCACCAGATCGGCGCGGGTCTGCGGGATGTCCTCCGGCTTCAGCAAGCGCTTGTTGTAGACGATGGCCACCGGCTCGTAAGTGGTGCCGTAGGCCTGCTGCTGATAATGCGCCCAGGACGGCAGATTGGCCGCCTCCGGCGAAGCGTAGCTGGCGGCGTAGCCGTCATTGACGAACTTCACTTGCAGATCCATCGCCGAGCTCCACACCACGTCGGCGCTGGCGCTGCTGGCGGCGTTCTCGCTGATGAAGCGATTGTAGATCTCGGTGCTGTTCATATCGTGGTATTCCACCTTGACGCCGGGATACAAGGCCTGGAAATCCTTGATCAGGGGCCGCGCCGCGGCGCTGTCGGTGGCCGAATACACCACCACCTTGCCCTCCTTGACGGCGGCGTCCACCAGATTCTGATAACTGGCGGGATAGCCGGCGGGCACGGCCGCCCAGGCGGCGGCGGAACCCAGCGCGCAGCACAGCGCGGACAAGCTTCTGACTCTATTCATGGTGTTGCTCCTAGGTAGATGAAGATGTTCGCGACATCTTTCGAATCGCGCAGCTCTATTGGCTTCGCTTCCCCAGCCATGATATTAGAGTAAAGCTTTCAATCCGCTTTCAGTGACCCAACCATGCGCCTGCTCTTGGTGGAAGACAATCCGGCCCTGTCCGAATCACTGGCCCAGGCCTTGCGCCAGGCCGGTTTCGCCGTGGACTGCATGCTCAACGGCAGCGACGCCGATCATGTGCTGCGCACCCAGGATTACGCGCTGGCCATCCTGGACTTGGACCTGCCCAAGCTCAACGGCTGGGAGGTGCTGCGCCGGCTGCGCGCCCGCAAGCAAACGCTGCCGGTGCTGATCCTGACCGCGCACGGCTCGGTGGAAGAACGGGTGCGCGGGCTGGACCTGGGCGCCGACGACTATCTGGCCAAGCCCTTCGACCTCAACGAACTGGAAGCGCGGGTGCGCGCGCTGATCCGCCGCAGCCACGGCCGCGAAAGTCCGCAGCTGGAATTAGGCCCCCTCAGCTACGACAGCGTCGGCCGCCAGTTTCAGCTGAGCGGCGACGCGCTGCACCTGACGCCGCGCGAGCACGCGGTGCTGGAAGTGCTGATGCTGCAAGGCGGCAAGGCCATAGGCAAAAGCCAGCTGTCGGAAAAGATTTTTGGCCTGGACGAAAGCGGCAGCGCCGAAGCCATCGAAATCTATGTGCACCGCTTGCGCAAGAAGCTGGCCGGCCAGCCGGTTTCCATCGTCACCTTGCGCGGGCTGGGCTATCTATTGACCACACCGTAAATGCGACTCGCCCTCTCCCGCCTCAAACCCGCCAGCTTGCGCAAACAATTGCTGCTCGGCCTGTCCGTTCCGCTGCTGCTGATGCTGGCGCTGGACGGCTGGATGACTTACGACCGCGCCTTGCAGGCGGCCAACACCGCCTTCGACCGCATGCTGCTCAGCTCCGGCCGCGCCATCGCCGACGGCGTCGCCGCCCACGACGGCGCCGTCAGCGTGGACATTCCCTATTTCGCCTTGCAAATGTTCGAGTCCAACGCCTCCGGCAAGGTGTTCTACCGCGTCAGCCGCTCGGACGGCGCGCTGCTCACCGGTTACGACGACCTGCCGCTGCCGCCTCCGCGCCGGCGCGAAACCATCCGCTACCAGCCCGATTACATGGACATTTCCTACCACGGCGAAACGCTGCGCTTGCTGACCTTGAGGCTGTCGGTGCGCGACATGAGCACGCTGCGCAGCCAGGACGTGTGGATACAGGTGGCGGAAACCCCGGAGTCCAGGGAGCAGCTGGCGCGCACCCTGCTCATCGGCTCCCTGGCGCAGGAGGCGCTGCTCGGTGTCATCATGCTCGCCATCGTGCTGCTGGCGGTCGGCCATAGCCTGCGGCCCTTGCGCCGCTTGTCGCGCAATGTGGTGGCGCGCAAGGAAACCGATCTCAGCCCCCTGCCCAGCCGCGAGCTGCCCACCGAGTTGACGCCCTTGGTGGACGCGCTGAATCAGCAGGGCGTGCGCTGGCATAAATTGCAGGCGGCGCGCCGCCGCTTCATCGACGACGCCGCCCATCAGTTGAAGACGCCGCTGGCGGTGATGCGGACGCAGGCGGAGCTGGCGCGACGCCAGACGCTGGAAGCCTCATTGCGCCAGCAGCTGGACAAATTGCTCGCCTCGCTGGACAGCGCCAGTCACGGCGTGCACCAGCTATTGCAACTGGCGCGGGTGGAGCCGGACAACGGCCAGGCCATCGAACTGGACGATATGGACCTGGCCGCCTGGATCAGGGAATGGGCGCTGGAACAAGCACCCTGGGCTCATGGCCAGGGTGCGGATCTGGGTTACGAAGGGGAGGAAACGGTATGGGTGCGCGGCAACGCCGGTCTGCTGCGGGAATTGCTGGGCAATCTGCTGGACAACGCCATCCGCTATCATTCCGGCAACGGCGACTCGCGGATCACGATCGCGGCCGGGGCGCTGCCGGCGCCGTGGCTGCGCGTCGACGATAACGGCCCCGGCATCGCCGAGGCGGAACAAGACAAGGTATGGCTGCGTTTTTACCGCATCGCCGGCGCCGCCAGCAGCGGCAGCGGCCTGGGCCTGGCCATCGTCAGGGAGATCGCCCACCGACATGGGGCGACCGTGGAGTTGAGCCGCAACGCCGGCGGCGGCCTCAGCGTCAAGCTTCAGTTTCCGCCGGCCGGCAGGGGATAGGCTTGAAGCCCGTTCACGGGCTCGCGAGCGGAGACGAAAACCGCCGAGCAAGCGCTATGCGCATACGCGCATCTGCGTTTCGAAACGGCGCTCGCCTCATCGCGTCTCGCAGCGTGCGGCGGACTTTGAACAGCTTCTTAAAACGGCAGTTGGTATAAAGGATTCCGGCTGTCCGCGCCTTCGGCGCGAATGCGTTCCAGCTCGCTGCGCAGAGCGGTCTGCAACCACTGTTCTCGCATTTTGTCGCCTTCGGGATGCTCGTTCAGCATCCGGTACAAGGCCATGCCGTGGAAGGTGGTCATCATGGTCAGCAAGGTGGCGAAGAAGCCGGTGGAAATGGCGTAACGCGGAAACAGCGAGGCCATCATGGCGACGAAGCGGTCGCGGAAGTAGTTGCTGGAACTGGCCAGGAAGATTTCCCGCAGATCGGCGGTGGTGCGAGCCGCCATCAGCAGTTCCATCAGTACGATGTGACGCGGCGACAGCACCAGCGCCTTCATCAGCGCGACGATCCGTTCCTCCTCCGGCATCGTGCTGGACATTTCCGCCGCCAGCTTGAGGCCGGCCTCGAAAATATCGTCGACTACCTTGCGCCCTACCGGCAACATCAGTTCGTTCTTGGTGGCGAAATGGCGGAATAGGGCTCCCTGGGAGACGCCGGCCCGGCTGCAGATCAGCTGCACGCTGGTACCGTGATAGCCAAACTCCAGCAGACACTCGATGGCCGCTTCCACCAGTTTCCCAATGGTGGACTCCCTACGACTTTGTTGTGTTCGTCTAGTTTGCATTATATTCTTATGTCATGTTTATCCCAACCAAGGTCTGATGATACGCGAAACTTTTGCCATAAGCGAGGGCGAGCGCACGCTAAATAGGCCAGTGAGTAGTTTCAACTAGGGATAGCCGGAAAAATGCTGTTCTTTTTAAAGTTATTTCCCAATAACTCTTAAAAAGAGGTCGCAAATATTAAAATTACTATTATTAAATTGCGTAGTTTTGATGATTTGGAACATTTTGCGCGTCTTACTGTCTTGCCAGACGCCCCCAGCATGGACTCGCCGCCGGAGTGGCGTCCGCGCAACGCGCGAAATTAGCGGCAAGATCGCCGCGGATGTGAACAAAAACGCGCCATAGCAATGACGATGCTCGGCGACCGTCATCGACATCGTCACGCCTTCCCCGCCGGTCTTCTCCGCTTGACGACCCGCCTCAAGATAACAAGCAGATACTCAAGCAACGTCGCCCTTAGAAAGCAGCTAGTTTCTAATCGAAAAAATAAATACGTTAAAACAACATTTCAACAAAAATACGATGTTGAATTACTTAAAGAGGGGAAATATGCACAGGCAAGTTCGTATTCGAACATTAACCGGCATTTCCTCGCTTATGCTGACAAAGCCTGACGGGCCGGCCGTCGACAACCGGCCCGCCGAGCTCAATTCAACTGCGCTCGTCCAAAGTCCACCCGCCCGAACGGACTGACGGCGTAAGCGCTCAAATCCTTGCTCGCCAAGGCGTACGCCGTGGGGTGGGCCAAGGGCAGCCACAAGGCCTGCTCCTGGATCAACTTCTGCGCCGCCAGATACAGCTTGGCGCGCTGGGCGAAATCGCTGCTCTTCTTGCCGTCGCTGATCAGCTTGTCCAGCTTGGCGTCGCAGAAGCGAGCGAAATTGGTGCCGGACTGCACCGCCGAGCAGGAAAACTGCGGGGTCAAGAAGTTGTCGGGGTCGCCGTTGTCGCCGGCCCAGCCCATGAACAATAGCTCATGTTCGCCGGCCTTGGCGCGCTTGATCAGCTCCCCCCACTCAATCACCTTGATCTGCACCTTGACGCCGATCTTGGCCAGGTCGGATTGCAGCAGCTCCGCGCCCGCCTTGGGATTGGGGTTCAGCGTGCTGCCGCTGGGCCGCACCCACACCGTGGTTTCGAAACCGTCGGGATAGCCGGCTTGGGCCAGCAGTTTCTTGGCGCGCGCCGGATCGTAAGGATAGGGCTTGGCCCCCTTGTTGTAGCTCCAGGTATTCGGCGGATAAGGCAGGTCCGCCGCGGTGGCGGTATTGTCGAACACCGTTTTCAGATAAGAGCTCTTGTCGAAAGCCAGGTTGAGCGCTTGCCGCACCAAGGGGTTGTTCAACGGTTTTTTCTGGCTGTTGAAGGCGACGAAGGCGGTCATGAAGGCCGGCGTTTGCAGAACCCGCAGCTTGGGATCCGCCTTGGCCGCCAGCACGTCCTGCGGCTTGGGCGACAAGGCCAGCTGGCATTCGCCGGCTCTCAGCTTCTGCGCGCGCACAGCCGAATCCGGCGTGATCGCGTAAATCAGCGCGCCGACCTTGGGCTTGGCTCCCCAATAAGCCGGATTAGGCGCGTAGCGCACCACGGCGTCCTTCTGGAAGCTGCGGAAGACGAAGGGCCCGGTGCCGATTGGCTTGGCGTTCAAGTCCGCCTGGCGGCCGGCAGCCTGCAACTGCCCGGCGTACTCGGCCGAATAGATGGACGCGAAGCCCATGGTCAGGCTGGACAGGAAGGTGGCTTCCGGATAGTTGAGCTCGAAACGCACAGTATTGGCGTCCACCTTCTGCACCGCCTTGATCAGCTTGGGAAACTGCATGGATTGCGCGTGCGGATAGCCGTTCGGCGCGCTCTTGTACCAAGGATGGGCCGGATTGAGCATGCGTTCGAAAGTGAACACCACGTCGTCGGCCGTCAGCTTGCGGCCAGGCTTGAAGTAATCGGTGGAGTGAAAGGCCACATTGGGCCGCAGCTTGAAGGTGTAACCGAGGCCGTCGTCGCTGACCTGCCAAGACGCGGCCAGGCCCGGCACCACTTTACGGGCGGCCGGATCGTATTCCACCAGGCGGTTCATCAGCACGTCCGCCGACGCGTTGGTGGTGACCAGGGAGTTGTACTGCACCACGTCGAAACCTTCCGGATTGGCGTCGGTGCACACCGTCAACGGGCGCGCGGCCAGCGCCAGGGTAGGCGCCAGGGCCAGGGCCAACAGCGTCAATTGCTTGTTCATCGGCATTTCCTCATCAAACTGCATGGCATCTTCAGTATCAGAAACGAAGGTTAAGCGAATAAGCGAAAAAAACAAACCATCGATTATGCATATTCATATTCGCGACACGGCCAAGGATGGAGTTTGAGCCCGGCGCAAATTGCCGCTACAGTCAAAGCGGACAGCCAGAATACAAAGCGCCATCGACATGAACCGCCGCCACTGCCTGCTTGCCCTGTTTTTGACCAGCTTTGTCGCCGCGCCGCTGCGCGCGGCGCCGGGCCCTGCGCTGGACATCCTGACCGAGGATGACCCACCGCTGACTTTCGAGCAAGACGGCAAGGCCGCCGGCCTGGTGGTGGAAGTGGTGCAAGGGATACAACGCCGCGTCGGCAACCACGACCCCATTGCCGTGGTGCCTTGGGCGCGCGGCTATCGCCAAGCGCAACAGCAGCCGAACACCGTGCTGTTCAACACCAACCGCACCCCGGAACGGGAGCGCATGTTCAAGTGGGTGGGCCCGGTCACCGAAACCCTGGGCTGCCTGTTTGTGAGGCGCGACAGCCCGATCAAACTGCAAACGCTGGACGACGCCCGCAAACTGCCGCAAATCATGGTGGTGAGAGACTGGTATCTGCAACAGCTGCTGAGCGCGCAGAACTTCTCCAACCTGGCCACCGTGGCCACGCCGGACCAGTTGCTGACCATGTTGATGCGCAAGCGCGCCGACGTCATCGTCAGCGAAAACACCACCTTGCCGCATCAATTGCGCCAGCAGGGCTTCGACCCGGCCCAAGTACGCAAGGCGCTGACCTTTTCCCACACCTACGGCTACATCGCCTTTTCCCGTCAGACCCCGGACGCGGTGATCAAGGCCTGGCAACAGGCGCTGGACGAGATGAAGCGCGACGGCAGTTTCGCCGCGCTGTACCGGCGCTGGCTGCCCGGCGAAACGGCGCCGGGCATCAATCCGCCCGCCCCGTGAAACACTCGAAACGGCCGCGCCACCAGGACACCAGCTCCTCGGGGGGCAAGGAGCGCGAATACAGATAGCCCTGGCCGCTATGGCAGCCGCGCGCCAGCAGCAAGGCGTGCTGGGATTCGGTTTCCACGCCCTCGGCCAGCACTTGCAGGCTCAGGCTTTCCGCCATGGACACGATGGCCGCCACCATGGCCAGATCGCGCTCGTCGCTGTCCAGCCGCATGATGAAGCTGCGATCTATCTTCAATTCATCGATGGGCAGCCGCTTGAGATAGGAGAGCGAGGAAAAACCGGTGCCGAAGTCGTCCACGCTGATGTGAAAGCCCATGCGCTTGAGCGTCGGCAAGGCCTTCATCGCGCTGTCCGCGTCCATCAGCGTGCCCTCGGTGATTTCCAGGCACAGTTGCTCCGGCGGCGCGCCGCTTTCCTCGGCGATCGCGCGCAAACGCGCGACGGCGTCCGGCAAGCCGAAGAAGCGCGCCGACAGATTGACGCTGACGCGCCAGGGCGGCAGACCCTGCCCTCTCCAGGCCATCACCTGGCTGCAGACATTGCGAAACACATACTCGTCGATATCGATGATCAGGCCGGTTTTTTCGGCGATGGCGATGAACTCCGCCGGCGACTGCTTGCGCCCGTCCAGCTCCCAACGCAACAGCGCCTCCATCCCCAGCATGTCCTGGCTGCGCAGCGTCATCTGCGGCTGGTACTCCAGCCGCAGCTCCCGTCGCTGCAAGGCCTGACGCAAGCCGGTCTCCACTTGCAGGCGCTGGCGCACGCCGTCCGCCATATCCTCGGAGAAGAAGCAATAACCGTTCTTGCCCGCGTACTTGGCGCGGTACATCGCCATATCCGCATCGCGCATCAGCCCTTCCGGCGTATCCGCGTCGCAGGGATAGCAGCTGATGCCGATGCTGGCGGACAGGAAATAGCGGTGGTCTCCGTCCTGGTACGGCGCCGCCAGCGCCGCCAGCACCTGCTCGGCCAGGCTGTCGGCCGCGCCGTCGGCGGCGTTCTCGGCCAAGGCGACGAATTCGTCGCCGCCGATGCGGAACAAAAGATCGTGGCCGCTCACGCAGGCGCGCAAGCGTTCAGCCACGATGCGCAACAGGCGGTCCCCCACCTCATGCCCAAGGTTGTCGTTGATGAAGCGGAAATCATCCAGGTCCACCAAAAGCAGATACAGGCTCCGCCCTGAGCGCCGATGATTCTTCAAGCTCCATTGCAGCCGCTCGTTCAACTGCACGCGGTTGGGCAGTTGAGTCAGGCTGTCGTGCTTGGCGAGAAACTCGATATTGAGCTGCGAACGCTTCAGCGTGGACACGTCGCGGGCAAAGCCCATCGCGCGCCGCGGCCGCCCCTGTTCGTCCCGCCACAGGCTGGCGCTCACCTGCATCCAGACCTGCCCCGCCTCCGGCAGGGCGACGCGAAACTGACACTCGTGCAGGCTTTCTCCGGCCTCGGCCGGCAAGGCCTGCCAACGCCGGCGCAACTCGTCCAGGTCCTCCGGATGGATTTGCGCCAGCAAGGCGTCCAGACTGTCGTGACGATAATCCTCTGCCCGCCCGAAAATCCGCCCCACCGGCCCCTCTTCGTGCAAGACCCCGTCGCCCAGGTCCAGCTCCCAGGCGATTTGTTCCGCCGCGTACAGCGCCTGCTTCAAGCGCATCGCCGAGCGGCGGCGCTCGCCGATCAAGCGCCCCACCCGCGCCAGCAACTCCGCCACCGAAAACGGTTTGAACAAGAACTCCTGCACGCTGTTCTGCAGCATACGCAGCCGCAGCGAATCGTCGGCGCGCGCCGACAACATCACCACCGGGATGTCCTCGGTCTGACGGTTGCCGCGCAAAGCCGACACAAACTCTTCTCCGCCCATTCCCGGCATCATCAGATCGCTGATGATCAGGTCCGGCTGCTCGCTCTGCGCCAAACGCAGGCCGCGGCCACCCTCCGGCGCCGTCATCACCCGATAATGCTTGCCCAGCGCGCCGGCGATGAAGGCGCTCATATCGATGTTGTCCTCCACCAGCAGCACCAACGCCTGGGCGCCCTTGTCCGGCGCGGAGCCCCCCTCGGCCTGCGGCGACGCGGGCGCGGGCACCGCGCCGCCGGCCAGCAAATCGTCCAGACGCAAGTCTTCCGACTCTATCGGCGCACCCGCCGGCGCCAACAGAGGCAGGCTGAGGCGGAACAAGGCGCCGCCGCCCTCCGCGGCGAACAAGCTCACCTTGCCATGGTGCAGCTCGATGAATTCTTTGACGATGGCGAGGCCAAGCCCGGTGCCGCCGTGCCGGCCGTAATCGCCGTCCTCCACTTGCACGAAGCGCTCGAACACCTTGTCGCGCATCTCGGCCGGCACGCCGGGCCCGTTGTCCTGCACCCGGATGCCGGCCTGGCTTCCTCTCAGCTCCAGCGCAATCTGAATGCGGCCACCGTCCGGCGTGAACTTGAAGGCGTTGGACAGCAGGTTCAGCAATACGCGCTGCAATTTGATCGCGTCCACCTGCGCCGACGCCGTTTTCGGCGCCGCCACTTGATAGTCGATATGCCGGTCGCTGGCCAGCGAAGTAAAATAAGAGGCCACGTGACGCACCAGCTCGGCCAGGTCCAGCTGCGCGTAGCGCAGCTTCAGTTCCCCCGCGTCCAGCTTGGCCACGTCCAGCAAATCGTTGACCTGCTGCAGCAACATACGCGCCTGCCGCTGGATCATCAGCAGATTGGGGCTCTCCTCCGGCTCGGCCTGGCCTGTCAAAAAGCGTTCTACCTGACCCAGGATCAGGGTCAGCGGCGTGCGCAACTCATGGCTGACATTGGCGAAGAAGCGGGTCTTCATCTGATCCAGCTCGCGCATCTGCTGATTCAAGCGGGCCAGCTCGTTATTGGATTCCTTCAGATCGGTGTTGGCCCGGGCGATTTGCGCATGCTGGTTCACCATTTCCGCTTCTAGCGCCGCCGCGTCCATTTCCCGCCATTCCGCCGGCTGACTCTGCTGCGGCTGGCTCCGTTTCAGGCGCACGAACTCGCTGACGTCCTGCGCGCTGTGAATGATGCAGGCCACGCTGCCGTCTGCGCGCTTCACCGGCCAGTTGGTCGGACTCCAATAGCGCTCTTCGAAACTGCCGTCCGGCCGCGGAATATCGTATTTCTGCATCGCCATGCTGTCCTCGACCCCGGTGGCCAGCACGCGCTGCAAAGAAATGCGCAGATTGCGCGAGCCCTCGCCTTCCGGCTCGGCGGGATTGACCGGAAAGATGTCGAACAGATTGCGCCCCAGGATGGACTCGCGCCGGGTCAAGGTCGTCTGCAGGTAAATATCGCTGGCGGCGATGACGTTGAAATCGGTATCCAGCACTAAATACAGGCCGGGGGCCCGTTCGAACAGCAGCTGGAAATCCGGTGCGGCAATCGCAACCTGCGCGTTCAACGCCAACGCAGCCTCCTATCGGTGGGGTTCGCGGATCAAGGGCGGCAAGACTGCCGTCATATTCCTCATTAAATATGATAGTCGCATATCCACTCAACTCCAGTGCCGTATCGACGCGTCGACGCGTAAAAAAACCCCGGCCAGGGCCGGGGTGGTTTGGCGTCCGCCTGCGCGGATCAGGCGTAGCTGTCGGTGGATGGGCAGCTGCACACCAGATTGCGGTCGCCGTATACGTCGTCGATGCGGTTGACGCTGGGCCAGAACTTGTTTTCCAGCACATAGTCCAGCGGGAAAAGACCGGTTTCGCGGCTGTACGGACGCTGCCAGTCGCCGGCGATGTCGGCCTTGCTGTGCGGCGCGTTGCACAGCGGATTGTTGTCCGCCGGCCACACGCCGTTCTGCACCTGGTCGATTTCCCGACGGATAGCCGCCATCGCCGCGATGAAGCGGTCCAGCTCGACCTTGGGCTCGGACTCGGTCGGCTCAATCATCAGCGTGCCCGGCACCGGGAAGCTCATGGTCGGCGCGTGGAAGCCGTAATCCATCAGCCGCTTGGCCACGTCCACTTCGGTCACGCCGCTGGCGGCCTTGAGCGGACGCAGATCGATGATGCACTCATGAGCCACCCGGCCGTTGGCGCCGGTGTACAGCACCGGGAAATGCTCGGCCAGCCGCGTCGCCACGTAGTTGGCGGACAGCAAGGCGTTCTCCGTGGCCTGCTTCATGCCTTCCGCGCCCATCATCGCGATATACATATAGGAGATGGGCAGGATGGAGGCGGAGCCGAACGGCGCCGCCGACACCGCGGTCTGGCCCGGCTGGGCGGTGGGCACCGAGGCCACCACGTGGTTGGCGATGAAGGGCGCCAGATGCGCTTTCAGGCCAATGGGGCCCATGCCCGGGCCGCCGCCGCCGTGCGGGATGCAGAAGGTCTTGTGCAGGTTCATGTGCGACACGTCGGCGCCGATGTCGGCCGGACGGCACAAGCCCACCTGGGCGTTGAGGTTGGCGCCGTCCATATACACTTGGCCGCCGTGCTGATGGATGATCGCGCAGATTTCGCGGATAGGCTGCTCGAACACGCCGTGGGTGGACGGATAGGTGATCATCAGCGCCGCCAGCTGAGCCGAATGCTGCTCGGCCTTGGCTTTCAGATCCGCAACGTCGACGTTGCCGGCCTCGTCGCAATCCACCACCACCACCTGCATATTCATCATCTGCGCGGTGGCCGGATTGGTGCCGTGGGCGGAGCGCGGAATCAGGCAGATATTGCGTTGGCCGTCGCCGCGCGACTCATGGTAACGGCTGATCGCCAGCAGGCCGGCGTACTCGCCCTGGGCGCCGGAATTGGGCTGCATCGAAATGATGTCGAAACCGGTGATCGCGCGCAGCTGCGTTTCCAGGCCGGCGATCATTTCCAGATAGCCCACCGTCTGTTCGCGCGGGGCGAACGGATGCATATTGGCGAACTCCGGCCAGGTGATCGGAATCATTTCGCTGGTGGCGTTCAGCTTCATGGTGCAGCTGCCCAGCGAGATCATCGAATGATTCATCGCCAGATCGCGGCTTTCCAGCTTCTTCATATAGCGCAGCATCTCGTGCTCGCTATGATGGGTGTTGAACACCGGGTGGCTCATGAAGGCGGATTCGCGCTTCAGTCCGACCGGAATCGCGTCGGCGGCCGCGGCGTCCAGCGCGGCGATGTCGGCGCTCTTGCCGGTGAATATTTCGATCAGACGAGCCAGATCGGCCTCGCTGGCCGCCTCGTGGAAGGCGACGCCCAGCACATTGCCGCCGGCGCGGCGCAGATTGTAGCCGGCGGCCAGCGCCGCCTGATACACCACCTCGGCCTTGGGCGCCTCAACCTGCACCGTGTCGAAGAAGCGGTCGAACACCAGCTTGCCGCCGGCGGCCTTGACCGCGTGGGCGAAAATGGCCGCCAGGCGGTGAATGCGGGCGGCGATGCGCTTGACGCCTTCCGGACCGTGGTACACCGCGTACATGCCGGCGATATTGGCCAGCAGCACCTGGCTGGTGCAGATATTGGAGTTGGCCTTTTCGCGGCGGATATGCTGCTCGCGGGTCTGCAGCGCCATGCGCAGCGCGGTCTTGCCCTTGGCGTCCACCGACACGCCGATGATGCGGCCCGGCGCAGAGCGCTTCATCTCGTCCTTGAAGGCGAAGTAAGCGGCGTGCGGGCCGCCGAAGCCCATGGGCACGCCGAAGCGCTGGGTATTGCCGATGGCCACGTCCGCGCCCATCTCGCCCGGCGATTTCAACGCCACCAAGGCCATGATGTCGGCGGCCACCACCGCCACCGCGCCCTTGGCCTTGACCGCGGCGATGTGCGGGGTCAGGTCGATCAGGTCGCCGGCTTCGCCCGGATATTGGAACAGGGCGCCGAAGTATTCGCCCTTGCCCGCCTCTTCCGGATGGCCCTGCACCAGCTCGAAGCCGAAGTACTTGGCGCGGGTCCGCATCACGTCCAGGGTTTGCGGCAGCACGCGGCTGTCTACGAAGAACCGGCCGGACTTGGCCTTGGACACGCGGCGCGCCATCGCCATCGCCTCGGCGGCGGCGGTGGCCTCGTCCAGCAAGGAGGCGTTGGCCAGTTCCAGACCGGTCAGGTCTATCACCATTTGCTGGAAGTTCAGCAAGGCTTCGAGACGGCCCTGGGCGATCTCGGCCTGATACGGAGTGTAAGCGGTGTACCAGCCCGGGTTTTCCAGCAGATTGCGCAGGATCACCGTCGGGGTCAGCACCGGGTAATAGCCCTGGCCGATGAAGGATTTATTGACCACGTTCTTGGCGGCGACGGCCTTCAGCGCGGCCAGCG
Organism: Chromobacterium sp. CCUG 30098; assembly: GCF_059916605.1. Lineage (NCBI taxonomy): Bacteria > Pseudomonadati > Pseudomonadota > Betaproteobacteria > Neisseriales > Chromobacteriaceae > Chromobacterium > Chromobacterium sp. CCUG 30098. Next base: position 370,197 of record NZ_JAUCGS010000003.1, on the reverse strand, counting down.
CCTCGGCTTCCGGCATCGGATCCGGCAGCTCCAGCTTGCGGTTCAGGTGAATGTCGGCCGGCAGCGTCTGCGCCACCAGTTCATCGATGGAGGCCACGCCGATGGCGGCCAGCATTTGCTCGCGCTCGGCGTCGGACGGGCCGATGTGGCGGGAGATGAATTCTTTGCGGTTGAAAAGTTCGGAGAGAGACATGAGTACGGGACCTTCTGTGCTTGCCGTCCGCGCCGCGGCTTGCGCGGCCAATCGGGTGTTGCTGGATATCCGGGCGAAAAAAACGCCTCGCGGCCGATTAGGACTGCGAGGCGGTTTTCACCATCAGGCGCCAATTTCCTTGGCGTAGGCGGCGGCGTCCATCAGGGCGTCCAGGTCCGCCGGATCCGCCGGCTTGATCTTGAAGAACCAGCCAGCACCGTAGGGCTCGCCGTTGGCCAGTTCCGGTTCGGCTTCCAGTTCCTCGTTGATGGCCAGCACTTCGCCGGCAATCGGACAGTAGATGTCGGAAGCGGCTTTCACCGACTCCACCACGCCGGCCTGCTCTTCCTTGGCGAGCTTGGCGCCCACTTTCGGCAATTCGACGAAAACGATGTCGCCCAGCAGTTCCTGCGCGTGCTCGGTAATGCCCACGGTCACGGAGCCGTCGGCTTCCAGGCGCAGCCATTCGTGGCTTTCAACGTATTTGAGTTCGGCGGGGATGTTGCTCATGAGTGTCTCCAGTCAAATCCAGGTCTTAAACGATATTCCCGGCCGCGTCGCGCGGCCTGCCCAAGCACGCCGCTCAGGCGAAAACTTTTTTGCCGTTGCGCACGAACGGCATTTTGACCACGCGCACCTCGGTCAAGGTTCCGCGCAGGTCCACCAGCGCCGTATCGCCGGTGCCGGCCGGCACGCGCGCGATCGCGATGGAGTGTTTGAGGGTGGGCGAGAAGGTGCCGCTGGTGATCACGCCCTCGCCTACGCCTTCCACCACCACTTTCAGGCCTTCGCGCAGCACGCCGCGGCCTTCCAGCACCAGGCCCACTTGCCTGGTTTTCAGGCCGGCGGCTTTCTGCGCCTCCAGCGCCTTGCGGCCGATGAAATCGCGCTCCGCCGGTTCCCAGGCGATGGTCCAGCCCATGCCGGCCTCCAGCGGGGAAACGGTTTCATCCATATCGTGGCCGTAGAGATTCATGCCGGCCTCCAGGCGCAGCGTGTCGCGCGCGCCCAGGCCTATCGGCGCCACGCCGGCGGCCTGCAGTTGCTGGAAAAAGGCCGCGGCCTCAACGCCGGGCAGCATCACTTCCAGGCCGTCTTCCCCGGTGTAGCCGGTGCGGGCATAGAACCAATCGCCGGCGGGCTGGCCTTGGAAGGGCTTCAAGGCCTGGATGACGTCGGCGAGCTCGGGCTTGACCGCGCAGACCTTGGCGATGGCCTGCGGGCCCTGCACCGCCAGGATGGACAGATCGCGGCGCACCTTGATGTCCACGTCGAAATCCGCCTTGCGCCCTTCCATCCAGGCCAGGTCCTTGTCGGTGGTGCCGGCGTTGATCACCATGCGGTAGCCGTAGGAGGTCAGATAGACGATCAGATCGTCCACCACGGTGCCGTCGGGGGTGAGCATGCCGGAATACAGCGCCTTGCCTTCGAAGCCGAGCTTGGCCACGTCGTTGGCGATCAAGCGCTGCAGCCAGACTTTGGCGTCCGGGCCGCTGATGTCCAGCACCGTCATATGGGAAACGTCGAACATGCCGGCGTCGCTGCGCACGATCTCATGTTCCTTGAGTTGGGAGCCGTAATGGATGGGCATTTCCCAGCCGGCGAAATCGACCATCTTGGCGCCGGCGGCGATATGGGATTCAAACAGGGGGGTGCGTTTCGGGGCCGTCATCGGTGCGTCCTTAGCAAAAGCGTGTAGTGTTGCTCTATTCCCTACACCCCTCTGTCCCTGCACCTGAGATTTTCCGGCCTTGCGGCCGTTAGCCCCTTCGGTGGGCATCCGCGGATGCCGCTCTCCAGATTCGGCGAACTGGCTGCGGCCAGTCCGATGATGCAGTCCTTTTGCCTGAGCGATTGCGGGTGCGCTTGCGCCTTCGGCGGTGGCGCGGACGGCCACTCTCTCCTGCATGACGAGCCAGATTATGGTTGCTGGACCGGGGCTTGGCAAGCCGTGTTTATCTTCAACTTAAACAATGACTTAAAATATTCGAAACCGCAAAACATTGAACCAGCATTGCTTCGTTTAAGATCGATTACGAACATATTTCATTTCCTTATCGATCAAAAAATAGATGACCACCCCATTGCGCCGGCGCTGATCGTAAGATGACATCCATCTTGACCAAGCACGATCTCTATCCGATCTGGAAAGGAAACCGCGATGCGAAAACTGATCAACGATCCGCGCCATGTGGCGCGGGAGATGCTGGAAGGCCTGGCCGACACCCTGCCCGGCCTGGCGCTGCTCGAGGAAGAAAATGTCTTGCTGCGGGCGGACCTTCCCGCCGGCGGCCTGCGCGACAAGGTGGCGCTGATTTCCGGCGGCGGCAGCGGCCACGAACCGGCCCACGCCGGCTACATCGGCCACGGCATGCTGGACGCCGCCGCGGTGGGCGACGTGTTCACCTCGCCCAGCGTAGACACCGTGCTGGCGGCGATCCGCGCCGTCGCCGGCCCCAAGGGCGTGCTGCTCATCGTCAAGAACTACACCGGCGACCGGCTCAACTTCGGCCTGGCGGCGGAACTGGCCCGCGCCGAGGGCATCGCCGTCGACAGCGTGGTGGTGGCCGACGACGTGGCGCTTCGCGACACCGTGGAGCCGGCGCGCAGGCGCGGCATCGCCGGCACGGTGCTGGTGCACAAGATCGCCGGCGCGGCGGCCGCCTCCGGCGCCGGCCTGGCCGAGGTCGCCGCCGCGGCGCGGCAGGCTGCGGAACAGGTGGCCACCATGGGCGTGGGCCTGGGCGCCTGCACGGTGCCGGCCACCGGCCGCCCGGGCTTTCAACTGGACAGCGGGGAGGCGGAACTGGGCCTGGGCATACACGGCGAAGCCGGCGTGCGCCGCGTGGCGACGCCATCGGCCGCCGATTTGTGCGCGACGCTGCTGGACGCCATCTTGCAAGACCGCGGCTGGCGTTCGGGACACAGGGTGGCGCTGCTGGTCAACGGCCTGGGCGGCACGCCGCCGATGGAGCTGGCCATCGTCGCCCGCGCCGCGCTGGCGCATCTGCGCCTGCGCGGCCTACAGGTGGAACGCGCCTGGAGCGGCAACTTCATGACCGCGCTGGAAATGCCCGGCTGCTCCTTGTCCCTGATGGCGCTGGACGAACAGCGCCTCAACTGGCTGGATCAAACCACCCTGGCGCCGGCCTGGCCCGGCTCAGGCCGTCTGCCGGCGCAACGCCAGCTGCGCGCCGCGCCGCCGCGCGACGCTTTCACGCCCTCGGCCGCCGCGGCCGATCCCCGTTTGCGCGCCGCGGCCTGGGCCGCGGCCGACGCGCTGGACGCCGCCGAGCCGCTGTTGACCGAACTGGACGGCGCCGCCGGGGATGGAGATCTGGGCGTCAGCATGCAGCGCGGCGCGGCCGCGATCCGGGCCTTGCCCGACAGCGCCTGGAGCGACCCCGCCACGGCGCTGCGCGCGGTCGGCCAGGCCTTGCGCCAGGCCATCGCCGGCAGCTCCGGGCCCTTCTACTCCACCGCCCTGCTGCGCGCGGCGCGGCGGCTGGACACGACGACCCCGCCCACCCCGAAGGACTGGGCGGCCGCCTTTCTGGACGGCGTCGCCGCCGTCGCGGAACTGGGCGGTGCGCAAGTGGGCGACCGCACCATGCTGGACGCCTTGTCCCCCGCCGCCGACGCTTTCGCCTCCGCCCTGGACGCCGGACAGGCTCCGGAGACGGCCTGGCGTTCGGCGCTGACAGCGGCGGAGCGCGGCTGCGCGGCAACCGCCTCCATGCGGCCGCGCCTGGGCCGGGCCAGCTATCTGGGCGAACGGGCGCTGGGCGTGCCGGACGCGGGCGCCAGCGCCGCGCTGGTCTGGTTGAAGGCGCTGACCGGCTAGCGCCAGGCCATGGGCCGCTGCGCCCGCGCGGCGGCCCTGGCGATCAGGCCGGCCTCTCCGGCTCGGCCTCCATCGACGGATAGATCCAATCCACGCCCAGCGCCTGCCCCCACAGGCAGTCGCCCAGATCGTAATGCCACCATTCCTCGGCATAATTGCTGAAACCGGCCTGCTTCATCAGATTGAACAAGACGCGGCGATTGTGACGCACCGTCAGCCAGCGCTCGGAGGAAAAACCCAGGGCCGGATCATGCGGCGCTTCGAAGAAATCGGTGCGCGACGCCGGCTCCGCCGCGTCGAAGGCCGTGCCGAAATCGCAGATCTCGCCCGTGTCCATCCGGCAGATCGCCAGGTCCACGGCGCCGCCGGAATTGTGCGGCAACACCGCGAAACGGGCGGTGTCGTCCGGGTGGGCGGCGAACAGTCGCGCCTGCCGCTCCACCGCCGCCGCGTCCCAGTCCGGGTGCGCGGCGCGCACATCGTCCAGCACCATCTGAAACAGATCCGCCTGGGTTTCACGGCTACGGTAGGCGTCGAACAGCAGCAAGCCGTACTCCGGCGCCAGCCGCGCCGCCGTCTCGCGCAAACGGCGCGCGACAAAGGAGCGCGCCGACATGCCTTCGGCGCAGCCTTTGCGGCCGGCGCGGTAATAGCTGTTTTCCGGAAACAGGCCGTCCGCGCGCTCAAGCGCGCAGGGCGCGTTCTCCGCCCGCATCCGCGCCAGCGTCTGCGCGTCCGGCAGCGGATAGGTGAAATCGATGGCGACGAGCGCGTGATCGGCGGCGCTTATCCTCATGGCAACTCCCGGTCTGAAAGCAAAGCGCCCTAGTAGGCCACCAGCCGGCGGCATAGGCAAGCCCGTTGACTCATGACGATAGGCTTGCGCAAAAAGAAAACGCGGCCTAAGCCGCGTTTGGGATCCGACATCGCCTCTCCTTCATGAAGGATCGGCGTAACGCTCCTTCACCTGCCAGACATAGACCGGCAAGCCCAGCAGCAGCAGAATCATGCCCCACATCACGATGTCGGCGCCGGAGCCGTACAAGGCCCAGACCGAATAGGCGAAACCCACGCCGGCGAAGCACAGCGGCGCCAGGAAGTCCTTGCGCTGGAACTGCTGGGGGCGCATCAGCATGATGGCGAGCAAGGCCATCGAGCAAAAGGCGTAGGGCAGCAAAGTGGTGGCGGTGGCCAGCAGGATGATGAACTCGAAAATCTTGACGCCGCCGTCGCCGCCGGCGTACTTCATCGCCATCAGCACCGTCACCAGCCCGCTGGACAGCAGCAGGCCGAAAATGGGCACGCCCTCGCGGTTCATCTGGGCGAAACGGCGGGGAAACAGACCGTCGTGCGCGGCCGCGGCCGGCACGTGCGCCTGCATCAGGCTCCAGCCGTTGAGCGCGCCGAAGCAGGACACGATGGCGCCGAAACCCACCAGGTAATAGCCCCAATCGCCCCACATCAGCCGGGCGGCGTCGGCAAAGGGCGCCTGGGAGGCGGCCAGCATCGCCGGCGGCATCAAGCCCATCAAGGCCACCGTGGACAGGATGTAGAGCACGGTGGCGATCAGAGTGCCCAGCACCGTGGCGCGCGGAATGTTTTTTTCCGGCTCGATCACGTCGCCTGCCGGCACCGACGCCGATTCCAGCCCCAGGAAGGCCCACAAGGTCAGCGCCATGGTGGCGGACACCGAACTGAGCAGCGGCTTGTCGTGAGGGTTGAACACGATATTGTCCGGCTGCATGTGGAAAAAGCCGATGAAGGTGACGGCGGCCAGCGGCAACAGCTTGAGCAAGGTGGTCGTCACCGCCACCAGGCCGGAACTGCGCGCGCCGCGGCTGTTGATCCAGGTGACGATCCAGATCAGGCTGATGGCGAACACGCCGGCCAACACATTATTGTGGCCCAGCGCCGGAACGAATACCTGCATATAGCTGGTGGCGGCCACCGCCAGGGCCGCATTGCCGGCCCACAGCGCAATCCAGTAGCCCCAGGCGATCCAGAAGCCGGCGAAACCGCCGAAGGCTTCATGAATATAGGCGTACGGCCCGCCTTCCTTGGGCAGGATGGCCGCCAGTCGGGCGAACACCAAGGCCAGGCAGATCGCGCCGGCGGCGGTGAGCAGCCAGCCTATCATCGACACGCCGCCGAACGGCGCCAGCGACGCGGGCAGCAGGAACACGCCGGAGCCGATCATATTGCCCACCACCAAGGCGGTGCACATCCATACGCCCAGCGCCCGGGTCTTGGTCTTGCTGTCTAAATTGGTATTGCTCAAGGCTTGGTCTCCATCGGGCCTGCCGATTGACGGGCGCGCCGCGCGCGCATGTTTACGTTCATGCGATGGCGCCGGCGGAATTGGCCTGGCCAGTTCCGTTCGCATTCAGACTGATACGGCTGAAAAAGCGCCCATGATAGAGGGCCTCGCCCGCAAGCTGGGCATGCTTTCTTCAAACCGCTTGACCGGAGTCAACTGAAGCGGGACTTTGCGCCAGTGCGCGCGCATGAAAAAAAGGCGGCATTAGAACACAAATTCGACATAAAAACATGTCGCATTTTCCGCATATCAAGGAGAAGACGATGGCGACCCGCTTGCCGCGGCCGATGATGCGCAACAAGCGCGTGCGCAGATGCCAATATAGGCCAGCCGGGATGGAAAAAAAGACGTCAAACGCATAATTTTGGCATAAAACGGCGCAATTCAGCCGGCAAGCACCGGTCCGACCGGCACGCGCGCCAGCGACCAATGCGCTCGCGCCCACTGCCACAACTCGGCCAGGCCGCCGCACTCCTCCGGCGGAACATGCCCCAGGCGGCTTAAGGCCAGGCGCAAGGCCGCTGCGGCGTCCTCGGCCGCCACCGCCGGCGCCAGCGTCTGCTTGGACAGCTTCTCCCCCGCGGCGTTGACCAGCACCGGCAGATGACAATAACCCGGCGTCGCCACGCCCAGCGCCTGCTGCACCGCCACTTGACGCGGCGTGGACACCAGCAGGTCGGCGCCGCGCACCACATCGTTCACCCCTTGTTCCGCGTCGTCCACCACCACGGCCAATTGATAGGCCCAAAAGCCGTCCGCGCGCAGCAAGACGAAATCGCCGATGTCGGCCGTCAGATTCTGACGGTAGGGCCCTTGCAGGCGGTCCGCCACCACGGTGTCGCCGGGCGCCGCCCGCAAGCGCCAGGCGCGGCCGCCTTCTTCCGGACGCCGCCGCCGGCAATGGCCGGGATAGACGTAGCCGTCCAGGCCGCGCCGCGCGGTCTTGGCGATCTCCTTGCGCGTGCAATTGCACGGATAGGCGTGGCCGGAGGCGATCAACTGCTCCAGCGCCTGACGGTACAGCTCGTGGCGACGGCTTTGATACACCACTTCGCCGTCCCATTCGAAGCCATAGGCGTCCAGCGTGCGCAGGATGGCGTCGGCGGCCCCGGCCACCTCGCGCGGCGGGTCCAGATCCTCCATCCGCAGCAGCCACTCGCCGCCGCGCGCGCGCGCCTCCAGATAACTGCCGACGGCGGTGCACAAGGAGCCGGCGTGCAGCAAGCCGGTGGGACTGGGGGCAAAACGCCCGCGATAGCGAGAAGAGTTCATGACGGATAGGAAATTTACGGCGGCAATGCGTTGTGAAGGGAATTTCTGGCTAATAATGTTGACTGATACGCTCGAATCATCGCCCCGCCGCCGCGCCAAACGGCGCCGGCCGGCTTTCGACGACCAAGGAGCTGAACATGGCCTACGTTGTAACCGATGCCTGCATCAAATGCAAATACACCGATTGCGTCGATGTCTGCCCGGTGGACTGCTTTCACGAAGGCCCCAATTTTCTGGCGATCGACCCCGAGGAATGCATCGATTGCACGCTGTGCGTGGCGGAATGCCCGGTGAACGCGATCTACGCGGAAGACGACGTTCCGCCGGGACAAGAGGGTTTCGTCGCGCTCAACGCCGAATTGTCCAAACTCTGGCCCACCATCACGGAGAAGAAGGACCCGCTGCCGGACCATGAGGACTGGGCGGAGGTCGAAGGCAAGCTGCAACACCTGGAGCGCTGAGAAGCTCGCCCGGTCTCGCGAAGCGCGAAACCGGGCGAAACGCTTGGAAACGAGGAAGGCAAGCGCATTGCGTCTCACGACGCGCGGCGGACGTTGAACCGCATCAGATAAACAGCTCGATATCGCCGGACTTGCCGGCCACCTCCGGCTGCATCACCTGCTGACGATAGCGGGTCTCCTCGCTGATCAGGCTGCGGCTGCGCTTGAGCTTCTTGACCAGCACCTTGCCGCTGTCGGTGAAGAAATACACTTTGCGCGCGCAGTCGCCCAGCAGGTCCTCGGCCAGAATGGGAATTCTTTCCGCATCCAGGTAGCCGTGGATGAAGCGGCGATTGCGCTCGCCCACATTCATCACCGACATGCCCTCCAGCACATTGCCGCCGCCGAAGACCTTGGCTTCCATCCGATGGCGCATCGCGCCCAGTTTCTGCATTTCGGTAATCATCAACTCCATCGCGTGCACGCCGAAACGGGCGGCGGACGCGCCCTCGCCCACCTCGATGCTGCCCTCGGGCAACAGGAAATGGTTCATGCCGGCCACATTGGCTGTCCGGTCCAGCATGCATACGGCCACGCAGGAGCCCAACAAGGTCACCAGCAGCTGCGGCTGGCCGGTGACGTAGAAGCCGCCGGGAAACACCTTCACCGCCTGGCTTTGAAAATGCTTGTCGAAATACGAATGGCTGCTGAAATGCACCGCGCCGTTCTTCATAACATCGCCTTTTCCGCCTTGCCGTACAGGCAGGCCATGATTTTGGAGGGCAGCGCGTCCAGCGGCCACTCCTGTTGCACGCCGCCGGCCTTCATCGCTTCCCGCGGCATGCCGTACACCACGCAACTGGCCTCGTTCTGACCGAAGGTGACCGCGCCGGCATCGCGCATCCTGCGCAGGCCGTCCGCGCCGTCCCGCCCCATGCCGGTCAGGATCACGCCGATGGCGCGCTTGCCCAGGCAGCGCGCGGCGGAGTCGAACAGCACGTCCACCGACGGCCGGTGCCGGTTCACCTTGTCGCTCTGATCCAATTCGATGCGAAAACCGTCCGCGGCGGCCTGCACCCGCATATGCCAATCGCCCGGCGCGATATAGGCCACGCCCTGCCGCACCGGCTCGCCCGCCTCCGCCTCCTTCACCCGCATCGGACAGCTGGCGTTCAAGCGCGCGGCGAAGCTGGCGGTGAAATGCTCGGGCATATGCTGCACCACCAAGATGGGCGGGCATGTCGCGGGCAGGCCGCTCAGCAGCGCGCGGATCGCCTCGGTGCCGCCGGTGGAGGCGCCGATGAACAACATCGCCTGCTGCGCGCCGGCGCCCAAGGGCGGCGCCGGCGGCGGAACATCGGCCGGGCGATGAAAACGATGCGGCGCCCGCACCCTGGCCGCGGCCGCGGCCCGTATCTTGTCCCGGATCTCATCGGCGTAATCGCCCATGCGCCTGGCGATATCGTGCGCCGGCTTGGACAGAAAGTCGATGGCGCCCAGCTCCAGCGCCGTCAGCGTCGCCTCCGAACCCTGCTGCGTCAGCGAGGAGATCATCAGCACCGGCGTCGGCCGCAGCCGCATCAGCCGGCGCAGGAACTCCAGGCCGTCCATCCGCGGCATTTCAACGTCCAGCGTGATCACGTCCGGATCCAGCGCGCGGATGCGCTCGCGCGCGATCAGCGGATCGGAGGCGGTGGCCACCACTTCCATGTCCGGCGCTTCGTCGATGATGGAGGTCAGCAGATTGCGGATCAGGGCCGAGTCGTCCACCACGATTACCCGAATTTTCTTTTCCAGCGCCATCCACGCTCCCGGATCGATAAACAAGGCTCATAAACTCGCGCCGCAGCGCGACGGCCGGACGCACGGAACGCCTGATCAGGCCAGCCGGTAGCTGGTCTTGCCGCAGGGGACGAAGGCGTCGCTCAGGTGCAGGATGTTTTCCGAATGCCCCAGCAGCAGCAGCCCGTCCGGAGCCAGATGCCGCGCCATATGATTGAGTATGGCCGCCTGCGTCGGCTTATCAAAATAGATCAGCACATTGCGACAGAAAATGACGTCGAACTCCCCCAGCGGCGGCCATTCCTCCGCCACCAGATTCATCTGGAAAAACGTCATCGCCTCGCGCACGCGTTTCTTCAGGCGCACCTTGCCCTCATTGGCGCCTACGCCCTTGTCGAAAAAACGGCGCAGCTGCGGCTCCGACAACTGGCTGACGCGCTCGCGCAGATACACGCCGCGCATCGCCTGTTGCAGCACATGGGTGTCGATGTCGGACGCCAGCAACTCGCAGGGGAAGGGCCGCAAGCTCTCCGTCAACTCCGCCATGGTGATGGCGATGGAGTAAGGCTCCTCGCCGGTCGAGGACGCCGCGCTCCAGACCCGGTAGGGCCGGCCTCGTTTGCGCCAGCGCTCGGCGTGGGCGCGCAGCATGTCGAAATGATGCGGCTCCCGAAAAAACGAGGTCAGATTGGTGGTCAGCGCGTTGATGAAATTCTGCCATTCCTCCGACAAGGCGTCCTGATCCAAGCGGTCCAGATACTCGGCGAAGCTTTTCAGGCTCAAAGCCCGCACCCGCTTGGCCAAGCGCGCGTAGGCCATATGCGTCTTGCTGTCGTTGAGGGCGATGCCGACCCGCTGGTACACCATGTCGCGGATGCGGCGAAAATCCTCGGGCGTGAACGTGATGTCCAATTCCAAGCCCGCCAACACGGCCCCTCCGGACCTGTGCCTCAAAACTCCTCCCACTCGCCGTCGCTCAGGTCCACCTGCGGATGCAGCCGCGCCGGCACCACGATCTTGCCCGCCGGCTTAGCCGGCGCCGGATTGACGCCGCCGGCATGGGCGGCCGGCTCCGCCGCCGACGCGACGCGCGCCGGCGCTTGCCGCAGACGCGGGCCATGCTCTCCCAACTTGAACACCTGCACCGCGTCGTCCAGATAGCGCGCCTGCTCTTCCAGCGACTCCGCCGCCGCCGCGGCCTGTTCCACCAGCGCGGCGTTCTTCTGCGTGTTCTCGTCCATCTGCGTCACCGCCAGATTGACCTGTTCAATGCCCGAGCTCTGCTCGATCGACGCGGCGGAGATATCGCTCATGATGTCGGCGACGCGGCGGATGGAGATCACGATCTCGTCCATGGTGCTGCCTGCCTCGTCCACCAGCTTGGAGCCGGACTCGACCTTGGCCACCGAGTTGCCGATCAAGCCCTTGATCTCCTTGGCGGCGGCGGCGGAGCGCTGCGCCAGATTGCGCACCTCGCTGGCCACCACGGCGAAGCCGCGCCCTTGCTCGCCGGCCCGCGCCGCTTCCACCGCGGCGTTGAGCGCCAGGATATTGGTCTGGAAGGCGATGCCGTCTATCACGCTGATGATGTCGACGATCTTGCGCGCGCTGTCGTTGATCTCGTTCATGGTGGCCACCACGTCGCCCACCACCTTGCCGCCGCGCGCGGCGATGTCGGAGGCGCCGGTGGCCAGCGTATTGGCCTTCTTGGCGTTCTCCGCGTTCTGCCGCACCGTGCTGGTAATTTCCTCCATGCTGGAAGCGGTTTCCTCCAGGCTGGCGGCTTGCTGCTCGGTGCGGCTGGACAGATTGGCGTTGCCGGAGGCGATCTCGCGCGCGGCGGTGTTGATCGCGTCGGTGGACTCCTTGATGTTGGACACGATTTCCTTCAGCCGCTCCACCGTGGTGTTGGTGTCGTTCTGCAACTGGCTGAACAAGCCCTGGTAATCGCCCTTGATCGCATGGGTGAGATCGCCCTTGGCCAGAGCCGCCAGCACGGTGGCGATATCGCCCAGGCCCTGGCTGGTCACCGCCAGCAACTGATTGACGCTTTCGCCCAGCTGGCGGAAAAAGCCGTCCTTGCCTTCCAGATTGATGCGCCGGTCGAAATCGCCGGCCGCGGCGGCGGAGATGATGCTGGCCACCTCTTTCTCTATTTCCACCTCCCCGGTACGATCCTTCCATTCCACCACCGTGCCCAAACGGGAACCGTCGGTGCCGAACACCGGATTGGCCACCAGGCCGAAAATGCGCGTGCCTATATTGATCTGCGCGCGATAAGTGGAACGCAAATTGGCTAGCAGATCGCGCTGATGCGCCGGATTGCTGTGGAAAACATCCATATTGGCGCCCAACAGCGCGCGCGCGTCGAAATTGGGCAAGGCCTTGCGCAGATCGGCCTCGGCGCGACGCATCATCTCCAGCACGCTGTGATTGGTGTAGATGATGTTGCGCTCGTTGTCGGCGATCATCACATTGGTGGAGGCGTTGTCCAGCGCGTTGCGCACCCGGATGTTCTCGATCGCCTTCTCGGCCAGCAAGCTCATCGACGCGAACAGGCTGTGCTGGTCGCCCGGTTTGACCTTGATTTCGGAGCGCACCTGGCCTTCGGTCAACTCCCGCATCACTTTGACTAGTTCCGCCGGCTCCCCGCCCAATTGGCGCATCAGCGAGCGGATGATGAAGACGCCGAAGCCGACGCCGATGAACAGGGCCAGCAGGGTAAAGGCGAACAGCAGTTTGTAGGCCTGCCGGGAGTTGTCGCTGGCGTCCTGTCCCGCCTTGCGCATCAGATTCTCTTCAAACGCGATGTAGCGATCGATCGAATCCATGTATTTGAGCTGGGTGTCGCGCAGGGTGACGAACAGATAATCGCGGGCCTGCACATCGCGCCCCTGCGCTTGCATGCGTCTGAACACCGCCAGCTCGGAACGGAAATTGGCCTCGTTCGCGCGCATCGCCTCGAAAAGCGGCCGCCCGGCGCTGCTGACGTTCGGCTCCAGCGTGCTCATCCTTTGCGCCAGCTTGGCCAAATTGCCGTCTATCTCCTGATTGAACTCTTTGATCAGGTGCGCATCCTTGCTCAGCAGCAGGTTGCGCACATCGCGCGACGTGAGGTTGACGTTGGACGCCAGCTTGTGCGCGGCGCTGACCTGCGGGATGTGCACGCTGGAGATGCCGACCAGATCATCGGCCAGGCCCTGCAGCTGTCTGACCGCCAGCGTCATCGCCACCGCCAGCAACAGGATCAGCAGACCGAAGCCCAGGATCAGTCTATGGATCACTTTCATATTGTTCATGCTTCGCCCCCCTAATTCGCTTGCACTCGAGCCGCGGCGTCAGTCAACGCCATTTCCTCGCTGCCCATCAGCTTCTCGATATCGACCACGATGATCATGCGCTCGTCCAGCGTGCCCAGTCCTTCGATATAGGCGGTGTCCACCGCCGCGCCAAACTCCGGCGCGGCGCGCAGCGCATCGCTCTCCAGCTGAATCACGTCCGACACGCCGTCCACCACCGCGCCGATGACCCGTCCGCACACATTCAGCACGATCACCACGGTGAACGCGTTGTACACCGGTTCGCCTATGCCGAACTTCAGGCGCAAATCCACGATGGGCACGATATGGCCGCGCAGATTGACCACGCCCTTGATGAAGTCCGGCACGTTGGCGATGCGGGTCACCGCGTCGTAACCGCGGATCTCCTGCACCTTCAAAATATCGATGCCGTATTCTTCCGTCCCCAGCGTGAACACCAGCAGCTCATTGCCCGAGCGTCTCTGCGCCAGGCCCGGACCATCCCGTTCCGCCACCATTTCTTTATCCTTGTTGTTTCATGCGTCCAGCGCCATACGCTGGTTGTGCCGCGCAATCGCGGCGATGTCCAAGATCATGGCCACCTGACCGTCGCCCAGGATCGTGGCGCCGGAAATGCCGTCCACCTTGCGGTAATTCGTTTCCAGATTCTTCACCACGAACTGCTGCTGGCCGATCAGGTCGTCCACCAGCAGCGCCAGCCGGCTATTGCCGGCCTCCACGATCACCAGAATGGCCTCGCTCGGCGTCCGCCTCGCGTCCGGAATGGAGAAAAACCGGCCCAGCGGCACAATCGGCAGGTACTCGCCGCGAATGGCCACCACCTGGCCGCGAGCGGCCACTGTCTTGATTTCGCTCGGCGCCGGCTGCAAGGACTCCAATACCGCGCCCAAGGGCATCACATAGGTTTCCGCGCCGATGCGCACCGACATGCCGTCCATGATCGCCAGCGTCAGCGGCAGATGAATGCTGATGGTGGTGCCGATGCCGGCCATGGAGTCGATCTCCACCCGGCCGCCCATGCTCTGAATGTTGCGCTTGACCACGTCCATGCCCACGCCGCGGCCGGACACTTCGGTCACCTCGGCGGCGGTGGAGAAGCCGGCTTCGAAAATCAGATTCCACACCTCGGCGTCGCAAAGCGAGGCCGGCGCCGCCAAACCGCCTTGCCGCGCCTTGGCCAGAATCCGCTCCCGGTTCAGCCCGGCGCCATCATCGCTGACTTCGATGACGATATTGCTGCCCTGATGGAAGGCGCGCAGCGTCAGCCGTCCCACCGGGTCCTTGCCGGCCGCCTGCCGCGCTTCCGGGGCCTCAATGCCATGGTCCAGGCTATTGCGCACCAGGTGAGTCAGTGGATCGGACAGCTTCTCGATGAAGCCCTTGTCCAGCTCGGTGCCCTCGCCCATCATCGTGAGCTCCACCTTCTTGCCCAGACGGCCGGCCAGATCGCGCACCACGCGCGGGAAGCGGTTGAACACGAAGGCGATCGGCGTCATCCGGATGGACATCACCGCCTCCTGCAATTCCCGCGCGTTGCGCTGCAAGGCGCCGATGCCGCCTAGCAGGCGCTCGTGCGCCACCGGGTCCAGACCCGCGCCGGACTGCGTCAGCATGGACTGGGTGATCACCAGCTCTCCCACCAGGTTGAGCAGCAAATCCACCTTGTCGATATTGACCCGGATCGAATTCTCGCCCACCGCGCCGCCGCGCGCCGCCGGCTTGGCCGCGTCGGGGTCCAAGGCCGGCGCCTCGTCCTGCGGCGCCGTCTCGGCAGGCGGCGGCTCGAACAGGCCAAAGCCGTCGCCCTCCAGCCAGACCGAAGCGTCCGGCTCCGGCGCCGCCTCGAGAAACAGCCCGAAGCTGCCCTCCTCCTCCACCCCATGATCGACGTTGATGCGGAAGCTGTCCTGCGGCAAGGCGAAGGCCAGCGACTCCGCCACCTCGGCGGCGTCCAGCGGCGAGGTGAACACCGCCACCCAGGGCAGCTTGTCGGCGTCTTCGCCGTGCTGCACCACGCTCAAGTCCCCGTGCTCGGCCAGAGACTCCAGCAAGGCGTCGATATCGACGCCGTCTACCACGTCGATTTCCAGGTACAACGTCCAGTGCCGCGTCTCCTCCGGCGTCGCCCGCCGCGTCGCGGCCTCCGCCGGCGCGGCGGCCAGCGCCTCCAGCTGCGCCTTGAGTTCGCCGGCCAGCGCCGCATCGGCCTCGCCCTTGCCCTTGTGCGCCGCCAGCATCCCGTACAGCACGTCCTTGGCCCGCAGCACCAAATCCACCAGATCCGAACTCAAGGCGCGCGCGCCGCGCCTCACCTCGTCCAGCAAACCTTCGAGCACATGGGTCAGATCCGCCATATCGGCGAAACCGAAGGTGGCGGCGCCGCCCTTGATCGAATGCGCGGCGCGGAACACCGCATGCAAATCCTCCTGCTGCGGACAGGACTGGTCCATGCCCAGCAGCAGGCTCTCCATGCTGGACAAGTGTTCATCCGCCTCATCAAAAAACACTTGATGAAACTGCGACATATCGATTGCCAAAAGCTCGCTCCTCGCCGTGCCCAAGATCAGCCGATTCAGCCGATCACGCGCTTGACCACATCCAGCAGCTTCTGCGGATCAAAAGGTTTGACCAGCCAGCCAGTGGCGCCGGCCGCGCGGCCAAGCGCCTTCATCTGATCGCTGGACTCCGTGGTCAACATCAGGATAGGCGTCGTCGTATACGCCGGCAGCTTGCGCAAGGAGCGGATCAAGGTCAGCCCGTCCATGCCCGGCATGTTCTGGTCGGTCAGCACCAGATTGAACTGCCCACCCTGCGCCTTGGCCAGGCCGGCGTTGCCGTCTCCGGCCTCCACCACCTCGTAGCCGGCGCTTTTCAAGGTGAACGACACCATCTGTCGAATCGAAGCGGAATCGTCAACCGTCAGTATTTTTTTGTGCATAACATCCCCGTTTCAGGAAACCGCCCGCCGCTCGTCCGACGCAGTCCGCGCCGGGTCCGTTTCCCATTCTTTACCTTGCTCGCTCGTCGTCTCGCGCCGCGGCGGCGAGACGACCGATTCGCCCAAGCGCTGAAATTCGCGCAGATATTAATGATTGATCAACTAAAAAGCCCGCCGATTCAAGCCGGAATCCACGCGGAACCGGCGCACGCGGCCAATGGACATTCTTCAAGCCGGCCGCGGCGGCGCCGACGACGGCACGGCGAAAGCCAGCGACGACATGTCGTCATTGTATGGGCTGCTGAAGCCTAGCGGAATTGACGGCAAGGGGCCATAGCCGAAACCGTCGGTCGAGGAAATGCTGGACAAGCGCAGCAAACGCGACAGCAGATACGGCAGATCCGACTCCTCCATGCCGTCGCTGTGCGCCAGGAAGTGCTGGCCTTCCGCCCAGGGCAGCGCCAGCGGCTCCAGCGGTTCGATGTCGGCTCGCAGGCCCAGCGGACTGCACATGGAAGAAAAGCGCTGTTCCAGCCTGGTGGACAGGAACAACAGAATGTCCGGCATGCCGGCGTTGACCAGCCTCACCATGCGGGCGGCCCAATCGATCTCCAGCAAAGCGCTGCCGACGTAGCGTCCATCGGCCACATGGCTATGCATGAAGGCGTTGAGCTCCCGCAGGGCGGACAAGGACAGAGGCTGCTCCAGCAACACCCGCGACGCGCCCAGCGCCAACAGCGCGGCGTCCAGCGCCGAACCCTGGCCGTGGCCGGACGCGTCGCCCAGAATCAGCAAGGTCCGCTCCGGCAAATCCGCGCGCAGCACCACGTCGCCGCCCACCGCGTCCACCGGCTTGACCGACACTTCCAGGGGAAACACGCGGCCCGACGCCTGTCCCGACGGACGGTACAGGGACATGGCGCCGTTGATGATGTCGAACGCCGCCGCGCCGAACAAGCGCGGGCAGAGCGCATGTTGCTGCCAATGCCAGGCCAGCAGGCGGCTGCGCAGCAAGTCCGCGTCGAAGTCGCCGCGCAGAAAATGAATACTGGGCGTGGCCAGCCAGGGCGCCGCTCGCCCCGAGGAAAACACCCACAAGGGCTTGTCGCCCTCCCACTGCTCGAACAGCTCGGCCGGAGCGTCCGCCAGATTCGTCAGCCAAAGATCCTGCTTGCCGCCCACCGCGAAGTCGGCGCCACCGCAAAACCACCAATCCAGCGCCGACAACCAAGGATCGCCACGAACCCGTGCCTCGGCATCAGCGGACAACCAGGCCCGGATGCGCACAGACGCTCCAATGCTTGAACTTACTTAATGGTGAACATCTTGTTGAAGCAGGCGATTTCGAACACCTGCATCACCGCCTCGCGGCAATTGATCAAGGTCATGCTCTTCTTCTGCCCCGCCGCGCGCTCCTTCAGCAACAACAGCATGCCCAGCGCGGAACTGTCCAGGAACGGCACCTGATCGAAATCGATCTCGATCTCCTGCACCTCAGGATTGTCCAGCAACTCCTGGCTGGCCTGCCGGAATTCCCGATGCAAGTTGAAGTCGAATTGCCCGATCAGGATCATCTTTCCAACTCTGCCCTCGACTTTGACAATGGGTCTCATGCGGGGTCCTCTGCTTTCTTCTGAATAAACGGCACATCCATCACGATTGCATCATCGGAAGGCTGAGCTCGAAACAGGCCCCGCCCTCCCCCTTGTTGAAACAACGCACTTGCCCGCCCAGTTCGTCCACCACTTTCTTGACGATGGCCAAGCCCAGGCCGGTGCCGCCGGGGCGGGTGGTGAAAAAGGGCTCGAACATCTTCTCCAGCTCCTCCGGGTTGAATCCGGGACCCGAGTCCTCCACCCGAAACAGCAAGGCCGTCTCGCCTTCCTCCACCGATAGCCGCACCACATCGCCGCTTCCTGAAAAGTGCCAGGCATTCTCCAAGAGATTCACCAAGGCCCCCTGCAACGCTTTGCGGTCCACCAAAACCTTTATGGCAGATGACACCACCACATTGCAATCAAAAAGCACGCCTTTTTCATGACATTGTGGTTGCATGACGGCGCGCAAATCCTCCAGCAGACCCTCCAGATCCAAAGGCTCCAGCGTCGTCACCTGGCCGCGGACAAAACTCAGCATGTTCTGGATCAAGCTCTCCAGCGCCCGCATCCGGGCCAGGCTCTTGTCGACGAAGCGCGCGCGATCCTCCGCCCGCGGGATATCCTGCTTCAGATTGGCCGTATACAGCATCGCCGTGGCCAGCGGCGTGCGCAGCTGGTGCGCCAATGCCGCCGCCATGCCGCCCATGGACGCCAACTTCTGCTGACGCGCCAATTCTCCGGTCAATTGATGCAAACGCGATACATCGTGAATAAGCACAATCTGTCCTCCGACAGACGGCAGATCCTGGCATTGCATGGTCAACACCAGACCCGGCTCGCCATGCCGATGGCAATAGGTGTCGTCCAGTTCAGAACGCTGCAGCCCCGCCAGCATGTCCCGCCATAAAGCGCCGACAGAACAGCCATTTAGCATCCGGCTGGCGGCCGGATTCACCGCCGTGACCGCGCCTTCGGCCGAGACTTGCACCACGCCCGCGGGCAGCGCCTCCAGCAGCAAACCCAGGCGCTCGGCCAGCATTGCGTTCTCATCGCGCTGTTTGCGCAGCTGATTATTGGCTTCGTCCAGCTGCGCGTTGAGAACTGTCACCTGGCTCTCAAGTTGTCTATACGCATCAATGAGTTGGCCGGACACCGCATTGAATTGCTCGAAAGCGGCTTCCAGTTGCTGCTGATCTTTGAGGCTTGAAACCATATGCCGAATCGCTTGCGAGTTATTTGTAAAAACCACTTAAACAGTATGATAATGAATGGGTATCGCTGAGCCAAGCTGTTATCTGGCATGCAGCTCAGCAAAAAAAACCGGGCAAAACCGATATCTGGCGTATAAAGGGTAGTAGTACGCCACTTCAAAAGAATGCAGCGGAGGTTTCTGTGTCAGAGCTTCTCAAAAAAATCGACGCCAGGACGAAACTGGCCGGCACCAACAAGCTGGAAATCCTGCTGTTCTCGTTGGGCCAGGATCAGCGCACGGGGCGCAAGGAAATCTTCGGGATCAACGTGTTCAAGGTGCGCGAGGTCATGCGCACGCCGGAAATCACTTCCGCGCCTGAAATGCCCTCCTCGGTGGAAGGCATGGTCAGCCTGCGCGGCGCGCTGGTGCCGGTCATCGACCTGGCCAAATACACCGGCGTGGTGACCAGCAACAAGCCGGAAATCATGATCGTCACCGAGTACAACGCCCACACCCAGGGCTTCCTGGTGGAGGCGGTGGACACCATCCTGCGTCTGGACTGGTCCGCGATGCGCGTACCGCCGGAAATGATCACCAACCGCATGGCCGGGCTGGTGACAGCCGTGACCGAGCTGGACAACGGCACGCTGGTGATGATGATGGACGTGGAAAAAGTGCTGGCGGAAACCACCATTGTCGACGACGGCCACACCTTCCTCGGCATCGAGCCGGTCAAGGAACCGCGCCGGATCTTCTTCGCCGACGACTCCGCCGTGGCGCGCAAGCAGATCGAACGCACGCTGGAAGTGATGAACATCCAGTACACCTCCGCCATCAACGGCATGCGCGGATGGGAAGAATTGCAGAAAATGGCCAATCAGGCCGATCTGGCCGGCAAGAAGCTGTCGGATTCGCTGCACTTGGTGCTGACCGACGTGGAAATGCCGGAAATGGACGGCTATATGCTGACCAAGATGATCAAGAGCGATCCGCGTTTCAACGGCATTCCGGTGTTGATGCACTCCTCCCTTTCCGGTTCCTCGAATCAGAAGCTGGGCGAATCGGTCGGCGTGGATTCCTACGTTGCCAAATTCGAACCGCAGAAGCTGTCGATGAAACTGCGCCAGATGCTGAATCTGGAACCCAAAGACTAAAGATCAAGTAAGCAAAAGCATTAAGGGAGAGGGACAGATATGGCAGCCACAGACGCCTCCTTGCTTGCAACCGTTGACGCCAGGACCAAACTGGCGGGTTCCAACAAAATGGAGATTCTGCTGTTTTCGCTTGGAACGCGGGAAACCTTCGGCATTAACGTTTTCAAAGTGCGCGAGGTGTCGCAAACCCCCGCCATCACCAAAACCCCGAACATGCCGTTTGGCGTGGAAGGCGTGCTGTCGCTGCGCGGCAATATCATCCCGGTCATCTCGCTTGGCAAGTTCATCGGCGCCGATCAAACCCGCAGCTACGAAACCATGATCGTCACCGAGTTCAACAAGAGCACCCAGGCCTTCCTGGTCGACTCCGTGGACCGCATCATCCGCGTGGACTGGGACAAGGTGCGCGCGCCGGAAAACATGATGGCGGCGAGCGGCACCAACCAGAACCTGATCACCGCGATCACCGAACTGGAAAACGGCAAGCTGGTATCCATCCTGGACGTGGAGCAGATCCTGGCCAGCGTGGTCGGCGAGCCGCGCCTGCCGGACGTGCCCACCGCCCAACTGGAAAACGACCAATACCTCTTCTTCGTCGACGACTCGGTCGTCGCCCGCAAGGAAATCACCGGCGTGCTGGAGAAGATGGGCATCAAATTTCAGCAAGCCACCAACGGCCGCGAAGCCTGGGATCGGCTGCAGACCCTGGCCGGCCGCAATTTCGGCGAGGACGAGTGCCTGCACGACCACCTGAAAATCATCCTCGTGGACGCCGAAATGCCGGAAATGGACGGCTATGTGCTGACCAAGCTGATCAAGTCCGATCAGCGTTTCCGCGGCATTCCGGTCGTGATGCACTCCTCGCTGTCCTCCAACGCCAACCGCGCGATGGGCTCCAGCGTGGGCGTGGACGCCTATGTCGCCAAGTTCGACCCTGGCGTGCTGGCCGAAACTTTGATTCCATTCCTGCAGAGGTAGTCGCTACAATATGCGGCTCGATGAATTTCAGATAAATCAGGACACACCTCAATGGCAGACAAGAATATTCGCTTCCTAGTCGTAGACGATTTCTCCACCATGCGGAGAATCGTGCGCAACCTTTTGAAAGAGCTAGGATTCACCAACGTCGACGAAGCCGAAGACGGCATGGTTGCGCTGCATAAGCTGAAAACCCAGCACTTCGACTTCATCGTTTCCGACTGGAACATGCCCAATATGACCGGCATCGAACTGCTCAAGGCAGTCCGCGCCGACGCCCAGCTCAAGCACTTGCCCTTCATGATGATCACCGCGGAAGCCAAACGGGAAAACATCATCGAAGCGGCCATGGCCGGAGCCAGCGGTTACATCGTGAAACCCTTCACTGCCGCCACCATGGAAGAAAAAATGAACAAGATCTTCCAAAACCTGAATAAACCAGCCTGAGTGCCGAAAAAAAACGGTCTGCGTCAGTATTGAGGAGGATTTATCGTGTCCAATCACATCCTGGAGAGCGGGGACAACCCGGATCTTGAAGCTCTGTTCGACAGCATTGCGACGCAGCAAAGCGAGGCCGCGCCGCCTGAAGCCGCCGCGCCCGAAGCCGTCGCAGCGTCCCAGCCCGCCGGAGCCGCCGGCAGCCCTACCTCGATGTATGAACAAATTGGTCAGTTAACCCGCAAAATGCATGATGCGCTACGCGATCTAGGCTATGACAAATCCCTGGGAAAAATGGCGGACGCGATTCCGGACGCCAAGGACAGGCTGACTTACATCGCCACCCTGACGGAAAATTCGGCCGAACGCGTGCTCAACGCCACGGATCTGGCCAAGCCGTATCAGGACCAGCTGGAAAGCAAGGCGCTGGAGCTGTCCTCGCGCTGGGAACGGCTGTACGCCAATCTGTTGAGCGTGGAAGAGTTCCAACAACTTGCGGCCGACACGCGCGGCTACTTAAATGAAGTGCCGGCCCAGACCCAGGCGACCAGCACCCAGTTGCTGGAAATCGTCATGGCCCAGGACTTTCAGGATCTGACCGGCCAGGTCATCAAGAAGATGATGGGCATGGTCCAACTGCTGGAAAGCGAGCTGGTCAACTTCCTGATCGAATTTTCGCCGGAGGCGAAAAAAGAAGAATTGGGCATGGGCACCAATCTGCTGAATGGCCCGGTCATCAATCCGGAAGGCCGCACCGACGTGGTCAGCAGCCAGCAACAGGTCGACGACCTGCTGGAAAGCCTGGGCTTCTAACGAACAACACGCAGAACAGAGCACGCGAGCAAGGCGTGGCGGGAGTGGAAAATGAGCGAATTCGCCGGCATGGAAGAGCTGCTGCAAGACTTCTTGATGGAGTCTACGGACCTCCTTTCCGATGTAGACAATAAACTGGTCGAACTGGAAAAGCGCCCGGAAGACAAAGCGCTGCTGAACGACATTTTCAGAGGCTTCCACACCATCAAGGGCGGCGCGGGCTTTCTCAATGTCGGCCCGATGATCAATCTATGCCATCGCACCGAAAACCTGTTCGACAAACTCCGCAACGGCCAGCTGCACATCACCGCCGGCATCATGGACGTGATTCTTGACGCCACCGGCATCGTGCGCGATATGTTCGGCACCATGGGCCAGGGCCTGATGCCCAGCGAAGCCGACCCGCGCATCCTGGCGGCCTTGGACGCCGCGCTGGCGGGCGAGGCACTGTCCGAAGAGCCCGCGGCGGCCGAACCGGCCCCAGCGGCAGCTCCCGCTCCGGTTGCAACGCCGGCGCCCGCCGCTGCGGCCGCGCCGCAGCCCGCAAGCAATGGTCAAGGCCCGGACTGGAATCAGCTCTATCAAGCCGTCACCCCCGGCGGCGCGCCCGCCGCCCCTGCGGCGGCGCCCGCGCCCCAAGCGGCAGCGGCGCCTCCGGCCCCGGCCCCGGTTGCCGCTGCGCCTGCGCCCAAACCGGCGGCCAAGCCGGCTCCGAGCAAACCGGCGGCCAGCGCGCCCAGCAGCAGCGGCCCTCAGGAAAACACCATCCGCATCGACACCGTGCGTCTCGACATGGTGCTCAACCTGTCCGGCGAAATCGGCCTGACCAAGAACCGTCTAACCACGCTGCGCACGGAAATCCTGCAAGGCAACCGCGACACCAATACCCTGCGCTCGCTGGACGAGGCGATCAGCCAGCTGGACCTGCTGGTCGGCGACCTGCAGAACGCGGTGATGAAAACCCGCATGCAGCCGATCGGCCGCCTGTTCCAGAAATACCCGCGCTTGGCTCGCGACCTCGCCCGCCAATTGGGCAAGGAAGTCGAACTGGTGCTGTCCGGCGAAGAGACCGAGCTGGACAAGACCATGATCGAGGACTTGAACGATCCGCTGGTCCACTTGGTGCGCAACGCCGTCGACCACGGCATCGAACAGCCTGAAGAGCGCATCGCCGCCGGCAAGAAGCCGCAGGCGCTGGTGCAGCTGACCGCCGAACAGGTGGGCGACCACATCCTGATCGAGATCACCGACGACGGCAAAGGCATGAACGCCGACGCGCTGCGTCGCAAGGCCATCGAAAAAGGCCTGATCGACCAGGAAAGCGCCAACACGCTGGATGAGAAGCAATGCCTGCAGCTGATCTTCCTGCCCGGCTTCTCCACCAAGGATCAAATTTCCAGCGTGTCCGGCCGCGGCGTGGGCATGGACGTGGTGCGCACCAATATCCAGAAACTGAACGGCCGCATCGACATCAACTCGGTGCAGGGCGAAGGCACCCGCATCAGCATCTCGCTGCCGCTGACCCTCGCCATCCTGCCGGTGCTGGTGGTGCGCGCCTGCAACCAGCCGTTCGCCGTGCCGCTTGCGATGGTGCGCGAAATCATCACCATCGACCCGAGCGCGATCCAGGAAGTCTCCGGCAAGCCCACCATCGTGGTGCGCGACGAAATCCTGCCGCTGAAAACCCTGGCCGGCCTGCTGGGCTGGGAGCCGACGCAAAAGCCTTACTTCGGCGTGCTGATGCAGTCCGCGGAAAAATCCTTCATCCTGGCGATCGACTCCTTCGTCGGCCGCGACGACGTGGTGATCAAGCCGCTGCAGAACATCCGCCCGAAAGGCGTGGCCGGCGCCACCCTGTCCGGCGACGGTTCCGTCGTGCTGGTGCTGGACATGGAAGACCTGCTCACCTCCAGCGAGGCCAGCAACACCGTCACCCGATCCGCGGACCTGATCGCCACCTGAGCAAAGGCATACCGGGACAATGACCTCGACGAGCGCCTTCATAGGCAGGCAGGCCGTTCTCAACCGCAACCAGCAGCTCATTGGCTATGAGCTGCTTTTTCGTCCCAGCGGCGAGGCCTCCGGCGTCGGCAAGCATACCGAACTGCAAGCCGATACCCAGGTGCTGGTCAACACGCTCAACAATATGGGCACCAGCTGGCTGATAGGCAGCAAGCTGGCCTTCATCAATATCGGCGAAGCCATGCTCAGCAGCGAGTTCCTTGAACTGCTGCCGCCGCGCCGCGTCATTCTCGACATCTCGCCCCGCATCGTACCCTCCAACGAACTGCTGTCGCGCGCGCGGCACCTGCGTTCGCTGGGCTTCGGCATTTCTCTGGACGACTTCAGCTTCGAATCGCCGGCGGCGGCCTTTCTGGAGCTGGCCAACTACGTCAAGCTGGATATCCAGCATCAGGACACCAACCGCTTCCAGATGCTGGCGTCGCGGCTGCGCAGCTATCCGGTGATCCGCATCGCCGAACGCGTGGAAACCCACGCTCAGTTCCATCTGTGCAAAGAGCTGGGCATGGACGGCTTCCAGGGCTTTTACTTCGCCCAGCCGGAAACCCTGTCCGCCAAGGTCATCCACCCCTCCTTCCGCAACACCCTGGAGCTCTTGAACCTGCTGCGCCTCGACGCCGACATCCGCGACGTCGAGCAGGTGCTCAAACGCGACCTGGCCTTGTCCTACAAGCTGCTGCGCTACGTCAACTCCGCCGCGGCCGGCCTGAACACCAGCATCAGTTCCTTCTCCCACGCCGTCACCGTGCTGGGCTATCAAAAGCTCTACCGCTGGCTGACCCTGCTGCTGGTCACCGCCTCCGACGAAGGGCACGCGCCGCCGGCGCTGCAAAAAACCGCGGTCACCCGCGGCCGCTTCATGGAACTGCTGGGCAAGGCCCACGGCGAGCGCCACGACACCTGCGACAATCTGTTCATCATCGGCATGTTCAGCCTGCTGGACGTGCTGTTCGACATGCCGATGGCCAACATCATCGAGCATCTGCAGCTGCCCGAAGCCATCACCGAGGCCCTGTTGCACGAGAAAGGCACGATGAGCCGCTTCCTCAAGCTGGTCAAAGCCTGCGAAGACGGACAACTGACCGGTGTGCCGGAACTCTGCGCCCAACTGAACCTCAGCAGCGAGCAGTTCAACCAGGCGCATGTCTCCGCGCTCGCCTGGGTGGAAGAACTCGGCTTATAATTCGCAGTCTTGCAGCACGCTCTTAAGCTTGAGACCGAATTCCCCGATGAAATTGCTTGCCATTGATTGCTCCACCTCGTTTCTATCCCTAGCCGTTGACAACGGTTCGCGCATTTTCTCCTTCCACGAGAAAGTCGAGCAGAAGCACGCCGAACGCGCGCTGCCGGAACTGGCTCGCCTGCTGGAACAGGCGGAACTGCGGCTGGAGCAACTCGACGCCATCGCCTTCGGCCAGGGCCCCGGCTCCTTCACCGGCTTGCGCATCGCTTGCGGTCTGGCCCAGGGCCTGGCCTTCTCCGCCGGCATTCCGGTCATCGCCATACCCACGCTGGACAATATCGCGCAGCAAGCCGGCGCCGGCACCGTGCTGGTCTGTCTCGACGCCAGAATGCAACAGGTCTACAGCGCCGGCTACCGCGTCGCCGACAACGGCGAACCGGAACGCCTCGGCCCGATCAGCGTCGGCGCGCCGGAAGCCGTCCAATGGCCGGAACGCGCCGTCATCGGCGCCGGCGACGGCTTCGAACGCTACCCCGTCCTGCAAGAAAGCGCCGGCGACGCCGTTGTGCGCGCGGATCTGCAGCCCAACGCCCTCGCCTACTTCCCGCTGGCGCGCAGCGGCCGCTATCCGCAAACCCATCCGCGCGAAGCGGAGCTGCTGTATGTGCGCAATAAAGTCGCCCTGACCGCGCAGGAACAGCAGCAGGCGCGCCAAAAATGAGTTCCGTCTATCGCGCCTTCCTGCCCGACGACGCCGCTCAACTCGCCGAGCTGGAGAGCCGCGCCTGCGCTCACGGCTGGTCCGCAGCTCAATACCAAGACTCCGTGCGCTGCGGCCACCAATTCCACGGCCTGTTCGCCGCCGGGCGCCTGCAAGGCTTCGCCGTCACCCAGAGCGTGCTGGACGAGGCGGAACTGCTCAATATCGTGATGGATCCGCAATGGCAGGGCCAGGGCTTGGGCAAGCGGCTGCTGCGGGAACTGAGCGCCGCTCTGGCCGCCGCCGGCGCGCGACGCCTGTTTCTGGAAGTGCGGGCCGGCAACGCCGTCGCCCGCGCCCTGTACTCAAGCCAGGGCTTTATTGAAAACGGCCGGCGCAAGAACTACTACCCCTGTGCCGACGGCCGCGAAGACGCCATCCTGATGGAGACCGACCTATGAGCCGCGCCGCGCTGATTCAAAGCGTCATCGGACTGGGCCCCGCCTGGGAAGCGCGCCCCGGCTGGTTCGAACAACACCCGGCGGCGCTGAGCCGCCAAGCGGAAGCGCCGGCCGACGTCGACTTGGCGCCCGTGGAGCCCCCGGCTCCGCCGCGGCCGGACATTGTCGCGCAGCCCGAACCGACGATGCTCGTCGCCGCGCCGCCCTCCGCCGAGCTCCCTCCGCCCTCCGCCAAGCTCCCTCCGCTCTCCGCCGAGCCCCCTCCGATCGCCTCCCCCGCGCCCGAAGCCCTGCCTCTGCTGGAATGGGACGCGCTGGAACGCGCGGTGCGCGACTGCCGCGACTGCCGGCTGTGCCAAACCCGCACCCAAACCGTTTTCGGCCGCGGCAATCGACAGGCGCGCTGGCTATTGATCGGCGAAGCGCCGGGCGAACAGGAGGACAGGCAGGGCCAACCTTTCGTAGGCCGAGCCGGCCAGTTGCTGGACAATATGCTGGCCGCCACCGGACTGGATCGCGACCGCGACGTGTATATCGCCAACGTGCTCAAATGCCGTCCGCCCGGCAACCGTAACCCCGGCGGCGACGAAATCGCCGCCTGCCAGAGCTATCTGATCCAGCAGATCCGCCATATCCAGCCCACGCTGATCCTGGCGCTCGGCCGCTTCGCCGCCCAGACCCTGCTGCAAACGGAAAAGGGCATCGGCCAATTGCGCGGCAAACTGCACAGCTATCAGGACATTCCCCTGATCGTCAGCTACCACCCGGCCTACCTGCTGCGCAACCAGCCGGACAAACTCAAGGCCTGGCAAGACCTGGTGTTCGCCAAAAAAACCTTTGGCCGCCTCAGCGCCGATTAAACGCAAAAACCCCGCCAAGCATGCTTGGCGGGGTTTTTTAGTGCCGAACCATAAAGAAAAAAACCCTTCTCCGTGCACCAGAGAAGGGCTCTTTGCTTTCGCGTTCCCGCGGAAACCGGCTTATTTCAGCTTGGTTTCTTTGTACAGAACGTGTTTGCGAGCAACGGGATCAAATTTTTTGATCTCCATTTTTTCCGGCATCGTACGCTTGTTCTTCGTAGTCGTGTAGAAGTGGCCGGTGCCAGCAGTGGACTCAAGCTTGATTTTATCGCGCATGTGTTATTACCTCAGTAGCTTTCTGGTTGACCGCAATCAGATCTCGCCGCGAGCGCGCAGATCAGCCAGCACTACATCGATGCCAACTTTGTCGATGGTACGCAGTGCCGCGTTGGATACGCGCAGACGCACCCAGCGGTTTTCGCTCTCAACCCAGAACTTGCGATATTGCAGGTTAGGCAGAAAACGACGTTTAGTCTTATTGTTGGCGTGGGAAACATTGTTCCCGGTCATCGGACGCTTGCCGGTGACTTTGCAAACACGCGCCATGTTGAACACTCCCAAAACCGGTAAAAGCTGGCTTTATATCATAGACAAAGCCAGACACTCAAGCAGAAAACGCACCCTTTTGCAGCATGGGCGCGATCGTGTATGAAACAGTCGGCGGCAATTGTACCGTATTCGCCACAGAGATGCGAGCACTTCTTTGCCAAGCGGCGAAACGCGTCTGGCCGGCCGCGCTCGGGGACGGCGGCGCGACTTGCAACAACATGGTTCGAAGCGATTCAAATCGCAACGATTTCAGGGTAGAATCCCGGATTCCCATAGAGCCGTAATCTCATGACCAAGTACATCTTCGTAACCGGCGGTGTGGTGTCCTCCCTGGGTAAGGGCATTGCCGCTGCGTCCATCGCCGCCATCCTCGAGTCTCGCGGGCTGAAAGTCACCATGCTGAAGCTCGATCCCTACATCAACGTTGATCCGGGCACCATGAGCCCGTTCCAGCACGGCGAGGTGTTCGTCACCGAAGACGGCGCGGAAACCGACCTCGATCTGGGCCACTACGAGCGCTTCATCCACGCGAAGATGAAGAAAAGCAACAACTTCACCACCGGCCAGGTGTACGAGTCCGTGATCACCAAGGAGCGCCGCGGCGACTACCTGGGCGGCACCGTGCAAGTGATCCCGCACATCACCGACGAAATCAAGCTGAAGATGCATGAAGGCGCGGCCGACGCCGACGTCGCCATCGTCGAGATCGGCGGCACCGTGGGCGACATCGAATCGCTGCCCTTCCTGGAAGCCATCCGCCAGATGCGCTCCAACCTGGGCCGCAAGAACACCCTGTACGTGCACCTGTCCTACGTGCCCTACATCGCCACCGCCGGCGAGATCAAGACCAAGCCGACCCAGCACTCGGTGAAAGAACTGCGCGAGATCGGCATTCAGCCGGACGTGCTGCTGTGCCGGATGGACCGCGAACTGCCGGAAGACGAAAAGCGCAAGATCGCGCTGTTCTGCAATGTGGAAGAAAACGCCGTCATCGGCTGTTACGACTCCGACTCCATCTACAAAGTGCCGGCCATGCTCCACAACCAGGGCATCGACGACATCATCGCCGAGCAACTGCAACTGGACCTGCCCAAGGCGGATCTGTCGGTGTGGGGCCGCATCATCGACGCGATCGAGCACCCGGACCACAGCATCGACATCGCCATGGTCGGCAAATACGTCGATCTGACCGAGTCCTACAAGTCGCTGACCGAAGCGCTGAAGCACGCCGGCATTCATACCCGCACCAACGTCAACATCATCTACGTGGACTCCGAGGAAATCGAGCGCGACGGCGCCGACTCCCTGAAGGACATGGACGCCATCCTGGTGCCGGGCGGCTTCGGCAAGCGCGGCGTGGAAGGCAAGATCAAGGCGGTCAAGTTCGCTCGCGAGAACGACATCCCCTATATGGGCATCTGCCTGGGCATGCAAATCGCGCTGATCGAATACGCTCGCGACGTGGCCGGCATGGCCGGCGCCAACTCCACCGAATTCGACCTCGACACCAACTTCCCGGTGGTGGCCTTGATCGACGAGTGGGTCAACCACGACGGCAAGGTGGAAAAACGCGACGAAAACTCCAATCTGGGCGGCACCATGCGCCTGGGCGGCCAGCAGTGCGATCTGGAGCCGGGCTCTCTGGCGGCGAAAATCTACGGCGCCGGCGAGATCGTAGAGCGTCATCGCCACCGCTACGAAGTCAACAACTACTACATTCCGCGTCTGGAACAGGCCGGCCTGGCCATCAGCGGCCGCTCCGCCGGTCATGAGAAGCTGGTCGAAACCATAGAACTGGCCAATCACCGCTGGTTCTTCGCCTGCCAGTTCCACCCGGAATTCACCTCGACTCCGCGCGACGGCCATCCGCTGTTCATCTCCTACGTGAAAGCGGCGCTGCAATACCAAGCGGACAAGCAAGGACCCAAGGCATGAAACTGTGCGGATTCGAAGTCGGCCTCAACCAGCCGCTGTTCCTGATCGCAGGTCCCTGCGTGATCGAGAGCGAACAAATGGCGCTGGACACCGCCGGCCAGCTCAAGGAGATCACCGCCGAGCTGGGCATCAACTTCATCTACAAATCGAGCTACGACAAGGCCAACCGCTCCTCCGGTTCCTCCTTCCGCGGCTTCGGCATCGATGAAGGCCTGCGCATCCTCTCGGAAGTGAAACGCCAGATCGGCGTGCCGGTGCTGACCGACGTGCACAGCGAGAACGAAATCGTGCAAGTGGCCAGCGTGGTCGACGTGCTGCAAACGCCGGCCTTCCTGTGCCGCCAGACCGACTTCATCCGCGCCGTCGCCCAATGCGGCAAGCCGGTGAACATCAAGAAGGGCCAGTTCCTGGCCCCGGGCGACATGAAGAACGTCATCGACAAGGCCCGCGCCGCCGCGCAGGAAGCCAACCTCGAACCGGACAGCTTCATGGCCTGCGAACGCGGCGTCTCCTTCGGCTACAACAACCTTGTGTCCGACATGCGTTCGCTGATGATCATGCGCGACACCCAGTGCCCGGTGGTCTACGACGCCACTCACTCGGTGCAGCTGCCCGGCGGCCAAGGCACCTCCTCTGGCGGCCAGCGCGAATTCGTGCCGGTGCTGGCGCGCGCCGCGGTGGCTTCCGGCATCGCCGGCATCTTCATGGAAACCCATCCGAACCCGGCCTGCGCAATGTCAGACGGCCCCAACGCCTGGCCTTTGCCGCGCATGAAGGAACTGCTGACCACGCTCAAGGCGCTGGACGACTTGGTCAAGCACAATCCCTGGCCGGAACACACCCTGTAAACCGGCAGGCGCAGATCGCAACCGGCTCCGGCCGGTTGCTTGCCCTCCGCCCGAACACAACCAGCCTTTGAAGGAAATGTAAATGAGTTCGATCATCGATGTGGTAGCTCGTGAGATTCTGGATTCGCGCGGCAATCCGACCGTGGAAGCAGACGTATTGCTGGAGTCCGGCGTCATGGGCCGCGCCGCGGTGCCCAGCGGCGCCTCCACCGGCGAAAAAGAAGCGCTGGAACTGCGCGACGGCGATAAAAGCCGCTATCTGGGCAAGGGCGTGTTGAAGGCGGTGGAAAACATCAACACCGAAATCTGCGAAGCCATCATCGGCCTCGACGCCAGCGACCAGGCCTTCATCGACAAGACCCTGATCGAGCTGGACGGCACCGAAACCAAATCCCGCCTCGGCGCCAACGCGCTCTTGGCCGTGTCCATGGCCGTGGCCCGCGCCGCCGCCGAAGACGCCGGCCTGCCGCTGTACCGCTACCTGGGCGGCGCCGGCCCGATGGCCCTGCCGGTGCCGATGATGAACGTGATCAACGGCGGCGCGCACGCCAACAACACCCTGGACATCCAGGAATTCATGATCATGCCGGTGGGCGCGCAAACCTTCCGCGAAGCGCTGCGCTGCGGCGCGGAAATCTTCCACAGCCTGAAGAAGATCTGCGATCAGAAAGGCTACGCCACCACCGTGGGCGACGAAGGCGGCTTCGCGCCCAATCTGAACAGCCACGAAGACGCGATCAAGCTGATTCTAGAAGCCATCGACGCCGCCGGCTACGTCGCCGGCCAGGACGTGATGCTGGCGCTGGACTGCGCCTCCTCCGAGTTCTACAAGGACGGCAAATACCATCTGACCGCCGAAGGCCTGCAGCTCACTTCCGAACAGTTCACCGACTATCTGGAAACCCTGGTCAACCACTACCCCATCCTCTCCATCGAGGACGGCATGAGCGAGCACGATTGGGACGGCTGGAAACTGCTGACCGAACGCCTGGGCGCCCGCGTGCAGATCGTCGGCGACGATCTGTTCGTCACCAACCCCAAGATCCTGGCCAAGGGCATCGAAGGCGGCCTCGCCAACTCGCTGCTGGTCAAGGTCAATCAGATCGGCACGCTGTCGGAAACGCTGAAAGCGGTTGATCTCGCCAAGCGTTCCCGCTATACCAGCGTTATGAGTCATCGCTCCGGCGAAACCGAAGACAGCACCATCGCGGATCTGGCCGTTGCCACCAACTGCATGCAGATCAAGACCGGCTCGCTGTCCCGCTCCGACCGCATGGCTAAATACAATCAGTTGCTGCGCATCGAAGAAGAGCTGGGCGACGCTGCCTACTATCCGGGCAAAGCTGCCTTTTACCACCTGAAGTAATCGTATGCGCTGGCTGACCCTGACTCTGGTGACAGTAATACTGGCCCTGCAATGGCCGTTGTGGTTTGGCAAAGGTAGCTGGCTCAGAGTCTGGCAGCTGGACAAGCAACTACAGGAACAGCGGGCGACCACCCAAAAGCTGGTGGCCCGCAACGCCGCGCTGGACGCGGAAGTGCGTGATTTGAAACAGGGGACGGACGCCATTGAGGAGAGAGCCCGCAATGAACTTGGCATGATTCGGAATGGTGAAGTATTTTTCCAATTGCTGGATCCGGTGAAGCCAACGCCTCGCTAAATATCCGCCCGGACCGCACTGTAGAGCTGAACAGACAACAAGAATGACGTCCGGTCTAAAAAAGTCCAAGGTTTGGGCAATGACAACACAAAACCCCATCGAAGTCGCACGAGAAACGCTCAAACAGCTGACGGTGCGCAAGCTGTTGCCGACACCGGAAAACTTTGAGCGGGTTTATCACGAGCTGACGCAAACGCCGGTCGACCGCGACAACAAGCTTGCGGTGCTGTTGCTGCGCGCATTGGAAACGCTGCCTCAAGAAAGCGTGCAGGCCAAAGTCACACTCACCCGCCTGAAACAAGTCTGCGACGAAAACCGCTGGGAACAAGCCCCGCAGCTGATCATAGACTTTCTGCGCGCCTCGCTCAGCGCCAGCCAACAGCAGCACAGCTGGGGCACGCTGATCCAGAACCTGATCCGCAATTGGGACCTGCGCCTGCCCAATATGCCTCAGCACCACAAGCAATCCACGCTGGAACGGGTGCTGATCAATTACGGTAACCAGCCCGATGAATTGAACCAGAAGCTGGCCACGCTGATCCAGAACTGGACCCAGTCCGCGCCGTCGTCCAACGGCAACGGCGCAGCCCTCCCCGATGCCTCCGCTCCCGCAAGCAGCCCCGACGACGACGCCGACGTCCCCAGCGACAGCTGGCTGGCCTGGCAGCGCACGCTGAGCTTCGCGCTCAAGCACGGCCTGGAGCCGCGGCTGATCAACTATCCGGAATTGGTGGACGCGCTGGAAGCGCTGCTGGGCGAACTGAATCAAGTGGCCGACGACGCCGCGCTCAACGCCTACATGCCCAAGCTGCGGGCGTTCATGATCAAGCTGGAACTGCAATCGCAGCAGGACGACCGCCTGGTGTCGGCGATGACCAATCTGCTGCGCCTGCTGCTGGAAAACATCGCCGAGCTCAATCACTCGGACACCTATCTGGTGGGCCAGGTGCACTCGCTGCAGGACATCCTCAGCCACGAGCCGCTGTCCATGCAGCAGGTCTATCAGATGGAGTCCAGCCTCAAGGACGTGATCCGCAAGCAAGGCCAATTGAAAACCTCGCTGGACGAGGCGGCCAGCTCGCTGCGCTCCTTGCTGGACCGTTTCATCTCGCGTCTGGCGATGATGACGGACAGCACCGACGACTTCCAGAACAAGATCAAGGACCACAGCACCCGCATCAAACAGTCGCAGAACGTAGAGGAACTGGGCAGCATCATCGGCTCCCTGATGGAAGACACCTCGCTGATGCAATTGGACCTGACCCGCTCCCGCGACGAACTGCTGTCCGCCAAGGAACAGGTGGAAGCCGCCGAACAAAGAATCGCCGAACTGGAAGGCGCGCTGGAGGCCGCCAGCGCCAAGGTGCGCGAAGACCAGTTGACCGGAGCCTTCAACCGCCGCGGCCTGGCCGAACATTTCCAGCGCGAAATCAGTCGCGCCGAGCGCACCGGCGCGCCGCTGTCCGTCGCCCTGCTCGACGTGGACAACTTCAAGCAGCTGAACGATAAATACGGCCACCTGGCCGGCGACGACGCGCTGAAATACCTGGTGGACACCATCAAGCACAGCCTGCGTCCGGCCGACATCGTCGCCCGCTTCGGCGGCGAGGAGTTCGTGATCCTGATGCCGGACACGCCGGAAGACGAAGCCGTCGCCACCGTGCAGCGGCTGCAGCGCGAACTGACTAAAACCTTCTTCCTGGCCAACAACGACCGCCTGCTGATCACCTTCAGCGCCGGCGTGGCCAAATGGCATTTGGGCGAGCAAGAGGCCGACGTGCTGGAGCGCGCCGACCAGGCCATGTACCAAGCCAAGCTCAACGGCAAGAACCGCGTGCACTCGGCGGAGGAGCAGCCGCCGTCGCTGATGGCGCCGCAGCTATAAACCGCGTTTAGAACGTGTTTACGATCTCGCGAGCTAAGGTGAGACAAGGCGAAAACCGCTGAGAAAGCGGAGCGCACACACAGTACATGAGCATTTCGAAGTGATTTTCAACGCCGTATCGCCGACGCGCAGCAGATCGTAAATAGGTTCTTAGACATCCTCTCGGCGGCGGCTAGTGCCCGCCGCCTTTTTTCACCTGCTTCCCCGCTTCGGCGCGCTGTCGCCTCACCGTCTTGGGGTCCGCGATCAAGGGCCGGTAAATCTCCACCCTATCGTGCTCGCGCAACGGCGCGTCGTCCTTGACCGCCTTGCCGAAGACGCCCAGCTTCAGGCTCTCCGTCTCCAGTTGCGGGAAGCGCGCCAGCAAGCCCGACAACTCCGCCGCCTGGCGCGCGGTCGTTCCCGCCGCCACCTGCAAGACCACCAGCTCCTGACGCTCGGGCAAGGCCAACACCACTTCCACCTGCATCAGCTCAGTCATCGCCGTACACCTTGTCGGCTTCCTTGATGAAGGCGTCCACCAGGGTGCCGGAAATATGGCCGAACACCGGCCCGATGATCATCTCCAAAATCTTGCTGGAAAACTGGTAGCTGAGACGGAACTCCACTTTGCAGCCAATCTCGCCCAAGGGCTTGAAGTGCCAGCGCCCTTCCAAATGCTCGAACGGCCCGTCCACCAGTTCCATCAGGATGGCCTCGTCCGCTTGATTGGTGTTGCGGGTGGTGAAGTGCTGCTTCACCTTCAGGTAATCGATGTGCAGGCTGGCCACCACCTGATCGCCCTCGCGCGACAACACCTCGGCCTTGCCGCACCAGGGCAGGAACCGGCTGTAATGCTCGATACCGTCCACCAGCGCAAACATCTGCGCCGGCGTATGCGCCACCAACACGCTTTTTTCAACCACCTGCATCCATTGCTCGCTTATCGTCACCGCTGTCCCGTCTTTGCCACGGGAATCGTCAGCATCGGTAAAAACCTCAAGTTTAACAAAATCCGGCGCGCCCCACCCTGCCTCCCGTCAAAGCGCTGTATTTTCATGGCTTTGGCAAGCCGCCGGCTTCTGGTACAATGGAGGATTCATTCCACAGATTACTCCGATAGCCGACATGAGCATCATCCAGAACCGCAAGGCCTTCCACGACTACTTCATCGAGGAAAAGCTCGAAGCCGGGCTCGTGCTGGAAGGTTGGGAAGTCAAGGCCATCCGCGCCGGCCGCGTCCAGTTGAAGGAAAGCTACGTGGACTGGAAAAACGGCGCCTTCTGGCTGATCGGCTGCCACATCACGCCGCTGCAATCCGCTTCCACCCACGTCAAGGCCGACCCGGTGCGCCCGCGCAAACTGCTGCTGTCGCAAGAGCAGATCAACCGCTTCATCGGCAAGGTGGAACGCGCCGGCTACACCATGATGGCGCTAGACCTGCACTACACCCGCGGCAACATCAAGGTCGAAGTGGGGCTGGCCAAGGGCAAGAAGCTGCACGACAAGCGCGACACCGAAAAAGACCGCGAATGGCAGCGCGAAAAACAGCGCTTCATGAAAAACCAGCGTGGAGCCGCCTGATGAACCGCAGCGCGGCCCTGCCCATCGTGCTCATTTGCCTGGGATCGGTCTGGTTCCTGAAAAGCACCTCGCTGCTGCCCAACACCGCCACCTTGCTCTCTCTGTTGCTGGCCGCCGCGGGCGTTTTGCTCTTCGTCGTGGACGGCTTCAACAAATCCACCCTGGTCACCAGCCCGCTGCTGATCTACGCCGGCGGCGCCATCTACCTCTACGACGCGGTAGGCCTGCGCCCCAGCCATCTGCTGTCCTTCGGCATGATCCTCGCCGGACTGCTGATGCTGCTGGCCCGCAGCGAACACGTGCCGGAGCGCAGCCGCAGATTCCGGCTGCCGTCTCGGGACGGCGAACAATGAAAGCAGGCCCGCGCCGCCGTGCGCCCAGCCGCCTGCGACACTATCTCAATCATCGCGGCCGCACGGCCCACAACATTTCCTGAAGGATAGGCATGGACAAAGTCCTCATTCTCGATTTCGGCTCTCAGGTCACCCAACTGATTGCCCGCCGCGTACGCGAAGCTCACGTTTACTGTGAGCTTCATTCGTTTGACATGCCGCTGGAAGAAATCCGCGCCTTCGCGCCCAAAGCCATCATCCTCTCCGGCGGCCCCAACTCGGTGTACGAATCCGACTACCAGGCCGATCCGGCGCTGTTCGAACTCGGCGTTCCGGTGCTGGGCATCTGCTACGGCATGCAGTTCATGGCTCAGACCTTCGGCGGCAAAGTGGAAGCCGGCGACAAGCGCGAGTTCGGCTACGCCCAGATCAAGGCCCGCCATCACTCCAAACTGCTGGAAGGCCTGCAAGACCAGGTGGACGACGCCGGCAACGGCTTCCTCGACGTCTGGATGAGCCATGGCGACAAGGTCACCGGCCTGCCGCCGGGCTTCAACGTCATCGCCGAAACCCCGTCCTGCCCGATCGCGGCCATAGCCGACGAGAGCCGCGGCCTCTACGGCGTGCAGTTCCATCCGGAAGTGACCCACACCAAGCGCGGCACGGAAATGATCCATCGCTTCGTGCTGCACGTGGCCGGCTGCAAACCCAGCTGGACCATGCCCAACTACATCGACGAAGCGGTGAAGAAGATCCGCGAGCAAGTGGGCGACGAAGAAGTCATCCTCGGCCTGTCCGGCGGCGTGGACTCCTCGGTGGCCGCCGCGCTGATCCACCGCGCCATCGGCCCGCAACTGACCTGCGTCTTCGTCGATCACGGCCTGCTGCGCCTGAACGAAGGCAAGATGGTGATGGAAATGTTCGCGCAGAACCTGGGCGTGAAAGTGGTTCACGTGCAGGCAGAAGCCGACTTCATGAGCAAGCTCGCCGGCGAGAGCGACCCGGAGAAGAAGCGCAAGATCATCGGCGCGGAATTCATCGAGGTGTTCGACCGTGAATCCGGCAAGCTCAGCAACGCCAAATGGCTGGCCCAAGGCACCATCTACCCGGACGTGATCGAATCCGCCGGCGCCAAGACCAAGAAGGCCCACACCATCAAGAGCCACCACAATGTGGGCGGCCTGCCGGAAGACATGAACCTCAAGCTGCTGGAGCCGCTGCGCGAGCTGTTCAAGGATGAAGTGCGCCAATTGGGCGTCGCGCTCGGCCTGCCGCACGACATGGTGTACCGCCACCCCTTCCCGGGCCCGGGCCTGGGCGTGCGCATCCTGGGCGAAGTGAAGAAAGAGTACGCCGATCTGCTGCGCCAGGCCGACGCCATCTTCATCGAAGAACTGCGCAACACCGTGGACGAGAAGAGCGGCAAGAACTGGTACGAACTGACCAGCCAGGCCTTCGCCGTGTTCCTGCCGGTGAAATCGGTGGGCGTGATGGGCGACGGCCGCACTTACGACTACGTCGTCGCGCTGCGCGCCGTGGTCACCAGCGACTTCATGACCGCTCACTGGGCGGAGCTGCCGTACAGCCTGCTGGGCCGCGCGTCCAACCGCATCATCAACGAGGTCAAGGGCATCAACCGCGTGGTGTACGACGTGTCCGGCAAACCGCCGGCCACCATCGAGTGGGAATAAGCGCCCTCCTCTCAACCCCGGCAAACGCCGGGGTTTTTTCTTGTCCGCGCCCGGCGCAATTTATGCCGTTAAAATGCAATTGACTATCGCAACATTTCCCGACACGCGCTAAACTGGCGGCATGTTTGCCATACCGCCATATTCGCATTGCCTTAAGCAGATTCCAGCCCTGCGTCCAGCCCTTGCCGGCGCGCATTGAATCCGACTCCAGCC
Source organism: Chromobacterium sp. CCUG 30098 (assembly GCF_059916605.1). Classification (NCBI taxonomy): domain Bacteria; kingdom Pseudomonadati; phylum Pseudomonadota; class Betaproteobacteria; order Neisseriales; family Chromobacteriaceae; genus Chromobacterium; species Chromobacterium sp. CCUG 30098. Next base: position 332,015 of record NZ_JAUCGS010000003.1, on the reverse strand, counting down.
CCTCCTTCGCGCCACCGTCACCCAAACCGTCATGAACGCCATCGCCACGCCCGCCGCCGCACTTTCACGCTCCGACTACCGCACCCTGGGACTGGCCGCGCTGGGCGGCGCGCTCGAAATCTACGACTTCATCGTCTTCGCCTTCTTCGCCGCCACGCTCAGCCAATTGTTCTTCCCGCCGCAGATGCCGGAATGGCTGCGCCTGCTGCAAACCTTCGGCATCTTCGCCACCGGCTACCTGGCGCGGCCGCTGGGCGGCATCCTGATGGCCCACTTCGCCGACCGCCTGGGCCGCAAGCGCATGTTCAGCCTCAGCATGCTGATGATGGCCGGCCCCTGTCTGCTGATCGGCCTGCTGCCCACTTACGCCCAGATCGGCTATCTGGCGCCGCTGCTGCTGCTGTGCCTGCGGCTGCTGCAAGGCGCGGCGGTGGGCGGCGAGGTGCCCAGCGCCTGGACCTTTGTCGCCGAACACGCGCCGGCGCGCCATCGCGGCTACGCGCTGGGCCTGTTGCAAGCCGGCCTGACCATGGGCTATCTGCTGGGCGCGCTGACCGCCACCCTGCTGGCCGAAGTCTTCAGCCCTCAGCAAATGCAAGACTATGCCTGGCGAATTCCGTTCCTGCTCGGCGGCCCGCTCGGCCTGTTCGGCGTCTGGCTGCGCCGCTGGCTGAATGAAACGCCGGTATTCCTGTCCCTGCGTTCTCAACGGCAGGAGCGCGCCTACCCGCTGCTGGAAGTGCTGCGCGCGCACCGGAGCACCCTGCTGCCGGCGGCGCTGCTGACCTGCGTGCTGACTTCGGCCGTGGTGATTCCGGTGGTGGTCACCCCCACCTTGCTGCAGCAGCACTTCGCCTGGCCGGCCAAGGACGCCTTCGCCCTGGGCAGCCTCGGCATCGTCTTCCTCAACATAGGCTGCGTGATCGCCGGCCGCGTCACCGACCGCGTCGGCCCGTTGCGCAGCCTGATCCTCTACAGCCTGTTGTTGCCCGTGGGCGTGGGCCTGCTCTACGCCAGCCTGATCGGCGGCTGGCGCTGGCCCGGCCTCGCCTACGCCGTCGCCGGCCTGTGCTGCGGCATCGTCGGCGTGGTGCCCTCGGCGATGATCAGTCTGTTTCCCGCCGACATCCGCGTCTCCGGCATCGCCGTCACCTACAACATCGCTTATTCGCTGTGGGCCAGCGCCGCGCCGCTGCTGCTGATCGCCGCCACCCCCTGGAGCCCCTGGATCTCGGCCCTGTTCAGCCTGGCCATGGGCGGCGTGGGCTTGTACGCGGCCAGCCGTTTCCGCGCGCCACGGCTTCCGCAGTGGGAAAACGTCGCCTACGGCCGGATTTGACGCAGGCGAAAGCGGTCAAATCCAGTGTTTGACGTCATTGGCCCAGCCTGATAGGTTCATGGTAGCCAGCTTGATTGCTGCACCGCGAGAGTCGTGCCTTCGCGGAATTCCCATTCATTTTCACCAGGAGATCTTTATGTCCAATGCCGCTGCAATCGCCAAGGAAAAAGAACAATTACTGGATGACGTGCGCCAGGTTCTGGTCAGCACCGAAGAGCTGATCGACGCCTCGCTGGACGATGGCAGCCAGAAAAGCAAGGAAATCCGCCAGCGCGTCAACGAAAAGCTGAAGCTCGCCAAGGCCAAGTTGCTGGACGCCGAGCAAGTGGTGGTCGGCAAGGCCAAGGTCGCCGCCAAAGCGACCGATCAATACGTGCATGAAAACCCGTGGAAATCCATCGGCATCGCCGCCGGCGTCGCCTTCCTGCTGGGCATGCTGGTTTCCCGCCGCTAAGGCATGCCGCAACGCCAATCTCCGCCCCGCCCCGGCAGCCTGCGCTCCTTCGCCGGCGGGGTGGCTTCCTTGCTGCTGACCCGGGCGGAACTGCTGTCGCTTGAAGCTCAGGAACTGAAAGACGACATCATTGGCAGCCTGTTCACCGGCATGCTGGCGCTGATCCTGATCGCCGTGGGCCTGATGGCGGGCCTGCTGCTGGTCTGGACGCTGACTCCGCCGACGCTGCGCGCCTGGGCGCTTGCCGCCTGCGCGCTGCTGTTCTGCGGCGCGGGCGCCTGGCTGGCCTTCCGTCTTCGTCGACGGCTGCGCGAGCAAGGACCGGCCTTCGCCACCACATTGGAAGAAGTGCGCAAGGACTGGGCGGCCTTGGGCGGCGGAGACGCGCCGTGAACCCGAGAGACCGCGCCATCAAGAAACAATTGCTGGTGATGAAGGGCGAAGCGCTCAGGGTCAAGCTGCGCCTGGAGCTGGACACCCTGCGCCGCCATCCTCTCGGCGCCGCTGGAGAAGGCCTGAAAGCCTGGGGCCGGCACCGCAGGCTCGGCAAGATTCTGGCCGTGCTCGGCAGCCTGCTGCCGCCGGGCGGAAGGTTGCAATCCTGGCTGGGCACCGGCGCGCGGCTTTGGGCGCTGTGGCAGCTGGGACGCCGCTGGCTGCGCCGCTGATCAAGCCTGGACGTTCACACCCCCGCCGGCTTCCGCCTCAAGGTGGACCTGGACGTCCATCTCTCCGTTCTCCGACACTTCCCCGGTCGCCAACATCTTCTCGATGCCGGCCATGTCCTTGTCCATCTCCTTCATCATTTTCCTGAGCTCTTGATCGGCCTGCAGTTGACGCGTCTGCTGCTTGAGCCAGTTTTGCAGCTGCTTCAACTTCATCATGATGTCCTGGATCACCCGGTCGCCCGCCACCGGATTGCCGCCGGCCAGCGGATTGCCCCCGCCGGCGCGCGGCGTTGCGCCGTCGTCGCGCGCGGCCGCTCCCGCGCTTTTGTCGCCATTGGCCGCGGCCGCGTCGCCACGCGCGCCGGCGGCCGACGCATTGCCTTCCCCATCCTTTGTCTGCCGCGTTTCATCCTCGGCGGTTTGCGCCTTGGCTTCAATCTGCGCCTGGGCGGCGGCGCCGGAAACGTCTCCGCCGCCGCTGGTCGACTCCGGCGCGCCCTCGCCCGAAGCCGCCGCGCTTGCCGCCGCCGCCGCGTCTCCGCCTACGCTGATCGGCATCATCGAATCGGCGGCGTTCTGCGTCATGCTGGCCACCAGCTGCTTGAGCTCCTTGACCGCGCGCGCCAGCTCCGCCGCCAGCGCTTTCAGGCTGGCCTTGTCCCGGCCCGCCATCTGCGCCATCTGCAGCAACATATCCACCTTCTTTTTCAGCATCTCCTTCTGCATGCCATCCACTTCGGGCGAACGCTTGGGCAAGGGCCGCAAGGTCACCTTCAATTGCTGCATGAACTTGCCCAAGCTTTGCTGCAAGGAGGATTGCAACTGCTGACGCGCTTGTTGCGCCGGACCAGCCTGCAAGGAAGCGGTTGGAGCGGCGGTCTGGGCCGTTGCGGACTCGGCGGACGCAGCTGAAGCCGCTGGCGCGGCGCGACCGGCCGGCGGCTTGGATTGGGACAGCGCATAGGAGGCGGAATAGGGCTTTATCACGGGCATATAAGAAAAAACCTATGGTTATGACATTCTATCGGCCGTGCAGGGGATTTCTTTACGCTAAAATCGACATCATGCAAGACAAATCCGTCCCACCCGCTGAAACCATGGCGAGCCGCGCTCAGCTGGCCTCGCCCCCCTTGCCGCCCGCGGCCATCGCCTGGCTCGCCGAAATCGGCATTGTAGACGCCGACGCCCTGAGGCAACGCGGCCCGGTCCTGGCTTTCTTGCAATTGAAAAGCCGCGGACGCACCGCCACCCGAAAGCTGTTGTTCGCGCTGGAGGCCGCCTGCCGCGGCATTCATTGGAACCAACTCGGCGACGAAGCCAAAGACGCCTTGCTGCGGCAATTGGCCGCGCATCCGCCCGTGGCCGCCCCGCCGCCCGAGGCCGAGATCGCCCGTCATCTGGCGCTGGCTCTGGAGCTGGCCGCCCAGGCCGGTTCGGAGGGAGAGATTCCGGTGGGCGCCGTCGTCGTCCGGCAAGGCGAAGTGATAGGACGCGGCTACAATCAACCTATAGGCCGACGCGACCCCAGCGCCCACGCCGAGATCATGGCCCTGCGCGACGCCGCCGGCCTGCTAGGCAATTACCGCCTGGACGGCTGCGATCTGTACGTGACGCTGGAACCCTGTCTGATGTGCAGCGGCGCCATCATGCACGCCCGCATCGCCCGCGTGATTTACGGCGCGCCCGACGCCAAGACCGGGGCCGCCGGCAGCGTGCTGGACGTTTTCGCCGACAGCCGCCTCAATCACCACGCCGCGGTGTTCGGCCAGCAACAGGCGGACGCCTGCGCGCAACCGTTGACGGCGTTTTTCCAAACCCGTCGGAAAGGCTGATGCCATGCTGCGACTGATGCTCGCCCTGTCCTTGAGCGCGTCCGCCTTCGCCGGCGACGCGGAAGACGACGCCGCGCTGGCGATGGACCCATTGGCGGCGGCGGCTTTCGCGGTTCAGCAGCAGGCCGCCGCTCCCTTGCTGGACACCTCCCCCAATCCGCGCCATTACGGCGCGCCCTGGATTCTGGTCGGCGTGCGCAGCCAGACCCTGCGCCGTTACGACGGCTGGGGGCTGTTGCAACGCGAATATCAGGTGTCCACCGCGCGCAAGGGCGTGGGAGAAGTCAGCGGCAGCTACCAGACCCCGCGCGGCTGGCACCGGGTCTGCGAGCGCATCGGCGCCGGCGTGGAAGCCAACACCATTATTTTCCGCCGCAAAGTGACGCCCTGGAAGTACACGCCGGAACTGCACGTCCAGTACCCGAACAAGGACTGGATCCTCACCCGCATTCTGTGGCTGTGCGGCGAAGAGCCCGGAAAGAACCAAGGCGGCGAAGTAGACAGTTATAATCGAGCCATTTACATCCACGGTGCCGGGGACCACGTGCCCTGGGGCACCCCCACCTCCCTCGGCTGCGTCCGCATGAAGAACCCGGACGTAATCGAACTATTCGACGCCACCGACAACGGCATTGATGTCCTGATTGATGAGAACGCCTGATGCACTCCGCGCTAACCCTGACCACGCCCGCCCTGCTGTTTCCCGCCATTTCCCTGCTGTTGCTGGCCTATACCAACCGTTTTCTCGGCCTGGCCGGCATTATTCGCAATCTGTACGAGGAGTACCGCGATAGCCAGGATCCCAAGATCCTGCGCCAGATCGGCAATCTGCGCACCCGCATCACCTTGATCAAATGGATGCAATGCCTGGGCATCGCCAGCCTGTTTCTATGCACTGTGGCGATGTTCCAGGTTTATACCGGCTGGCAGGCTTGGGGGGAGCTGACTTTCGGCATCAGCCTGCTGTGCATGATTTGCTCGCTGGCGGTGTCGCTGATCGAACTGCTGCGTTCGTCCGACGCGCTCAACATCCTGCTGTCCGATCTGCAAGCGGAATACGACAAGCGGCGCTGAAAGCCGGCCCGCCGCCGGCTACGCGCGGCGGGCGGTGCTGGATTGCTTGCGCCGGCAGATGGCGCGGAATCGGTCTTAAAACCTGTTCTAAGACGCCGGGCGCCGCGCCACCAGCAGGCTCAGCGGCATGCTGACCCGGCACACCTGATCGCCATCGCCCCAGGCGCGGGCGATGCGGCTGGAGGCATCGTCCAGCACATGCTCGCCCAGGGTCTGTTTGCACAGCTTGCTGGCGGACAGCGTGTTGAGAAAGCCCAGGTATTGCTCCAGCGTCCAATCGCAATCAATCGCCAGATCCGGCGTTTCCAGCACAGGCAGCGGGCAGCCCGCCGTGCTGTAGCCGTCCCACAGTATCTGGCAGCGGCTGGACCAGAACGGTTCGATGATGGACGTCAAAATCGCCGCGGCGCGATCCACTTCGGGGGACACCCTGCATAGATGATAACCCCAGGCGGCGAACACGCCGCCCGGCTTGAGCACCCGTCCCACCTCCGGCCAGAACGACGGGAAATGAAACCAATGCAAAGCCTGCGACACCGTGATCAGATCGAAGGCGGCGTCGTCGAACGGCGTGACCTCGGCCGGACACTCGCGGTAATACACCTGATTATGCGCCTCGGCCTGACCCAGCTGCGCGGAGCTGATGTCCGTGGCGTCCACGCGCGCGAAACTGTCCCCCAACCTCACCGCGGTCTGACCGTTGCCGGTGGCGCAATCCCAGGCTCGCCCATATTCGGCGCACTGCGGCAATAGCCACTGATACAAGGCCTCCGGATACGCCGGACGAAACCGGGCGTATAAATCCGAATACAGGCTGAAAGTAGCAACGGAATTGGATAGCATGTTCGCTCTCTACAATTGCTGTAGCTTTCCATTAGATGACAGCCTAGACCGTCATGTCCATTCGTCATAACAGACGTTCACAATATATTTCAGCCCAGGCGCATTCTCAAGCCGCCCGCAATGCGGGCGGACTTCTGTCCATCGTGCCCGGCCACAAAAATGCTTATATCATAATTTGTCGGCAATCGCCAGCCGTCGCGACGGCGTCCGGCTCCGGATTGGCAAAGCGAGGCCAGGAGAATCAAATAGGCGGGACGGGGGAAAACCGGCAAGAGGCGCGCCGGAAATGCAAAAAAGCCCGCATGGCGGGCTGATTGCTGTTCTAAAAGCGGGATTGTGGTGCCGGTAAGAGGAGTCGAACCCCCGACCTTCGCATTACGAATGCGCTGCTCTACCAACTGAGCTATACCGGCACATCACTCCGCCCTGAAGCAGAGCGCGTAATAATAAACAGTTTCCTGCGATTTGAAAAGGGGCGTCGGCCATTTCCAAATAACCGGCTTGATTCTTTAAGTCCCCAATGCAAAAACCCTGAATTCAAATACTTGAATTCAGGGTTTTGAATCTG
>NZ_JAUCGS010000003.1:0-325140 GCF_059916605.1 Chromobacterium sp. CCUG 30098 | reverse complement strand
CTGGTCGGAGTGAGAGGATTCGAACCTCCGGCCTCTACGTCCCGAACGTAGCGCTCTACCAGGCTAAGCTACACTCCGTTTTACTGCCTTCAGCGCCAAGCGCCGAGGAGCAGAAATTTACTACATCCGATGCTTTCTGACAAGCTTTTTCTAATTGACTGGTCGGAGTGAGAGGATTCGAACCTCCGGCCTCTACGTCCCGAACGTAGCGCTCTACCAGGCTAAGCTACACTCCGACGACCATCTTCAAGCTTGTCCGAAAACCACCCCGCTGCTGTCTTGGCTGCGGTACAATCTGTGGCATCAGAGGACGCGCATTATGGAACAAATATGTGGTTTAGGCAACTATCTTTTTACCGTTTGAATCAAGACGACGCCCCTAACAACGAACAGCTTTCCGCCGCGCTGGAAAAGCGTCCATTCCAGCATTGCATGGGACTGGACTGGTTCAGCGAGGGCTGGGTGCCCGCCGCCGGCCACCTGGAGGCGCCGGTCTACGCCGTGCGCGGCTGCCAGATGGTGTCTTTGCGCCGCGAGGACAAAGTGCTGCCCTCCTCGGTGATCCGCGACTTCGTCGATTTGAAAGTCGCCGAGATAGAAGACAAGGAGTTGCGCAAGGTGGGCCGCAAGGAAAAGCTGGCCCTGAAAGAGCAGATCACCGACGACCTGCTCCCGCGCGCCTTCGTGCGCAGCAGCCGGATGAGCGCCTATCTGGACACCCGCCGCGGTTGGCTGATGGTGGACTCGGCAGCCGCCAGCAAGGCGGAGGCGCTGGTCTCCAAGCTGCGCGAAGCGCTGCCGCCCTTCCCCGCCGCGCTGCCGCGCACCAAGATCGCCCCGCACACCGCGATGACGGACTGGCTGGCGGCAGGCGAGGCGCCGGCCGGCTTTGAGCTGGATTCCGATTGCGAGCTCAAGGACAGCGGCGAAAACGGCGCGGTGGTGCGCTGCGCGCGCATCGACCTGACCGCGGACGAGATCCGCCAGCACATCGCCACCGGCAAGCAAGTGACCCGGGTTGGCCTGATCTGGCAGGAAAAGATCCGCTTCCAGCTGACCGATATGCTGCAGCTGAAGCGGCTGCAGTTCCTGGACCTGCTGCAAGACGAAGCCAGCCAGGCCGGCGATGACCGTGAAAGCCTGTTCGAAGCCACTTTCACCTTGATGAGCGAAGAACTGGGCGAACTGGTGGACGCGCTGGTCGCCGCGCTGGGCGGCCTGGAAGAAGCGACCAGCCCGGCGGCTGTCGCCCCGGCGCAGGACAAGCAGCCCGCCGTCGTCGTCGAAAACTCGGCGGAAGTGCCCTGGGACTAAGAGAGGGTTCGATGCTCGCCGCGCGCGCCGAGGCGAAGCACGGCGAGTGCGACATGCTCGCATGCAGCGTGCGCCGCCCAACTCTTTGACCGCAAGGCCTTGTCTCGCTCTGACGAGCGAGACTTGGACCGGCTCGCCGAGCCTTCCCGCCCCCGCAAGCGCTTCACGCTTGCGGGGGCGGCTCTTCATCGCTCCGTTCGCAAGCCTCATAGCAATCAGCTAAGCAGCAAGCAAAAACAATCAATTTAACAAATACAAAGCCTTAAGCGATACTCCGCATACCTTAGCAAGAGAGATCGCAATGAAAACATTCGACTGGCAAGCACTCTGGCTGGAAGTATGGGCCGGCTTCGCCTGGCTGCAATAAGAACGGCCAACAAAGCCCTGATACCGCCTTACGGCCCCCTGACGGAGCGAAGGATTCCGCCTTTCCCCTCCGCTCCGGCCCACGGCTTCGACGCCCCCGTTTCAAGCCTTCCGCCACAGCGGCCGCTCCTGCGCGAGCATTTATTTTGACATTCAAACAAGAATGATTATCATTAAAATATAGGAGCGTCAAATGACCATGTATCGACAACAGCTGAGAAGGTTGAAACGGCAGCCATTGAGCGACAGGCAGAGCAAGCGCAACTGGCGGCGCATCATGGGCATCCTCATCTTCATTGCCGGCTGTGCCATCCTGCTTGGCGGATTGAGTTAAAACCGGAATAGGCCGTCCCTTTGCAAGACGAGCCGCCGCATCGCCAAATTGTTTCCAACGAGTAAACAATAAAGCCAATAAACTGCGGTTTATCAGAGAATCGCCGTGGCTTAAGCTGAAGCCATCTCTTGAATGAAAGCTTCAGCCATGACTGCTCGCCTACCTGCGCTGTTCATCTCGCACGGCGCCCCCACCCTGGTGCTGGAAGACAGCCCAAGCCGCCATTTCATCGCCCAACTGGGAACGGAGTTGCCGCGCCCGCGCGCCATCGTCATCGTTTCCGCGCACTGGGAAACCCGCGGCCTGGTGGTCAACCACAAGCCAAACCCGGAAACCATCCACGACTTCTACGGCTTTCCCGAGGCCCTGTACCAGCTGAATTACCCGGCCCGCACCGATGCGCAGCTCTGCGCGCGCCTGCACGAATTGTTCGCCGCCGCCGGACTGCCGGCGCAGAGCACCGAACAACGCGGACTGGATCACGGCGCCTGGACGCCGCTGATGCTGATGTACCCGCAGGCGGACATCCCCATCGTCAATCTGTCGCTGCCGCATCAAGCGCCGGCCGCTGAACTGATGCGCATCGGCGAGGCGCTGCGCCCGCTGCGCGACGAAGGCGTCCTGATCATCGCCTCCGGCAGCTACACCCACAATCTGCGCGCGCTGGCCCCGGAAGGCTCGGCGCCGGCGCCGTGGGCGCTGGCCTTCCGCGATTGGCTGGACCAGCAGTTGCTGAACGACGCCCGGGACACGCTGGCCGACTGGCTGCAGCAAGCGCCCTATCCGCGCCACAACCATCCCAGCGACGAACACATCGCCCCGCTGTGGGTGGCGCTGGGCGCCGGCACCCCGGGCGCGCCCGCGCTCAAGCTGCACGACGACTGGCGCATGGGCAATCTGTCCATGGCCAGCTGGCGCTTCGACTAGCCGCCCGCCGCCGGCGGCGCCTTGTCGTCGTCTTCCTCGTCTTCGTCGTCCCAGCCCAAGGGCTTGACCCCGGGCGGCAGATCCGGCGGCGGCTCACGCCGGGACAGCCGGATCAGGATGCCCAGCGCCGTCGCCGCCGGCGCGGCGGCGATGAGAATCCAGAACAGGGTGGAATGCATCAAATCCATGTCCGCTCCCATGCAAAACGCCCCGGCCTGAGCCGGGGCGCGATGGCTTGTCCGCCTGCGCTCAGCGTTGGTGCAGCAAACGCGCCGCGTCCAGCGCGAAATAGGTCAGGATGCCGTCCGCTCCGGCGCGCTTGAACGCGATCAGGCTTTCCAGCATGCACTTTTCCTCGTTCAGCCAGCCGTTCTGGAAGGCGGCCTTCAACATCGCGTACTCGCCGGACACCTGATAAGCGAAGGTCGGCACCCGGAACGTGTCTTTCACTCGACGGATCACGTCCAGATAGGGCATGCCCGGCTTGATCATCACCGCGTCGGCGCCCTCTTCCAGATCCTGCGCCACTTCCTGGATCGCTTCGTCCAGATTGGCCGGGTCCATCTGGTAGTTGTTCTTGTCGGCCTTGCCCAGATTGCCGGATGAACCCAAAGCGTCGCGGAAGGGGCCGTAGAAGCCGGACGCGTACTTGGCCGAATACGCCAGAATCTTGGTGTGGATGAAGCCCTCCTCCTCGAAAGCCTCGCGGATCGCGCCGATGCGTCCGTCCATCATGTCGGACGGGCCGAACATGTCCACGCCGGCCTCCGCGTGACAGAGGCCTTGCTTGATCAGGATTTCGGTGGTTTCGTCGTTGAGCACGTAGCCGCTCTCGTCCATCACCCCGTCCTGGCCGTGAATGGTGTACGGGTCCAGCGCGCCGTCGGTCATCACGCCCAGCTCGGGGAAGCGTTTCTTCAATTCGCGAACCACGGTCGGCACCAGGCCTTCGGGGTTGTAGGCCTCTTGCGCGCTATTGTCCTTGCCCGATTCGATCACCGGGAACAGCGACAGCATCGGGATGCCCAGTTCCAGCGCCTGTTCGGCGGTGTATAGCAGCTTGTCCAGCGTTTGGCGCGGCGCGCCCGGCATCGACGGCACTTCCACCACCCGGTTCTGCCCTTCCATCACGAATACCGGATAGATCAGATCGTTGGCGGTCAGCACGTTTTCACGCATCAGGCGGCGGGAGAATTCATCCTTGCGCATGCGGCGCATGCGGGTGGCGGGAAAATAGCGATTGGCGAAAATCATGACAATTCCATTAGAAGGATTAGCCCGGCCATTGTACGCCTGTTGCCGCCGACCCGCAGCGGATGCCGGCCGGCAAAACAGAGTGTTCTGGATTTTGCACGCCGGCTTTGCGGACAGCGCCGGAAACCGCCGCCGTCCGCGTTCTCCTGAGCTCAGCGCTTACGCGGCGCCAGCTCGCCTTCCTCCGCGGCCTTGCCGGACTGCGCCGCCAATTCCGCGGCCAGATTGTCCTCCGCGCGCCGTCCTTCCCAGTAGGCGGCGTTGACGATGCCCAGCGCTTCCGGATGGAACACCGGGTCCAGGCCGCGCGCTTTCTGCGCCTCATAGTCCCGCAGGCAGGCCAGCGCCGGTTTTTGCATCAAGACGATGGCGATGATGTTGAGCCAGGCCATCAGGCCGACTCCGATATCGCCCAGACCCCAGGCCAGATCCGCGGTCTTGACCGTGCCGTACACCGTTGCCGCCATCAAGGCGATCTTCAGCACAAAGCTCAGCCAGGGCAGCTGAATCTTGCGGTTGATGTAGGCGATATTGGTTTCGGCGATGTAGTAGTAGGCGACGATGGTGGTGAAGGCGAAAAAGAACAGCGCCAGCGCCACGAAGATGGAGCCGAAGCCCGGCATGATGCTTTCCATCGCGATCTGCACATAACCCGGCCCCGCCGCCACGCCGGCGATGCCGGTGTACATGGCCTGGCCTTCCGGACCCTGCACATTGTATTGGCCGGTGATCAGCAGCATGAAGGCGGTGGCGGAGCAAACGAACAAGGTGTCGATATAGACCGAAAAGGCTTGCACCAGGCCCTGTTTGGCCGGATGCGACACCGCCGCGGCGCTGGAGGCGTGCGGGCCGGTGCCCTGACCGGCTTCATTGGAATACACGCCGCGCTTCACCCCCCACTGGATGGCCAGGCCGAGAATGGCGCCGAAACCGGCCTCCATGCCAAACGCGCTTTTCAGCACCAGCGCCATCACGCCGGGCAGCTGCTCGATGTTCAAGGCGATGATTACGCAGGCCACGATGATGTAGCCCAAGGCCATGAAGGGCACCACCGCGCCGGCGAACAGCGCGATGCGCTTGACCCCGCCGAAGATGATGAAGCCCAGAATGATGGCCAGCACCGCCGCGGTGACGGTGGGCGCGATGCCGAAGGCGGTGTTCAGCGAGGCGGCGATGGAATTGGCCTGCACGCCCGGCAACAATACGCCGGTGGCGACGATGGTGGTGATGGCGAACAGCCAGGCGTACCACTTCAAGCCCAGACCCTTCTCGATGTAGAAAGCCGGTCCGCCGCGATACTGGCCGTCGATCTTTTCCTTGTAGACCTGGCCCAGCGTCGATTCGACGAAGGCCGAACTGGCGCCGAGGAAGGCTACCATCCACATCCAGAAGATGGCGCCCGGGCCGCCGAAAGTGATCGCGGTGGCGACGCCGGCGATATTGCCGGTGCCGACGCGGCCGGCCAGCGTCATCGCCAGCGCCTGGAACGAGGACACGCCGCTGGCGCTGCTCTCGGTATTGAACATCAGGCGCAGCATTTCCCGGAAGTGGCGCAATTGCAGGAAACGCGTGCGCACGGACAAGTAAAGACCCACGCCCAGACATAGGTAAATCAGCGCCGGGCTCCAGATGACGCCGTTGACGGCGTTGACCAAATCTTCCATGACATTCTCCTTTGAGCGAAGCCAAGCTCACCGCGCTGATGCAGGGTGGCCCGGATAATTTTTATGTTTTCGCTCCGGAGCGGGGTTCCGGAGCCCCACCAAGATAAGGCCGGATACCGGAACCCTCCAGATAATTCATTTTAAAAAATCGCTCATTACAACAAGTTACTCAAAAATAGTTGACCACCAAAAATATTTATGTTCCAACAAAAAAACGGCAAGCGCGTGCTTGCCGTTTTGTCGTCCGCGACCGCGAGGGTCGCTGAGAGACGTCTTAACCGAAGAAATCCTTCAACTTGTCCATGAAGGACTTGGAGCGCGGATTGTGAGTGGCCACGTCGCCCTGGCTGATGGCGTCGAATTCGCGCAGCAGCTCTTTCTGACGTTCGGTCAGCTTGACCGGAGTTTCCACCACCACATGGCAATGCAGATCGCCGTAATCGGTGCCGCGCACCGCTTTCACGCCCTTGCCGCGCAAGCGGTAGACGCGTCCGCTCTGGGTTTCCCCCGCGATCTTGACCTTGGCCATGCCGTCCAGCGTCGGGATTTCCACTTCGCCGCCCAGCGCCGCGGTGGAGAAGGAGATCGGCATCTCGCAATGCAGGTCCATGCCGTCGCGCTGGAACACCGCGTGCGGCTTGATGTGGGTGACCACGTAAAGGTCGCCGGACGGTCCGCCGTTCTGGCCCGGCTCGCCTTCGCCGGACAGACGGATGCGGTCGCCCTCGTCCACGCCGGGCGGAATCTTCACGTTCAGCGTTTTGTTGGTCTTTTTCTGGCCCGCGCCGTGGCAGCTGGTGCAGGGATCGGTAATCTGCTTGCCGGTGCCGTGGCAGGTGGGGCAAGTCTGCTGAATGGAGAAGAAGCCCTGGCTCATCCTCACCTGGCCGTGGCCGCCGCAGGTGGAGCAGGTCTTGGGCTGGGTGCCGGGCTTGGCGCCGCTGCCGTGGCAGACTTCGCATTCTTCGTGCGAAGGGATGCGGATCTGCTTCTCGCAGCCGCGGGCCGCCTCTTCCAGCGAGATTTCCATGTTGTAGCGCAGGTCCGCGCCGCGATAGACGTTGGAACGCCCGCCTCCGCCGCCGCCGGAGCGGCCGCCGCCGAAGATATCGCTGAAAATGTCGGCGAAGTCGCCGAAACCGCCAAAGCCCGCGCCGCCGCCGGCGCCGGCCTGCGGGTCCACGCCGGCATGGCCGAACTGGTCGTAAGCGCCCCGCTTCTGGCTGTCGGACAGAATCTCGTAGGCTTCCTTGACCTCTTTGAACTTCTCTTCCGCTTCCTTGCTGTCCGGATTACGGTCCGGGTGATACTTCATCGCCAGCTTGCGGTAAGCCTTTTTGATGTCGTCGTCGGAGGCGTCGCGGTTGACGCCCAACACATCGTAGTAATCTTTCTTGGACATGTTCCTGTCTCTCTCAAATTCAGTCGGCTCGGGAAGCAAGCCCCCTAGCGCGGCCGGCCACCATACGCCAATGACCGGTCCGGGCCGCGGAACACTCCGGCGGGCCCGGCCCGGTCATCAGGCGTCAAGACATCGGCTGGCGATTAAGCCTTGTCTTTCTTCACTTCTTCGAACTCGGCGTCGACGACGTTGCCGTCTTCCTGCTTGCCGGCCTGAGCGTCCGCGCCGCCCTGCTGGGCGCCGGCTTCAGCCTGCTGAGCCTGGGCGTACATGATTTCGCCCAGTTTCTGGCTGGCCTTGGCCAGTTCTTCGGTCTTGGCTTCGATCTCGGCCTTGTCTTCGCTCTTGGCCACTTCCTCGGCCGCCTTCACCGCGTCTTCGATCTTGGCCTTCTCGGCGGCGTCGATCTTGTCGCCGTGCTCGGCCAGCGATTTCTTCACGCTGTGGATCAGGCCTTCCGCCTGGTTGCGGGCGGTCACCAGCTCGTGCAGCTTCTTGTCTTCCTCGGCGTTGGCCTCGGCGTCCTTCACCATTTGCTGGATCTCGGCTTCGGACAAGCCCGAGGAAGCCTGGATGGTGATGTTGGCCTGCTTGCCGGAAGCCTTGTCCTTGGCCGACACGTGCAGAATGCCGTTGGCGTCGATGTTGAATTCCACTTCGATCTGCGGAATGCCGCGCGGCGCCGGCGGAATGTCGCCCAGATTGAACTGGCCCAGGCTCTTGTTGGCGGAAGCCTTTTCGCGCTCGCCCTGCAGCACGTGGATGGTCACCGCGGTCTGGTTGTCGTCGGCGGTGGAGAACACCTGCGACGCCTTGGTCGGGATGGTGGTGTTCTTCTGGATCAGCTTGGTCATCACGCCGCCCAGGGTTTCAATGCCCAGCGACAGCGGGGTCACGTCCAAGAGCAGCACGTCCTTGCGGTCGCCGGACAGCACCGAACCCTGGATCGCGGCGCCCACGGCCACGGCTTCGTCCGGGTTCACGTCCTTGCGCGGCTCCTTGCCGAAGAACTCCTTAACTTTTTCCTGCACCTTGGGCATGCGGGTCTGGCCGCCGACCAGGATCACGTCGGAGATTTCGTTGACCGACAGGCCGGCATCCTTCAGCGCCACGCGGCACGGCTCGATGGAGCGCTCGACCAGGTCTTCCACCAGGCTTTCGAACTTGGCGCGGGTGATCTTCATCGCCAAGTGTTTCGGGCCGGTGGCGTCCATGGTGATGTAGGGCAGGTTCACTTCGGTCTGAGTCGCGCTGGACAGCTCGATCTTGGCCTTTTCCGCCGCTTCCTTCAGACGCTGCAGCGCCATCACGTCGTTCTTCAGGTCCACGCCCTGTTCGCGCTTGAACTCGGTCACGATGTAGTCGATCACGCGCTGGTCGAAGTCTTCGCCGCCCAGGAAGGTGTCGCCGTTGGTCGACAGCACTTCGAACTGATGCTCGCCGTCCACGTCGGCGATTTCAATGATGGACACGTCGAAAGTGCCGCCGCCCAGGTCGTACACCGCGATCTTGCGGTCGCCTTCCTGCTTGGACAGGCCGAAAGCCAGCGCCGCGGCGGTCGGTTCGTTGATGATGCGCTTCACTTCCAGACCGGCGATGCGGCCGGCGTCCTTGGTGGCCTGACGCTGGCTGTCGTTGAAGTAGGCCGGCACGGTGATCACCGCCTCGGTCACTTCCTCGCCCAGATAGTCTTCCGCGGCCTTCTTCATCTTGCGCAGCACTTCGGCGGAGAGTTGCGGCGGAGCCAGTTCCTGGTCGCGCACTTTGACCCAGGCGTCGCCGTTCTTGGCTTTCAGGATTTCGAAAGGCATCAGGTCGATGTCTTTCTGCACTTCCTTGTCTTCGAAGCGGCGGCCGATCAGGCGCTTGGCGGCGTAAATGGTGTTGCGCGGGTTGGTCACCGCCTGGCGTTTGGCCGGCGCGCCGACCAGGATTTCGCCATCGTCCATATAGGCGATGATGGACGGAGTGGTGCGAGCGCCTTCGGCGTTCTCGATCACCTTGGGCGCGCCGCCCTCCACGACAGATACGCAGGAGTTGGTGGTGCCCAAGTCGATGCCAATGATTTTACCCATGTCGAAGTTCCTTTATCTCAATTCGTTTCAGCGGCCATTTGTTCGATAGCGACCGCCTGTTGTCTCAATAGGTATTGGCTATGCCCATTATTTCAAGAGGAGCACGCCGCCCTTTTTTATGCTTTTGCCTTGGCGACCACGACCATGGCCGGACGCAGTACGCGATCGGAGATCTGGTAGCCTTTTTGCATCACGCGCACGATGGTGTTGGGTTCGGCGTCGGCCTCTTCCGCGCTCATCGCCTGGTGCTGATGCGGGTCCAGCTTGTCGCCTGTCTGGGGAGCGATGTCCTTGATCTGCGCCTTGTCGAAGGCGGACACCAATTGCTTCAGCGTCATGTCCACGCCCATCTTCAGGGTGTCGATCTGGCCGCTCTGGTCCAGCAGCGCCATTTCCAGATAGTCCTTCACCGACACCAGCTCGCCGGCGAACTTGGAGATTGCGTATTTGTGCGCGGCGGCCACGTCTTCCTGCCCGCGGCGGCGCTGGTTTTCCAGATCGGCGCGGGCGCGCAGCAGCGCGTCCTTCAGTTCGGCCACTTCCGCGTCCAGCGCGGCGATGCGTTGCTCCGCGCTCAGCTCTTGCTCTACGGCCTGCTCCGCCACCGTCGCGTCGATATTGTCATTGTCCACGGCGTCTGCCGCGATGTTTTGCTTGTCCTGCATGGCGATTCCTCGGATTTGGATTCAGCGGTACGAATAGTCCCGACTCAAGGTAGGGGCTTCGTCGCGGAATTCAAGCCCTGAGAACGACTGAACGGCTTCAGACCGTCATCCTAGGCGTCCCAAACCCCGATGTGCGTTTGCGGACTTTTATTTTCTAAAAGCAAACGCTTGAGCGAGTCGCAATATTCGTTTTAGGAAAGTTGCTGTTAGCTTTTGAAAATCAAACATTTTCTTTGTGCTGCACTGCACACAAGCGTTTTTATTTGTGCTAATAATTGAGCCACACCCGCAAGTGCTCCGCCCGAACAGCCGCTATCCGCAAGGCTGACACGGCGGACATGCCGAGCCGGCCCCATGAGGGCCGACCGCAAGAAAATCCGGAAAACCGGATAGCCAGATCGCTTAATGAGGACGCCGGCGTCTGCCGGCGCGCACAGAAACGTATCGAGAAGGGTTTTAGCATGACGACTCGCGAACAACGCATTGCAGCCATCCAGAAAGACTGGAACGAGAATCCCCGCTGGAAAGGCATCAAGCGCGGCTACAGCGCCGCCGATGTGGAGCGCCTGCGCGGCTCGTTGCAGATTGAGTACTCCTTGGCGCGCAACGGCGCGGACAAGCTGTGGGGCCTGCTCCACAGCGAGCCGTACATCAACTGTCTGGGCGCGCTGACCGGCGGTCAGGCCATGCAGCAGGTCAAGGCCGGCGTCAAGGCCATCTATCTGTCCGGCTGGCAAGTGGCCGCAGACAACAATGAATACTCGGCGATGTATCCGGACCAGTCGCTTTATCCGGTTGACTCGGTGCCCAAGGTGGTGGAACGCATCAACAACGCCTTCACCCGCGCCGACGAAATCCAGCATTCCAAGGGCGTGGCCCAGGGCGACGCCGGCTTCATAGACTACTTCGCCCCCATCGTGGCGGACGCCGAAGCCGGCTTCGGCGGCGTGCTGAACGCCTATGAGCTGATGAAGGCGATGATACGTGCCGGCGCCGGCGGCGTGCACTTCGAGGACCAGCTGGCCTCGGTGAAGAAGTGCGGCCACATGGGCGGCAAAGTGCTGGTGCCCACTCAGGAAGCGGTGCAGAAGCTGATCGCCGCGCGCCTGGCCGCCGACGTCTACGGCGTGCCCACCCTGGTGATCGCCCGCACCGACGCCGAAGCCGCCGATCTCTTGACCAGCGATTGCGACGAGCGCGACCGCCCCTTCCTGACCGGCGAGCGCACCGCCGAAGGCTTCTACAAGACCAAGAAGGGTCTGGAGCAGGCGATCAGCCGCGCCATCGCCTACGCCGACTACGCCGATCTGGTCTGGTGCGAGACCGGCACTCCGGATCTGGAGTTCGCGCGCAAGTTCGCCGAAGCGGTGCACGCCAAGCATCCGGGCAAGCTGCTGGCCTACAACTGCTCGCCGTCCTTCAACTGGAAGAAGAATCTGGACGACGCCACCATCGCCAAATTCCAGCGCGAGCTGGGCGCGATGGGCTATAAGTACCAGTTCATCACTTTGGCCGGCATCCACAATATGTGGTACAACATGTACGACCTTGCGCAAGATTATGTTGCCCGCGGCATGTCCGCCTATGTCGAGAAAGTGCAGGAGCCGGAGTTCGCCGCTCGCGAACGCGGCTACACCTTCGTGTCCCATCAGCAGGAAGTGGGCACCGGCTACTTCGACGACGTCACCACCGTGATCCAGGGCGGCCAGTCCAGCGTCACCGCGCTGACCGGTTCCACCGAGGAAGAGCAGTTCCACTAAACCGCCGCCGTTCACGCCGAGAAAACGCCCACGACCGTGGGCGTTTTTATGTGTTCTGCGCGGTAAAACACCGCTCTTCGGACGCAGGGCCCGCAACGCAGCAAACCGATGGGATTGTTTAATTCAGCTAAATAATTAATTCACCCGGCGGCGCTTTTTCAATTCTTCATCATCGCCAATACTGGGCAAAGGCCTGCCGCGCGGCAGGCCTTTCTTCATTCACGGCAATATGAAAGGCCCGTCATGGCAAAAGTCGTCGTCGTTTATCACTCCGGTTACGGTCACACCCAGCAAGTGGCCCAGCATGTCGCCGCCGGCGCCAGTGCGCAGTTGCTGGCCATCGACGCCGAGGGCAATCTGCCCGCCGGCGCCTGGGATCTGCTGAACAGCGCCGACGCCATCATCTTCGGCTCGCCCACCTATATGGGCAGCCCGAGCTGGCAGTTCAAGAAATTCGCCGACGCCAGTTCCAAGGTCTGGTTCACCCGCGGCTGGCAGGACAAGGTGTTCGGCGGCTTTACCAATAGCGCCAGCCTGAACGGCGACAAGCAGGTGTCGCTGATCTATCTGCAAACCCTGGCTTCCCAGCACGGCGGTCTGTGGGTCAGCCTGGGCCTGCTGCCCAGCAACGCCAAGAACGCCAGCCGCGAGGACATCAACAACCTGGGCGGCTCGGTGGGCCTGCTGGTGCAATCCCCGTCCGACGCCAGCGTCGACGAAATCCCGCAAGGCGATCTGGACACCGCCAAGGCCTATGGCCAGCGCGTGGCCGGCATCGCCGCCAAATTGCGCGGCTAACAGCCTGTTCAAAACCTACTGTGTTTCATCACGACGAGTACAGGCTCGAATATTCATGGACCACTTGACATTCCGCGTCTTCAGCCGTTTTCGCCTTGTCCCACTCTTGCTCATGAGACGTTGAACAGGCTCTAAGCTCCTGTTCAAAGTTTTTCATGATGCCCGCGAGATGGCAAAAGTCCACAATCTAGACGAGCGCAGCAGCCCAAGCCAGAGGGAAACACCCCCTCTGGCTTGGCTTGGCAACAGGCTCCATGAAAAACTTGGAACCTCCTCTATGGCAAAAGCGCCAACGGACGATCATCATAGTGAACAGGCACCCAGACATATCCTCCATCCGATTTCCGGAGGTGACCAATGCCGGGAAAGGGCAGATGGGGGCCGGCCATCAGGGACCGTTCAGAGGCGGTCTTGGCGAAAAACAGCTTGCGTACGGTCCGAGCCCGCGAAGAATCCGTATCGAAACCGATTGTAAGCGCTGGGTCATCAAACTGGATGGTGGAATGAATCATGTCTCCCACAAAGCGGATCTTCTTGTTCTCGCGCTCCAGTGTAAAAACCGCACTGCCTGGCGTATGGCCTCTGTACACGGTTGCAGTGATGCCGGGCACCACTTCGGACGCGCCTGAGAATAGTTTGATTTTTCCTCCATTGACATAGGGACGCAGCATTTTCTCGGCAATTTCTGACGACCCAGCATCCGCATGAGGCACCGAGGAACGTACCGGCTGCAGATAGAAAGCCAGGTCAGCCTCGCTGATGTGTATGGTCGCATTGCGGAAGACAGCCTCCCCCCCCAGCACCAGCCCGCCGATATGGTCGAGGTGGGCATGGGTAATCAGAATGTCATCAATCTGATCGGGTTGGACACCTGCCACCGTCAGACTTTCCATCAATCGGCTGACATTGCCTCCGAACAATTCGCCGCTTCCTGTGTCGACAAGCACGCGACGCCCGCCGGTTTCAACCAAGAAGACGTTGATCGACGTCCGCACCGGATTCTCCAGAAAGCCTCGCACCAGAAGCTGATCGATACGCTTCGGTGCGGCGCCCTGCAATAGCTTATGCAAGTCCAAATCCACAGTTCCGGCCGACAGCGCGGTGACCCTGGCGTCGCCCAGCGCTAGCCGGTACACGCTGGGGAGCTGCTTGATGGCAGCCTCGTGCTCGCTTGGTGTGCTGGCGAAAGAAGGCAGTACCGGAGCCATCAAAGCCAATCCCAAGATAGCTATCAACAATGGATATCGTTTCATAGTGACAGCCTCTATTTGTCGGTGATTTTTTCAACGTGGCACCATTGTCGACACTGACATATCATTCGTCAAATGCATGAAGTGAAACCTATATATGCAAAAATCGGATATCAGTTCTATCGACCTGAACCTGCTGAAGTTCCTTGACGCGTTGCTGCGTGAACGCAACGTCACCCGAGCAGGTGCCAGGCTGAATTTGAGTCAGCCTGCGGCCAGCCGCGCGCTGGGCCGATTACGCCTGCTGTTCAAAGACAAGGTGGTCATTCGTACACCGAACGGCGTCGAGCCCACACCTAGAATGCTGGCCATGGAGCCGCTCGTGACAAGAGTGCTGGAAGATGTCCGCATCATCGTGGCACCTCCGCGATTCGAGCCATCCACTACGCAGCACCGCTTCACCATCGCGTGTCTCGATCACATCGCTTCAATAGTGTTGCCCACACTGGTTGGACACATCGAAAAAGATGCGCCTGGGGTAAAGTTGGAAGTCCCTGCCCCCAACGGCAACAACATCAGCTCCGTTGGCCAGGGAGATGCGGATATTGCTCTGGGCGTGTTCGAGGACGGGCAACTGCCTGCAGGATTCTATCGACGCTGGCTCTACGACGAGGACCTAGTCTGCGTGGTTCGACGCGGCCACCCGATCCTGTCCTCCCAACTGACGCTAGCAAAGTTCGCTGCACAATCCCATGTGGTAGTCACCATCACCGGGCAGGGGAATGCCATGATCGATACTGCTCTCGCCAGCCAAGGAAAGAGCCGCCAAGTCGCAGTGCGCCTGCCACACTTCTTGGTTGCTCCAATGATCGTGGCGGAGAGCGATCTGGTGCTCTCCCTGCCCAGGCGGCTGGCCTCCCACATTGCGCAATGCGCCCCACTCGAACTGGTGGAGTTACCACTGAAGGTCGATATGTTTTCTCTGTCGATGATCTGGCACGAGCGAACTCATGGCGATCCCGCACAGATATGGCTGCGCCGCCAAATTACCGAGCTGCTTCAGGAATGATCAACACCTTCAATACACCTCGGCTACGGAACGAACGCTGGGGCTTTACCGTAGAGATCGTAAACAAGTTCTAAAAACATATTTACGATCTCTCGCGCCAAGACAAAGGAAACCAGTACCCCTTTCTTTATGCCTGCGCCCCGCGCGCGGCCAGTTGCTCCAGCAGCTTCTGGTGAATGCCGCCGAAACCGCCGTTGCTCATCACCAGCACATGGTCGCCGGGACGGGCCGCGGCGGCCACCGCTTGCAGCAGCGCGTCGAAATCGTTGAAGGTCTGCGCGCGCTCGCCCAGCTCGGCCAAGGCCTCGCCGGGATTCCAGCCCAGATTGGCGGCGGAGCAGAACACCAGATCGGCGTCGGCCAGAGAGGCCGGCAGCGCCGCCTTCATCGTGCCCAGCTTCATGGTGTTGGAGCGCGGCTCCAGCACCGCCAAGATGCGCTCGCCGCCCACCTTGTGACGCAAACCGGCCAGGGTGGTGGCGATGGCGGTGGGATGATGGGCGAAGTCGTCGTACACCGTGACGCCGGCCGCCACGCCGCGCACTTCCATACGCCGCTTGACGTTCTGGAAGCGCGACAGCGCGTCGATGGCGCTGTTCACCGCCACGCCGACATGGCGGGCGGCGGCGATCGCCGCCAGCGCGTTCAGACGATTGTGTTCGCCCATCAGATCCCAGCGCACCCGGCCCTGAAGCCGGCCGTCGAGCAGCACGTCGAAGTGGCCGTTGGCCTCCGCCGCACCCAGCTGCCAGCCGGCGTCCGCGCCGAAGCGCTCCACCGGCGTCCAGCAGCCGCGTTCCAGCACCCGATCCAGGCTGGCCTCGCGGCCGTTGCTGACGATCAGGCCCTGGCCCGGCACCGTGCGCACCAGGTGATGAAACTGGATTTCTATCGCCGCCAGGTCGGCGAAGATGTCGGCGTGGTCGAACTCCAGATTGTTCAGCACCGCGGTGCGCGGCCGGTAATGGACGAATTTGGAACGTTTGTCGAAGAAGGCGGTGTCGTATTCATCGGCCTCAATCACGAAGAAGGGGCTGACGCTGGCCGCGTCCTGACGCGGCGCGCCGGGCAGGCGCGCCGACACGCCGAAGTTCTGCGGAATGCCGCCGATCAAGAAGCCCGGCGCCAGGCCGGCGTCCTCCAGTATCCAGGCCAGCATCGAGCTGGTGGTTGTCTTGCCGTGGGTGCCGGCCACCGCCAGCACCCACAAATCCTTGAGCACGTTTTCCGCCAGCCACTGCGGGCCGGAAATATACGGCAGCCCGCGGTTGAGGATTTCCTCCATCAGCGGCTTGCCGCGCGTCACCACATTGCCCACCACGAAGATGTCCGCGCCAATATCGGCCTGCTCCGCGCCGAAGCCCTGAATCAGCTCGATGCCCATGGCTTCCAGCTGGGTGCTCATCGGCGGGTAAACATTGGCGTCGCAGCCGGTGACCTTGTGACCGGCCTGTTTGGCGATAGCGGCGATGCCCCCCATGAAGGTGCCGCAAATGCCCAGGATATGGATGTGCATAGTTCGGTTCAGCGTATTGAAACGGCAAAACGGCAAGCATACCGGAAAGCGGCCGCCGCCGACATCCGGGCTCGCAAGCCGGGGCGCGGCCGGCCGCGCCTGTCCTTCGGATCAGGCCCGTCCGACAAAACATGACATTCAGCTTAAACGGCGTCGATCTGGAACTAGGCTGAATTGGCCGCCCTGCAACTGTTCATGGGCAAACACGCCAATTCGGAGACCAAGATGAATATGCTCAAAGCTCGCTTCGCTCCCTTTCCGCTGGGCCTCGCCGCGCTGCTGCTCGCGGCGCCCGGCCACGGCGAAGACCTCCCGCAGATAGACAACCCGCCGCAGTTGCTGGCTATCCCGACCGCTCAGCCCGCCGGCGCGCTCAATACCGCCGCCCTGCTCCGCGCGCCGCTGGAGCTTGACCAGCCGCAGGCCGCCCCGCGCGAAGTCGCCTACGATCTGGACATCCGCTATCGCTACGGCTGGATTCGCAATCCTTCGCTGGAACGTCCCGGGCAGATCCATTACGACAAGGTCGCGCTGCGCAGCTACCTGCCCGGCGCGCTCAGCCCGGTCGCGACGCCGGCATCCTCTCAGCCCAGCGCCACGCCCTTCATCGCCCCGCTGATCGAGGTCTACCCCGGACAAACCGTGCGCATCGGCCTGAACAACAAGCTGAACCGCGACGCCGACGGCAAACCCATCCGCGACCCCAGCTGTACCGACCAGGGCGGCAGCGGCAACCAGCCCCATTGTTTCAACGGCACCAATCTGCATACCCACGGACTCTGGATCAATCCGGCGGGCAATAGCGACAATGTACTGATCTCCATCAATCCCGGCGTCAGCTTCCAGTACGAGTACAACATTCCGCCCGACCACCCGGCCGGCACCTTCTGGTATCACACCCATCGCCACGGCTCCACCGCGCTGCAAGTGTCCAGCGGCATGGCCGGCGCGCTGATCGTGCGCGGCACGCGGCAACCCACCCAGCAACAGAACGGCGACATCGACACCCTGCTGCGGCCCTATGCCGGGGTCAACTTCCGCGAACGGGTGCTGGTGTTTCAGCAGATCCAGTACGCCTGCCGCTTCAAGGCCGGACAATACAAGGGCATGATCAAGACCTACGGCAACACCGCCACCCCGCCCAATGAGGAGGACCAACGCTATCGCTGCGACGGCGACGACGTGGGCGGCATAGAAGGCTACGACCAGTTCGGCCCCAAGACCTGGCAAGAGTCCGGCCGCTACACCAGCATCAACGGCGTGGTCTTGGGCAAGATGGCCCAGGCGCGGGCCGGCGACGTGGAACGCTGGAGAATGGTGCACGCCGGCGTGCGCGACACCATCAACCTGAAACTGCGCCGCCTCAGCGACAATGCGCCGCCGCTGGCCGGCCTGTTCGCCAGGCAGATGGACGATTACGTCGCCCGCTATTGCAGCAGCGGCACGGAGCTGGACCTGCCCTTGATCGCCGCAGACGGCCTGACCATGGGCAAGGTGCAAACCCGCAAGAGCGTAGTGTTCCAGCCCGGCTATCGCTGGGACGCTCTGGTGTCCTTCCCCAGCGCCGGCAAATACTGCCTGATCAACGACGTCAAGGTCAGCAGCACCATAGACCGCTCGGCGCCGTCGGCCCGCTTGCTGGGCGTGGTGGACGTTGCGCCCGGCCAGGCTTCGCGTCCGTTGCAGGAGGTGTTGATCGGCGCCGCCCGCGCCCACTTTCCGTCCGCCGTCGCCACCAAGGTCAGCGCGGAACTGCGCAACGGGATGAAGCTGAGCAGCTTTGTGCCGCATCCGGACATAAGCCCCCAGGAAGTGACGGGAACCCAGACGCTGACGTTCAACATCGACGTGTCCCAACCCGGCGCCGCCTTCTTCCAGGTGGACGGCAAACCCTATGCCGGCGAACGCATAGACCGCACCCTGAAGCTGGGCGGCGTGGACGAGTGGACGCTGCGCTCCGACTTCGTCAGCCACCCCTACCATATCCACGTCAACCCGTTCCAGATCGTCAAGATAGTAGACCCCAAGGGCAACGACATTAGCGCGGAAGGCGCGCCGGATTCGATGGACCCGGGCGATACGCAATACAGCGGCCTGAGAAACGTCTGGAAAGACACTTTATGGGTGAAAAACATCGAAGCCAGCAATGACCCGAAAATTGCCGCGGCCGGCCGCTACACCATCACCATCCGCACCCGCTATCAGCGCTATATCGGCGACTTCGTGCTGCATTGCCATATCCTGGATCACGAGGACCAGGGCATGATGCAGAATATTCGCATCGCGCTGCCGGACGGCAGGGGCGGCACCGCCCTCGGCCATCATTGACCGGCCCGCCATGAAAAAAGCCCGCGGCAGCGGGCTTTTTTACCGAAGGACGGCCGACTCAGAAGAAAATCAGCGTCATCAGCACGAACAGCGGCAGCAAGATGACGCAGGACCAGCCCAGATAGCCGAAGAAGCTCGGCATCTTCACATGGCGGTGCTCGGCGATGGCCTTGACCATAAAGTTGGGCGCATTGCCGATATAGGTGTTGGCGCCCATGAACACCGCGCCCATGGAGATCGCCAGCAGAGTGTCCGCCATCGGCCCCATCAGCACTTGGGCGTCGCCGTGGGCCAGGTTGAAGAACACCAGATAGGTGGGCGCATTGTCCAGGAAGCTGGACAGGATGCCGGTCATCCAGAAATACATCGCGTTGACCGGCTGGCCGTTGGCGTCGGACACCATGTGCACCAGGCCGGCCAGGTGGCCGTCGGCGCCGGCTCGCAGGATGGCGATCACCGGACCGATGGTGATGAAGATGCCGGCGAACAGCTTGCCCACTTCCAGGATGGGATCCCAGTTGAATTCATTGCCGGCGCGCACCTGCTTGGGCGTGATCCACAGCGAGGCGAAGGCCAGGCCGATCAGCGCCAGATCGCGGACGATGTTCTGCAACTCCACAGGGGTGCCCATGATGTCGAACACCACGCCCGGCTTCCAAACGCCGGACATCAGCACCGCGCCGACGATGCCGGCCAGCAGGAAGAGATTGCGCTTGCCGTGCAGCTTGATCGGCTTGTCCTTGGAACGGTCGATTTCCGGCAGCGCGCCCGCCTGCGCTTCCTTCTTGAAGAAATAGCTGTCCAGCGCGTAGAAAATGGCCAGCAGCGCCAGCGACAACACCAACACCGGCAGCGCCATATGCTGCACCGTCCAGCCGAAGCTGACGCCTTTGAGGAAGCCCAGGAACAGCGGCGGGTCGCCCAGCGGGGTCAGACCGCCGCCGATATTGGCCACCAGGAAGATGAAGAACACCACCACGTGCACATTGTGCTTGCGCTTCTCGTTGGCGCGCAGCAGGGGGCGGATCAGCAGCATCGCCGCACCGGTGGTGCCCATGATGGAGGCCAGCGCCGTGCCTATCGCCAGAATGGCGGTGTTGAGTTTGGGCGAACCGTGCAAGGAGCCCCACACCAGGATGCCGCCGGACACGGTGTACAGCGAGAACAGCAGCACGATGAAGGGTATGTATTCGCCGAACAGCGCGTGGACGATCAACGCTGTCGAAGTGCCCAGGCCGTAAGACACGGCGAAGGGCGCCAGGAACAGCACGGTCCACATCGCGGTGATCTTGCCGAAGTGATGGTGCCAGATGCCCGGCGCGAATATGGGGAACAGCGCGATGGACAGCAGAATGCCGGCGAACGGCAGCCCCCAGGCCAGGCTCAGCGTGGCGCCGTCCAGTTCCGCGGCTTGCACCAGCGCCGGCAGCAGGGCCAGCGCGGCGGCGCTCAAGAGTGTTTTGGTCATTTATCTTCCCGAGGGCATGACGCCCATTGATAAAAGCGCCATCGCCTGCTTCAAGACGAGCTTGGACAGGCTATGCAAAGTATGGATTCCGGCGATATTGTTGAAGCGCAAGAGCAGCCGGATGCCCTTGCGCTGACGCTTCCCAGTCAGGCCGGCATGCATCCGCGCGGCGCGGAAGCGGCGCGCTTGATTTAGGCCCAAACGGTTACAAAGCGTTACATCGTCCCATAACTCGGGCAGTCCGGACAAGGAAAACCGGTATCGGAAGCAAGTGTTTTTGCGCGATTGCCACGCTAATTAAGCATTTGATGAAACAAGGCCGGCGGCGCTACGCCGTCGGCCTTGTCTGCGGAGACGAACGCCTCAGCGCTGGATGAATTCGATCTTGTAGCCGTCCGGGTCTTCGACGAAGGCGATCACCGTGGTGCCGTGCTTCATCGGACCGGCTTCGCGCGTCACCTTGCCGCCCTTGGCGCGCACCATGTCACAGGCGGCGTAAGC
This sequence comes from Chromobacterium sp. CCUG 30098, assembly GCF_059916605.1. NCBI lineage: Bacteria > Pseudomonadati > Pseudomonadota > Betaproteobacteria > Neisseriales > Chromobacteriaceae > Chromobacterium > Chromobacterium sp. CCUG 30098. Next base: position 304,509 of record NZ_JAUCGS010000003.1, on the reverse strand, counting down.
GTCCGGCACTTCGATGGCGATGTGGCCGTAAGCGTTGCCCAACTCGTAGGATTCGGTGTCCCAGTTGTGGGTCAGCTCCAGCACCGTCTGCTCTTCTTCCGCGCCGTAGCCGACAAAGGCCAGGGTGAAGCGGCCGTCCGGATAATCCTGGCGGCGCAGCAATTTCATATCGAGCACTTCCTGGTAAAACGCCAGCGAGCGCTCCAGATTGCCCACTCGCAGCATGGTGTGCAGTAAACGCATCATCACTCTCCTTAATTCATCAATCAAAATGGAACAGCCCGGCGCCGTGCAGCTTCAACCAGCGCCGCGCCGCCTGCCAGTCCGGGTACAGGCGCGCAGTCTCCGCCCAGAACGCCGGTGAATGGTTCATGTGTTCCAGATGGGCCAGCTCATGGGCGATCACGTAATCCAGCACCGCCGGCGGCGCCTGCAGCAAGCGCCAGTTCAGCCGGATCACCCCGGCCGCAGTGCAGCTGCCCCAGCGCGTGCGCGCCGACGACAGCTGCAGGCCGCTGGGCCGGCGCCGGCAGGCGCGCGCCAGTGCCTCCATCCGCGCCGGAAAACGCAAGGCCGCCTCTCGTTTGAAGAAACGGCATACCGCCTGCTTCAAAGCGGCCGCGTCGCCCTCGACGATACCGGTAACAATCAAGCCCTCCGCCGACAGCCTGGCCGTGCGCCGCACGCCGGCCGCCAGCACGATGGGCAGAGCCTGACCCTGCCAACTCAGTTGGCTGAGATCCTCGGCTTGCCGCCGCGCCTGCCTTTGCCGCGCCACATGGCCGGCGATCCAGTCGCGGCGCTCCAACAGCACTTCGCGCAGACGGGCGGCGCTGACCGCCGGATGCGCGACCAGCTCCACCCTGCCCGCGCTGACCCGTATGCCCACGCTTTTGCGCGGGCGCCGGGTCAGCACCACGTCCACCTCGCCGTCAGGCAGCGGCAGACGCAGCCAGACGTTTGCGCTTTTCATCCGCGTCCGCGAACGGGCCGACGCCGCCGATCTCGCGCTGGCGCGCCTCGATCCACTGCTCGGCTTCCTTCATCATCGCCTCGGGCCCCAGCTCTTCGCTCGGCACAATGGGCTTGCCCACCACCACGGTGATCTCGCCGGGGTATTTCAGGAAGGCGTTGCGCGGCCAGAATTCGCCGGCGTTGTGAGCCACCGGCACCAGCGGCATGTCGAACTGCTTGGCCATGCGCGCCGCGCCCAGCTTGTATTTGCCCGCCACGCCCGGCTTGGTGCGGGTGCCTTCCGGGAATACCGTGATCCAGAAGCGGTGACGCTTGCGTTCCAGCCCCTGTTCCAGCAGACGCTGGTTGGCGTTGGCGCGGTCGGAGCGGTTGATGATGATGGGGTTCATCAGCACCAGGCCCCAGCCGAACACCGGAATCCAGGTCAGCTCGCGCTTGGCCACGTACACCTGCCACGGAAAGATCTTCTGCAAGGCCAGCGTTTCCCAGCCGGACTGGTGCTTGGAACAGATCACCGACGGCTGCTCAGGCAGGTTTTCCGCGCCCAGCACCTTGTATTTCAGGCCGATCACGTGCTCCAGCATCCACAGCAGGCTCAAGGCCCAGCTGACGCCGAACACATGGCGCGCGCGGCGCGGCAGCGGCGCGGACAGCAGCAGCAAGAAGAAGAAGAGCGGCGTGACGATCATCAGCACCAGCCAGTACAGCAGGTTACGAAGCCATAAACTCAGCATGCTTGGAACACTATCCTTTTCTGAAATCAACGTTCGCGGGAATCGATCAGATATTCCGCGGCGTCGTACAAATCGTCGAACACCAGGGTGCCGGCCGGCAGTTCGCCGTCGGCCAGCGTCTTGGCGCCCTTGCCGGTCTTGACCAGGATGGGCAGGCCGCCCACCGCCGCCACTGACTCCAGGTCGCGCCGGCTGTCGCCGATCAGCGGCAAACCGTCCAGCTTCACATTGAAGCGCTCCGCGATCTCCAACACCATGCCCGGCAGCGGCTTGCGACAGTCGCAGCCAGCGCTGGGGCCGTGCGGACAGAACAGCACCGCGTCGATGCGGCCGCCGGCCTGGCCCACCAGCCTATGCATCTTCTCGTGCATGGCGTTGAGCGCCTGCATGTCGAACAAGCCGCGGCCGATGCCGGATTGATTGGTGGCCACCACCACGCGCCAACCGGACTGGGTCAGATTGGCGATCGCCTCCAGGCTGTGCTCGATCGGCACCCATTCCGCCGGCGATTTGACGAAATCGTCGCGGTCTTCGTTGATCACGCCGTCGCGGTCGAGTATCACTAGTTTCACGGTTTTCCCCGTCCAGAGCGCCGGGGCGGCCGCGGCCGCCCCATCGGATTACTCCGCCAGCAGCGAGATGTCCGCCACGCGGTTGAACAAGCCGGCCAGACGCGCCAGCAAGGCGATGCGGTTGTTGCGCACCGCGGCGTCGTCCGCCATCACCATCACGCCGTCGAAGAAGGCGTCCACCGGCGCGCGCAGCGAGGCCAGCTGAGTCAGCGCGGCGGCGAAGTCGCGGGCGGCGAACTTATCGTCCACCTGCGGCGCCAACTGCTCGACGGCGGCGAACAACGCCTGCTCGGCCGCTTCGCCCAGCAGCGCCGGATTCACCGCGCCCACTTCGCCTTCCACCTTCTTCAGGATGTTCTTCACCCGTTTGTTGGCGGCGGCCAGCGCGGCCGCTTCCGGCAGCGCTTTGAAAGCGGCCACGGCGGACAAGACCGCGCGCACTTCCGCCAGCCGGCTGGGCGAGAGCGCCAGCACCGCGTCGATCTCGTCGCCCTTGTAATCGGCGGCGAGGAAGTTCTTCAGGCGGTCCATCATGAAGCCGAACACCTCGTCGGCCACGGTGGCGGACAGCTTGCCGGCCGGGAAGGCCGCGGCGACGATGTTCAGCAGCGCCTTCAGGTCCAGATCCGCGTCCAGCGCCATGCGCACCACGCCCAGAGCGGCGCGGCGCAGGGCGAATGGATCCTTGTCGCCGGTGGGGATCAGGCCTATGCCCCAGATGCCGACGATGGTTTCCAGCTTGTCCGCCAACGCCACCGCGGTGGCGATCTTGCCTTCCGGCAGCGTGTCGCCGGCGAAACGCGGGTGGTAATGGCCTTCGATGGCGGCGGCCACTTCGGCGTGCTCGCCGTCGAACTGGGCGTAATACATGCCCATCACGCCCTGCAGCTCGGGGAATTCGCCCACCATGCCGGACACCAGGTCGGCCTTGGCCAGATAGGCGGCGCGGGCGGCCAGCGCGGCGTCGGCGCCCAGCTCATGGGCGATGGCGCCGGCGATGCTCTGCAAGCGCTCCACGCGCTCCAGCTGCGAACCGATCTTATTGTGGTAGACCACATTGGCCAGACGCGGCAGCCGGCTGTCCAGCCGCGCCTTCTGGTCCTGTTCGAAGAAGAACTTGGCGTCGGACAGGCGCGCGCGCAGCACGCGCTCGTTGCCGCCGACGATGAAGGACGGGTCCGCGGTTTCCAGGTTGGACACCAGCAGGAAGCGGTTCATCAGCTTGCCGGAGGCGTCCAGCAGCGGGAAGTATTTCTGGTTCTGCTGCATGGTCAGGATCAGGCATTCCTGCGGCACGCGCAGGAATTCGGCCTCGAAGCCGGCTTCCAGCACCACCGGCCATTCCACCAGGCCGGTCACCTCGTCGAACAAGGCCTCCGGCGCGGCGATGGTGGCGTTCAGGCGGGCGGCGGCCTCGGCCAGCTTGTGGCGGATCAGTTCGCGGCGTGCGTCGAAGCTGGCCACCACCTTGCCGGACTCATGCAGGGTGCGGGCGTAAGCGTCGGCGTTGGCCACGGTCACTTCGCCCTCGGACAGGAAGCGATGGCCGCGGGTGCGTTGGCCGCTGTGCAGGCCCAGCACCTCGCCCGGCACCACCGCGTCGCCGTGCAGCATGATCAGGCCGTGCACCGGACGCACGAACTGCACGTCCAGGCTGCCCCAGCGCATCAGCTTGGGCGCCGGCAGCTTTTTCAGCGCCAAGGCCACCACGTCGGCCAGCACCGCGGCCAGCGGCTGGCCCTGCTTGACGCTCTCGTAGACGTACACGTCCTGCTTGCCGTCGCTCATCGTGGACAGTGCGGACACGTCCACGCCGCAGGAGCGGGCGAAACCGGCCAGCGCCGGCGTGGGCTGGCCGTCTTTCATCCCGGCGGCCACGGCCGGGCCCTTGCGGCTAATCTTCTGGTCCGGCTGCAAGGCGGCCACATCGGCCAACTGCACCGCCAGGCGGCGCGGCGAGGCGTAGACCGTCGCTTCGGCGTCGGCCGGCGCGAACTGCATCTTTTTCAGTTCGTCGCCTATGGTCTGGGCAAAGCTGGCGGCCAGCTTTTCCAACGCTTTGGGCGGCAGCTCCTCGGTGAGCAGCTCAATCAGCAATGTCTGGTTCATATTCACTCTAAAACTTAACGCTTGGCGGCCCCGGCGGCTTCGCAGATCACCTTCATCATGGCGTCGGCGACCGATCCGTTATACACGGGCTGCCATTTCCAGGCGTGACGCGGCACTGGAAACAGGGTTGAGAACAGGTGCTTGTTGTTGCGATCGAAATAATCGGAACTGACAAACACGTACTGGTACTTGCCGCAGTCGGCGTAGCCTACGCTGCGGCGGATATTGAATTTCAGCTTGTAGCTTTTCTCGTACTGGATCTTGTCGAACCGTTCCTGGTTGACGAAGTGCACCAGCCCGTCCTGCCCCAGCCACAGCGAATTGCCGTCTATCGCCAATTGCAGCGCCTTGCCGTCCTGATACGCCACCCAGTCGGCGGCGGGCTCGGCCTGCGCCGGCAGCGCCAGCGCGGCGCACAGACATGCGAAAAAGGCCTTCATGCGCATTCCCTCTGTCAAGAAACGGCCGGGGCGGCAAGCCAAGCTCAGGCCTGCCGGCACATCGGGAAACCCAGCGCTTCGCGGGCGTCGTAATACGCCTGCGCCACGCCGCGGGACAGGGTGCGGATGCGGCCGATATAGGTGGCGCGTTCGGTCACCGAGATCGCGCCGCGCGCGTCCAGCAGGTTGAAGGTGTGCCCGGCCTTGAGAATCATCTCGTAGGCCGGCAGCGGCAGGCTGGCCTCCAGCAGCGACTTGGCCTCGGCCTCGTAGTCGTTGAACTGGCGGAACAGCAGCTCGACGTTGCTGTGTTCGAACGCGTACTTGGACTGCTCCACTTCGTTCTGGAAGAACACATTGCCGTACGTGACCGGCTGGCCGTCCGGCAGATGGGTCCAGATCAGGTCGTAGACGTTCTCCACGCCCTGCAGATACATGGCCAGACGCTCCAGACCGTAGGTGATCTCGCCCAGCACCGGCTTGCAGTCCAGGCCGCCCACTTGCTGGAAATAGGTGAACTGGGTCACTTCCATGCCGTTCAGCCACACTTCCCAGCCCAGGCCCCAGGCGCCCAGGGTCGGGTTTTCCCAGTCGTCCTCGACGAAGCGGATATCCTGCACCGTCGGATCCAGGCCCAGCTCCTTCAAGGAACCCAGATACAGCTCCTGGATATTGGACGGAGCCGGCTTCAGCACCACCTGGAATTGATGATGCTGGAACAGGCGGTTGGGGTTTTCGCCGTAACGACCGTCCGCGGGTCGGCGCGACGGCTGCACATAGGCCGCGTTCCACGGCTCCGGCCCCAGCGCCCGCAGAAAGGTGGCGGTGTGGGAAGTCCCCGCGCCCACTTCGGTGTCGTAAGGCTGCAGCAAGGCGCAGCCCTGGCGGTTCCAATAGTGCTGGAGCGTGAGGATGATTTCCTGGAAGGTAAGCATAGAGGTGGCAAGCAAAGTGAAAAGTCAAAGGCAGATTCTACCGCCTAGCGCCCCCCGCGCAAAGCCAAGCCGTTGGCGGCAAATCAAAAAGGCCGGCGAAACGCCCTCGCGCCGGCCCGCCTCGCGCAGCGGCGCCCTCATTTGCCCGCCGCCGGCACCATATCCCGGAACTTGCGCTGGGTGTATTTGGCGTAGATGCACTCCACGCTGCCGTCGCGGATCAGATCGCCTATCGTCGCGTCCAGCCTGGCCGCCAGCGCCGCCTGCCGGGCGCTGAAATTGGGCGACAGATCGGTGCGGTCTATCACCGGCTGCAAGATCTCCACGTTCGGCCGCAGGGAGGCGCCCCACACATCGCACAAGACGAACCGACGATGGCCGCCGGTCAGCATCGCGTACAGCTGATCCTCGTCGTTGCTCGGCTCCAGCTTCCAGTTGGGATAGTTCAGAATCTTCGGCGTATAGGTGTAACCGCGCACCATGCCCACCGCCTGGCCTTGCACCAGTTTCCAGTCGAAGGATTTGACCGGCGAGCCGCGCTTGACGCACAAGGCCACCGGATAGCTGGAATAGACGTTCTTGAAGCGCGGCGTCTGGGCGGCCACTTCATTGTCTATCACCGCGTCGTAGTCGCCGGTCTTGACCCCGCGCAGGCAACGCTCCCAAGGCGCGGCCTCCATCGTCACCGGCACCTTCATCCGGCGGAAGGCCTCTTGCAGCACGTCGTGGCTGATGCCGGAATCCACCTTGCCGTTCTTCACATAGCTGAACGGCTGCCACTCCACCCCGCACAGTTTGATCGGGGCCTGCGCCGCCGCGCCCGCCGCCAGCAGACAGGCCCCGGCAGCCGTCATCCCTAGACTCGCCCGCATCGGCCTCTCCTTTCGTCCCGCTGTCCGCGACGATTTGTTATATGCCGGATCCGCGGCAATGCAAAGCCTGCGCCGCCAGCCGATCTGCCAGCGCCCGCCCCTTGGCCAGACAGTCCGGCAGCGACACCCCGTCCAGCCAGTTGGCGCAGACATGCAGGCCGCGCTCGCTCGCGGCCGCCGCCAGCGGCCGCAAGGCCGCCATCGCCGCCGTGCCCTGCGGCAGCGCCTGCGGCCAACGCACGATGCGCTGACTCAAGGGTTCGCCCTCCAGGCCGAACAGGCGCGCCAGCTCCAGGTTCAAGCGCCGCAACAAGGCCTGATCCGGCAAAGCGGCCAACTCCGCCTGGCGACGGCCGCCGATGAAGCTGGTCAACAAGCGCGAGCCGGGCGCCGCCGTATGCGGATAAATCCGGCTGGACATCAAATGCCCCAAGGCCAAAGCCTGCTCGCTGGCCGGGTGCAAGCCGCCGAAACCCTCCAGCGGCCGGCGCAGCGTCCGCTCCGCCGCCACGGTGGCCACCACGGTCAGCGGCGCATAGGGCAGCGCCGCGCAGGCCCGCGCCCATTCCGGCTCGCAGGGTTCCAGCAGCCGCGCCGCCTGCGGCGCCGGCAAAGCCAGCACCACCGCGCTGGCCGGCTGCGGCCCCTGCGGCGTCCACAAGCGCCAGCCCTCGCCCGCGCGTTCCAGCGCCAGCGCCGGACAGCCCAGCCTCACGTCCAGATCTCTCGCCAGCCGCTCCGCCAGGCTGGACAGCCCGCCCGCCAGCGTGCACATCCGCTTGCGCCGGGTCTCGCCGCGCCGCCAGCGCCGCCACATGCCCAAGGCCAGCGATCCCGCCTCCCGCTCCGCCGCCGCCAATGCGGGCAGGCATTCCCTCATCAGCAATTCTTCCGGATCGCCGGCGAACACGCCGCCGATGAACGGGTCCACCAGGGTGGCCAGCACCTCCTCGCCCAAGCGGCGCCGAAAAAAGGCCGCCACCGTTTCCGACGCATCCGGCTCGACGGGGCGGCGCCAAGGCTCGCTCAACAGCCGCCATTTGGCGCCTGGGCTGAAATAGCCGCCGGCCAACAGGGAGGCGGGACCGTCGGGCAAGGCGCGGTAATGGCCGTGCCGCAGCACGAAGCGCCGCTGCGGCCCCGCCGCCGGCGCCAAGGGCGTCAGTCCCAGCTCCAGCAGCCATTGCCACAAGGCCTCGTCCGCCAGCAAAGTATTGGGCCCCGCCTCCATCAAGCCCGGCGCCAGGTCCAGACTCAGCACCTTGCCGCCCACCCGGTCGGACGCCTCGTACACCACCGCGTCCACGCCGCGCCGGCGCAACTGCCAGGCGCAGGCCAGGCCGGACATTCCCGCGCCGATCACCGCAATCATTTCCCGTCCCCCTCCAAAGCCAAAAGGCCGCCCAGCGGCGGCCCTCGATGGAAGACAGTATGCGGCAAGACGCCGGCCGGCCAATTGATCCGCCGCAAGCCGGCGCGCCGGCCTAGCGTTCCGGCGGGAACACGCCGCGTTGCTCGGCCTGCTCCAAGGCCTGTTCCAGCCATCCGGCCGCGGCGCGGCAGCCCTGCCTGACCCCCGGCATTACGCGCTCCAGCACCTGGGACTTGCGCACCTGCTGCTCCTTCCAGCCCTTGCCGTCGGAGTGCAGGTTCAACAAGGCCGGCGCCAGCCGGTCTATCGCATTGGCGAAACGCGCCTCCGCGGTAAAGCCTTGTTCGAACTCGTCCCACAAGGCCAGCATTTCCTCCGCCTGCGCCTGCGGCAGCAGGTTGAACACCTGAGCCGCGCCGGCGCGTTCGGCCTCTTTCTCCTCAGGGCCTTCTCCTCGGTCGAATACGCTGACGTCGCCGGCGACGATTTCGCCGACATCGTGCACCAGCAAGAGCCTGACCACTCGGTCCAGCGCCACCGGCTCGTTGGCGTGCGGCTGCAAGGCCATGGCGAGCATCGCCACCTGCCAGCTGTGCTCGGCGGAGTTTTCCCGCCTCTGCTGCGAAGCGATCCAGTTTTTGCGGATCACTTCTTTCAATTTATCCAGTTCAAGGAAAAACTGGATGCTCTGGCTTAAGGCGGCATTACTCGTCATCACGGCTCCTGTGGATGCGGCGGCTCGCGTTCCGGCTCAGCGCCAGGGTCGGCCCGACAATGCCAAAACGATCAAAACCATTTCAATTCTACTCCATTTTCATAAACATCCATCAGGAACCGCTGACGCTCAAAGCCAGGGCCGCCTTGCCCGCCACCGGGTTGCCGTCGTCGCCCACCAGCAAAAAACGGACTTCCGCCTGCTCGACGGCGCAGGGCGGGGACGAACCCAAGGCCAGCGTCTCCGCCGTTAAGGGCGCCACCATCTCCGCCGCCAATGGCTGCGCCGGCGCCCCGGCGCAGGCCAGCTCCAGCGCGCGGAAGGTGGCGTAATAAGGGCTGGCGTTGTCGATGCGCACACGCGGACCGTCCGTCCGCTGCTCCAGGGTGAAACGCAGTTGCTCCGGCAAGTCCTCAACCGAGACGGGCAGCTTGGCCGGCCGCATCAAAACCTTCATCTGAGTCCGCAGCGTGACGGTCAGCGTCTGCGCATCCGCCGGCAAATCCGTCCTCGCCGGAGGGATTTCGTACAGGTTCAACCAGAACAGCGACTCGCGATCCACGGGCAAGGGCACGCCGGTGGCGAGCAGGCGCAGACTGATCTGTCCCTTCGGGTTCAAACGGAAGATAGGCGGAATGGGCATCACCGCCGCGCCCGCCGCTCCGGCCGCGTCCGGGCCGGACTCCAAATGACCGTCGTCGACCCAGGCCTGCACCACCACCGGATAGGGGTTGAGATTGACCAGTTGCAGCGATTGCTCGGCGCCGCCGGCCTCGAACACCACCCGTGTCGACTCCGCCATCAGCCCGGCCCAACTGCTGCCGCACAATAGGCACAACAGACCGCCCGCGCTCCAGCGCGCCCATGCGCTACTGGACACGGACCACCACTTGCGCGGTCGCGTTCAAGGAACCCGGCTTGACCTTCTTGCCCGGCAGGCGGATCAGCGTCGCGCTCATCCGGGCACGGTAATGGGTCAGACCGCTCTGGTTACTCGTCGCTTCCGCGTCCTGCAACACCGGATACCAGCCGTCTGGGGCTCCGCCGCCGGTGATCAGCTCATTGCTCAACAGGTTCAAGCGCTGGCCGCCCGGCCGGCTCAAGGCCACGCCCACGCCGGTGGCCACGGCGGGGTTGACCCCGTAACCGTCGGACAGCAGATGCGTGACCCCGCCGCCGCCGGTGCTCAAGCCCTCTTTCAAGGCCGCCTGGTAGTTGGCGGCTTGCACCAGCACCCCCATCGCCGTCTGTCCCGTTCCGGTTCCGCTTTGAAAACCAGACAGGCCGATATTGGCCGGCGAGCCCGTCTGGCATTGCAGGTTGATCTCGATCGGCAGCGTACGTTGCCCGCCCTTCTCCATCTCAACCGCGCTGATGGACGGGAAAAGCACCACCGGCGTCACCATTTCCACCCGACAGCTGGCGGTTCTGCGGATCTTGACGGTGTTATACGGGTTGATGGCGCCGGGCCAGGCGTTGTAGAAACCGGACCAATTGTTTATGTGATCGGCGCCTATAAACAAACCTGGCGACCAGCCGCCGCCTTGAAACGCGCTGTAAGCTATCGGCTGGCTATTTACCCAGCTCTGGCCAAGCTCGCTATCCTGCCAGACTATATCCGGATAGCCCTTCGCCTCGCTGTATTTGAAAAACTCCACCTTGTAGTTGCTGAAATGCTTGACCTTGATCAGAAGCCACTTCTGTGAATCGATGTCTTCAGCCGTCAGTTTCAATGCTCGGCGTTTCCACTTCCGCGTCGCATGCTCTCCGGTATTCAGATTGGTCACTCGCGAAATCAGCCCGCGCTGCATCGTACGGTAAGAATCCGCCAGCCCGATGGCGCTGCCCACCTCATCCCTGCCGGCCCATTCGTTGTCGCCATTGGTCGAGTAGTATTCAAACAGTTTTCCCTCTTCTTCTTTCGTGCAACGGAATAGCACTTGTTCCGGCGTATAGCCGCCGATATTGCCGAAACCCAAGTCGTAAATGCTCAACACCTTGCTGCCCAACAAGGTGCCGTCAGGCTGGAATATCTCGTTATTGATATTGAGGGTCATCGCCATCGCCTGCTGCCCTGCATCGTCTCGCGCGCCCTCCCACAACCGTACCACCCCCTTGCCCGGTTCAACATAATCCACATCGTTGGGATTGGTCGACGGCGTGGGGCGCGACACGCGATAGCACGCGGCCTCCGCCTGCGCGCTCCACAGCCCACCCAGCAGCACGGCCAATAAGGCCGCCGCGCCATGCCTCCGCACCGCGGCGTCAGTTTGAAATTTCATCTTGGTCCTCATTGTTTGAGCGGCGGCGCGCACTCCGCCTCCAGGCGGATAATCGGCCGGCTTGGCGCGTCGTCGGCCAGTTCATACGGCAGCGCGCACTGCCTGTCCGCCTCTTTGCCCCACTTCACCAGCAGGCGCGCCTTGCGGGAGGCCACCCGCGCATAGGCCTGCCCGCCCTGGCCCACCATGCCGATATTGGAGCCGTCTTCCGCGTACACCATCGCGCCCATGGGCAGGGCCTGGCCGTTTGCCAGCCGCCCCTTGATCAACAGCGCCTGGCCGCGGCGGGTGGCGAACTTCAGCCTGACCGCCGCGCCGGCGTAAGGCGCGGTGCGCAATTGGTCGCCTTGCAGCTCCACGCCATCGGCCAGGCCCTTGCTGTCCAGCGACACGTCGTTGTAACGGTAAGGGGTCAGCGACGGGATCAGCGCGTAACCGGCGCGGTCCACCTTGGCGCCCATGCCGTAGCGCACTTCCGCGCCTTTGGCGCCCGGCGCTTCCACCAGGCCGAAGGTTTCGCTCAGATAGGGGCCGAAGGTTACGCCGCCGCGGTGCACCGCCACCGCGCCGCGCGCGCTGGCGCCGGTTTGGGTGAAATTGCGTCCGCGCGAATAACTGCCGCCCACGGTGACCAGCGGGAAGCGCTTTTGCACATTGCCGCCCAATGCGGTGGCGCTGTTTTGCGAGGTCTGCGACACGTTGACGCCGTAGCTGACCGTCTGCGCCTCGTCCGCGGTGCCGCTCAAGGACAGTTGCAGATTGTTTTCACCGTCGCTGCGGCTGGTCGAGGCCGCCAACATCGGCGCGCGCCGGACCTTCCCCAAGGGCATGGATAGATTGAACATCACCGTATTGCGCACCCGTCCGCTGTCCAGCGGCTGAAATCTGGAGCCGCCGTCTTGCGACTGCCCCATGCGCTGGCGCGCCACCGATACCCCGTAACTGATGGAACGGAACTGGTTCTGATAGCTGAGTTGCAGCTGGGTGTCCCGCTCCTTGCCGTTGTAGTAATCGCTGATCGCGGCGGACAGTCCCAGGCTGCCGTAATCGCCCAGCCGCTGGTTGACGCTGACGGTGAACTGGTTGCGCTGCTGGAAGCTGCCGGAGTTCCAGGTCCGGCCCTGCTTATAGGCCTCGCGCGCGCCCAGCGCGTCGACCAGATCGCGGTAGCCGCGAGTGGAGTAGCGATAGCCCGCCAAAGTAATGGACGTGGCGGTGGGCTGGATGGTGTGGCTGTAAGTCAGTGCCGCGCGCCAGCCGTGGATCTGGCTGCCGTCGCTGTCGCGGGAGCGCGACAAGGTGGCGTCCGCGCCCAAGGCGCCGTAGCGAGACCCCCACACCGCCCCGCCCAGCAGCGCGGCGTAATCGGACGCCGCCCGCGCGCCCATATTGGCGGTCAAGGCGTTGCTGACGCCGCGCTGATAAGTGAAATCGGCGAACACCGGCTTGTCTTCCAGCGTATTGCGCAGCTGGCCCACCGTCAGGCTGTAACGCGTCTGGCCCGGCCGCATCGATCCCGGCACCGCGGCAAACGGCACGGTGAAACGCTTCACCTGTCCGTCCGCCTCCGTCACCTCCACCTCCAGGTCGCCCTGATAGCTGGTGGGGAACAGATCGTCGATCACGAAGGGCCCGGGCGCCACCACGGTCTGATAAATTTCCTGCTTGCCCTGACGCACCACCACCCTGGCGTTGGTGTCCGCCACGCCGCGCACCACCGGCGCGTAGCCGCGCACGGCTTCCGGCAGCATCCGGTCGTCGCTGCGTAGCTGCACGCCGCGATAGCTGAGCCCGCTCAGCAGGCTGCCGCCGGTGGAGCTGTCCCCCAGCGTCAGCTCGCTCTGCAGGGCGGGCAAGGCGCGCTGCACATAGCTGCGGATATGATTCCAGCGTCCGCCTCCTGCCATGCCGCTGCTGTAGTTGGATTGCTGGCGCAAACGCCACAGCCCCAGGTTCACCCCGGCGTCGGCGGAAACGTAGTGATAGGTGTTGCTGATATCGCCGGTGCTGGAGCGGTAGCTGTTGGCGTCGTAGTTGAGGAAGCCGATGGCCGCGCCGACGTCCAGATCCTCTTCCGCCACGTAGCCGCGCGGCAGCCGTTTCATCGCCGCCTGCGGCACCGACAGATTCAGACGCAGCCGCGGCAGGTCGAACTCGCTGCCGGCACCGGGAATGCGCAGCGCCAGCGGCCAGCACGCCGCCGCGTCCTCCTCGTCCGGCGGCAAGCTTTCGGGCAAGACCCCGGCCTTGATCAGGAAAGCCCGATCCAGACAAGCGGACGTGGGGTGGTCTTCCTCGCGCCGGAAGCTCACGGTTTGGCGAGAGTAAAACGTGTTGTTGACGAAAACATCCACCAGGTACTCGCCGGGGTCTACCTGGCTGGGCTTGTTGAAGCGCTCGATGTCGTCCGCCAGCGAGTTGCCTTGCAGCAGCCGCTTGTCGAAACGGTAAGCCAAGAGCGCCGGCGCGGCCTCGGCCGTACCCGGCTCGGCCCAGACCAAGCCAGGCGACAGGCAGACCGCGCCGGCGGCCAGCATGGGGGGAAGACCAGGAAGCCACTGGCCGCGATAGGAAGTTGAAGTCATATCCGGGGAATCACTCCGCTGCCACGGCGGCGGACTCGACTTCGTTCACGCCGCCGTAATCATTGACATGCTTGTAACGCACGGAGAGCGGCGCTCTGGTCTGCGTCAGCCCCGATATAGGCCAACTGGCTCGGGAAAACGGCGCCAGCATGTCCGCCTTGAAAGCGTGGGCCTTGCCGCCGCTCATCACCTCGCCGCCCATCAGCGTCAGGTAGTAGCCGCTGCGGTTGTCCGCGACCAATTGCCATGCGCGGCCCTGACGCTGCAAGGAGAAACGCAGTTGCTCCGGCGCCTGCTCAACCCGGCCCTGAATGCCCGCCGGGCGATAAAACAGCTTGAGCCGGCTGCGCAGCATCACCAGCATCTGGTTTTGCTCCGAGAACTCGCCGGTAACCGACGGGATCTGCAGCATGTTGAAGTAGTAGACCGACTCCCTGTCCTGCGGCAGCTCGCTGCCGTCGAACACCAGCCGCACGGTCTGACCCGCCTTAGGTTCCATGCGGAACACCGACGGCATGGCGGCGAACGGCGCCGAAGCGGACTCCGGCGTGGAGTCCACGTCGCCGGAATCCAGCCAGACCTGGACCACATTGGGTGTGGCGTCTTCGTTGCTCAGTTGGATGCTGCTCTCGCGAGCCTGGCCGGGATAAACGATGCGGGTGTTGTTCAGCACCACGCTGGCCCAGGCCGCCGGCCACGCCGTCAGCAGAATCAGTCCCGGCAGCAGCGCGCGCCGGAGCGCGGCGGCGCTAAACGCGCCGCGCTCCGGCTGACTGCCGCTAGGTTTACAAGTAGGAAACCGCATACTGCACGCTGCCCAGCACCGACCCTACGGTGGCGGCGCCTTCGGCGTAGTAGCGGACGGCGAACTTGTGCTCAGCCGTGGTTTTGCCTGCTTCCAATACCAGGCCCGACGCCTTGTAGCCGCCGGCCAGGTCGAACGGATTAGCCGGAGCAGCCGGGTCCAGCAATTGCAGGGCAACGTTCTTGGCGGTGCCGGTGTTAACGATATTGCCGTCCTTAGTCAGGCTGTTGGCGACGAACACGGTCTTGATCTCGGTGCCGCCGGTGGGCGCCGCTTCACAACCGGTCAAACGGATGGTGAAATCGGTTTGCCCCGCCGCCGCCCCCGCCGCGCTCAGGCTGGTCGTCGGCACCGTAGGCAACAGAACCACCGGGTTGCTGTCATTGCCGTTGATATCCACCTTGCAAGTCTGCGAAGACACTTCGCCCTGGAAGTTAATGGTGTTGCCCGCCAGCGCTAAAGTCGGCAGAAATAAACTGGCCAAAACGACGATCTTTTTCATGAAACGACTCTCCATTGATATTTAAATATCTTCAATTTCAAACTCGCCGAAAACCCTTTTAATCGAGCCCAAAATAAAGACAGGCCGATTGTACTTAGCCCCCCCTAAACAGACAAATAGGATTTTTCCTAAAAAAATCATGGCAATACAAAAAAACACAGACACATTCATTCAATAAAAATTTCAAAATTACCAATAACTTAATATATTTATAATAAAAGGGGATATCCACAAAAATCACACAATGGATCTACTTTAAAATAACCAAAAACATCAATATCACCACATTTAAATAGAAAAACACAGAAGAAAACAGCTACTTCGCCCCCACATCTATCGAAAATAATTCCATTAAAAACATGCTACATTGCCATTCTCTCAACAAAAATTGACTCTAAAGTCCCATCAGCTTAAAGCTCTGCCTTGACACATCCAGCCCCACCGGTGTTATGTTTTAATACTATCCTCATCATCTGTTTGGCGTATCCATTCAGCCACGGCAACCAAGTTCAGCACTTATTCATTTCTCCTCTTGTATAGCGCTCTGCTCCACTGCATCAAAATCCTTAACCTCATTAGACGAAATGACATTGGCAACACCCGGTTTTCTGAAGCCTCATTTTTAAGCTGCAAGCACTCCCCCTCTCAAGACCTACTACCGCTTTATACCCATTGGAATGGCCGCTACGCGGGGTTGTAAGCCTCGAACTGAGGACGATGTCTGCCTCCAAAGCGCCCCTTCCGCAAAGCCGTAACACGGGTGACGCGTTGACGCTCGAATAAGCACCGCCCCGCCGACCTCAAGGCCGACGGGGCGGGTTGGCAACGGCGGCCGGCATCAAGCCGCCGCCATCATCGCCTTACTTTCCCTTGCACTGGTGATGCATTTCAGCCGAGCCCATGGCTCGCCATACGCCCCACTGCCCATCCGCGCCCGGCACATTGCCCTCGGTCCACCAGCCGTTCATCCACTCCTTACCGTTGTAAGTGACTTTGGAACACGCTTGATCATAGGTCTTGGCGGCGTCCCAGTTGCCCGCCACCGGCGGCGTGGGGCCGCTGTCGTCGGCCTTGACCGTCAGCGCATGCGCTGCGGTTTTCTCGCCCTTGCTGTTGCTGACCTTGACCTTGAAGCTGTAGGCAGTGTCCTGCTCCAGCGCCGGCGCCTTGAAATTGAGCGTGGCGGCGTTGAGCGCCAGGCCGGCGATCTTGGGCGTCACTTCCCACAGGTAGTTCAGATTGGTGCCGGAAGCGGCCGCGGCGGACAAGCTGACGTTGGCGCCGCTGTTGACGCTGGCCGGGCCGCTGACCGTGACATTCCCCGGCGCGATTTCATCCGGCGGCGGCTTGGTGCCTCCGTTATTCTGGTCGATGGCGAAACTCACCTGCTTATTGCGGCCAAACACCTGGTTTTCGGTGGCGCTGAATTGCGGCGTGATGTCCGAACCGATCAGCTTGCCCACCTTGACCACGCTGGAGCTTTGATTGACCTTGGTGGCCAACGCATGCATCCATTGCTCCGGCTTTTCCTGACCAGCCTGCACCACGATGCTGTGCTTTTCCAGGTCGCCGCTGCGCACTTTATCGAATACGCGCAAGGTCAGCGTGACGCCGGTGTTGACCTGGCCGCCTTCCAGCGCGCCGCTGGCCTTCCATTCGATATTGTTGGCCACCACGTCCACGTCGGAGCAGGCGTAGAAGGCTTCGGCGTTATCACTCGGATCACGCTGCCAAACGCTGTACACCACGCGCTTGCCGGTCAGCTCCGCCGGAATCTGCACCTCCAGCTTGGTGATGCTGCCGCTTTCTGGACGCGGCAGGGGACCGCTATTGCCAATCTCTTTCAGGTCTCTCCAGCGCAAACCCTGCTCCGGCTTATAGTCATCTGTGCTGATATAGGTCTTGAAGTAGCTGGAGATGTGGCCTGCGGTTTGCTTGTATTCGAACACGGCCTTGCCTTGGGCGTCCGGGGTCACCGTGGTGACGCGTCCTTTGAAATCGGCCGCATCCAGCTCTTTCCAGTCGATCTTGCCGCCGGCGCACAGCAGGCCGTCTTCGACCTTCTCTTTATGGTTGCTTTTCACGCCGCCCTGCACATTGGACATCCAGTTGCTGCTCAGCGATGCGATCTTGCCGCAGCTGGCATAAGTCGGGTTGCCCCACGGGGTATCGAAGGTGGCGCAGGCGTATTCGCGGCTGGGCGGGTTCACCATGGAGCCATGGGCGCTGGCGGTGGACGGGACAACGGCCATCAGGGAGGCGGCGATCTGGCTCAGGGCCAACACGGGCAGGACGAGCTTGCCGGCGGTGCGAGGTGCGGTCATGTTCTAAAACCTTGATCTTAAGGGTTGGGTTGCCGCCCTCCCTGGCCGCCGTCGGCCGAGGAAGGGCTTGCCCGCATTGTTCCAAACCCTTGCCCGCCGCCCAATCATTCTCAATAAAAGCTAAAGTTCAGCGATTTTTAATCAATATCGGCCATCAAACGGCAAAAGCCCGGCAGGCTTACGCCTGCCGGGCAGACCCCGAAACCGGGTCTTAAACCTGCGTCCAGCTGGGGCTCAGCCTGAAACGCGCGGCCATCCGGACATTACTTATCCTTGCACTGGTCATGCATGTCGGTCGAGCTTACCGGACGCCATACGCCCCACTGGCCTCCCGTGCCCGGCTTTTCGCCTCGGGTCCACCATCCGTTCATCCATTCCTCGCCCTGATATGTCACTTTGGCGCAAGGCTGGGCATAGGTCTTGGCCGCGTCCCAGGCACCGGCTACCGGCGGCTTGCCGCCTTCATCCTTGGCCTTGACCTCCAGCTTGTGCTCGGCGTTCTTGCTGCCCAGCGCATTGCTGACTTTGACCGTGAAGTTATAGCTGGTGTCCTGCTTAGGCTCCGGCGCCTTGAAATTGAGGGTGGCGGCGTTCAGCGTCAGGCCGGCGATGCTGGGCGACACCGTCCACCGGTATTTCAGGTTGGTGCCGGCGGCGGCTTGGGCCGACAGGCTGACCATATCGCCGCTGTTGACGCTGCTCTGGCCCTTGACGGTGACCTTGCCCGGCGCGATCTCGTCCACCGGCGGCTTGCCGCCCTCATCCGATTGTTCCAAGGCAAAGCTGTATTCCTTGCCCAGACCGAACACGGTGTTACCGGTGGCGTTCTTGACCGGCACCACTTGGCCGTTTTGCAATTGGCCCACCTTGACCACGCTGGATTTGGCGTTGACCGCGGTAGCCAGCGCATAGGTCCAGTCTTTGGCCGCGGTTTGACCGGCGGCGATCTTGATCGAATGCTTTTCAAGGTCCCCGCCGCGCAGCTTGTCGAAAACGCGCAGGGAGATGGTGGAGTCGGGCTTGGCCTCGAACGGACTGGAGACCAAGGCGCCCAGCGGTTTGAAGTCCGCGCTGTTGGCCACGATGTTCACGTCGGAACAGCTGTAGAAGGCCTCGCCGCTGTCGCTGCGCTGCCATACGTTGTAGATCACGCGCTTGCCCTGCATGCCGGCCGGAATCTTGACGTTCAGCTTGGTCTTTTCGCTGGGCGCCACCGCGCCGGAATCGCCGATCAGTTGCAGGTCATTCCACTGCAGCGGACGCGTGAAATCATAGGAGTCATTGCTGATATAGGATTTGAAATAGGCGGTCTGGTGCTGGGCGGTCTGATGATAGGTCATCGTGTATTTGCCGTCCGGTCCCGGTTGGATGGTGGTGGCCGGCCAATCGACGACGGCATCCAGGCCACCGAAGGTTCCGGCATTGCCTCCCGCGCACAATTGGCCATTAGGCACCACTTGCTGGTGATTACTGCTGGCGTCGCCCTGGCGCACGCTGTTCCAGTCGTAGATGGCTTGCGACTGGCCAATTTCTTTGACCGCCTGGCATCCCGGGGTTTTTGGATTCTCCGGACTATCGGAGACACGACAATATTTAATGCGGCTGATCGGCTCTTCCATCGAGCCATGGGCGGAGGCGGCGGCCGGGGCCAGCAACATCAGGGAGACGGCGATCTGGCTCAGCGCCAGCGCGGGCAGGGCGAGCTTGCCTGCGGAGCGGGGTGCGGTCATTGTTGAAACCTTAATTTAAGGGGTTGGGTGACAGCCCTCTCCAGCCGCCATCGGCTGGGAAGGGCTTACCCGCATTGTTCCAAACCCTGGTGCGGCCCCCAATCAATCTCAACAGAAGCTCAAGCCGGCGGCTGCGCCTAGCGCTCTCCTCCCTCGCTCTCCACCCACGGCGCCAGCAGCAGAAATTCGCTGCCCAGCCGGCTTCTGGATTTGACCTCGACACGGCCGCCGTGGGCCTGCATCACGGCCTTGACGAAGGGCAGGCCCAGGCCGGCGCCGTCGCGGCGGCCTTCATCCACCTGATAGAACGGCTCGAATAGCCGCGGCAAGGCGTGTTCCGGAATGCCTATGCCCTGGTCCACCACGCTGATGCCGGCCATGTCCCCCCTGCGCGCCAGCCGCAGCACGATGTGGCTGCCGGCCGGCGAGTACTTGACGGCGTTATCCAGCACATTGACCACGGCGCGCAGCAGCATGTCGTAATGGCCGCGCACCCACAGCGCTTCCATCGCCTCCGGGCCGTGCAGCACGATGCGCTTTTGGCGGGCGCCGGCCTCGATCTGGTCCATCGCGTCTTCGGCCAGATCGGTCAAGGCCACCGGCAGAAAGCCGGCCGGGTCCAGTTGCTCGGCGCGGGAGAGGCGCATGAAGTCCTGAGCCACGCGCAGGCTGTAGTTCACTTGCCGGCGCAGATCGTTGAAGAATTGGTCCTGCCGCGGCCCGGTCTCGCCGCCGCGCTGTTCTATCATCGCCAGCATGGTGGTCAGCGGATTGCGCAGATCGTGCGCCATCTGCCGCAGCACGCGCCGGTCGCCGGACACGCTGGCCTTGACGCTTTGCAGGTCGACCAGGCTGATCAGACTGCTGGACAGGCCGTCGCACAGTTCCGGACAGGGCGTGACCAGCAACATGTGTTCGCCCTGGCTGCTGCGCACTTCCTCCACGCCGATGTTGCCGCTGTGAAGCGCTTTTTCTCGCGCCCGCCCGGCCAGGCCCAGCACCCAGGCTTCGGCCTCCTCCGGCGCGCCTTGCTCGCACAGCAGCTTGCGCGCCGCCTGGTTGCTGAGGATGATTTTGCCGCCCTGCTCGAAGAAGATCGGATAGGGCAGCATATTGAGCACGCTGACGTAGGAGTTTTGCCAGGCGCGCATCTGCCGCATCAGCCGTTCGATTTCGTCGGCGCCGGACTCGGGCTCCTGGCCGCGTAGCGGCAGGTCCATGCCGGCTTCGCGCAGGCTCTGCCGCATCGCCTCCATTTCCTGCCGCAGCAGGAGATGAGTCTTGGTCTGCCAGCGCCAGGCGCAGCCGGCGTAGATCAGCAAGCCGCCTGTCAGCGGCGAACTGACCGGAATCCAGATCTGGGTTTGCAACAGCAAGAGGGTGGACGTCAGCCAGCAGCCGCCCAGCCACAGCCAGGCGCGGCCGTGCATGCGCGCCGGCGGCGCCAGCAGGCAGACCAGCAGCAGGCCGAACATGAGGCCGAAGTTGACCAGCAGCTTGTACGGGGCGGCCAGCAGGGTGACCGGCCCGTGGTTCATCAGGGTCTGGGTTTGCAAGGCCAGGATCTGGCTGCGGGTATGGCCTTCGCGGTCCAGCGGGTAACGGTTGGAGCGCAGGCCCTTGAACGGGTCCAGCGCCAGATGACCGACAAAGACGATCTTGTTGTGAAACGCCTGCCGCGGCACCGCGCCGGTCAGCACGTCCAGCATCGAATACTGCTGGATGCGGTGGTGAGCCGGCAACACCAGCAGCCAGCCGTCGGCTTGCGGCGCGCAACGCCGCCAGAACGCGGTCAGACAGCGGGTGTTTTCCCGCGGCGGCAGTTCATAGCCGGCGACGCGGATGGCTTCCATCACCATATGCGGCGCCAGCTTCCGGCCATGTTGCTTGTAGGGGACGATGCCGGTGACCACGCTGCGGTCCCCTATCAAGAGGTCGCGGTGCCCCAGCCCGGCCGCAGCGGCGTAAACGGCGGAGGGCTCGGGACCGTCCCGCCCCGGCGCGGCGGGGGCGTCGGGCGGCAAGGCCAGCACCACGCGGCCGTGGCGCCGGATGGCGTTCGCCAGCATGCCTTCGTCCCGGCGCGACAGCAGGTTCATGTTCAGCGCCACGCTGTCGGCCTGCTCCAGTCTTTGCAGCAGCACGGCGTAGAGCACGTTGCCGTTGACTTCCTCATGGCCCAGCGCCTGCACCGTGGCCTGGTCGACATTGACGAGCACGACATCGTGTTCGTCGTCTTCGGTTTGCAAGGCGGAGAGCAGTTCGAAGTACAGCCGGTCCAGCGAGTGGAACAAGGCGTCCTGGTTGGGGATGGCGAACACCACCAGCAGCAGGACGAAGGCGATCAGAAAGCGCGCGTCGTGCCGGTGTCCGCGCCGGAACGCTTGGCAAAGCCATTTCATAAGACGGCCCAAGCGCGAAAAAAGGACGCGGCCGGCCAAGCCGGCGCCTTACTCAAGGAGCAGCTCAAGGCGAGACCGGCCGAAGCCCTTGGGCGCGCATGCGGGAAATGCGGGCTCAGGAGACGGCCGTCGGCGCGCAATGCCAGAGTCAACGCGCAGCGGGTTGCAAGCGGGTCCTCAGACCCGCTCCAGCCGGTAACCGTAGTTGTACACGGTGGAGATCACCATGCCGTTGCGCGGCCGCAGGCCCAGCGCCGAGCGCAGATTGCTGACATAGGTGGCCAGGCTGGCGTCGTATTTGCGGTCCGCCTGGCCCCAGATGCGCTGGCTGAGAAAGTCCTTGGTCAGGATGCGGCCCAGGTTGCGGAACAGCAGCGT
The DNA here is from genome assembly GCF_059916605.1 of Chromobacterium sp. CCUG 30098. NCBI lineage: Bacteria > Pseudomonadati > Pseudomonadota > Betaproteobacteria > Neisseriales > Chromobacteriaceae > Chromobacterium > Chromobacterium sp. CCUG 30098. The sequence goes on along the minus strand of NZ_JAUCGS010000003.1, from coordinate 282,777 downwards.
GGCCAACGCGAATTCCCGCGCCGGCAGCGTGGCGGCCTTGCCGCCGGGCAAGCTGACGCTGCGCGCTTCCGGATGGAAGGTGTAGCCGCCGGCCTCGAACGAGGCCTCCGGATTGCCCAGCCGCTGTTGCTTGCGAAACTGGGCGTTCAGCCGCGCCAGCAGCTCGCGCTCGCGGATCGGTTTTTGCAGATAGTCGTCGGCGCCGTGCTCCAGCGCCAATACGATGTCTTCTTCGTCGTCGCGCTGGGTCACCATCAGGATGGGCAGCGCCGGCGGCAGCTTGGCGCGCGCCCATTTGAGCACCTCGACGCCGTTTCGGCCCGGCACCTCCCAATCCAGCAGCATCGCGTCGCAGCGCTGCTGTCGGAATTGGGCGACGAACTGGTCGCCGTCGGCACAGGCGACGGCTTGATGGCCATATTGTTCCAGCAGCTTGACCACGCTAGCGGTTTGGAGCGGACAGTCTTCTAAAATAGCAACAATCATCATATGCGTTTCGGTTGAAAGCGACGGACTCGCGGCGGGAGCGGAAGCGGCGCGCCTTTGGAGCCGCGGCGCGGCCGCGGGCGCAAAAGCGTTGGAAAGCCGCTGTCATCGGTCGCCAAAGAGGGTGATTCTTACGGAAGCATGGTCCGGGAATCTATAGGAGTACTCCTAACTTTCTCAATAATTCCTAAATTAATCCGGATGCATTGAGCCGAAACAAAACACAAATCATGCCTTTAGAATAAATCCCCCGCCGCCGGCCTCACGGCGCGGCCGGCGCCAGGAACACCCATTGCCGATAGCTGCCCTTGTCTGCGAAGTCGCCCAGCTCCGCGGCGAAGCCCCGCTGTTTCAAGGGCCGGCCTTCCGCCAGGCTGTGCACGCCGACGATGCCGCCGTCCGCGCCCTTGATCAGCCCCCATTCCGGCTTGCCCGTGAGCGGATCGGCGTAGAGGCGGCGCAGGTGGCGGCGGGTGAAGGGCACGCGTTCGTCCTTGAGCAGGGCGTCCAGCGTTTTGGGATAGGCCGGCGCGGGGCCGGAACGATGGTAGGAGACGATGGCGCGCTGCAATTGCAGGCCGATGTGCAGCAGCTCTTCTTCCTTGTCGCCTTGTTGTTGCCGGCTCCAGGCGCCGGCCGCCGCGCCCAGGGCCGCGCTCATGGCCAGCACCAGCGTCAGCGCCCCCAGATAGGCCAGCCCGCGCTGCTTACCAGCTGCCATAGCGGCTGCCGTCCAGGCCGGTTCCCGGCGCGCCGCTGGCCACGTCGCCGACGCCGCCCTCCTCCGCCGGTTTGGCTTGCCAGCCGTCGCGCCGGCCGGCGATGGGATCGAGCGGCAGTTCGCGCAGATAGCGGCCGGCCACCAGTTCTTGCAAGGCGGCCGGATTGGCGCCGTGGTCGGCGCGGTAGTCGTCTATCGCCTGACGCAGCGCGGCCAGATTGTGGCGCAGCACGGTTTCGCGGGCGCGGTCCTGCTGCTTGAAGTAGTTGGGGCCGATCAGGGCCATCAGCGCGCCGATGATGCTCATCACCACCAGCAGCTCGATCAGGGTGAAGCCGCGCGCCGCTTCACCATTGTTGGTAGGGTATGCCATTGATGCCCTTTCTGAGGCTCTTGGAACGGATGTCGTATACGTCGCCGCCGGAGGCGAAGGCTTCCGCCGAGCTGTCGTAGCCGCGCGTGTCCCAGCTCGCCGCCGGGTCCGCGCCGTCGCAGCTTTCGCACATCGGATCCGCCGGCAGACGGCGCAGGAAATAGAGCTTGCCGCCGGCGGCGTCGCTCTTGTCCGGCACGCCGTCCACCAGGCTGGCGAGGCTGGGCGGATAGCCGCTCCGATCCGGAGAAGCGTCTATCTTCTTGTCCGTCACCGCCTGCCGGTAGGCGTCGATGGCCGTGCGGATCTGGCGCAGGCTGTGGCGCAGCTCGGCCTCCTGGGCCCGCCGTCTGGCCAGTTCGCTCAACGGCAGGCTGGCGCTCAGCAACAGCGCCAACAGGGTGAGCGCGGCCAGCGTCTCGATCAGGGTGAAACCGGTTTGACGCGGCATAAGCACCTCAGGGCGCGGCCAGCGGACTGTCCAGCGCCGGCGCGGAAGCGTCCCGCGCGGGCGCGGCGGCGGGCGGCGGCGCCTCGGTCCGCAGCGGTTCCACGCTCAGCCGGCTTTCGGTGCCGGAATGGAAATAGCTGTTGGAAGCGGCCGGCAGGTCCAGCGCCCGTTCTATGCGCGGGGTCAGCAGCAGGATCAGCTCGGTGTTTTCGACGCCGCGCTTCTGGCTGCCGAACAGGCCGCCCAGCCAGCTCAGGGTGCTGAGACCGGGCAGGCCGCTGCTGCTGCGGTCGTGCTGCTGTTTGACCAGGCCGGCCAGCACCTGGGTTTCGCCGTCGCGCGCGGTCATCACGGTTTCGGCGTTGCGGGTGCTCATCGGGTAGACGGTGCCGCCGCCGGCGGTCTTGACTTCGCTCTTGAGGTTGCTGACTTCCATATTGACCTTGACGCTGACCTCGTTGCTGAGGCTGATCCGCGGCTCCACTTGCAGGATCAGGCCGACGTCCTGGTAGTTGACCGATTCCGTCACCACGCCGTTGGCGTTGGTGGTGGTGACCACCGGCACTTTCTCGCCTATCTTGATGCTGGCCTTTTCCATATTGCGCACGCGGATCTTGGGGTTGGCCAGCACCTTGGTCTTGCCCTGTCTTTGCAGCAGTTTGATCGCCGCGCCCAGATCGCCGCCGTTGCTGCCGCCGACGCCGATGCCGTCGCGGTTCAGGCCCAGCAGATCGCCCACCGTCACCCTGTCCGAGCCCTCTTTCGGCAGCACCGAAAACCGCAGTTCCGCCGGATAGTCGACGCCGACGTCGAGCACGTCGTTGGTGTTCACTTCCAGCACTTGCACGTCCATGGTGACTTCGGACTGGGCGATGTCCAGGCTGGCCACCAGCCGCTCTATCACCGCCATCACTTCCGGCGTGTCGCGCACGATCACCGCATTGGTGCGCTCGTCCAGATGCACGTTCTTGGGCGAGCTGATCTGGCGCAGCGCGGCCAGCACCTGGCTGGCGTTGGCCTGGCTCAGGTAGAAGGCGCGGGTCATAAGCTCCCGGTATTCCTTGGCTTTTTCCGAGCGCGCCGGATAAATCAGCATGCTGTGCCGGCTGAGCACTTTTTTCTCCAGCTGATGGGTGCGCAGCAGCAGATTGATGGCGTCTTCCGCCGTGGTCCGGCTGGCGACGATGCTGGCCGGGGCGGCGACGGGCACTTCCGGATCGAACACGAAATCGATGCCGGCCAATTGCGAGATGGCGTCGAAGATGCTGGAAATCGGCTGAACCTTGAAGTTCAGCGTCACCGGCTGGCGCAACGCCTCGGCCAGGCTGGGACGCGCGTCGCGGCGGGCGGCCTCCCGGCTTTGCAGCTCGTCGCGCAAGGCTTGCGCCTGCCGGTAACCGGGCTGCTCCTGCAGGATGCGGCCCAGCCGCTCCAAAGCCTCTTGCGGGCGCTGCGCGCCGATCTCGGCGGCGGCGTCCAGCTCCAGTTTCAGCCGCAGCCGGCGCTCCAACTGCCGTTTCAGCTGCTGGGCGCGCATATGTTCCGGCGCCAGCGCCAGCAGCCGGCTCACCTCCGCCAGCGCGGCCGCGTCGTCGCCGGCGTCCATCTTGGTCTTGGCCGCCCGCAAGGCCTCCTCCGCCAGCGCCGCGCTCTTGGCCACGACGTTTTTGCGGCGTTCCACATCGTCGGGCTTCTGCCGCAAGGCGGTTTCGGCCGCGCGCAATTGTTCTTCCGCGCCGGGCTGATCGGCCGGGCCGAAGATTTTCTTGACCGGTCCGGGCAGCGCGCATCCGCCCAGGGTCAAACCGAGGGCGAGGGCCAGCAGTGTGGGTTTGCAATGTTTCATGATGCCTAATGCCTGGTGAAAACGGCGTCGTCGCGATGGCGGCGACGCCTCAGTGAGCCAATGGAGTCAGCGGGATCGAGTGCTCCCGCCCTTCGGCGTCCAGCAGCAGCGCGCGCTCCGCCTCCAGGGCCTTGAACGTGTATTGCTCCGTCAGCCGGGCGCCCGGCTGCAGCGCATTGGGCGTCTTGCAGCCGACGCAGAGCAGGTAGCTGCGCGCCCGGCCTTCCAGCACCACCACGCGCTGGCCGTCCTGCCGCCATTCGCCCACGGCGCTGAACGGCGGCGGCGCGGCCTCCAGCGGCGGCGGCGGCAAGGGCGCCGCCAAGACCGGAGCGGCGTCCGCCGCCGGGACGACGGGCTTGGCCTCTTCGCGCAGCGACGCCCAGCTTTGGACCGGAAACAGGTCGACGCCGTCGGCCCGCGGCTCTTGCGCCTGGGCCAAGGCCGCCCAGGCCAGCGCGAGGCCGCTCAGCCAATGGGCCCGCCGCCTCATTGTCCGGCTCCCAGCAGGCTGAAGCGCATGCGCATGCTCAAGGTCGCGGTATCGGTTCGCGCCCGGTCCAGCGTCAGCGCCTCCAAGCGCAACAGCGGCTGCGCCGTCAGTGCGCCCAGCGCCGCCGTCAGTTCCGGATAACGCCCGCTGGCGCTCAGCTCCACCGAGACGCGGCGCAGCGCGCCGCCGGCTTCCGCCTCTTCGCGATAACTGGCCTCATGCACGCTCAGGCCGGACTGGCGCAGCTGCTCCAGCAAGGCCAGCTTGCGCGGGGCCAGCGCCAGCCGCAGCTGGGCCTGCCATTGCCGCTCGCGCCCCGCCGTCGCCGGCAAGGCGGGCGTCGGCGCGCTCAATTGCAGGCGGCGCTGTTGCAGATCCGCCTGCCGCGTCTCTTGCTCCAGCGCGCCGAAGACCAACAGCAGGCCGCAGGCCGCCAGCGACAGCCGGCCGCCGCGCCCCAGCCGGCAGGCCAGCGTCTGCCGATGCCAGCGCAGCCGGGCCCGCCAATGACTTCCGCCGCCGGCCGGCCGGCCGCCGCGTTTAAAGGCCGCCAGCCGGCGGCCGGCGTCTCGCATCCAGGCCCTCATCGCTCAGCCACCTGCACCGTGGCCAGCACCGCCTGATTGGGATCGCCGGGCTTAAGCCCGTGCCGCAGCAGCCGCGCCCGACCATGGCCGGACGACTGGTTCAGCCTCTCGACGAAATGGAACACTTCCCGCACGTCCGCCGCGCTCAGTTCCAGCCGGGCCTGCTTGCCCCCGCCCTCAAGATGCAGGGACAAGATGCCCAGCCGCGGCGACCAGGCTTGTTCTATCGCCCGCAGCAGCGCCGGGCGCAGCCGGGTTTGATCGTCGCCCTGGACCAGCAGCAACGCCTGGGCCTTGCGCGCCTCCGGCGAGGCGGCCTGGGCGCGGCGCTGTTCGCGCTCGCGCAGAAAACGCTGTTGCTCCTGCCGCCGCTCCCAGGCCGCGGTGTCCTCCGCCAACCGTTCCAACTCCCACTGCCGCCAGCCCAGCGCCGCCAGCAGCATCAACAAAAGCATGGCGGCGACGCCGGCCAGCGGCGCGCTCGCCTCGGGGCGGCTGAAGTCCAGACCGCGGGCGTTCAGGCGGCGCATGGCTGGCTCGCAAGCAGGGGATGGGCAAAGCCCAGCCAACGCGCCCGCGCCGCCGGCGGCTGTGCCGCCGGGCCATGGGTCGCGCACCAATCGTAGTCGCCGCCGGGCTCGCGGCCGCACAGCGCCTCCGCCGCCGCCACGCCCTCGGCCGCGCTCTGTCCCGGTGCCAGCGCCAGGGTGATCAGATCCTCCCAGCCGCGCTCGCCGCGCCACAGGCAGGTGACGGCCCCGGCCTCCGCCAACACCAGCGCGTCCGATGCCAACGCGCGCGGATGGGCTTGCAGGCAGGACGACAGCAGATCGCGGCAGCCGGCCAAGCGCCAGCCGGCCGCCCGCGCCGCCGCGCTCAAATCGGCCAGCAGCGGGGCCTGAGCGGCGAAGGCCAGCCGCGCCGCGCCGTAAGCCGCCGGCGCCAGGCGGATGTCCAGTTCGCCCGCGACGCCGCGCTCGCGCAGCAGACCCCGCGCATAGGCGCGCCACTGGGCGCGCTGCCCGGACAAGCCGTCTTGCCACGGCAAGAGCTGGCTGTGCGCCCACGGATAGCCCAAGAGCAGCCGCACGCGGTTGCGCCAGGCCGGACGCCGGCGCGCGGCCCCGCCCAGCAGCATGGCCAGCGCCTCCGCCGGTTTGCCGTGATGGCGGCAACGCCGCGGCTGGGCCGGGGCGCCGGCCGGCGGCAGCAAGGTCGCCAGTTCGGCGTCGATCAACACGGTTCTGTCATTCCATGGCCACGGCACGGCTGACCTCCTGATAGGTGGTGAGTCCGCGCGCCACCGCCTCGAGGGCGGCGTCGCGCAGCGATTGATAATCGGCGCATTGCGCCAGCGCCTGCTGGCGCTTCTGCGGCGAGCGCTCCAGCAGCGCCTCCTTGAGCCGGCTGTCCAGGCGCAGCACTTCCGCCAGCGCGATGCGGCCGTGGAAGCCGCCGCCGCGGCAGTGCTCGCAACCGGCGCCGGCGCAGGCGACGCACAGCCGGCGCACCAGGCGCTGCGACACCACGCCGTTGAGCGCTTCCAGGAAAGTGGCCGCTTCCACGCCCATGTAGAGAAAGCGGTCTATCACGCTGAAGGCGTCGTTGGCGTGCACCGAGGACAGCACGCGGTGGCCGGTCAGCGCGGACTGCACCGCGATGGCCGCGGTTTCGGCGTCGCGGATCTCGCCCACCAGAATGGTGTCCGGATCGTGGCGCAGGATGGAGCGCAGGCCGCGGGCGAAGGTCAGGCCCTTTTTCTCGTTGACCGGGATTTGCAGAATGCCGGCCATCTCGTACTCCACCGGGTCTTCGATGGTGATGATCTTTTCCTCGCCGGTATTGATCTCCGCCAGCGCGCCGTACAAGGTGGTGGATTTGCCGCTGCCGGTGGGCCCGGTGATCAGGGTCAGGCCGTAGGGCAGTTGCGCCAGCGCGCGCACGCGGCGCGCGGTTTCGCCGTGAAAGCCCAGGCTGTCCAGGTTCAGGCTGTCGCCGCGCTGGGATTTGTCCAGCAGGCGCAGCACCGCGTTTTCGCCGTGGGCGCCCGGCATGATGGACACGCGGAAGTCCACTTCGCGGCCTTGCAGCGCCACCTTGAAGCGGCCGTCCTGCGGCACGCGCTTTTCCGCGATGTCCAGGCTGGACAGCACTTTCAGCCGCGACATGGTCTGGCTGGCCGCCAACTGCCCCGGCACCTTGCGTATGGCCTGCATCACCCCGTCGATGCGGTAGCGTATCTGCAGCCCGTCGTCGCGGGACTCCAGGTGGATGTCGCTGGCGCGGCTTTGCAGCGCGTCGTACAAGGTCATGTTGACCAGGCGGATCACCGGGCTTTCGTCCTTGGCCAGGCTGGTCAGCGAGATAGACTCCACCGCCTTGGCCAGGCTGTCCTCGGCCAGGTCCACCGCCGCGCCGTCCATCACCCGCTCGCGGGCCTCGGCCTGTTTCAGCCAGGCGTCGGCCACGCCGGGCAGGCTGAGGGCGAAGCGCTGGCCGCGGCCCAGCAGCCGGTTTTGCAGGCCGAGACGCGCGTCCAGCCGCAGCGGTTCGGCCAGCAGCAGGTACAATTCGCCCCGCCACTCCAGCGGCGCCGCTCGGCAGGACAGCGCCTCCGGCAGCGGCAGCAGATCGAAGCGCGCCGCCGCCTCCCCCACCTGGGCCTCGCTCAGCGCGGCCAGGCCCAGCAGCCGCGCCGCCTGCGGCAGGCTGGCCGGCTCGCGCTCCAGCTGCCGGTTCAGCAGCTCGGCCATCGGCAGGTCTTCCTCTCCGCTCTCGCGCCGCCATTGCCAGCCGGCCGTCGTCGTCGGGTCCATCAATGCTCGCATCACGTCTCCTCAGCCCATGCCGCCGGCCAGTTCGAATATCGGCATATACAGCAGGGCGACGATCAGGCCGACCAGGCCGCCCACCGCCAACATCAGAATCGGCTCGAACACTTTGCTGAACACCTCGATCGCCTGATCCAGCGCGCCGTCGTGGAACTGGGCGATGCGCTCGCACATGCCGCCCAGATCGCCGCTTTGTTCGCCGACGCGCAATAAGCGCTCCGCCACCGCCGTGGTCAGTTGGTGGCGCGCCAGGGTGTCCGCCACCGGCCGGCCGGCGCGCAACTCCTCCAGCGCGCGCGCCAAGCGCTGCGCGTAGGCGTCCGGCAACAGCCCCGCGGACAAGTCGAAAGCCTGCAAGGCCGGCGTGCCGCCGGCGATCAATAAGCCGGCGGTGCGGTAAAAGCGCGCCAGCACGAACAGGCGCGCGACATCCCGCAGCCGGGGCAGCGTCCACAACAAGCTCAGCAGCGCGCGCTGGGTTCGCCGGGCGCGCAGCAGCAGGCACAGCGCCGTCAGGCCGACGGCCAGGCCCGCGCCCAGCAAGCCGCCGTGAGCCTGGACCAAGCGCGCCCACCACAGCATGGCGGCGGCGCTGGCCGGCAGTTCGCGCAGCGATTCGAACACCACGGCGAAACGGGGAATCACGAAGAACAGCATGAACAGCAGAATGCCGAAGCCGACGGAGAGCACCAGCGCCGGATAGACCAGGGCGCCGGTCACCCGCTTGCGGATGGCGACGATGCGCAGCTCGTAATACTGATAGCGCTTGAGCGCCGCCGGCAGCTGGCCGCTGCCTTCGGACGCGGCCACGGTGGCCGCCAGCAAGGCCGGGAAGGCTTCCGGCTGGGCCTCCATCGCGCGCGACAGCGGCTGGCCTTGGTACAGCGCTTGCAATAGCCGGTCCAGCACGCCCTGCAAGGCCTTGTCGCCGCCGCCGGCCTTGTCGCGCAGCGCTTCCAGCGCCTCGATCAGCGCCAGGCCGGCCTCCAGCAGCGCCGACAGCTCCTGCAGCAGCAAGCCCCGCGCCGCGCCCTTGAGCGCGCCCTCCGCGCCGGCCTCGCGCCTCGCCTCCAGCACCAGGCCGTCGTCCGCGCCCAGCTGGGCCCGCGCGGCGGCCTCGTTGTCCGCCCGCACCAGGCGCGTCCTCACCTCGCCCTGAGCCAGGACGCTGATCCGGTAGGCCGCCATCTCAGCCCCTCGCCTCGCGCTCGGCGCGCAATTGCAGATACTGCCGCCACACCTTGTCCACATAGCGCTTGCGCGCGCCTTCGCGCGTCGCCGCGCCGCCGGCGTTGTAAGCGCCCACCGCGCGCCAGGTGTAGCCGTAGCGCGCGATGAAGTCCGCCAGGATGGACGCGCCCACCTGTATGCTCAGACAGGGCTCGTCCAGCAGGCGCTGACGCGTGATGCCGCGCTTGGCCAGCCCCGGCAGATGAAGGCTGTTGATCTGCATCAGGCCGATGTCGTGGCTGCCGTCCTTGTTGTAGTTGACGGCGCGCGGATTCAGCGCCGATTCCACCTTGGCGATGGAATACAGCAGCAGCGGATCCACCCGGTGGCGCGCGCCGGCTTCGCGCCAGCAATTGGCCGCCGCCTGCGCGCCGTCGGCCAGCGCGGCGCAGGCGGCCAGCAGCGGCAGCAGTCCCTTACAGCGCATGGACCAGTTCACCGTCGCCTCCCGCCCGCCCGGCCTCGCCCAGGGATACGATCTCAGCCTCGCTCTCGCCGCCGGGCACCCGCCATTGATACGGCCGGCCCCAGGCGTCCATCGGCACATCCTTGGCCAGATAGGGCCCATGCCAGCCAGCCACGCCCGGCGGCGCCTTCAGCAGCGCGCCCAGCCCCTGTTCCGCGCTGGGATAGCCGCCGACGTCCAGCCGGTATTGCGCCAAGGCGTCGCCCAGGGTTTTCATTTGCGCCTGGGTGGCCTTGACCTTGGCCTTGTCCACCTGGGAAAACAGCTTGGGCCCGACATAACCGGCCAAGAGGGCGATGATCAGCAGCACCACCAGCAATTCCAGCAGCGTGAAGCCGCCTTGTCCGGCGGAGCGCCGTCTAGCGTTCATCGTCGTCATAAGATTCGCTTGTCCAAAAAACCGCGCGGCAAGAGCGTGCGCTGGAAGATATAAGCGGCGTCCGCGCCGGACCCCGGCAGGGACGGCGACGGTTCCGCCCCTTGCCAGCGCATGCTCACACGGGGCTTTCGCCGTTCTCAATATTTCTGAAAGGAATCTAAAACGGCCGCGGCGGGGCCTGACGGCCGGCGCCGGGAAGGGCGTCCGGCGGCGCGGACGGGCGGCTTGAGAATGGTTTCAGAATCATGGCGCCGTCGCCGGCGGCGGCGCTTGAATAGCGTTTTTAATCGAACGCGCCGCGGGCATCCGTCCCAGCGGCCGCGCCTTGGAGAAACGCATGCCCTCTTCCGCCCCGGCCGCCAACCATGGCTATCCGCGTCTGCAAATCCTGTTTCACTGGCTGAGCGTGCTCTTGATGGCCGCCCTGGCGCTGGCCGGCGGCTTGCGTCACCTGCTGGCCGGCCACGCCGTCGCCGACATGCGCAGCGTGATGATCGTGCACATAGGCTGCGGCATGGCCCTGCTGTTCCTGACCCTGCTGCGCGCCGCCACGCGGCTGGCCGGTCCGGCGCTGCCGCCGCTGGCCGGCAGCAGCCGCGCGCAGCGCGCTTGCGCCCATGCCGCCCATCTGGCCATCTACGGCCTCATTCTGGCGTCCTGCCTGCTGGGCTGGATCATCGTCAACGCCAAGGGGCTGGCGATCCCGATGCCGCTGCTGGGCTTCGACTTCCCGCGCCTGGTCGCGGCCGACCCGGCCCTGGTCGCCGCGACGGTGGGCCTGCACGAATGGCTGGGCTGGATCTTCTACGGTCTGCTCGCCGTCCACATCGCCGCCGCCGTCTGGCACCATGTCGCGCTGAAGGACGACACACTGCGGCGCATGAGCTGGCGGCGGCCGGCGCCGGCGGCGGCTCCCGCCGCGGCCGACTGCCACCGTTGCTCGCCGGACACCCTGGCGCAGAACGAGGAACTGACGTCCGCGGACCGGCTGGCCTCCTGACGCGCGCCCGCCCCACCCGAACAGCCAGGCTCCGGCCTGGAACCGGGATGGCACAATCGAGGTCTTGACTGTTCCCCCGCCTATACGGAGAACCTACCCATGTTACGTCCCCTATCCGCCGTCTTGTGCTGTCTGCCCGCGCTGGCCCTGGCGCAAAGCGTGGAGCTGTCCTTCGTCGACGCCAAGGGCGACGCCGGCCCGGCCGGCAGCGTCCTCATCGAGGACACGCCCTACGGCGCGCTGTTGACGCCCAAGCTTGAAAAACTGCCGCCCGGCGTGCACGGTTTCCACGTCCATGAAAAACCCTCTTGCGCGCCGTCCGTCGGCGCCAACGGCGCGGTCACGCCGGCCGGCGCCGCCGGCGGCCACTGGGACCCGGACAAGACCGGCGCGCACGCCGGCCCTTACGGCCGCGGCCACAAGGGCGATCTGCCGGCGCTGTACGTGGGCGCCGACGGCAAGGCGAGTTATCCGGTGCTGGCGCCGCGGCTGAAAGCGGCGGACTTCTCCGGCCACGCGCTGATGGTGCACGCCGGCGGCGACAATCACAGCGATCATCCGCAGCCCTTGGGCGGCGGCGGCGCGCGCATGGCCTGCGGCGTGGTCGAATAAACCGTACTCGGCAAGGAAAAACCGGCGCGATTGACAAGGCCGGTTTTTTTATTGACGATGACAGAATTCAAACGACCGTTTCAACCGAGATGAAACCACCCGCCTGGCTGTTCCGATTCCTGCTCAATCTGTGGCCGCCCTTCCTGGGCGCCGGCATCCGCGTCAAACGGCTGGCCGCCGATTTCAGCGATATCGAAGTGCGGCTGAAACTGGGCTTCAGCAACCGCAACTATGTCGGCACCCATTTCGGCGGCAGCCTGTACGCGATGACCGATCCCTTCTTCATGCTGATGCTGATGCACCAACTGGGGCGGGACTACTATGTGTGGGACAAGAGCGGCAGCATCGACTACGTCAAGCCGGGCCGCGGCACGGTGAGCGCGCGCTTCCGGCTGGCGCCGGGCATGCTGGAGGACATCAGGCTGCGCACCGCCTCGGGCGACAAATACCTGCCGCAATTGCAGGTGGACATCGTCGATCAACAGAACGAGCTGGTGGCGAGGGTGTTCAAGACGCTGTACATCAAACGCAAGAAGAAATGAGGCGCCGCGCTTCAGCGCGCGGAAAACGCCAGCAGGTAGCGCTTGCCGTCCAGACTCAGGACGGCCAGCCAGTCGCGGCTGCCGCTGACGCACAGCGGCAGCGTCACCGTCGCCTTCCAGTCCGCGCCGTCGCGCACAAAGGTGTAACGGTTGAAGCCCATGTCCATGTCGGCCATATTGAACTCCACCTGCGGCGCTTCCCGCGCCGCGACGCCCTGCAAGCGGATTTCAAACGGTTTGCCGTGCTGCGGCGGCGAGGCGAAACGCCAGACGCCGCCGCCCGGCAGGGCGCAGCTCGCCTGACCGGCGACGCAGGCCAAGGGCGACGGCTTGACCGCTTGCCGCTCGCTGTACCAGCGGTAAATCAGGCCGAACTTGATACAGGCCAGCAGCAGCAAAACGCCGCCCAGCGCCAGCCATTTACGCTGTTTGGCCGTCATCGCCAAGCCCCCCGCATCAGCGCCACCCCATGCGCGCCGTGGCGGCGGGCGGCCTCCAGATCATCCATGCTCATGCCGCCCAGCGCGTAGACCGGCGTCGGCGCGCCGTCCGCCAGACAAAGCCGGAAACCGTCCCAGCCCAAGGGCGCCGCGCCGGGATGGCTGGCGGTGGCGGCCACATGGCCGAGCAAGGCGTAATCCAGGCCCAGTTCGCCTATCCGCGCCACTTGCGCCGCCTCGTGCGCCGAGGCGCCCACCCAGGCGAACGCCGGGCGCTCCTTCAGCGAGGCCAGCCGCGTCGTGTTCAGATGCACGCCGTCCACCGGCCATTCCGCCGCCCAGGCCGGATCGGCGTTGACCATCAGCTTGCCGCCGCGCTCATGGACGATGGCCGCCGCCTTGGCGACGAAATCGGCGAGCTCGGCGCGCGCCATCTGCGGCTCGCGCACCTGCACCATGCCCCAGGCCGGCCCCTGCTCCAGCCGCCGCAATTGGGCGTCCACGCCGATTTCGTGCGCGCAGGTGATCGCGTAGGCCGCCGGCAATTCCAGCGATTTGAGAATGGGCCCGTTGGCCGGCAGCATGGGCTGCACCGTGCAAGCGCCTGGCTTCTGCCAGGCGAAGCTTTGGCCTTCCCGCGACTGCGGCTCGCCGCGCCAGGACCAGACCCGGAAGAAACGCAGCCGCACCGAGGCGTGCTCATAATGATGGACCTTGCTCAGCCACGGCGTCGCGGCCAGCGTTTCAATGCCCATTTCCTCGTAGAGTTCGCGCGCCAGCGCCTGTTCGCCGCTTTCGCCCGGCTCCACCTTGCCGCCGGGAAACTCCCAGTAACCGGCGTAAGGCTTGCCCTCCGGCCGGCTGCCCAGCATGAAACTGCCATCCGGCCGCATCAGCGCGCCGGCCACTACCTCGATGATCTTGCTGTCGCTCATTGCTTGGTCTTGCCCGGTGAATATCGTTCCGGCTCTCCGCGGCCGGCAGCGCATTCTACCGCAAGCGCCCCCCAGCAATAAGGGCGCCGCGGCGCCCTTATTGACTCAACCAACGGTCTAAGACCTCAACCCGGGCGGCCCGGCTTGGTGCAGCCGGCGTCCTTATAAGGCTGGGAGCTGAACTGCGTCCAGCCCGGACCCAGGGAGAATTGCGAGCAAGCGAGCTTGCCGTCGAGCTTGCTTTGCCACAGATACCAGGGCGCCGGCGCGGCCAGGGTCATCAAGGGGAAGGACAAGGCCGCCAGGGCCAGAATGATTTTGCGAGTCATTGCGCATACCTCAGACAAAGTGAAGGAGAACATGGTCCGAATCTGCCGTGACCATGCGCATAAAATGCCAAACAAATATACAACACAATACTGTTGGCATAAAGCGCGATTTGCCGCCGGCATAAAGTCGCCTGACACGACGTTTTTTGCAAAAAATGCGTCCAGCGGGCAGATCCATCCCGGCCAATCGGTAACAAAGTGTTACCATTAGCCCTGTAAGGCAGCGAATTCAACACATTTGTCCCCATTGTCATGAACCCTCCGCCATGAGAAGGCGTTCAAGGACGCGCGCACGGAACAGAGACAAGACGAGAACGGCCTGAGACCAGGGAATGTTCAACAAGAGCATTCCGCACGCCTTCCGCCATGTCGGCTTTGGCTCCGCGCAGCGGACTTTGACCCCCGTCTTGCGGCGCGGCAGTCGGCTTCATCTCGCCCCGGCAAGTCCCGATTCGCAGCATCCCCCGCTCGCATCATCGATGCGGCCCCGCCACCGCCAGAAGGAGATTTTGCTTGGACACCCTGAATTCACTCATTCTGGCCGGCTCGCTGGTATTCCTCGCCAGCCTGGTGGTGTCCTCCATCGCCTCCCGCTTCGGCGCGCCGCTGCTGCTGGTCTTCCTCGCGCTGGGCATGCTGGCCGGCGAGGACGGCCCCGGCAAGATCGTGTTCAGCAATTACCAGCTCAGCTATGTGGTCGGCACCATCGCCCTGGTGGTGATCCTGTTCGACGGCGGCCTGCGCACGCGCCAGGACAGCTTCCGCATCAGCCTGAAGCCGGCCGGAGTGCTGGCCACGCTGGGCGTCTTGATCACCACTGGCGTGACCGGCCTGTTCGCCGCCTGGGTGCTGAATCTAAGCTGGCTGGAGGGCTTGCTGATCGGCGCCATCGTCGGCTCCACCGACGCCGCCGCGGTGTTCGCCCTCCTGTCCGGCCGCGGCCTGGAGATCAACCGCCGCGTCGGCAGCGCGCTGGAGATAGAATCCGGCAGCAACGATCCGATGGCGGTATTCCTGACCTCGGCGCTGATCGGGGTCTTGGGCCAGCAGGGCCAGGACGCCGGCGTCGCCGCCATGCTGTGGCTGTTCGTCAAACAGATGGGCCTGGGCGCCTTGGCCGGCTGGGCCGGCGGCAAGGCCATGGTCTGGCTGTTCCAGCGCCTGGGGCCGCGCGGCGCGATGCTGGCCCTGTTCAGCCTGGGCACCGCCGGCGCGCTGTTCAGCCTGACCACGGCGGCCGGCGGCAGCGGCTTCCTCGCCATCTATCTGGCCGGCATCGTGGTGGGCAACGCCCGGGTGGCGGACTTGCCCAATCTATTGAATATCCACGACGGCTACGCCTGGCTGGCGCAAGTGACCATGTTCCTGGTGCTGGGCCTCTTGGTGACGCCGTCCAATCTGCTGCCGGTGGCGCCCTACGCGCTGGCGATCTCCATCGTGCTGATGCTGGTGGCGCGGCCGCTGGCGGTATGGCTGTGCATGCTGCCCTTCCCGGTACCCAAGGCGGAAAAGCTGTTCATGAGCTGGGTGGGCCTGCGCGGCGCGGTGCCGGTGATTCTGGCCATCTTCCCGCTGATGGCGGGGCTGCCCAATAGCCAGCTCTTCTTCAACGTGGCCTTCTTCGTGGTGATGATGTCGCTGCTGTTCCAAGGCTGGACCATCGCGCCGCTGGCTGAAAGGCTGAAGTTGAAACTGCCGGCGCGGCCGGACGTGGAGCACCGGGTGCCGGTGGTCAGCGGCCAGGAAGCCCGCTATGAGGCGGCCTCCTGCCAGGTAAGCGCCGACAGCCCCGCCGAAGGCCAGCTGGCCGGCGAGCTGGCCTTGCCCAGCGGCGTGCGGCTGGCGGCGCTGTACCGCGACGAACAAGCGCTGGAACCGACGGCGAGCCAGACGCTGCGCGCCGGCGACTGGGCCTGCCTGATCGGCCCCGGCCCGGCGCTGGAAACGGCAGGCGAGGCCTTCCACCCGCCCGGCGAAGACCCCTATTACGGCTACTTCACTGTGTCCGGCCTGGCGCGGCTGGCCGATCTGGCCGACAGCTACGGCCTGAATCTGAGCGACCGCGACCGCGCCGACAGCATCGCCGACTACTGCAAGCGCGCTTGCGGCTATCCGCTGGTGGCCGGCGACGTGCTGCGGCTGGACCGGCTGGAGATGGTGATACGCGCGGCCGCCGACGGCCAGGTCAAGAGCGTGGGCCTGCGCTATTTGAAATCACAATAAGGCTTTGCGCTCCTTGGCGCCGCGCCCGGCCCAGTCGCAGGCGAACTGCCAGGCGACGCGGCCGGAGCGGCTGCCGCGCAGATGGCTCCAGTGCAGCGCCGCCTTTTCCGCCTCCGCGTCCAGCTTCAGGCCGAAATGCGCCAGCCACTCGGTCGCCGCCGCCAGATAGGCGTCCTGATCGAAGGGATAGAAGGACAGCCACAGCCCGAAACGGTCGGACAGCGACACCTTTTCCTCTATCGCCTCGCCCGGATGGATTTCGCCGTCCTGCACCCAGCCTTCGCGGTTTTCGCTCATTTTTTCCGGCATCAGATGACGGCGGTTGGACGTCGCGTACACCAGCACATTGTCGACGCGGCGCGCCAGGCCGCCGTCCAGCGCGGTCTTCAGCGCCTTGTAGGCGTCGTCGCCCTGCTCGAAGGACAGATCGTCGCAGAACAGGATGAAACGCTCCTTGCGTCCGGCCACCATCTCGACGATGCGGTTCAGATCGCCCAGCTGCGCCTTGTCCACCTCGATGATGCGCAGGCCCTTGGCGGCGAAGGCCGGCAACAGCGCCTTGACCAGCGAGGACTTGCCGGTGCCGCGCGCGCCGGTGAGCAGCACATTGTTGGCCGGCCGCCCCTTGACGAACTGGCGCGTGTTGCGCAGCAATTGCGCGCGTTGAGCGTCGATATGGGTCAGCCGCTCCAGTTCCGGCGCGTGCGGCTCCGCCACCGCCTCCAGCCAGCCGGCCATGCCCTGGCGCTGCCAGCGGAAAGCCAATGCGCTCCAATCCGGCTCCGGCCGCGCCGGCGGCAGCAAGGGCTCCAGGCGCGCCAGCATGGCTTCGGCCCGGGCCAGGAAGGCTTGCAACTGCTCCATGATTTCCCCTCGATGCGAAACGACAAAAACAAACAGCCTGGCAGAAAGCCGCCAGGCTGTCGATATTCGCGGCCGCGGCCGAACTCAGTCCGCCAGATGTTGGAACAAGGGCGTGGACAAATAGCGCTCGCCAAAGGAGGGAATCACCACCACGATCAGCTTGCCGGCGTTTTCCGGACGCTTGGCCAGTTCCAGCGCCGCCCACACCGCCGCGCCGGAAGAGATGCCCACCAGCAGGCCTTCGCGCGCGGCCACCGCGCGCGCGGTCTCCATCGCGTCCTCGTTCTTCACGCGGATGATTTCATCGTAAATGCCGGTGTTGAGGATGGCCGGCACAAAACCGGCGCCGATGCCCTGGATCGGATGCGGGCCCTTGGCGCCGCCGGACAGCACCGGCGAGGCGTCCGGCTCCACCGCCACGATCTGCACGCCGGGCTTGCGCGCCTTCAGCACTTCGCCCACGCCGGTGATGGTGCCGCCGGTGCCCACGCCGGCGACGAAGATGTCGACCTGGCCGTCGGTGTCGTTCCACACTTCTTCGGCGGTGGTGTTGCGGTGGATGGCCGGGTTGGCCGGGTTCTCAAACTGCTGCGGCATGAAATGGCTGTCCGGATTCTGCTCCACCAGCTCGCGCGCCTTGGCGATGGCGCCGCCCATGCCGTCCGGCCCCGGGGTCAGGATCAGCTCGGCGCCGTAGGCGCGCAGCAACTGGCGGCGTTCGCGGCTCATGGTTTCCGGCATGGTGATCACCAGCTTGTAGCCGCGCGCGGCGCAGACCATGGCCAGGCCGATGCCGGTATTGCCGGAAGTGGGTTCGACGATGGTGGTGTCCGGGCCGATTTTGCCGGCCTGCTCGGCGGCGTCTATCATCGCCACCGCGATGCGGTCCTTGACGCTGTGAGCCGGGTTGAAGAACTCCAGCTTGGCCGCCACGGTGGCGCCGCAGCCGTCGGTCACCCGATTAAGCCGCACCAGTGGGGTGTTGCCGATCAAATCCGTCACTGCATTGGCAATTCGCATCTTTATTCTCCACAGACAGTTTTGAAGAAAACCATATTACCCAGCATCATAAACAAGCCGAGCGACGATCCAAAATATTGTTTGCTTATAATCGACAAACTTGGCAGTCTCAGCCGGCCACGCGCTCTCCGCGGCCCGGCGGCTACACTGAAACCATCGCCCATCACCCGCAGACCAAGGTCCATTCCCCGCCTATGCCCACACAGGAAACCCTGATCCCGCTCACCGGCTGGCGCCGCAAGCTCTACATCATCATTTACGAGGCAGACACCCGGCCCGGCCGCATCTTCGACCTGGCCCTGATCGTCGCCATCCTGCTGTCGGTGCTGACGGTGATTTTGGAGAGCGTGCAAAGCATACAAGCGGCCTGGGGCGTCCAGCTCAAGATTCTAGACTGGTGTTTCACCATTCTGTTCACTATTGAATACGCCTTGCGGCTGATCTGCATCCATAAACCGATGCGCTATGTGAAAAGCTTCTTCGGCGTCATCGATCTGATGGCGGTGCTGCCGATGTATCTGGGACTGTTCATCCCGGAAAGCCGCTTCCTGGCGGATATCCGCATCCTGCGGCTGCTGCGCATGTTCCGCATCCTCAAGCTGACGCGCTATATCGGCGAGGCCAGCGAACTGAAACGGGCGATGCTGGCCAGCCGCCGCAAGATCACGGTCTTCCTGGTCACCGTGGTCTTGCTGGTGGTGATTCTGGGCACGCTGATGTTTGTGATCGAAGGACCGGAGCACGGCTACACCAGCATCCCGGTCAGCATTTACTGGGCCATCGTCACCCTGACCACGGTGGGCTTCGGCGACATCACGCCCAAGACGCCGCTGGGCCAGGCGCTGGCCAGCGTGGTGATGATCACCGGCTACGGCATCATCGCGGTGCCCACCGGCATCGTCACCGCCGAAATCGCGCGCGGCAGCGGCGCCAAGAGCAAGACCGCGGAGGCGGTGTCCGGCACCCGGTTGTGCCCGCACTGCTTCACCGAGGGCCACGACTGGGACGCGCGCTTCTGCAAGCACTGCGGCGGACAGTTGCCGCGTCCGTCCAAGGGCGAGGTCAGCTAACGCCGGCCAGCAACTGCCGGTAGCGGCCGGCCATCGCGTCGTCGAAGGCCACCAGCAACACCCGCCGCAGGCCATGCGGCTCGCGCGCCAGCCAAGCGCGCACCGTCTCCACCGCGATGGCGGCGGCCTGCTGCTGCGGATAGCCGTAAACGCCGCAGCTGATCGCCGGGAAGGCGATGCCGTCCAAACCATGCCGCGCCGCCAGTGCCAGGCTGTTGCGGTAGCAGGCGGCCAGCAGCTCCGCCTCCCCGTGGGTGCCGCCCTGCCACACCGGGCCCACGGTGTGGATCACATGCCGCGCCGGCAGCCGGTAGCCGGCAGTCAGCTTGGCCTCGCCGACGCGGCAGCCGTGCAAGCTCCGGCACTCCGCCAGCAGTTCCGGTCCGGCGGCGCGGTGGATGGCGCCGTCCACGCCGCCGCCGCCGAGCAAGCGGGTGTTGGCGGCGTTGACGATGGCGTCCAGCGCCAGCGTGGTGATGTCTCCCTGCCATGCCGTCAATTCGGTCTTCGCTTCCATTGCGTCCCCTCCTCCGTCCAAGCCGCCATTATCCGCCCGCCGGCGCCGGGCGCAAAAAAAGCCGGCGGACGCCGGCTTTTTCCTTTTCCGCCTTAAGCAGGATTGTTCAACAGCGAGTTGCGCCGCGAATAGCCAAAGTACACCACCAGGCCGATCAACAACCAGGCCATGAAGCACAGCCAGGTCAGCAGCGACAGCTGAGTCATCAGGAAGCCGCAGCACAGGATGGCCAGCGTCGGGATGTAAGGCACGCCCGGGCAGACGAATTTGCGCGGCAGATCGGGCTCGCGCTTGCGCAGCACGATCACCGACAGCGCGATCAGGGTGAAGGCGGCCAGGGTGCCGATGTTCACCAGCTCGGCCAGGGTGTGCAGCGGCACGAAGCCGGCCAGCAAGGCGATGATGGTGCCGATCAGCCAGGTGGCCTTGTACGGGGTGCCGTACTTGGGGTTCACCTCGGAGAAGATCTTGGGCAGCAGGCCGTCGCGCGACATCGCGAACAGGATGCGGGTCTGGCCGTAAGTCATCACCAGGATCACCGTCATCATGCCGAGGATGGCGCCCAGGTCGACGAAGCCGGCGAACCAGTCCAGCTTGGCCACTTGCAAGGCCAGCGACACCGGGTGGTCGACGCCGGCGAACTGCATATAAGGCACGATGCCGGTCATGATGGCGGCCACCACCACATAGAGCAGCGAACACACGCCCAGCGACCAGATCACCCCGCGCGGGATGTCCTTGGCCGGGTTCTTCACTTCCTCCGCGGCGCAGGTCACCGCGTCGAAGCCGATGAAGCTGAAGAACACGATGGCGGCGCCGTGGAACACGCCGGAGAAGCCGAAGGGCAGCGCCGGCTGCCAGTTCACCGGCTTGACGTGCCACACGCCGATGCCGATGAACAACAACACCACGCCCACCTTGATCAGCACCACCACATTGTTGACGCGCTTGGATTCCTTGATGCCGAAGGCCAGCAAGGCGGTGATCACCATCGCCACGCAGAAGGCCGGCAGATTGAACAGCGTCTGCTTGCCCGGCAGCGAGCCGGCGGCGGCGGTCAGGTATTCAGGCAGGGTCACGCCGAAGCCGGACAACAGGCTCTGGAAATAACCGGACCAGCCCACCGACACCGCCGACGAGGCCAGCAGGTATTCCAGCAGCAAGTCCCAGCCTATGATCCAGGCGATCATCTCGCCCAGCGTGGCGTAAGCGTAAGTGTAAGTGGAGCCGGAAACCGGCAGCATGGAAGCGAACTCGGCGTAGCACAGCGCGGCGAAGCCGCAGGCGAAGGCGCTGATCACGAAGGAAAGCACCAGTCCGGGGCCGGCCACCGTGGCGCCAGTGCCGGTCAGCACGAAGATGCCGGTGCCGATGATGGCGCCGATGCCGAGCATGGTAAGGTCGAAAGCGGAAAGCTCCTTGCGAAGCCCACGCGAGGTCTGAGCGGTAGCCAGCATTCCCTGGACGCTCTTTTTGCGCATCAAACTCATTTGTTTCACTGTCCCGTAACGGCCGTCCGGTACAACGACAAAGCGCCCGCTGTCCCGGCGGGCGCTTCATACTCGGATAGGGCCTGTATGATCTGTTGTGTCCTCTCCCCGCTGCTCTGTCTGTCGTTGGCTTTAAATAAACGCGATAACAAGGGCTTGCCGTTGTCGAGCGCGGTGCTTAAGCCGCCGATCCACGCAGTTCATGCCGGGGAAGAATGCGATAGTACCGCAGGGCCGGCCGCCGGCAATACGGGAAACCCCATATAGCCCGCGGCCATCAAACCCTGCGTGTCATCATAGCGCAAAACAAATCATGGCAATGGCATTAAATCTATCAATTTGCGCGCGGCGTTCTCCAATTGCTGGCGACCGTTGTCGCCGTCGCCCAATTCCTGCTGGCCCTGCCACAACATGGCGCCGTCGGCGCTGTTGACCACTTCCAGCGCCAGCGTGCGCACCGTGCGCACCTGATAGTCCGGCGACCAATACATGCCGCCGCCGTAGCGCCAATCGCGCCAGCCGCCGGCGTACCAGCCGTCCGCCGGCCAATACACCTGGCGCTGCTGGCTTTGCTTGAAGCACAGCTTCCATTGCGGACGCGCCTCGTCCACCGCCGCCCCCTTCAACACCAAGCGGTCCAACAGCCACTCGCGCATGTCCACGCCGGCGCCGGCCGACGGCAGGCAGCTCAGTCCCACCGTGCCCGCGCCGGCCCAGGACGGGCCGGCCGCCAGCAGCGCCAAGAGCGCCGCCATCGCTGTTTTCATCTTCATCGCCTCAATTCCAATAAGCCGCGTCAGCATACACTGACCGCAAATAGTCGACGAAGTGCCGCACCCGCGCCGGCAGCAGGCGGCGCTGCGGCACCACCGCGCACACCGGATAGTCCGGCGCGGAGAATTCATCCAGCACCGTCACCAGCCGGCCGTCGGACAAATCGTCCTTCACCTCCCACAGCGAACGCCAGGCCAGGCCCAGGCCCTGCAAGGCCCAGTCGTGCAGCACCGCGCCGTCGTTGCACTCCAGCCGGCCGCTCACGCGCAGGTTCACAGCCTCGCCGTCGCGGCGGAACGCCCAGCCGCGGCTCTGGCTCTCGCCCAGGGACAGGCAGTTGTGCTCGGCCAGATCCTCCAAGCGGCGCGGCAAGCCGTGACGCGCCAGATAGGCCGGCGCCGCCACCACCACACGGCGGTTTTCCGCCAGCCGGATCGCCACCAGCGAGGAATCGGCCAGGTCGGAGATGCGGATCGCGCAATCGATGCGGTCGCGCTGCAGGTCCACCAGCCGGTCCGACAGATCCAGCGTCACCTTGACGTCTGGATGGCATAGCTGGAAACCGGCGATGTGCGGCGCCACATGCTTGCGGCCGAAGCCGGCCGGCGCCGACACCCGCAGATGGCCGCGCGCGCGGCCGCTGCCGGAAGCCACCGCCGCTTCGGCGTCCTCCAGGTCGGCGAGGATGCGCTGACAGTCTTCGAAAAAGGCCGCGCCCTCCTGAGTGAGCGCCAGGCTGCGCGTGCTGCGGGTCAGCAGCTTGACGCCCAGCCTCTCCTCCAGCGCGTCAATGCGCCGGCCGATGATGGCCGGCACCACGCCCTCCTGGCGCGCGGCGGCCGACAAACTGCCCTGCGACACCACGGCGACAAAGGTCTCCAATTGTTTCAACATCCGGGCCGCCCCACGATTAGCTAACAAAAAGTAAAAGATGATATGTCTATATATGCATTTTTTTTTACGCTTTGCCTAGATAGACTAGCCAGGTCCCGTTTCACTGTCCCAGGTCCGGACGCGGGCGCCGCCCGTCCCGGCGCGTCCGCTCGCCGCCCCGTCCAACGATGCAAAGGAGTCCCAGCATGGCAGCCGCGCTTCCCCAGGGGATGGAAATCCTCGCTACGCTCACCCCGGCCTACGCCGACATCCTCAGCCACGACGCGCTGGCCTTCGTCGCCAAGCTGCACCGCCGCTTCGAGCCGCGCCGCCGCGAGCTGATGGCCGCCCGCGCCGCGCGCCAGGCGGAACTGGACGCCGGCAAGCTGCCGGACTTCCTGCCCGACACCGCCGCCGTCCGCGCCGGCGACTGGAAGATCGCTCCGCTGCCGGACGACTTGCTGGACCGCCGCGTGGAAATCACCGGTCCGGTGGACCGCAAGATGATGATCAACGCGCTCAATTCCGGCGCCAAGAGCTTCATGGCGGACTTCGAGGACTCCAACTGCCCGAGCTGGGACAACCAGATCAACGGCCAGATCAATGTCCGCGACGCCTACCGCAAGACCATTTCCTTCGCCAACCCGGACGGCAAGCAATACCGGCTCAACGCCGACACCGCCACCTTGCTGCTGCGGCCGCGCGGCTGGCATTTGATGGAAAAGCACGTCAAGGTGGACGGCGACATCGTCTCCGGCGCGCTGTTCGACTTCGCCCTGTCCTTCTTCCACAACATCGAATTCTTGCGCGGCTCGGGCAGCGCCACTTATTACTACCTGCCCAAGATGGAAAGCCATCTGGAAGCCCGGCTGTGGAACGAGGTGTTCGTGTTCGCCCAACAGGAGCTGTCCATTCCCCAGGGCACGATCAAGGCCACGGTATTGATCGAAACCATACTCGCCGCCTTTGAAATGGACGAAATCCTGTACGAATTGCGCGAGCACAGCGCCGGCCTCAACGCCGGCCGCTGGGACTACATCTTCAGCTGCATCAAGAAATTCCGCCAGAACCGCGACTTCTGCCTGGCCAACCGCGCCCAGATCACCATGACGGTGCCCTTCATGCGCGCCTACGCGCTGCTGCTGCTGAAAACCTGCCATCGCCGCGCGGCGCCGGCGATAGGCGGCATGGCGGCGCTGATTCCGATCAAGAACGATCCGGAAGCCAACGAGAAGGCGCTGGCCGGCGTCCGGGCGGACAAGGAACGCGACGCCGCCGACGGCTACGACGGCGGCTGGGTGGCCCACCCCGGCCTGGTGCCCATCGCCGCCGAGGCCTTCGGCAAGGTGCTGGGCGATGCGCCCAACCAGATCGCCAAGCAGCGGCCGGACGTTCAGGTCGGCGCCGCCGACTTGCTCAACTTCCAGCCGGAAGCGCCGATCACCGAAGCCGGGCTGGCGATGAACATCAATGTCGGCATCCAGTACCTGGGCGCCTGGATTTCCGGCAACGGCTGCGTGCCCATCCACAATCTGATGGAAGACGCCGCCACCGCCGAGATCTCCCGCTCTCAGATCTGGCAATGGATGCGCAGCCCCAAGGGCGTGCTGGACGATGGCCGCAAAGTCACCGTCGATCTGTTCCGCCAACTGCACGCGGCGGAAACGGCCAAGCTCAAGGCCGAGTACGGCGCGCGCTGGACCCGCCAGTACGACGACGCGGCGGCGATGTTCGATCTGCTGACCACCTCGGACGATTTCGTCGAGTTCCTGACGCTGCCGGGATACGAATACCTGGCCTGACAGGACAAATGAATCCCGGCGGCCTCATTGTCGGGATTTGTCAGCCCGGCTGCGTAGCTTTGCGGATTGAAGAGCATGGACAAGGGCCCTATGATGGGCCGCTTGTCATAATTCACCTTGCAAAGCGCGCCCGCCTCGGAGCCTGTTCAAGCTCTGGCGCCCGCCCGCGACACAGGGCGCCGCGCTCGCCGCGCGAGCTTTCAACGCGCGCAGCGGACTTTGAACAGACTCCTACATGCAAAGCATCCTCGACTTCCAGGCCACCGTGCTCAGCACCACCGGTTACGGCCTGGTGCTGACCGTCGTCATCACGATGTTCTGGCTGCGCAACCGCGACGAGCGGGCCTTTCTGTATTTCTGCGCGGCCGGCATCTGCGTCAGCCTGGGCGGCGTGTTCAGCCTCTTGCCCATCGGCCTGCCGCCGTGGCCGCAACTGGTGTTCAACAATCTGCTGTGGATGCTGTTCCATCCCGTCGCGCTCTGCGGCATCCGCCATCTGAACGGCAAGCGTCCGCGCGTCTGGCAAAGCCTGCTGCTGACGGCCGCCGGCATGAGCGCCTATATACTGGCCGGCCCGGCCGATATGGGACGCCGCACCGCCGCGGTCTGCCTGGTTTATCTGATCGCCTGGCTGCTGGCCGCGCGCGAGCTGTGGCCCGGACATTCGCGCATCGGCGGCGCCGGCCGCAAGATGGCGCTGACGGTCTGCCTGCTGTACGCCTTGCTGGCGCTGGCGCGCATCGTCCACGCCGGCTGGGCCGGCGAGGTCTACGACGCCGACGCGATGCGCTTCACCATGCTCAGTTCGCTGGGCATGCACTGGCTCAGCTTCAGCTTCATCCTGTGCGCGCTGTACATCTGCTACGAGCGTGCGCTGGAGCGGACCCAGCACCAGGCCAGCCACGACGGCCTGACCAATCTGCTCAACCAGCGCCGCTTCCGCGAACTGGCTGAGGCCGCCTGCCGCCGCGCCTGGCGCGAGCGCAAACCGCTGGCGCTGCTGCTCTTGGACGTGGACCACTTCAAAAGCATCAACGACCGCTACGGCCACCAGTGCGGCGACCTGGTGCTGCAACAACTGGCCGCCTGCCTGCGCGCGGAGGCGGGCCGCGACGACATCGTCGGCCGTTACGGCGGCGAGGAGTTCGTGATGCTGCTGCCGCGCACCGGCCTGGAGGACGCGCACGCGGCCGCGCAACGCATCCTGCGCGCGGTGGACGCGCTGCGGCCGCAACCGGCCGCCGCCGCCCCGCCCTTGCGCGTCAGCGTCAGCATCGGGGTGGCCAGCACCAGCCAGCAGCCTTACGACGGCCTCTCCAGCCTGTTCCGCGCCGCGGACGGCCAGCTCTACCGGGCCAAACGCAACGGCCGCAACCGGATAGAACTGGCCGAAGGACAGTATGCCGTCGGAAACTTTTCTCGGGCATGATGGGCCTACACACTGCAAATCGGACTTTTCCGATCAAGACAACAATGTCATGGGAATCGACACATGAACAAACCAACTCTCTTGCTTGCCAGCCTCGGAACCCTGTTCGCCGTCAGCGCCGCCCCGGCGCTGGCCGAAAGCACCCAGCTCAATCTGTCCGCCAGCGCGCAGCGCGAAGTGGCCAACGACCAGATCAGCGCCACCTTCTACCAGCAAATGAGCAACGCCCAGCCGGCGGTGCTGGCCGATAGGCTTAACAAGGCCGCCGCCCAGGGCATTGCGCTGGGCCGCAACTACTCCAAGGTGCAGCTGTCCAGCGGCGGCTACAACACCTGGCCCAATTACGACAAAAACGGCAAGATTCAGGGCTGGCAAGGCCGGGTGGAAATCCAGCTGAAGAGCCGCGACTTCACCCAGGCCGCCGAACTGATGGCCAAACTGCAACAGAACCTGTTGCTGCAAGGGCTGCAATTCAGCGTGTCCGACCAGGCGCGCAAGGAAGCCGAGCAGAGCATGCTGCCGGAGGCCATCGCCAATCTGGAAGCCCAGGCCAAGATCGCCGCCAAGGCGATCGGCAAAAACGTCAGCAATATCAAGGAATTGGACATAGGCAGCCAGTCGCCCATCTTCCGCCCGCCGATGATGATGAAGGCCGCCGGCATGGCCGCCAACGCGGAAGTGGCCCAACCGGACCTGCAGCCAGGACAATCGCAACTGCAACTGCAAGTCAGCGGCAAGGTGGAGTTGAAGTAAGCCTTCCAGCCGCCACGGCATTGCGCTAAAGTAGTCGCTCGCCAGGCCTCGCGTCCGGCGAGCACTTCGCCAGCCATCATCCAGAACGACCCGAAACATGAAACTGATCGCCTCGTTGACCAGCCCCTACGCCCGCAAGGTGCGCATCGTGCTGGCCGAAAAGAAAATAGACTGCCCGCTGGAGGAGGACGTGCCGTGGAACGCGGATACCCGCGTCGGCGACTACAATCCTCTGGGCAAGGTGCCGGTTCTGGAACTGGATGACGGCTCGACGCTGTACGACTCGCGCGTCATCGCCGAGTATCTGGACAATATCTCCCCGGTGTCGCGCATCCTGCCGCAGGAAAACCGCCTGCTGATCGCCACCCGCCGCTGGGAAGCGCTGGCCGACGGCATCGTCGACGCCGCGGTGGCCATCGTGCTGGAAAAACGGCGCCCGGACGACAAGCAGATGCCGGAAGCGATCGCGCGCCAACGCGGCAAGATAGACCGCGGCCTGGCCGCGCTCGCCGCCGATCTGGCCGACCGCCAGTGGTGCAACGGCGTGGGCTACAGCCTGGCCGATATCGCCGTCGGCGCCTGCCTGGGCTATCTGGATTTCCGCTTCCCGGAAATAGACTGGCGCGACAGCCATCCCAATCTGGCCAGCCTGCTGGAGCGGCTGATGACGCGGCCGTCCTTCGCCGACACCCTGCCGCCGGCCGCCTGAACCGCGCCGCCGTCAAAAAAAACCGGGCCCAAGCCCGGTTTTTTCATGTCGTCTCGCCACGCGGCGGATCGGTAATCCGCTCTCAGGCCGGCCGCGGCGCCAGCATGATGATGGCCATCCCGCACAAAGCCACCGCCGCGCCGGCCATGTCCCAAACACTGGGCCGCACGCCGTCCACCAGCCACAGCCACAACAGCGCCACCGCCACGTAGACGCCGCCGTAGGCGGCATAGACCCGGCCCGCCGCCGCCGGATGCAGGCTGAGCAACCAGACGAAGAGCGTCAAGGCCAGCGCCGCCGGCAGCAACAGCCACCACGGCCCCTCCTTGCGCAGCCACAGCCAGGGCAAGTAACAGCCGACGATTTCCGCCACCGCGGTCAGGCCGAACAAGAGCAATAATTTCAAAGCATTCAACATGGGGTCTCGCTGCGCGCCGGCATCAGATCAGGCCGGCGGCGATATTGATCATCAAGGCCAACACCGTGGCGTTGAAAAAGAAGGACAGCACGCAATGCAGCGTGCCCACCTTGCGCATGGCGCTGGTGGTGTAGCTGACGTCGGCCGTCTGTCCGGACGTGCCTATGATGCAGGCGAAATAGAGGAAGTCGCCGTAATCCGGCTCCTCCTTGCCGGGAAACTCCAGGCCCGGCGCCAGGCCGCGCGCGTGGGCGGCGTAGTAGGCCCGCGCGTAATGCAGCGCGAACATCACGTGAATAAAGGCCCAGGAGGAAAAAATGGTCAGGATGGCCAGCGCGACGTGGACGGCGCGCGGCCAGCCGTGCAGGTCCTTGACCACCGCCAACTCCAGCACGATGGCGGCCAGGCTGGCCAGCGCCGCCAAAACGGCCAGCGTCATCACCAGCGTCTGCCCCTCGTCCTCCAGCCTGGCCCAATGGCGGATGTGCTGACGGCCCTCGCTGAACATCATCCAGGCCACCAGCGCCAGATAGAGCGCGGCGCCGGCGTTCCAGCCGACGATGTAGCGGGTGATCTCCCGCATCGGCAACAGCCAGGGCAGCGCCAGCACGGTCAGCAGGCCGACGGCGGCGGCGATCACCAGCCGCGGACGGGCCAGCAGCATGCGCGCCGGCGCGAACCGGCGGACGGAGCGAAACAGGGCGGACATGGCGGCGAAACTCCCGGCAATGGATCAGGGCCTCAGTGTACCTGTCCCGGCGCGGGCGGCAAGCCCTCGCCGCTCAGCCCGGCGACGCGCTAAAGCGCCGGGTGAACAGCCGGCGGAAGGTCTCGAACTCGCCCGGCGCCAGCGTCAGCCGGCATTGCCTGCCGTTGCGGGTCTCGGTCAACGCGTCCTCGGTCAGCACCCGGCTGCCTTCGGCGGTCAGCAGGGCCATCAGCCGGCTCTTGTTGAAGGGCGAGCGCGGATCCTCGGCGATGCGGCGCTGGATCTCGCTCAGCGCGCCGCAATCGGCGATCTCGTCGTCCAGATCGAAACCGTAGGCGATGCGCCAGCTCTCGCCCTCCCCCGGCGGCCGCCGTTCCAGTTGCGCGAAGCCGGCGCCGGCCGGCCAGGCCACCCGGTAGTCGCCGTTGGCGGAGCGCGCCACTTCGCCGCACAGCGGCACCATGCGCAGCGGCTGCTTGAGGCCGTAGCCGCAATCCAGCAGATAGCCCTGGCCTTGATGCCACAGCAGAATGGCGACATGGGTGCCGCCCAGCGGCAACCAATCCTGGCTGTCTTCATCGAAGATCGTCGCGCGGATCAGGCTGGCTTCCAGGCCGTTGCGGCGCAGGAAGAGATAAAGCAAGGGATTGAGTTCGTAACACAGGCCGCCTTCGTCGCGCAGCGCGATTTTTTCCAGCAGGCTGTGCTCGCTGATGGGCTCGGGCCCGCTCTGGAACAGGCTCAGGTTTTCAAACGGCAGGCTCAAGGCCGTCTCGCGCAGCAAGGCGTCGATGTCCTCGAAAACCAGCGGCCGCTGCGCGTCCCAGCCGACGCGGGCCCGAAAAAGAGCGTTGATGTCCGGCATAGTCCCTCCCGTCTAGCGTCAGACAGGCAATCTAACAGCCGCCGGACGGGATCGACAGATCAATTATCCGGGCGAGACGTTCAAAAAATTTGATGGTCCGCCCCCTTGCGCTCAAACGCCGCTCACCACCAATGTTCCAGCTGCACCCCGAAGGTGGAGCCGCTGAGCGCGTTGCCGAAGGCGCCGCCTTCAGCCAGCGTCGAGCCGGGCGCGGCCGCCTGCTGGGCGGCGCGGTTCCAGCGCGCGTAGGTGTAGAAGAAGCGCAGTTCCGGCCGGCTCCAGAACGCCTTGTCCAGCGCCAGCGTCGGCGCGATGGTGAACTTGCTCAGAGTGCGGACCTGTCCGTCGGCGGCCTTGACCCGGTCGAAACCCAGCTCGGCCGCCAGCTTGAAGCGCTCGCCGAAGGCGTAGACCGGCCGCGCGCCGGCCGACCACCAGGTCTGCCCGCCGTCCGGCCGCGCGTCGCGCTGCCAGGCCAGCATCAGCTGGCCGCCGAACTCGCGCGTGGCCTGCCAGTCCAGCGCCTCCACCAGGCGGCTGCGGCGCGCGCCGCTGTCGCTGACGAGGCTGCCGGTGCCGCCCAGGCCGGTGCCCGGCCCCACCCCGTATTGCAGCGAGAACAGATTGCGGCCGCCCAACACGCCTTTTTGTTCGTGCAGCGCGCTGAGCGACCAACCGCTGTTCGCGCCCGCCACCTGGCCGGCGCGCTGGATGTAGCTGAGGCCCAGGCTCAGTTCGCCGCCGGGATTGACGGCGATGCCGCCCAATTGCAGATCGTGCTTATTGGCCTGATCCGCCTGCCACCAATTGTCGTTGCGCGAGAAGGCGTAGCTGAGCTTGAGCTCCCGGCCCAGCTTGAAATCCTCCAGGCCGAAGCCGGTGCCGCTGGGGTTCCAGAAATAAAAGTCGGCGATATGCACGTCGTGACGCTTGTAGTAGCGCCGGCCGGCCCACAGCGTGGCGCCGTTCAGCTGCGGGATGTCGCTCCATTTGGCGTAGGCCTGCGGTAGCCGGACATTGCCGTTGTCGCCCTGGAAGGTCAGCGAATGGCCGTTGCGGTTGTACAAGCTGGCCATGCCCACCACGCTGAGCTTGCTGCCGTTGTCGGCCTGGAACAGCTGCTGGCCCAGTTCCAGTTCGGCGTACTGCTCGCATTCGTTGCCGAGCCGGTACTTGGTTTCGGCGCCGGCCAGCTGGAAGCAGCTCTGTTTGCCGCCGCCGTCCGATCCGCCGGCGCCCAGGCGGGCGTAGCCGTGAAAGTCCAGCGCCTGGGCGGCGGCGGGCAGCAGCAAGGGGGCGGACAAGGCCAGCAAGGCCAGGCCGCGGGGTGCGAATTGAGTCATTGTTCTCTCCATTTCCCTTAGTTTTGGGCACAGCGCGGCCTGCCGGCCGGGAATGCCGGCAGCTCGCAGAGGATTCACTCCTCGAAAATCTGAGGCTCAGTTCAGAACGGCGCGGTACATCAACGATTCGTAAGGCCGCAGCCGCGCCCGGGCGGGATGCGCCGCCGCGTCGGCGTAATTGGCGCACAGCAGCTGCCAGGCGTGATCCGGGCCCAGGTAGTCGGCCGGCGGCGAATAGTCGCGCTCCTCGGCGCTGAAATTGCTGATCACCAGCAGCTTCTCGCGCGCTCCGGTCCGCGCGTAGACCCATAGCGCCGTATCGTCCGGCGTCAGGCAGCGGTAATCGCCGTCGCTGAAGATCGGGTACTGCTTGCGCAGCGCGATCAAACGCCGGTAATGCTGCAGCACCGAGTCCGGATCGCGGCGCGCGGCGGCGACGTTCACCGTCTCCGCGTCCGGCGCCAGCCCTATCCACGGCTCGCGCCGCGAGAAGCCG
This sequence comes from Chromobacterium sp. CCUG 30098, assembly GCF_059916605.1. Lineage (NCBI taxonomy): Bacteria > Pseudomonadati > Pseudomonadota > Betaproteobacteria > Neisseriales > Chromobacteriaceae > Chromobacterium > Chromobacterium sp. CCUG 30098. The sequence continues at coordinate 251,701 of NZ_JAUCGS010000003.1, read as the reverse complement.
GCGAAGCGACCGTCGTCCCATTGCATAGGCGTACGCGAGTTGTCGCGCGACTTCTGCCGGATCGCCGCCATCGCCTCTTCCCGCCCCAGGCCGTCGGCCAGCAGCTGGCGATAGGCGTTGCGGGTTTCCACGTCGCGGTAGTCGTCGATATCGGCGAAGCCGGGGTTGGCCATGCCGATTTCCTCGCCCTGGTAGATGTAGGGCGTGCCTTGCAGGCCGTGCAGCGTGGTCGCCAGCATCTTGGCGGACTCCAGCCGGTAGCGGCCGGCGTCGCCGAAGCGCGACACCACTCGCGGCTGATCGTGGTTGCACCAGAACAGCGCGTTCCAGCCGCCGCCCTCGTGCATGCCGCGCTGCCAATCAGACAGGATGCGTTTGAGCGCGATGAAATCGAAGGGCGCCGCGCGCCATTTCTCGCCGTCCGGGTAATCCACTTTCAAATGGTGGAAGTTGAAGGTCATCGACAACTCGCGCCGTTCGGGATGCGAATAGGCGACGCAGTGCTCCAGCGAGGTGGACGACATCTCCCCCACCGTCATCAGATCGCGGCCGGCGAACACCTCGCGGTGCATCTGCTGCAGGTATTCGTGCACCCGCGGGCCGTCGGTGTAGAAATGGCGGCCGTCGCTGTCGTCCTCGGAAAAGGCCGGGTCCTTGGAAATCAGATTGATCACGTCCAGCCGGAAACCGGACACGCCCTTGTCCGCCCAGAAGTTCATCATGTCGAACACCGCGCGCCGCACCGCCGGGTTGTCCCAGTTCAGATCCGCCTGGGTCTTGTCGAACAGGTGCAGATAATACTGGCCGCTGGCCTCGTCCCACTCCCAGGCCGATCCGCCGAACTTGGAGCGCCAGTTATTGGGCCGGTCGCGCCAGATGTAGAAATCCCGATAGGGATTGTCCCGGCCCTGCAAGGCCTGACGGAACCACGGATGCTCGGTGGAAGTGTGGTTGACCACGATGTCCAGCATCACCCCGATGCCGCGCAGCCGCGCCTCGGCCAGCAGCAGTTCGAAATCGGCCATGCTGCCGTAAGCCGGGTCTATGGCGTAGTAATCGCTGACGTCGTAGCCGTTGTCGCGCTGCGGCGAGCGGTAGAACGGCGTCAGCCACAAATAATCCACCCCCAGCCAGGCCAGGTAGTCCAGCTTGTCCGCCACCCCCAGCAGATCGCCGGTGGCCGTGCCGTGGTGGCTGTAAAAGCTCTTGGGGTAAATCTGGTACACCACCGCGGATTTCAAATTCTTGTTCATCGGAACGGCTTTCGTATCAGGACTGCGGCAGCTGACGGCGCGCCAATACCCAGGTCAGCGCGAACGGCGTCACCAGGGCCACCACCATGCCCACCAGGAACATCGGAATCTGCTGCGGAATGATGGAGATGAAGGCCGGCAGGCCGCCGACGCCTATCGCCGAAGCGCGCACATGGCTGAGGGTGATGGTGGCCGCCGCCAGCGCGGAACCGGCCAGCGCCGCGTAGAACGGCAGCTTGTAGCGCAGGTTGACGCCGAACATCGCCGGCTCGGTGATGCCGAAGAAGGCGGAAATCGCCGAGGTGGACGCCATGCTCCTCTCATTGCTGGCGCGCGCCAGCCAGAACATCGCCAGCGCGGCGCTGCCCTGGGCGATATTGGACAAGGCGATCATCGGCCAGATGAAGGTGCCGCCCTGGTTGGCGATCAGCTGCAGATCCACCGCGATGAACATATGATGCATGCCGGTCAACACCAGCGGCGCGTACAAGGCGCCGAACAGCATCGCGCCCAGCACGGGCGCCAGGTTGAACACATAGACCAGCGCGTCGGTGATGGCGATGCCCAGGTGGCGCGCCACCGGACCGATCACCGCCAGCGCCAGCACCCCGCTGACTACGATGGTGACGATGGGCACCACCAGCAGCTGGACGGAATTGGGCACCCGCGGCCGCAGCCACAGCTCCACCCTGCACATCACCCAGGTGGCGGCCAGGATGGGCAGAATCTGCCCCTGGTAGCCCACTTTCTCGATGCGGAACCAGCCCAGCACATCGAAATACGGCAGCGCCGCGCCGTCCAGGCCGGCGGCGGCCTTGCCGTAGTTCCAGGCGTTGAGCAGATCCGGATGCACCAGCAGCAGGCCCAGCACGATGCCCAGCACCTCGCTGCCGCCAAAACGCTTGGCCGCCGACCAGCCCACCAGCGCCGGCAGGAAGACGAAGGAGGTGTTGGCCATCATATTGATCAGCCCCCACACCCCGTCCAGGCCCGGATAGGCGTCCAGCAGGCTCTTGCCGTCGATGAACATGCCCTTGGCGCCCAGCAGATTGTTCAAGCCCATCAGCAGGCCGGCCACGATGATGGCGGGCAGGATGGGCATGAACACGTCGGAGAACACCTTGACCAGCTGTTGCAAGCGGCCCTGCTTCTGATCGCCGCTGGCCTTGACCTCGGCCACGGTGGCGCGCTGCAGCGCCGCCAGTTCGATCAAGGGCTGGTAGACCCGGTCCACGTCGCCGGAGCCGATCACGATCTGAAACACGCCGCCGTGACTGAACTGACCCTTGATCAGGTCCACCTGGCGCAAGGCCTCCTGGTCCACCCGGCTTTCGTCCTTCAAGGACAGGCGCAGCCGGGTAATGCAGTGCGCGGCCTGCTGGAGGTTGTCGCGGCCGCCCACCGCTTCGAGTATCCGCGCGGCTATCTTCTGGTAATCGTGGCTCATCTGAGGGTCCCTGTATCTCTCGGCCGACGGTCTGCGCCGTCTAGCCCGTTATCAAACCTGGCGGCGATATTGGCAAGCGCCGCCGATGCTGATGGCACGCTAACTGGTACAGACGAGTTGTGTCAACACTCGTATAGACGAGTTTGCGCAAAATCAAACGCCTCCGTGCGTGAACGCAACAGGCGCGACGGATCGCTTCAGATCAAGGAATGACGGCGCGCGCCGCTGCGCCGCTATTTGCGGCGGGCGACGTCGGAGAAGAAGAATTTGTCCAGCCGGTGGCGGGACTCGGTGTATTCGAACTGACGTCCGTCGTAGAGATGGGTGTGGTTCTTGACCACGATCACGTGGTCCATGCCGTTCAGATCCAGATAGCGGCGATCGTCGTCGCCGCAGGCCTGCGCCTCTATCACCCGGCGCGCGTAACTGATGTTCAGGCCCAGCCGCTGTTCGATGAATTCGTAGATGGAGCCGGCGGCGGCCTCCCGGTCCAGGCCCGGCACCAGGCTGGCCACGAAGTAATTGATGTCCAGGATCACGTTTTCATTATCGATATTGCGCACCCGCTTGATCTTGAGCAGCGGGGTTTTCTCGCGCACGTCCAGCAGACGCGCCAGTTGCGCGTCCGCCGGCACCGTCTCCATCTCCGCCACCCGGGAGCTGACGCGGCGACCCAGGTGCTGATGCGCCTCCTTGAAGCTGACGATGCCGCTGAGCTGGAACTCGATATTGCCGGAGCGCAGCACGAACACGCCCTTGCCGTGAATCTTCTGCACATAGCCGCGCTCCTGCAACATGTCCACCGCCTTGCGCACGGTGCCGCGGCTGGCCTCGTAGCCCTGCATCAGCTCGGTTTCGGAAGGAATGCGGTCGCCTTGCTGGTAACGCTGGTTGTCGATGTCGGCGACGATGTCGGAAAAGATTTGGCTGTATTTGTTCACGGCGTGGATTCGGCAAGATCTGGCGGAGCGCCCCAGTCCGGCAGTCTGCCTCAAGCGCGGGCGGCGCGCCAGTCCGCGCCGGACGCGTTCTTCCGCTCCGCGCAACACTGCATTGTCCGCCGCGGATATTCCGCCTGCCGCCGGCCCGGCGCACACTGGGCGCCTTCCCTCACCAGACAGGAACGTCGTCATGCACGCACCAGAACTCCGCCCGCCGCTGCCGCCCTTCGATCGCGACAGCGCCATCCTCAAGGTCCGCCTGGCCGAAGACGGCTGGAACAGCCGCAATCCGGAACGCGTGGCCCAGGCCTATACCGAAGACAGCCAGTGGCGCAACCGCGCCGAATTCCCGCGCGGCCGCGCGCAGATCATCGAGTTCCTCGCCGGCAAATGGCGGCGCGAACACGAGTACCGGCTGATCAAGGAACTATGGGCCCACGACGGCGAGCGCATCGCGGTGCGCTTCGCCTACGAATGGCGGGACGAGGCCGGCCAGTGGTTCCGTTCCTACGGCAACGAAAACTGGGAGTTCGCCGCCGACGGCCTGATGCAACGCCGCTACGCCTGCATCAACGATCTAGCCATCCGCGAGGACGAGCGCCTGTTCCACTGGCCGCTGGGGCGCAGGCCGGACGATCATCCCGGTCTGAGCGAACTGGGCTTGTAAGAACCTATTCAAAGCCTGCTGCGCTTCAGCGATACGGCGTTGAAAACGAGCTCAGAATGCTCATGTACCACGAGTACATTCCGCTTTTTCGCTCGTTTTCGTCTTGTCTCGCTCTCGCTCGCGAGACTTTGAACAGGCTCTAAGCCAGACCTAGGCGGCCCTCACTCCGCGAAGCAGGCATCCTCCAGCAACATGTCCTCGAAGAAAGCGCCGAAGGGCCGGGACGGATGGCGGATGTGGATCTCCAACACCCACAGCATGCGCGCCGGCGTGAAGTCCACCTCCGCCAGCGGCCCCTCGTGGATGGCCGCGTGCGGGAAGTCCGCCAGCCGGTGGCCGGACAGATCCAGATTCAAGGCCCAGCCGCGGCCGGCGGCGCAGTCCTCGGCGAAACGGTACAGCTCGCGCCCGCTACAGCCCTCGTTCGCCCATTTGCGCCTCACCTCGTGGAAGATGGCGCGGGCGTCGGCGGCGCAGCGCGCCATCTCGGGATCGGCGCCGGTGACGAAGCTGTCGCCGCCGTCGCCTTCCCACTGTTTCCACACCGGGCCGATGTCGATGAAGAAAATATCGTCCTCGCCTAGACGCACGCCGGGATCGGAGGCCGCGCCGAAAGTCTTCAGCGTGTTGCGGCCGAAACGCACGTAGACGTCGTGCCAGCCGCGCAGCATGCCGCGCTCGGCCAGGATGTCCTTGGCCTGTTCCACCGCGTCCTCCTCCAGCATGCCCGGCCGCATCGCCGCGGCGATCAGGGCGATCGCCTGCCGGGTTTTGTCCCGCACCGCCATCAATTGCTGCGGATCGAAGGCCGGGCCCACGCCCTCCAGCGCCGATTGTTCAATGCTTGCTACCATTTCATGCTCCTGTGCTTGAGTACGGGCAGGCGGTCGCCTACCCGGGTATGGCTATCTGTAAACCGTGCAAGCTTGGCTGCAGGGCGATCTGGCAGGCCAGCCGGCAGCGGCCCTCGTCCGCCTCCGACAGCTCCAGCGCCGCCAGCAGCCGACGCTCCGCGCGCTCCATCGCCGGCAAACGCGGCAGCCAGTCCGGCTCGACGCGCACCAGGCAAGTGCCGCAGGCGGCCTGCCCGCCGCAGACGCCGCGCATCAGGCCGGCGGCAGCCAGCGCCTGCATCAGGCTGCCGGCGGCGGGCGCTTCCAGCCGCCGCTCACCGCCGTCCGCGGCGCGAACGCTCACCGCCATGAGGGCCGCGCTCGGCGCGGCCGACGCCGCCGGCTGGAAGGCGTCGGCCAGGAAACGCTCTTCCGGCAAGCCGCGCTGCCGCGTCAGCAATCGGCGCGCCGCGTCCACCATCGCCGGCGCGCCGCAGGCGTAGACCTCCGCGGTGCGCAAACAGGGAAAATCCTCGGCCGCCGCCTGCTGGACGAAACCGCGCCGGCCATCCCAGCCCGGATCGGGCTCGGACAGCACCGGCTCGAAGCGGAATCCCGGCCGCTCGCGCTCCCAGGCTCGCAGCTCCTCGAGCAAATACAGGTCGTCCGCGTTGCGGCCGCCCCAGTACAGGGTCACCGGCCGCCGCCCGGCCGCGCCCAGGCCCTGCTGCAACATCGCCCGCAGCGGCGCGATCCCGGTGCCGGTGGCCAGCATCACGGCCTGATCGACGCCGGAGTCCTCCCGCCACACGCAATCGCCATAGGGCCCTTGCAGCCAAAGCGCGTCGCCCGGCCGCGCCTGCCGGCGCAGCCATTCCGAAAACGCCCCGCCCGGCTGCAGCCGCACGTGCAACTCCACGCCGCCGTCGGCGCGCGGCGGCGCCGCCATCGAGTAACTGCGCGTCAGCCCGCCCGGAGCCGTCACCGAAACGAATTGCCCGCTGCGGAAAAACAGCGGCGCCGCGTCGGCGCACTCCAGCCGCAGCCCGCAGACCTCGCGCCCCAGCCTCTCTATCGCCGCCAGCCGGTAGCGGCCTGCGCCGCTGTCTGCCTCTTGTGTCATTTGCCGCTCCTTGAATGTCCATCTCGATCACTTTAAGCCGCCGCTGGACCAGCAAAAACATCCAGTTTTGATAAGATTGATAGTCCAGAAACGGGAACGAGAGCCAGGAAAGGAGTCCGCGGCATGCTGCGAAAATGGGATTTGCAACTCAGCCTGGATAGAGACGGCGGGCTGCCGGTGCATCTGCAAATCGCCCAGCAGATCAGCGCCGACATCCAACGCGGCCGGCTGCGGCCGGGCGCGCCGCTGCCGGGCAGCCGCGAACTGGCGGCGCAGCTGGGCATCAACCGCAAGACCGCGGTGCTGGCCTACGAGGAACTGGCGGCGCAAGGCTGGCTGCTGACGCAGGGCCGGCGCGGCACCTTCGTCGCGCCCAGCCTGCCGCTGCTGTCGCCGCGGTCCGCGCCGGCCGCCGCGCGAACGCCCGCAAGCATCCCCGCGCACGACGACATCGACTTTGGCGACGGCGTGCCGGATTCGCGGCTGATTCCCTTCGACGTGCTGGGCCGCGCCTACCGCCGCGCGCTGATCGCCGCGGCCCGCGCCGGGCGTCTGGCCTACGGCGACCCGCGCGGCGAACTGCCCTTGCGCCAGGCCTTGGCGGAAATGCTGGACATGGAGCGCGGGCTCAACGCCGACGCCGAACGCATCTGCCTGGTGCGCGGCAGCCAGATGGGCATCTATCTGGCCGGCCGCGCGCTGCTGCGGCCCGGCGACGCGGTGGCGCTGGACGCGCTCAGCTATCCGCCGGCGCGCGAAGCCTTTCGCTCTCTGGGCGCGCGGCCGTTGGACGTGGAACAGGACGCCGCCGGCATGCGTCCGGACGCGCTGGAGCGGCTGTGCCGGAGCCAGCCGGTCAAGGCCGTCTACCTGACCCCTCACCACCAGTATCCGACCACGCGGATGATGCCGGCCGAACGCCGGCTGCAATTGCTGGCCCTGTCGCGACGCTACGGTTTCGCCATCATCGAGGACGACTACGACCACGAATTCCACTACAGCCGCAGCCCGGTGCTGCCCATGGCCAGCCTGGACGCCGCCGAGCGCATCGTTTACGTCGGCTCCCTGTCCAAAGTGCTGGCGCCGGGGCTGCGCGTCGGCTACCTGGTGGCCGAGCCCGCCCTCATCCAGCGCTGCGCCGCCGACATCATGCTGATAGACCGCCAAGGCAACGCCGTCACCGAACTGGCGGTGGCCGAACTGATGCACAGCGGCGAACTGAAACGCCATCTCCGCCGCGCGCTGCGCATCTACCGCGCGCGCCGCCAGGCGCTGGCCGACGCGATAGACCGCCATCTGGCCGGCCTGGCCGAATACGAGCTGCCGGAAGGCGGGCTGGCGCTTTGGCTGCGGCTGCCGTCCTGGGTGGACATGCCGCGGCTGGGCGCGGACGCGCGCAGCGCGGGCGTGCGATTTCTGCCCGGCGGCGCCTTCGCCGACGACGGCCGCGACATCCCGGCGCTGCGCCTGGGCTTCGGCGCGCTGGAAGCGGAGCAACTGGAGCAAGGCGTCGCCCGCCTGGCGCAGGCGCTGCGCCGGCAAATTCCGGCGACGGGATTGCGGAGCTCATGACAAAGAACTAATCTGAGCCGACACCCTCACCCGAAAGGCCGCGCATGAGCCAAGCCCACGCCCCCTACCGGCTAACGCTGGAACGCCTGATCGACGCTCCGCCGGAACAGGTTTACCGCGCCTGGACCGACCCCGAACTGCTATGCCAATGGTTCACCCCGCGGCCGTGGACGGTGGCCTCGGCCGAACTGGACGTCCGGCCCGGCGGCTCCAGCCTGGTGGTGATGCGCAGTCCGGAAGGACAGGACTTCCCCAATCGCGGCGTCTATCTGGAAGTGCGGCCCGGGCGCCGCCTGGTGTTCACCGACGCTTACACCGAAGCCTGGCTGCCTTCGGCCAAGCCCTTCATGACCGTGACGCTGGAATTCCAGCCCCGCGACGGCAAGACGCATTACCGCGCGGACGTCTTGCACTGGACCGAGGCCGACCTGCGCGAACACGAGGCGATGGGCTTCGCCAGCGGCTGGGGCCAGGCCACCGATCAATTGGAAGACCTGCTGGCCGGGCTGGGCGGAGGCGCTTGAGCGTGTGCTTTTTTATCAATCGCTTAACGCCCGCGCCGTCGCCGGAACCGCCCACAGCGGCGGCGCGCCTTGCCAAAACAGGCAAAAAACGCTACATTCGGGCGCTCTAGCCGAAAACGCGCGGGTGTAGCTCAATGGTAGAGCAGAAGCTTCCCAAGCTTACGACGAGGGTTCGATTCCCTTCACCCGCTCCAGTCCGATTTCCCAACCCGTAACCTAGATCAAACCGCTGGCATGGCCCATCCGAGCATCCACCCATGAAATTGAACTCCGGCCGGCTGTGGCTTCGCATCGCTGTTTACAGCCTCACCGCGCTAGTGGCGGTCGTCGTGCTGGTGCAATCGCTGATCTACTGGCAATTTAATGAAGCTCAGGTGCGCGGCACCCTGTCGCACGCCTTGCAGGACACCGGCCGCGTCATCAGCATCGAAGGCCGCGTCACCCCGATATTGTTCCCCTCCCCCGGCATCCAGATCGAAAAGCTCTCCGTCTCCGAACCGGGCCAGCAAACGCCGTTTGCCCGCGTGGAGGAATTGCGCGTCGGCCTGGCCTGGTGGCCGCTGCTGTTCGGCAACCGCGAAGTGAGCTCGGTGGCGCTGTACGGCCCCAGCGCCAACATCAGCCGCGGCGAAGACGGCCGCCTGTCCATCGCCGATCTGTTTCAGCGCCATAGTCAGAGCAGCTTCTCCATCAAGCTGGACACGCTGAAGATACGCGAGGGCACCCTGGTGCTGTCCGACCAGATGACCCATACCGACAGCCGCGTCGCCAGCATCAGCCTGGACGCGGACGATCTGCGCGGCGGCGCCAGCCTCAGCGCCGGCGCCATCCTGGAACAGGGCTCGCGCCCGGTGCGCCTGGCGGTCAACACGCCGCTGTCCATCCAGGACGACCAGGTCAGCCTGGAGGCGCTGGACGCGGTGGCGATGACCCAGGTTCCCGGCCTGGGCGAAAGCAAACTCACCGTCAGCGGCCAGTACAAACTCAATTTCGCCACCTTGCAGGCCACCGGCAGCAATGTGGCGCTCGCCTTCAGCAGCGAGCGGCCCAGCAGCGAAGTCCACCTGGCGCTGCCGCAGATCAACGCCAGCTTCGACGAGCTGACCATGCCTTCCGGCCAGCTGAGCGCCAAGCTCAGCTACGCGCGCAGCCAGTACCAGCTGGAAGCCGCGCTGGAAAACCTCAAACTCAACGAAGCCGGCCTGTACGCCGACAAGCTGCACGGCGACTTCAACTGGCTGGCCGGCTCCACCAAGGTCAACGTCAAGCTCAACGCGCCGCTGTCCCTGGCCGGCATGAATCAATTGCGGATGCAGCCCTTGGCGCTGACCTCCACCATCACCACCCCGCTGCTGCCGCGCGGCAAGCTGGTGTCCACCATGGACGGCGCGCTGGACGGCGATCTGGACGAGCCGCGCTTCAATCTGCGCGTCGCCGGCAAGATGGACGGCTCCGACCTCGCCGTCACCGTCAGCCAGTACGGCCTGATCAAGCCGCGCCACGAAGCCACGGTGTCGGTGGGCCGTCTGGACCTGAACCGCTACCTGCCGGAAAGCAAGGGCGATCCGGTGGCCATCTTCCAGAACACCGGCGACATCCCGCTGGACTGGCTGGACCTGTTCGACCTCACCGGCAAGGTGGCTGTGGGCGAGCTGGCGGTAGGCCGCTTCCGCATCAAGCAGATCAGCAGCAATGTGCGCATCAACCCGCGCGAGCTGGAGCTGGACCAGATGTCGGCCGACATCTACGAAGGCAGGCTGCAAGGCGACGCCAGCCTCAGCCGCCGCGACGTGCCGCAACTGAAAGTGAACCAGACGCTGCAGGGCATGAAGATCCGCCCGCTGCTGGTGGACCTGTTCAACTTCAGCCGCCTGGACGGCAAGGGCAACGGCAAGATAGACATCAACGCCGACGGCAAATCCTTCGCCCAGCTGCGCGACACCCTGAGCGGCAATGTGCAGATGAGCTTGAACAACGGCGCGCTGACCGGCATCGACCTGGTGGCGGCGCTGAAGAACCTGCCGGCCGAGCTGAAGGAATGGAACAGCGCCGCGCAGAACGACCAGAAAACCACCTTCGCCACGCTGTCCAGCAGCTTCCGCCTGGACAAGGGCGTGGCGCGCAGCCAGGACCTGAAGCTCGCTTCCCAGCTGATGAATGTGGGCGGCGGCGGCAAGATAGACCTGAAGCAAAGCATCGTCGACTACACCATGGACGTGCAGGCCAACCCGCTGGCCTTCGCCCGCCTCAAGGGCGTCAACGTGCCGCTGAAGATCACCGGCCCGCTGAACGCGCCGGTCTACGCGCTGGACTTCAACGCCATGGTCAAGGGCAAGAAGACCGAGGTGGAAAAGCAGCAGGCGCTGAAGCAGCAGTTGCAAAAGCAGATCACCACCATCCTGCCTTAACGCCCGACAAACAGCATCAAGACGAACGGCCCCCGCGGCTCACGCCGCGAGGGCCGTTCGACGTCCTCCCGCCGGTCCTTACTCCCCCTGCAGAATCCGGTACTCGGCCAGCGCCAGTTGCTCCGGCGTGCCCAGCAACACCAGCGCGTCGCCCTGCTCCACCTCGAAACTGTCGTCGAAATCAGTGCGCCGCACCCGCTGACGGCGGATCGCCTTCAATTCCACGCCCAAATCCCGCAGATGCAGATTGGCCAACGGCTGGCCCACCGCCGCCGCTCCGGTGCAGACCTGAATGCTCTGCAGCCGCGGCACCAAGGCCTCGTCCATGCCCTCGCCCTCGTCGCTGACGCCGCGGAAGAAGCCGCGGAACAGGCCGTAGCGCTCCTCGCGCACCGCGCGGATGCGGCGCACCACCCGGCTCGGCGGCACGCCGACCACCAGCAGCGCCTGCGAGGCCAACATCAGGCTGCCCTCCATCACCTCGGCCACCACCTCGTCGGCGCCGGCGTGGCGCAGCTGATCCATATCGCTGTCGTCCACCGTGCGCACGATCACCGGCAGCCCCGGCCGCGCATGCTCCACCGAACTCAAAATACGCAAGGCCGCGTGGGTGTCGGCGAAGGTCACCACCACCGCCTTGGCGCGCATCAGGCCGGCCGCCACCAGCACCTCGTGCTTGCCGGCGTCGCCGAACACCACCGGATCGCCGGCCTCGCCGGCCTCGCGCACCCGCTCCGGGTCCATGTCCAGCGCGAAGAACGGGATCTCCTCCGCCTCCAGCAAGCGCGCCAGCGCCTGACCGCTGCGGCCGTAACCGCAGATCACCACGTGGTCGCTCTTGGACATGCTCTCCACCAGCATATGGTGCAAGTCCAGCGCCTGGAACATCCAATCCTGCTTGATCAGGCGGCGGGTGATCTTGTCCCCGTACAGGATCAGGAAGGGCGCGATCAGCATCGAGATCAGAATCGCGGCGATCGCCGCCTGAGCGGTGCCGGCCGGCACCAGATGCAGGTTCAAGGCCAGCGCCAGCAGCACAAAGCCGAACTCGCCGCCCTGGGCCAGGGCCAGCGCGGCGCGCATGGATTCATTGGACTTGTGGCGGAAGCCGCGCGCCACGCCGAACACCACCGCCACCTTGATCGGCAGCAGCAGGGCCAGCATCAGCAGCACTTCGCCGAAACGCTCGAACAACACCGTCAGTTCCAGCTTCATGCCCACGGTGACGAAGAAGAAGCCCAGCAGGATGTCGCGGAACGGCCTGATGTCCTCCTCCACCTGATAGCGGTATTCGGTTTCCGAAATCAACATGCCGGCGACGAAGGCGCCCAAGGCCAGCGACAGGCCGGACAGCTCGGTCAGCCAGGCCACGCCCAGCGTCACCAGCAGCACATTGATCATGAACAGCTCGCCCGAGCGCTGGCGCGCCACCAGATGGAACCACGGCCGCAGCAGGCGCTGGCCGAAGAACAGCAGCAAGGCCAGCACCACCACCACCTTCAGCGCCGCCAGGCCCAGATCCATCCACAAGGTGTCGCTGCCGCCGGCGAAGGCCGGGAACAGAATCAGCAAGGGCACCACCGCGATGTCCTGGAACAACAGTACGCCAATGGCCAGCTGGCCATGGGCCTGGTTCAGCTCCAGACGCTCGTTCAGCAATTTGCTGACGATGGCGGTGGACGACATCGCCAGCGCGCCGCCGACGGCGAAACCGGTCAGCGGACTGCCGCTGAGCCAGCCCACCGCCAGGCCCACCAGCAACATGGTGGCCGCCACCTGACCGAAGCCGACGCCGAACACCAGCTGCCGCATCGCGCGCAGCTTGGGCAGGGAAAACTCCAGGCCGATGGAGAACATCATAAAGACAATGCCGATCTCGCCGAGAAAGGCGGTTTCCTCGCCTTGCGGAATCAGATTCATCACGCCGGGGCCGGCCAGAAAGCCCACCACCAGATAACCGAGCATGGCCGGCACTTTCAGGCTGCGGCACAAGGTCACCGACAACACCGCGGCCAGCAGAACCAAGACGATAGGGGCTAGTGACGAATGCATCGCGCGGCGGGGCTCCTGAAGCGAGAGAAAGGAAAAAGACTGCAATTTTTAACACATGCCAAGCAAAAGATGCACCAGCCTGCGTTCAGCGATTATAACCTTTGATATACTTTCGAATTATGGAAAAAGTACAAGCTCCGTCCCGGCTCCAATTGGCCCGGGAAGTCCTGCAGATAGAGTCCGAAGCCCTCACCGCGCTGTCGCGCAGCCTGAACGGCGACTTTCTCGCCGCCGTGGACCTGATCCTGGCCAGCGCCGGCCGTCTGGTGATCACCGGCATGGGCAAGTCCGGCCACGTGGCGCGCAAGATCGCCGCCACGCTGGCCAGCACCGGCACGCCGGCCTTCTTCGTTCACCCGGGCGAGGCCGCCCACGGCGATCTGGGCATGATCACCGCCCAGGACATCGTGCTGGCGCTGTCCAACTCCGGCGAAAGCGACGAAATCATCGCCCTGCTGCCGGCCTTGAAGCGCAAGGGCGTGCGCTTGATCTGCATGACCGGACGCGAAAGCTCCACCATGGCGCAGGAGGCCGACATCCACCTGGACGCCCGCGTGGAGAAGGAAGCCTGCCCGCTGGGCCTGGCCCCCACCACCAGCACCACGGTGCAGATGGCGCTGGGCGACGCGCTGGCGGTCACGCTGATGGACGCGCGCGGCTTCGGCCAGGGCGATTTCGCGCTGTCGCATCCGGGCGGCAGCCTGGGGCGCAAGCTGCTGGTCCACGTGTCCGACATCATGCACAGCGGCGAGGAATTGCCGCGGGTGGCGCCGGGCACGCCGCTGAAGGACGCCTTGCTGGAACTGTCCCGCAAGCGCCTGGGCATGCTGGCCGTCTGCGCCGCCGACGACGCCCTGCTGGGCGTCTACACCGACGGCGACCTGCGCCGCACGCTGGAACGTTCCGCCAACCTTTACGATCTGACCATCGATCAGGTGATGAGCCGCTCGCCGCGCACCATCAGCCCCAAAAAGCTGGCCACCGAGGCGGTGTTCCTGATGGAGCAGAACAAGATCACCAGCCTGCTGGTCGTAGATGAAAGCAACAAATTGATAGGCGCGCTGCATCTGCACGATCTATTCAAGGCCGGCGTGATCTGAGTCGCCGGCATTAGCAAGGACAAGCATGCAAAGCATTTTTGAGCAGGCCCGCAAGGTCAAGCTGCTGATCATGGACGTGGACGGCGTGATGACCGACGGCCGCATCTACTACAACGCCCACGGCGAAGAAAGCAAATCCTTCAATGTGCAGGACGGCCTGGGCCTGCGCCTGCTGCAATCCACCGGGGTCCAGCTGGCCATCATCTCCGGCCGCGCCGACCGCTGCGTCGAGCATCGCGCCCAGGCGCTGCACATCGACCACTACTACGGCGGCGTGCACGACAAGAAACTGGCCTTGGGCGAACTGCTGGAACTCACCGGCCTGACGGCCGAGGAATGCGCCTTCATCGGCGACGATCTGATCGACCTGCCCATCATCACCCGCGTCGGCCTGGCCGTCGCGGTGCCGGAAGCGCCGGCCCTGGTGCGCCAGCGCGCCCACTACGTGACCGGCTGCTCCGGCGGCAAGGGCGCGGTGCGCGAGCTGGCCGAGCTGATCATGCAGGCCCAGGGTTCCTTCGACGCCATCCTGGCCAGGTATCTGGCATGATCCGCCTGCTGCGCTCCCACCGCCTGTTCCCGCTGCTGCTGGTGGGCCTGACCGGCCTGTTGACCGTGTGGCTGGACCAGGTCTCGCGCTGGGACAGCAACCGCCGCGAACTGGACCCGGACAAGCCCGAGTACGTGGCCGAACACCTGATCGCCACCCGCTTCGACCCGCAAGGCAAGCTCTACGAGCGGCTGATCGCCTCGCGCATGTGGCAATACCCGGGCAAGGACGACGCCTTCTTCGAAAACCCCGAGCTCTACCAGTACCAGCAAGGCGCGCTGCAATACCAGTTGATCGGCGACGTCGGCCGTTACAACAACAAAACCCAGCAAGCCTATTTCGACAAGAAGGCGACCATGATCCAGCCCGCCGCCGCGGACAAGCCGGAGACCAAGGTCGTCACCAGCGCCATGCATGTCGACACCGGCAAGAAAATCGCCCGCTCCGCCGCGCCCACCGTATTCTTTCAGGGCAAATCGCACGGCAACTCCGTGGGCTTCGTCTACCAGCAACAGACAGGTTTGTTGAACCTGCTGTCTCACACCAAGATCATTTATGAAAAATAAGCTCCGTCTCCTGCTGGCCGGCCTGGCGCTGGCCGCCGCCTCCGTCGCCCACGCCGAACAGGCCGACCGCACCAAGCCGATGGAAATCACCAGCGACAACGGCTGCACCATGGACCAGATCAAGGGCGTCTCCACTTGCGAAGGCAATGTGGTGATCATCCAGGGCACCTTGCGGCTCAACGCCGACAAAGTCGTCGCCACCCAGGACAAGCAAGGCAACCAGACCCTGGTGGCCACCGGCCGCATCGTCACCTTCCGCCAGAAAATGGACGGCAAGAACGAATGGGTGGAAGGCCAGTCCAGCCGCCTCGACTACAGCAGCGCGGCCAACCTCGCGGTGCTGACCGGCAACGCCCGGGTCAAGCGCGAAGGCGACCTGGTGGTGGGCAATGTGATCACCTACAACACCCAGAACGAAACCTACCAAGTGACCGGCGGCACCGCCACCGGCCCCAACAAGGGCCGCGTCACCGTGATCCTGCAACCCAAGAACACCGCCTCCCAGCCGGCGACGGCCAAACCCGCCAGCGGAGCCGCCAAATGACGCAAAGCGTGCTCAAGGTGGAGCGCCTGCGCAAGCGCTTCAAGAAACGCACCGTGGTCAAGGACGTGGCGCTGGAAATCGCCAGCGGCGAAGTGGTGGGCCTGCTCGGCCCCAACGGCGCCGGCAAGACCACCAGCTTCTACATGATCGTCGGCCTGATCGGCGCCGACGACGGCGAGATTCGCCTGGACGATCAGGTGATCACCCACTACCCCATCCACCAGCGCGCGCGCCTGGGCCTCGGCTATCTGCCGCAGGAAGCCTCTATCTTCCGCCGCATGACGGTGGAGGAGAACATCGCCGCCATCCTGGAAGTGTCCGGCCTCAAAGGCAAGGAACTGGACAAGGAACTGGACCTGTTGCTGGACGACCTCAATATCGGCCACCTGCGCGACAGCAGCGCGCTGTCGCTGTCCGGCGGCGAACGCCGCCGCGTGGAGATCGCCCGCGTGCTGGCCACCCGGCCGCGCTTCATCCTGCTGGACGAACCCTTCGCCGGCGTCGATCCGATCGCGGTGATCGACATCCAGAAAATCATCTCCTTCCTGAAGGAACGCGGCATCGGCGTGCTGATCACCGACCACAATGTGCGTGAAACCCTGCGCATCTGCGACCGCGCCTACATCATCAGCGAAGGCTCGGTGCTCGCCTCCGGCGAGCCGGAAGAACTGGTCAACAACGAGAAGGTGCGCGAAGTTTACCTTGGCGAACACTTCCACCTGTAAGCGATGAAACAGACACTTCAGCTCAAGGTATCGCAGCAGCTGACCCTGACGCCGCAGCTGCAGCAATCGATCAAGCTGCTGCAGATGTCCACCCTCGACCTGCAGACCGAAGTCGAGCGCTTCTTGCTGGACAATCCCTTGCTGGAGCGCGGCGACGAAGCGCCGCAGGGCGAAGCGCCGGACGCCGCCGCCCAGGAACCGGAGGCCCCGGCGGAAAGCCGCGACGACGCCTCCGGCGACGACGGCGAACGCGGCGCGGAGACCGGCGAACTGAGCGACTGGGGCAGCGGCGGACGCCGCGGCGACGGCGACGACGAGCTGGACCCGATGCTGAACGTGCCCTGTCCTATCAGCCTGCGCGAGCACCTGCTGGCGCAGTTGGGCGAAGTGGCGCTGCCTACGCGCGATCAGGCCATCGTCCAGCTGCTGATTGAAGAGCTGGACGACGACGGCTATCTGGGCCAGACGCTGGAAGACATCGCCAGCCACCTGCCGCTGGAACTGGAAATCGAGGCCGACGAGCTGATGATAGGCCTGCGCCTGCTGCAGCAGTTCGACCCGCCCGGCGTCGGCGCGCGCTCCTTGCCGGAAGCGCTGGCGCTGCAATTGCAGCGGCTGGACCCGGACGAGCCGCAGCGCGGCCTGGCGCTGGCCATCGTCCGCGACCACCTGGCCTTGCTGGGCAACCGCGACTACACCCGGCTGAAAAAACAGCTGGGCGTGGACGACGCCGCGCTGCGCGCCGCCCAGACGCTGATCGCCCGCCTCAACCCCCGCCCCACCGCCGGTTTCGGCGCCAGCGACACCCAGTACGTGATCCCCGACGTCTCGGTCAGAAAACGCAAGGGACGCTGGGTGGCCGCCCTCAACGGCGGCGCAGTGCCTCGCTTGCGCGTCAACCAGATGTACGCGCGGCTGCTGGCGGAAAACCGCGGCGGCAACGGCGAAATGTCCTCGCGGCTGCAGGAGGCCAAATGGCTGGTGAAGAACATCCAGCAGCGATTTGACACTATCCTGAAAGTGGCGGAAGCTATCGTTGAACGGCAGCAATCGTTCTTTGAACACGGCGAAGTGGCCATGCGCCCGCTGATTCTGCGCGACATCGCGGACGAGCTGGGCCTGCATGAATCCACGGTGTCCCGGGTCACCACCCAGAAATACCTGCTCTGCCCGCGCGGCCTGTTCGAGCTCAAGTATTTCTTCGGCAGCGCGCTGGAAACCGACAGCGGCGGCGAGTGCTCCGCCACCGCGATCAAGGCCCACATCCGCAGCCTGATCGACGCCGAATCGCCGAGCAAAC
Organism: Chromobacterium sp. CCUG 30098; assembly: GCF_059916605.1. Lineage (NCBI taxonomy): Bacteria > Pseudomonadati > Pseudomonadota > Betaproteobacteria > Neisseriales > Chromobacteriaceae > Chromobacterium > Chromobacterium sp. CCUG 30098. The sequence continues at coordinate 234,096 of NZ_JAUCGS010000003.1, read as the reverse complement.
CGCTGTCCGACAGCGCCCTGGTCGAAGCGCTGGCCAAACAGGGAATACAAGTTGCCAGACGCACGATAGCCAAGTATCGTGAAGCCATGCAGATACCGCCGGTCAACCAGCGCAAGACGCTGTGACCCAGGCGGCGGAATACAGCGATCCGGCCGACCCGACCGGACTGTCAACACCAGAAGGAGCTAGGGTATGAACCTCAAAGTAACTGGACTGCATCTGGAAGTAACTCCCGCCCTGCGCGAATACGTTGAAACCAAAATGGAGCGCGTTACTCGACATGTCGACCATGTGATCGACATTTCCGTTACTCTGTCTGTTGATAAACTGGTGCAAAAGGCCGAAGTCAACGTGCATCTGTCCGGCAAGGACATCCACGTGGAAGCCACCGAATCCGATATGTACGCCGCCATCGATCTGCTGATCGACAAGCTGGACCGTCAAGTGCTGAAACACAAGGAAAAGCAGTCTGAACACCGTGCTCCGGCGCCTGAAGCCAGCCTGTAATCCCTTGAATTGGAAGGCGGGGGCCTGCGGGTTCCCGCTTTTCTTTGCACTTGCCCGTTTTCAGTACTATCAAGGCAACGTAGAATTGCCGGGTTTTTCTCAGCCGCATGCATAATCCAATATGAACCTCATCGGCAAAATCCTGACACCCGAACACGTCCTGCTGGATCTGGACGTCGCCAGCAAGAAGCGCGTGTTCGAGCAAGTCGGCCTCTTGGTTGAAAATACCCGGGGCATCGCGCGCAGCGAAATCTTCGATTGCCTGTTCGCCCGCGAAAAGCTCGGCTCCACCGGCCTTGGCCAGGGAGTGGCGATTCCGCACGGCCGCGCGCGCGGCCTCAAGGACGCGATGGGCGTATTCATCCGTCTGAAGACCCCGATTCCCTTCGACGCGCCCGACGGCAAGCCGGTGCAGTGCCTGTTCGTGCTGCTGGTGCCGGAACAGGCCACGGACCTGCACCTGCAAGTGCTGTCCGAACTGGCGCAGCTGTTCTCCAGCCGCCAGATGCGCGAGCAGATGCTGGGCATCCCCCTGCGCGACGAGCTCTATCAGCTGCTCAATAATTGGGTGCCCAATGCCTAGCATCAGCGTCCGCCGGCTGTACCAGGAAAACCAGCAGAAGCTCAACCTGACCTGGGTCGCAGGCACCGGCGGCGCCGACAATATGATAGGCAACGACGAACAGCGCCCCACGCAGGCGCTGGTCGGCCACCTCAATTTCATCCACCCCAACCGGGTCCAGGTGCTGGGCCTCGCCGAGGTGGACTACCTGAACCGGCTGGAGCAGTCCGCCGCCAAGACCGCGCTGGACCAACTGTTCCACAAGAGCATGTCGGTGGTGATGGTGGCCAACGACCAGCCGGTGCCCAAGCTGCTGCGCGACTACTGCCACACCCACAACGTCCCGCTGATGACCACCAAGCTGGAAAGCCCCTACCTGATGGATGTGCTGCGCATCTATCTGGCGCGGGCGCTGGCGGTGTCCACCGTGCTGCACGGCGTCTTCCTCGACGTGTTCGAGATCGGCGTGCTGATCATGGGCGATTCGGCGATGGGCAAGAGCGAGCTGGCGCTGGAACTGATTTCCCGCGGCCACGGCATGGTGGCCGACGACGCGGTGGAGCTGTACCGCATCGGCCCCGACACGCTGGAAGGCCGCTGCCCGCCCTTGCTGCGCGACTTCCTGGAAGTGCGCGGCCTGGGCATCCTCAACATCCGCACCATCTTCGGCGAAACCGCCGTGCGGCCGAAGAAGGTGCTGCGGCTGATCATCCACCTGGTCAAGGCCAACGACCAGGCGATGCAGGCGCTGGACCGCCTCAACATTCAGTCGGAAACCCAGGACATCATCGGCGTCACCATCCGCAAAGTGGTGCTGCCGGTGGCCGCCGGCCGCAACCTGGCGGTGCTGGTGGAAGCCGCGGTGCGCAACTACATCCTGCAGCTGCGCGGCATAGACAGCACCCGCGAATTCATCGAACGCCACACCAACTTCCTCAGAGACCAGGAAAATGCGCCTGATATTGATTAGCGGCCTGTCCGGTTCCGGCAAGTCGGTGGCGCTGCGCGCGCTGGAAGACGCCGGCTTCTACTGCGTGGACAATCTGCCGGCCACCATGCTGCACGAGGCGATGTCGCTGTACGCCGACTACGGCTACGAACAGATTGCCATCAGCGTGGACACCCGCTCCGGCCCGTCGCTGGGCGCCTTGCCGGCGGAAATGGAAAAGCTGCGGGCCCAACATGTGGACGTGCGCCTGCTGTTCCTGGAAGCCACGCCCGCCACCCTGGTCAAGCGCTTCTCCGAAACCCGCCGCCGCCACCCGCTGTCCGGCGCCGACGTCACGGTGGAGGAAAGCATTCTGCTGGAACAGGACATGCTGGCCGAGATCATGGAGCTGGGCACCCGCATCGACACCAGCGAGCTGTCCGCCAACGCGCTGCGCAGCTGGGTGCGCGAGCTGGTGGACGCCGACAGCAGCCGGCTGACCCTGATCTTCGAATCCTTCGGCTTCAAGCACGGCCTGCCGCGGGACGCCGACTTCGTTTTCGACGTCCGCTGCCTGCCCAATCCCTATTACGACCCGCAGCTGCGCCCGTTCACCGGCCGCGACCAGCCCATCATCGACTTCTTCCAGCAAACGCCGGAAGTGCAGCAGATGGTGGACGACATCCAGCAGATGGTCAGCAAATGGCTGCCCTGTTTCAGCATGGAAAACCGCAGCTATCTGACCGTCGCCGTCGGCTGTACCGGCGGTCAGCACCGCTCGGTCTACATCACGGAACGCCTTGCCCGCCTGTTCGCCGCCGAACAGGTGCTGGTGCGCCATCGCCAGCTCTACCGCCAGAACTGAACGCATTCGGGCCGCCCGCCTACAGGAGACATTCATGCGCCCGATCCAAACCGTCACCGTTGCCCTGACCGGCGCCTCCGGACTGCCCTACGGCCTGCGGCTGATCGATTGCCTGATCGCCGCCGGCGTCCGCGTCTGGGTGCTGTATTCGCAGGCCGCGCAAGTGGTGGCCAAACAGGAAATGGACCTGACCCTGCCCTCGCGCCCGGCCGAAGCCCGGCAATGGCTGATGCAACGCAGCGGCGCGCGCGACGGCCAGCTGGCGGTCTTCGGCCGCGAAGAGTGGTTCGCGCCGGTGGCGTCCGGCTCCAACCCGGCCGACGCCATGGTGGTCTGCCCGTGCTCGATGGGCACCCTGGCCGCCATCGCCCAGGGCAGCAGCGACAATCTGATCGAACGCGCCGCCGACGTCAGCATCAAGGAACAGCGCAAGCTGGTGCTGGTGCCGCGCGAGGCGCCGTTCTCCGCCATCCATCTGGAAAACATGCTCAAGCTGGCTCGTCTCGGCGTTGTCATCCTGCCGCCGTCTCCGGGGTTCTATACTCATCCCAAGACCGTGGACGATATGATCGACTTCGTGGTGGCGCGAATTCTGGATCAGCTCCGCATCGACAATCAATTGACGCCGCGCTGGGGCGAGCCCGCCCCGGACCGCCCCGCGGCCCCCTAGCCAGCCGCCGCGCCGCTTGCGGCCCGGTCAAAGAGGAATCTTGGGATGCCGACACAAGACCAAAGCATTCTCAGCCTGGACGCCTTGCGCCAACTGGAGCGCCAAGCCACCGACGCCGGCTACAACCTGATGCAGCGCGCGGCGATGGCCACCGCGGACTGGGTCAGCCACCACCTGCCCAGCGCGTCCCGGCTGTTGATTTGCGCCGGCCCCGGCAATAACGGCGGCGACGCGCTGTACGCGGCGCTGGAACTGATGCGCCGTCGTTTCCGCGTCGACGTGCTGGTGCCCACCCAGCCCACTAGCCCCGCCACCTCGGAAGCCCTGCATGAGCTGGAGCAGGCCCAGGGCCATGTGATGTTCGATCTGCCGCGCGACTACCGCGCGCCGCAACTGGTCATAGACGGCCTGTTCGGCGTGGGCCTGAGCCGGGACTTCGACCTGGAATGGACCACGCTGATCGACCGCATCAACCAGCTGGGCAGCCCCATCCTGGCGCTGGACTGCCCCAGCGGCCTGGACGCCTATACCGGCGTGCCGGCCAACACCGCGATCCAGGCCAGCCACACCCTGACCTTTTTGTGCCAGAAGCCCGGCCTGTTCAGCGCCTCCGGCGCCGATCTGGCCGGCAATGTGGAACTGGAACTGCTGGACTGCCCGCCCAGATTGATCCCCGCGGCGGACGGCAGCATCAACCAGCCGGACGTCCGCGCGCTGCTGCGGCCGCGCAACAGCCACAAAGGCCTGTTCGGCACCGTCTGCGTAATAGGCGGCGCGCCGGGCATGCTGGGCGCGGCGCTGCTGGCCGGGCGCAGCGCCTTGGCCTGCGGCGCCGGCAAAGTCCATGTCTGCCCGCTGGACAACCGGCTGCCGGTGGACCCGGTGGTGCCGGAGCTGATGATTTCCGCGCTGGACGAAGCGGCCGGCCTGCCCGACGCCGACGTGCTGGCCGTCGGCCCCGGCCTGGGCCAGCAAGAACGGGCCGGCCGCCTGCTGGACCAAGTCATCCAGCTGCCGCAGGCGCTGGTATTGGACGCCGACGCGCTGAACCTGCTGGCCAACGACCACGCCGCCGCCGCCCTGATCGCCAAACGCCAGGCCGGCACCGTGCTGACCCCGCATCCGGCGGAAGCCGCTCGCCTGCTGGGACAAAGCACCGAGACGGTGCAAAAGGACAGGCTGATGGCCGCGCGCCGGCTGGCCAACCACTTCAACTGCGTGGTGGTGCTCAAGGGCGCCGGCAGCCTGATCGTCGGCCCGGACGGCTTCTACCATCTGAACACCAGCGGCGGCCCGGCGCTGGCGGTGGCCGGCCAGGGCGACGTCCTGACCGGCATCATCGCCGCGCTGCTGGCCCAGCGCATGGAGCCGTTCGAAGCCGCCAGCCTGGCCGTGCACATCCATGGCCTGGCCGGCGACGATTTCGAAATGGAAACCGGCGGCCCCATCGGCCTGTCCGCCTCCGACACCGCCTGGCGCGCCAGCCTGATGCTGAACCGCCTGATCCAGGAACGCGCGCAGGAACAGGCCACCTAGATCCAAGACCCCGCAGGCCCCCGGGGAAATCCATTTGCATTAGAATGGGTCATCGGCGCGCGGGCCGGCGGCATGGCCGTCCCGCGGCCCCTCATCCGTCACCCTGGGGATTACCTTGCAGTCACAATCTAAAGCTTACGCCTACGGACTCGCCGCCGTCCTGGCCTGGTCCACGGTGGCCAGCGCCTTCAAGATCAGTCTCGCCCACCTCAGCCCGGCCCAGCTGGTGCTCTACGCCAGCGCCGCCTCTCTCTTCTGCCTGCTGGGCTTGCTCGCCGTCCAGGGCAGGCTGCCGGAGCTCGCCCCGGCCCTGCGCCGCCACTGGCGCGCCTCCCTGATCTTCGGCGCCGTCAATCCGGCGCTGTATTATCTGATTCTGTTCCAGGCCTACGCGCTGCTGCCCGCGCAGGAGGCCCAGGCCATCAACTACACCTGGGCCTTGACCATGAGCTTGCTGGCGGTGCCGCTGCTCAAACAAAAGCTGCAACGCCGCGACATCGCCGCCGCGCTGGTCTGCTATCTGGGCGTGCTGGTGATCGGCACCCGCGGCCAGGTGCTGGAGCTGCGCTTTTCCGACTCGCTGGGCGTGGCGCTGGCGCTGGCCTCCACCCTGCTGTGGGCCGGCTACTGGATTTTCAACGCCCGCGACGCGCGCGAGCCGGTGATAGGCCTGACGCTCAATTTCGCCTTCTCGCTGCCGCTGAGCCTGGCCTGGTGCGCCTATACCGGACAGCTGGGCCTGGTGGCCTGGCAGGGCCTGGCCGGCGCCGCCTATGTCGGCGCCTTCGAGATGGGCTTCACCTTTGTTCTGTGGCTGACGGCGATGAAGCTGACGCCGAGCACCGCCCGCATCGCCAACCTGATTTTCCTGTCGCCGCTGCTGTCGCTGGCGCTGATTCATTTCCTGATCGGAGAGGCCATCCTGCCCTCCACCCTGGTCGGTCTGGGCCTGATCCTGAGCGGGCTGGCGCTGCAAAAACTGGCCCCGCGCGCCAAGCCCGCCGCGGCGCTGAGCGCCGACGGCGGCGGCTAGCTCCGCGCGCATCCGGATTTGGTATTCGCGCCAGAACTGCCTAGGATTCAGTGTGGGCACTTGGAACTGTGAACATAATGAAAAGCATAAAAACCAAATTGATGTTCTGGTTGATGGCCTGGATCACCGCCATTCTGGGGACGACGGGCCTGTTTTCCTATTTGCACAACCAGGAACGCAATGAGGCCGATTACCAATCCCAACGCGCCGCGGTCAAAGCCCGCCTGGCGATGTCGCTGCCGCACAGCGTCTGGCAGCTGGACGATGAAAACGTCAGGCTGACGCTGGACAGCGAGCTGAGCTGGCCATCCATCATCGCCATCAGCGTCAAGGGGGAATCCGGGCTCAGCCTGGGCCGCAGCCATGACAGCGACGGCAGCATCCGCGACATGCCGCCGTCGGAGGAGCCGCGTTCCGACGACATGCTCAACATTCCCATCGTCTACCAGGGCAAGGAGCACTTGGGCAACGCCACCGTCTATCTGTCGCGCCAGGCGCTGGCCAAGCATCAGCGCGACCAGTTGATCGAACTGTCCGCCCAGATCCTGCTGCTGGACGTGATGATCTTCATGATCATGTCCTTCAATCTGCAACGCTTCCTGTTCCAGCCGCTGGCGCGGCTGCAACAGGCCTTGAACACCGCCATCCGCGCGCCGGACGCCAGCGGCGCCCAAGTCACCCACGTCGCCGACGACGAGATCGGCGGCATCGTCAACGGCTTCAACCGCATCGTGGCTCGCACCGCCGGCGATCTGGCCAAGCGCACCGAGGCCGAAGCGGTGGCCCGCGCCGAGCGCGACCGCGCGGAAGAAGCTTACCGCCAGTTGATGGAAGCGCAGCAAACCCTGGTGGAAACCGAGAAGATGGCCTCGCTGGGCAGCCTGGTGGCCGGCGTCGCCCACGAGATCAACACCCCGGTGGGCATCACCCTGACCACCGCTTCCCATCTGGGCACCGCCACCAGCCACATCATAGAAAAGGTGGACGGCGGCACCGTCAAGAAAAGCGACTTCCAGGCTTATCTGGACACCGCCAAGGAATGCAGCGATCTGATCCTGTCCAACGCCGAGCGCGCGGCCAACCTGATCCACAGCTTCAAGCAGGTGGCGGTGGATCAGACCAGCGAGGCGAGGCGCAGCTTCCAGTTGCAGGATTATCTGAACGAGGTGATCACCAGCCTGAAGCCGCGCTTCAAGCACGCCAACACCACCATCAGCGTGCAGTGCGAGGAAGACATCCTGCTGGACAGCTATCCGGGCTCCTTCGCCCAGGTGGTCACCAATCTGATGGTCAACTCCCTGGTGCACGGCTTTGAAAACCGCAGCAGCGGCAAAATCCTGATCGAGGCCAGGCGCAACAATCCGCATTACATCACGCTGACGCTCAGCGACGACGGCAAGGGCATTCCGCCGGAAAACCTGAGCCGCGTGTTCGACCCCTTCTTCACCACCCGCCGCGGCAGCGGCGGCAGCGGTCTTGGGCTCAACATCGTCTACAACATCGTACGGCAACGCCTGGGCGGGTCGATCGAGGTGCACAGCGAAGTGAATAAAGGCACCACCTTCACCATCACCATGCCCTGCTCCGCCCCGGTCAATCAGAGCAAGGAGAACATAGCATGAGCGACATCACCAACCAGGAAGACGACTGGCTGCTGGACGATGATGACGCTCCGTCTGCGTCCTCCCCAGCCTCCGCCGCCGGCGACGGCCGCCACCCGTGGAAAATCCTGATCGTCGACGATGAGAAGGACGTGCACACCGCCACCCGCATCGCGCTGCGCAACATCCGCTACAAAGAACGGCCGCTGGAACTGCTCAGCGCCCACTCCGGCAAGGAAGCCTACGAAGTGGTACGCCAGCATCCGGACATCGCGCTGATCATGCTGGACGTGGTGATGGAGAGCGAGGATGCCGGCCTGAAGCTGGTGCACCAGATCCGCCAGGACCTGAAGAACGGCCTGGTGCGCATCGTGCTGCGCACCGGCCAGCCCGGACAGGCGCCGGAGCAGGAAGTCATCCTCAACTACGATATCAACGACTACAAGACCAAGACCGAGCTGACGGTGCAAAAGCTGTTCACCACCATCATCTCCTCGCTGCGCGCCTACGAAAACCTGCTGTCGCTGGAGAAGAACCGCCAAGGCCTGTCCAAGATCCTGGAAAGCGCGTCCGATCTGTACCAGCTGTATTCGCTGCGCGAGTTCGCCTCCGGCGTGCTGCGCCAGATCAGCGCGCTGCTGGACATCGGCAGCGACGGCATCCTCTGCGTGCGCAACGACAGCAGCAACGGCCGGCCGGAACTGGAAATCCTGGCCGCCTCCGGCAATTACGAACCGCTGGGGCAAAGCGGCGACCTGAGTCCCTTCCCCGAGCTGGAGCAGGTGATCCTGCGTTCCTTCGCCGAGAAGCGCAGCATCTACCAACACCCCTACGACGTGCTCTACATCACCTCGCGCAACGGCCGCGAGTTCATCATCCACTTCACCCCGCAATGGCCGCTGGAAGAAGTGGAGCGCGATCTGCTCGACGTGTTCTGCCAACGCATTTCCGCCGCTTACGACAATCTCTACCTCTACAGCCAGCTGCGCAGCGCGCAGGAGGCCACGGTGGTGGCGCTGGCGGATCTGGCGGAATTCCGAGACACCGACACCGGCAATCACGTGCTGCGCGTGCAGCGGCTGACCGACGCCATCGCCGGGCAGATGCGGGACAACGGCGCTTATCCGGAACTGATGGGCAAGGAATTCATGGACATGGTGGGCATGGCCAGCATCCTGCACGATGTCGGCAAGGTGGGCACGCCGGACCACATCCTGTTCAAACCAGGCAAGCTGGACCCGGACGAACGGGTGATCATGGAGCAGCACGCCACCATAGGCGCGCAGATTCTGGCCAGATCGGCCAGCATGGTGGAGGGGATGAGTTATCTGTCCCTGGGCTCGGAAATCGCCGGCGGCCACCACGAGCACTTCGACGGCAACGGCTACCCCAGGAAGCAGAAAGCGCACGAAATCCCGCTGTCGGCGCGCATCGTCGCGGTGGTGGACGTATTCGACGCCCTGCTCAACAAGCGGCCCTACAAGGAGCCGTGGACGCTGCACGACACCATGGAATACATTTCCGGCCGCTCCGGCAGCCAGTTCGATCCGGAAGTGGTGCGCGCGCTGGAAACCCTGGTCAAGGAGCGCCGGCTGCAGGACTTGCCGGACGCCTGAGCGAGCGCCAGCGTCCACGCCGCAATAAAACAGGGCGAAAGCAGCGTTTGCGCTGGTTTCGCCCTTCTTCTTCGTCCCGCCGCGGCGCGGAGGACTTCAAGCCTCGGCTCAGGCCACGTAGAACAAGACGCTGACAAACTGGCAGACGCTGCCGCCCAGCACGAACAAATGCCAGATGCCGTGGCCGTGGCGGATTTTCTCGTCGTTGAGAAACCAATAGATGCCGACGCTGTACAGAATCCCGCCCAAGGCCAGCCAGAACAGGCCGCCGCTGGGCAAGGACTCGATCAAGGGCGGCAAGGCCACCAGCACCAGCCAGCCCATCACCACGTAAAGAATCATCGACAGCAAACGGGTGCGCCGGCCCAGGGTCAGTTCCTGGATGATGCCGAACACGGCCAGGCCCCAGCTGACGCCGAACAGGCTCCAGCCCCAGGCGCCGCGCAAAGTCACCAGCGCGAACGGCGTGTAGCTGCCGGCGATCAGCAGATAGATCGCCGAATGGTCGCACTTCTGCAGCACCGCCTTGGCGCGGCCGCGGAAGCTGTGATACAGCGTGGAAATCAGATACAAGGCCACCAGCGTGGCGCCGTACAGGCTGAAGCTGACCACCTTCCAGGGGTCGCCCTCGCGCGCGGCCATGGTCACCAGCACCACCAGGCCGGTAATGGCCAGCAAAGTGCCGATCAAATGGGAAATCCCGTTGAAACGTTCCCCGTGATACATAGGTATTATCCTTGCGCCGGCATCGCGCCGGCTTGACGCACAAAAACTTTTGGAGCCGCTCGCGGGCTCCGGGTTCAATTGTCCGCCTGTTGCCGCCGCCGCGCCAGCCCTTTCTCTACACGTCAAAAGAAAAGCGGGCCATAAGGCCCGCTTGTCTTCTTGGAGAACCCGGAACAGGTTCTCAGGCGCCCAGCGCCTTCAGCACCTCGTCGCGCACCACTTCCACCGCGCGGGTGCCGTCGATCTTGACGTATTTCGGCGCCTTGGCGTCGCCGCTGGCGGCGCGCTCGCCGTAGAAGCCCACCAGCACCGCGGTCTGTTCGTGGTAAACCGACAAACGCTTCTTCACGGTTTCTTCGCGGTCGTCGTCGCGCTGGACCAGCTCTTCGCCGGTCACATCGTCCTTGCCGGCCACTTTGGGCGGGTTGAAGCTGATGTGGTAGGTGCGGCCGGAGGCCATATGCACGCGGCGGCCGGCCATGCGCTCGACGATGGCCGCGTCCGGCACGTCGATCTCCACCACGTAATCGATGTCCACGCCGGCGGCGATCATCGCCTCGGCTTGCGGAATGGTGCGCGGGAAGCCGTCGAACAGGAAACCGTTGGCGCAATCCGCGTCGGCGATGCGCTCCTTGACCAGGCCGATGATGATGTCGTCGCGCACCAGGCCGCCGGCGTCCATGATCGCCTTGGCTTCCAGGCCCAGCGGCGTGCCGGCCTTGACCGCGGCGCGCAGCATGTCGCCGGTGGAGATTTGCGGGATGCCGAATTTTTCCTTGATGAAATTGGCCTGGGTGCCTTTGCCGGCGCCAGGCGCCCCCAACAGGATCAGTCGCATGAAGATCGCTCCGTCAATTTGAATAAGATGATTTGATATCGAAATCCGGGCCGCGCCGACGCGGCCCGGCTTATGAGTTCCGTCCGGCGCCCAGCAAGCGGCGCACCCGCTCCAGGTCCTCCGGCGTATCCACGCCGGCCGGCGGCGCGGACTCGACCACCGCCACCTTGATGGCGAAGCCGTGCCACAACACCCGCAACTGCTCCAGCGCTTCGAAACGCTCCAGCGGCGCCGGTTCCAAACGGTTATAGGTCTTCAGAAAACCCGCCTGATAGGCGTACATGCCGATATGCCGCAGCACCGGTAGGTCCGCGGGCAGCGCGCTCGCATCCTGTGCGAAGGCGTCGCGGGCATAGGGAATCGGCGCGCGGCTGAAATACAATGCGCGGCCGGCGTGGTCCAGCACCGTCTTGACCACATTGGGATTGAACATGTCGGCGGCGTCGCGGAACGGATGCGCCAGCGTCGCCACCGGCGCGTCGCCGGCGGCCAGGAGCGCCGCCAGCTGATCGATCAGCGCCGGATCGATCAGCGGCTCGTCGCCCTGGACATTGACCACGATCTCATCGTCGGCCAGGTTCAAGGCCTGCGCCACTTCGGCCAGCCGGTCCGTGCCGCTGGCGTGGTCGGCGCGCGTCATCAACGCCTCGACGCCGTGAGCGCGACAGGCGTCCAGCACATCGGCGTGGTCGGTGGCCACGATCACCCGCGTCGCGCCGCTCTTGGCCGCCTGCTCGGCGACCCGCGCCACCATGGGCTTGCCGGCGAGATCGGCCAGCGGCTTGCCCGGCAAGCGGCTGGACGCCAGACGCGCCGGGATCACCACGCAAAAGCCGCGGCTCATTTTATTTCTTCTTCCGGCGCCAGCTCGCGGGCTTCGGCTTCCAGCATCATCGGGATGCCGTCCTTGATCGGGTAAGCCAGTCGGTCGCCCTTGCAGACCAGTTCCTGCTTGGCCTTGTCGAAAACCAGCGGGCCCTTGCACAGCGGGCACACCAGAATATCCAGGAATTTAGCGTCCATGTTTTATCTTCAGTCGATCCAGAATCCAAGCGCTCAGATCAGGCTCCAACTCCGCCTGAACCGGCAAAACCCATAGTCTAGCACGCTGCGCTGCATCATGAATCACCCGCCGCAGCTTGACCGCGTCCTTGCTGGTGACGATCACCGCGTCCATGTCGGCCGGCAGGTCCGCCGCGGCGAATTGATGATGGTCGGGCCAGGCCAGGCAAAGCTCAGGCCGCAGGCCCAGGCCAGCCAGCGTGTCGAAGAAGCGCTGCGGGTGGCCGATGCCGGCCATCGCCGCCAGCCGCAAGCCGGCGAAATCCGCCGCCGCCCGCGTCTCCTCGGGCCGGTCCAGCCGCTGCAGCGCGGCCGGACGCAAACGCATGGCAAAACGCCGCGGCCCGGCCGGCAAGGCCAGGCCGGCGGCGTCCCCGCCGTTGATCACCACCGCGCCGACGGAGCACAGCCGAGACCACGGCTCGCGCAGGGGACCGGCCGGCAGCAGCCGCCCGTTGCCGCCGCCGCGCGCGCCGTCCAGCACCACGATCTCCAGATCGCGGCTTAAGCGGTAATGCTGCAGACCGTCGTCGGTCAGTATCAATTCCAAATCGGGATGCAGCGCCAGCAAATGACGGCCGGCGGCGACCCGGTCGCGCCCCACCACCACCGGCGCGCCGGCGGCGGCCAGCAAGAGCGGCTCGTCGCCCACTTCTTCCGGCGAGCTGTCCGGCCGCACCAGCGTGGGCTGGCGGTGGCTGCCGCCGTAACCGCGGCTGATCACCCCCGCCTTGACGCCGCCTTGTTGCAAATCGCGCAACAGGGCCAGGGTCAGCGGCGTCTTGCCGACGCCGCCCACATTGATGTTGCCGATCACCGCCACCGGCGCGGCCAGGCGCTCCGCGCGCAGCCAGCCGCGGCGGTAAGCCAGCCGCCTGGTCGCCGCCGACAGGGCAAACAGCCCTTCCAGCGGAGCCAGAAGGGCCGTCAGCCACCAGCGCGGCCGATACCATTGCCGTTCTATCCAATGCATACGGCTATTGCGAACGGGTGGCGAAGGTCAGCTGGTTCAGACCGGCCTCGCGCGCCGCCTCCATCACCGTCACCACCGATTGGTGGGTGGCTTTGGCGTCGGCGTTGACGATGACGATCACATCGCTCTTGCCCGCGGCGTCGTCCTTCAGCTTGCTCAACAGCGCCGCCTTGTCGCCGGCGGCCAACTTGGCCTCGCCCACCGCCATTTCGCCGTTGGCGGCCACCGCCACGGTGATTTCCGACGACTTGGTCTTGGCCTGCTCGCCCTGGGCGGCCGGCAGATTGATCTTGAGTTCGGCGAACTTGGAATAAGTGGTGGTGACCATCAGGAAGATCAGGATCACCAGCAGCACGTCGATCAGGGGAATGAAGTTGATCTCGGGCTCTTCGCGGCTGCGGCCTCGGCGGAAATTCATGCTCAACCCCCGTTTTTACGCTCGCCGTGCAGCACTTCCACCAGCTTGACCGCTTGCGACTCCATCTCCACCAGCAGGCCGTCCACCTTGGAGCGGAAATGGCGATAGAACATCATGCTGGGAATGGCGACGATCAGGCCGAAGGCGGTGTTGTACAGCGCGATGGAAATGCCGTGCGCCAATGCTTGCGGGTTGTTGCCCGCCGGCGACTGCGAACCGAAGATCTCGATCATGCCGATCACCGTGCCCAGCAGGCCCAGCAAGGGCGCCATCGCGGCGATGGTGCCCAGCGTGGTCAGCAAGCGCTCCAGTTGATGCGCCACCACACGGCCCTCGTCCTCGATCGCTTCCTTCATCACTTCGCGATTGCCGCCGACATTGCGCAGGCCGGCGCAGAACAGGCGGCCCAGCGGCGAATGCTCCTGCAGCTTGCGCAACAGCTCCTCGCTGGCGCCGGCGCGGCGGTACTCCTGCAAAGCCTGCCCCAGCAGGCCCTCCGGCGCCACGCTGCTCTTCCTCAGGCTGAACAAGCGTTCAAAGATAATCGCCAGCGACACGACCGAGGCGGCGATGATGGTCCAGATCGGCCAGCCGGCCGCTTCAATGATTGACCACACGAGGAGGTTCTCCGAAAAACGATTGCAAACGCTGAACTTTAGCGGCATCCATGCCGGTTCAGCAACCGGCTCCGCTACGCGCCGCCGCCGCCGCGCCCTCAAACAGGCGCTTAGCGGCGAAAACTACGCAGAGTTGTCAACAAAGCCGTCTAAACCCATCTTTTATAAAGGCTTTCGAATGCCGGCCCCATTTCATCGGCGCCGCTCGAAACTCAAGCCGGCGAAAGCCGCGCCAGGCAAGGCTTTCAACCCAGACTATCAAGATCCGCGCCATGATTGGAGGCTGCCGCTTTTTTAACCTTTGCCAGCAAAAGCCAAGCCCTGGCAAGCGATCCACACAGTTATCCACAAGGTTATTCAGCCGCCGCTGTGGATAATTGCCGCGCCTCAATCGCGCAGCGAAATCACCCGCCAGCCCTCTTGCTCGGCGTGGGCGCGCAGGGTGTCGTCCGGGTCCACCGCCACTGGATGATCCACCAGCTTCAGCAAGGGCAGATCGTTGTGCGAGTCGCTGTAGAAAAAGCTCTGGCCGTAGCTGTCCATGCTCAGGCCGCGCTCGTCCAGCCACTGCTGCAAACGGGTGATCTTGCCCTGCTGAAAGCTGGGCACGCCGCTGACGCGGCCGGTGAAGCGGCCCTGCTCGTCTTCCTCCAGCTCGATGGCGATCAGATGCTCCACGCCCAGCTCGCGGGCGATAGGCCCGGTAATGAAGCGGTTGGTGGCGGTGATGATGATGATCTCGTCGCCCTGGGCCGCGTGCGCGGCCAGCAAATCGCGCGCCTTGCGGGTGATGATGGGCTTGATGTGTTGTTCCAGGTAGTCCGCATGCAAGGCGTCCAGTTCGGCGCGGCTGAAACGCTTCAAGGGCTCCAGCGCGAACACCAGGTATTCGTGGATGTCCAGCGTGCCCTGCTGATACTGCCGGTAGAAATAATTGTTGCGCTCGTCGTAATGCGCCTGCTCCAGAATGCCGCGCTGGATCAGGAAGCGCGGCCATTCGAAATCGGAATCGCCGGCGATCAGGGTGTGGTCTAGGTCGAACAGCGCCAGATTGCGCAATGCAGAAGTGTCGGTCATGGTTCCGGGCTTGCGGTTTGCAAAACGTTTTTCACCAGCGGCACGGTGATCGGCCGCCTCATGGCCAGAGAATAGCGGTCCAATATGTCAATCATGCCGATCAGGCTGGACAGGTCGCGCCGCCAATGGGTCAGCAGGTAGCGGTAGACATCGTCCGGAATCGACAGCTGGCGGCTGGCGGCGTGGCTGCGCAAGGCGGCCAGCTTGTCCTCGTCCGACAGCGCCTTGACTTCGAACACCAGGCCCCAGCCCAGGCGGGTGCGCAGATCGTCGCGCACCGCCAAGGCCATCGGCGGCTGGCGGCCGGCCATCAACAGCCGCGACTCCCCGCTCTCTTTCAGCGAGTTGTAGAAGGAAAACAGAGTGATCTGGTCGTCCGGCGCCAGGTCGTCGACATGGTCGACGGCGATGAAGCTGGCTTCGCGCGCGAAGTCCGGCAGATGCTCGGTCTTGCCGTCCAGATAGATGGAGGCGCGCCCCAGCCGCTCGGCGTGGGCGATCCAGGCCTGCAACAGATGCGTCTTGCCGCAGCCGGGCTCGCCCCACAGATAGATGAAGCGCTCGCCGGCCTCGGCCGTCAGCGCGGTAATCACCTCGCGGTTGCGTTCGGCCAGGAAATTGTCGAAGGCCGGCAAGGGGGTGGGCGTCAAATCAAGTATTAACTGGTCCAAGTGAAGGCGATCAAACTAGGTTTTGATGTCTATTCCTGATTTTACGCTGATAAAAGCGTGTGTTGAAATAAGCGCGCGCCAGAAAGCGGCAGATCACCAAGGTGGCGGCCGCCATCGGCAAGGCCAGCAGCAGGCCGGCGAAGCCCAATAACTGCCCGAAGGCGAGCAGGGAAAAGATCACCGCCACCGGCGACAGGCCGATGCGCTCGCCCACCAACCAAGGCGTGATCAGCAGGCTTTCCAGCAATTGTCCGGCGCCGAACACGCCCAGCACCAGCAGCACCTCGCCGGCGGAATCGAACTGCAGCGCGGCGGCCAGGCCCGCCAGCGCGAAACCGAGAAAAGTGCCCAGATAGGGAATGAACACCAGCAGGCCGGCCACCACGCCGATGGCGATGCCGGACTCCAGGCCCAGCAAGGCCAGGCTGGACGCGAAGATCACCGCCATGATCAGCATCACCGACAGCTGGCCGCGCAGGAATTCGCCCAGCACCCTATCCAGCTCCCGCGCCAGGGCCGTCACCTCGTCCGCCCAGCGCCGCGGCACCAGCGTGGCCAGCGTCGCCGCCATCCGCGGCCCGTCCTGCAGGAAATAAAACAGCAGCACCGGCAGCAACAAGAGATTGAACAACAGGCCGGCCAGCATGAAACCGCTCTGGGTGGCGCGCAGGGCCACCGCCGACAGCGCGCTCTTCAAGGCGCCGGCGTTGGCGGCCAGCACCCGCTTCCAGCCGGCGGCGTCCAGCTCCAGCTGGATGGCGAACTCGGCGCGCAGCCAGGGCAGCACCCGGCCCTGGGCGAAATCCACCAAGACCGGCAGGCGGTCGATCAGGCCCTGGGTCTGCTTGAACAGCATGGGCGCCACCACCAGCAGCAAGGCGAAGGTGGCGGCCATGCCGGCCAGCGTCACCAAGCCGGCGGCCAGCGGCCGCGGCAGGCCTTTGCCGGCCAGATAGCGCATCGCGGGATTGAGCACATAGGCCAGCACCGCGGCCACCGCGAACGGCGTCAGCGCGGCCGCCAACTGCTGCAACAGCCAGCCGGCGAACAGCAGGGCTGTTGCGCCGATGACCCAGGGAATCAGACGGTTTTGGGAGCGTTTCATCGCGACTTCAGTTAAAATGTGCTGCTTTCGCGTCGGCGAAAGCTTGATGTAAAAATACTTCAAGATTTGCAGAAAGCGAGTTTACCTTGAACACCACTTCCCTCAGTTACCGTGATGCCGGCGTCGACATTGATGCCGGCGACGCGCTGGTCGAGAACATCAAGCCTTATGCCAAGCGCACCATGCGCCCGGAGGTGATCGGCGGCATCGGCGGTTTCGGCGCACTGGTGGAGATTTCCAAGAAATACAAGGAACCGGTGCTGGTTTCCGGCACCGACGGCGTCGGCACCAAGCTGAAACTGGCCTTCGACTGGAATCGTCACGATACCGTGGGCATCGACCTGGTGGCAATGAGCGTCAACGACATCCTGGTGCAAGGAGCGGAACCGCTGTTCTTCCTCGACTATTTCGCCTGCGGCAAACTGGACGTGCCCCAAGCCACCGACGTGATCAAGGGCATCGCCGCCGGTTGCGAACAGGCCGGCTGCGCGCTGATCGGCGGCGAGACCGCGGAAATGCCCGGCATGTACCCGACAGGCGAATACGATCTGGCGGGCTTCGCCGTCGGCGTGGTGGAGAAGAGCGCCGTGATCAGCGGCCGCGACATCGCCCCGGGCGACGTGGTGCTGGGCCTGAAATCCAACGGCGTGCACTCCAACGGCTACTCGCTGGTGCGCAAGATCATCGACCGCGCCCAGCCGGACCTGGACGCGCCGTTCGAGGACGGCCGCAGCCTGCGCGACGCCATCATCGCCCCCACCCGCATCTATGTGAAGCCTCTGCTCAAGCTGATGCAGGCGCTGCCGGTCAAAGGCATGGCCCACATCACCGGCGGCGGCATCACCGAGAACACGCCGCGCGTGCTGCCGGAACATGTCGTCGCCCAGATCGACGCCGCGGCCTGGCCCCAGCCCAAGCTGTTCCAGTGGCTGCAACAGGAAGGCAAGGTCGATAGCCAGGAAATGTACCGAACCTTCAACTGCGGCATCGGCATGGTGGTGATCGTGGCGGCGGAACAGGCGGAACAGGCCGTCGCCCTGCTGCAGGCCGAAGGCGAGACCGCGTACCGGATCGGCGCGGTGCGCGCCCGCAATGGAGACGAACATCAAACTCAGATCGCCTAAAGCGCTGCGTTGGATGCTACTGGCGCCGCTGGCCCTGCTGGCGGCGTTTGTCATTTATCGCGAGGCCGCCATCCTGGCCGACCTCGATCGCTGCCTGGACCTGGGCGGCGGCTGGCACGAACAAGAGTTGCGCTGCATCACCGATGCCGCCGACTGGGAACACTATCTGGCAAAGTCTCCGTCGATTCCATCATGAAGAATATCGTCATCCTGATTTCAGGCCGCGGCTCCAATATGCAGGCCATCGTCGACGCCAAGATCGCCGGCGCGCGCATCGCCGCGGTGATCTCCAACCGACCCGACGCCGCCGGCCTCGCCTGGGCGGCCGAGCGCGGCATCGCCACCGCGGCGCTGGACCATAAAGCCTTCGCCAGCCGCGAAGACTTCGACACCGCGCTGGCGCAGCTGATAGACGGCCACCAGCCGGACCTGGTGGTGTTGGCCGGCTTCATGCGCATTCTCAGCGCCGGCTTCACCCGCCGCTACGAAGGCCGCATGCTGAACGTGCACCCCTCGCTGCTGCCGGCCTTCACCGGCCTCAACACTCACCAGCGCGCGCTGGAAATGGGCTGCAAGGTGGCCGGCTGCACCGTGCACTTCGTCACCGCCGAGCTGGACCACGGCCCCATCGTCGCCCAGGGCGTGGTGGAAGTGCTGGACGGCGACAGCGCCGACACGCTGGCCGAACGCGTGCTGCAACTGGAACACCAACTCTACCCGGCCGCGGTGCGCCGCTTCGTCGCCGGCGAGCTGAACATCGTCGCCGGCAAGATCGCCAGCCGCGCCGCGCTTGCCGGCAGCCTGATGGCGCCCGCGCCCTGAACCCATGAAAAGCCGTCGCCTGATCCTGCTGGCCCTGGCCCTGTCGCTCGCCCTGCATCTGGGCGTGCTGGGCTCCGGCCTGCTGCCGGAAGCGGCTTTGGAACTGCCGCCGGATCAGGACTTGCGCAGCATCAGCGTCAAGATGCAGGCGCTGGACGCCGATGAGCCGGCGGCCAAGCCGGCGCCGCAAGGCGCGGTGGCCCAATTGCGGCCGGCCGCGCCCAAGCCGGCGCCGGCCAAACCCAAGCCCGCCGCCAAAAAGGCGGAAGCGTCGGCGCCGCGGGCGGCGTCGGAACCGATAGCCGCCCAGGTGCGGCCAAACAAGAACGCCGGCAGCGCGCCGCTGGCGGAGGCCAAGCCCGACGCCTCCATGCCCGACGCGGAGAACAAACTCGCCTCGTCGGCGCCGGTCGCCGATAATGTGGCGGCGAACGACAAGGACGAGGCCAGCGCGCCGGCGGCCGAAACCGCCGCAGCCGACGACGGCTACCTCCATCCCAAGAGCAAGCTGCGCGGCTTTCCGCGCCAGGCCACGCTGGGCTACCAGGTATTCTACGGCTCGGCGATGCTGGGCACCGGCACGCTGGAATGGGGCCGCGGCGACGGCGGCTACCGCTTGGAGATCAACGCCAATCCCTTTATCGGTCCCAAGCTGCGTTACCTTTCCGAAGGCCGTTTCAAGAACAAGGCGGGCTTGCTGCCGGACAGTCTGCAAGCCTGGCGCGGCGGCCAAAGCAAAGAGTCCGCGCATTTCGACTACAATGCGGGTCAGCTGCGTTATGGAGATCAGGGCGACAAGCTGCTGGACTTGAAGCCCGGCGCCCAGGATGTGTTCAGCCTGGCCTTCCAGCTGGGGCTGAAAGGCGGCGAACTGGGACCGGAAGCGATCCAGATCACCACCGGCAAGAAAGTGTACGAATACCCGATGCGCCCCAGCGGCGAGGCCGACTACGACACCGGCGCGGGCAAGATCCGGGTCATCGTGTTCCGCGCCCAGGGCGACGGCGACATTAATGAATTCTGGCTGGCGCCGGAATTCTCCAATCTGCCGGTGCGCATCCAGCGCATCGACAAGGACAAGCGGATCGACCTCAGAGCCGTCCGCATCGACGTGAACGGCGCGCCGCAATGGAAGCTGCCGCCGCAACCCACGAGAAAACACAAGAATGACTATTAATCACCATCAACTGAAACATATCGAAACCGTCATCGGCCAGATGATCCGCTTCGACCGCCCAGCCGACGCGGTGCTGTCGGCCTATTTCCGCGAACACAGCAAACTGGGCGCCAACGACCGCCACATCATCGCCGAAACCGCCTTCGGCGCGCTGCGCCGCCTCTTGCAGCTGCGCGCGCTGATCGCGCCGGACAAGGCCACCCCGCGCCGGCTGGCCCTGGTGGCCCTGCTGAAAATCCACAGACTCAACGTCAAGGAGCTGGGCGACGCCGCCAGCGCCGGCGAAAAGGAATGGCTGGGCCAAATCAAGGGCAAGGCGCTGCCGGCCAGCCTGGAAGTGGACGCCGAACTGCCGCAGTGGGTGATCGAGCGCCTGGGCGAACAGACGCCGGAACAGGTGATCGCGCTGGGCAAGGGCCTGGCCGAAGGCGCGCCGCTGGATCTGCGCGTCAACACCATGAAGATGAAGCGCGACGAATTGCTGGGCCGGCTGCAAGCCGACGGCCTCGAGTGCGAAGCCACGCCCTACTCTCCGCTGGGCATCCGTCTCAAAACCAAGCCCTCGCTGGCCAAGCACGAGCTGTTCAAGGCCGGCGTGTTCGAGGTGCAGGACGAGGGCAGCCAGCTGCTGGGCCTGATCACCGGCGCGCGCCGCGGCGAAATGGTCGTCGACTTCTGCGCCGGCGCCGGCGGCAAGACCCTGCTGTTGGGCGCGCAAATGGCCTCCAGCGGCCGCTTGTACGCCTTCGACGTTTCGGAAAAGCGCTTGGCCAAGCTGAAGCCGCGCCAGGCGCGTTCCGGCCTGTCCAATGTCCATCCGCAGCTGCTGGCCTCGGAAAACGACACCAAGGTCAAGCGCCTGGCCGGCAAGGCCGACCGCGTGCTGGTGGACGCGCCCTGCTCCGGCCTGGGCACGCTGCGCCGCAACCCGGACCTGAAATTCCGCCAGAGCCCGGACAGCGTGGCCGAGCTGAACGCCAAACAGGCGTCCATCCTGGCCTCCGCCGCCCGCCTGGTGCGCGCCGGCGGCCGCCTGGTCTACGCCACCTGCAGCCTGTTGCCGCAGGAGAATCAGGACATCGTCGCCGCCTTCCTGGCCGATCACCCCGAGTTCAAGCTGGTGAAAATGGACGAGGTGCTGGCGGAGCAGAAGATCTCGCTGCAAATGGGCGATTATCTGGAACTGAAACCGCAGTTGCACAATACCGACGGCTTCTTCGCCGCGGTGCTGGAAAAAAACGCCTGAGCATGCTCAAACCCCGGCCCTTGATGCGGCCGGGGTTTGTCATTCCGGGCAATACGCCTTACCATTGAATATTAGAAAAATCTCACATATTCATTCGCAAAGGCCGGCTCCATGCCAGACACCCCCACTGCCAGACAAGTCCGCAGCCGCGTCCAGCGCCGCCTGCGTTACCTCTACTTGTCCGCAGTCCTGTGGCGCCGCCACATCCCGATCTGGACCGCCGCCATTCTGATTGGCCTGATGGCCAGCGTCTTCGCCAACGGCAGCCATCTGTCGCACGCCATCTTCACCCGCATCTACGACAACTCGCCGTACTGGAGCCTGCTGATCACTCCGGCCGGCCTCGCCTTGGCCATCTGGCTGATGCGCCATTACTTTCCCGGCTCCGCCGGCGGCGGCATCCCGCAGTCCATCGCCGCGCTGGAAGGCGGCATGCAGGCGCTGCGCGAGCGCATCCTGACCATACGCGCCGCCATCGGCAAAATGCTGCTGACCCTGATCGGCATCAGCTCCGGCGCCACCTTCGGCTACGAAGGCCCCATCGTGCAGGTGGGCGCGGCGATCAAATACTCGCTAAACCGCCACGCGGCGCTGCGCCACGAGGGCGCGGCGCGCAGCTTCATCCTGGCCGGCGGCGCCGCCGGCGTGGCCGCCGCCTTCAACGCGCCGCTGGCCGGCATCGTGTTCGCCATCGAGGAAATGGGCCGCACCTTCGATTTGCGCGCCAGCTCCACCATCCTGCTGTCCGTGATCGTCTCCGGCCTGACCGCCACCGCCATCCTCGGCAATTACAGCTATTTCGGCATGGTGTCGGTGAATATGGAACTGGAGCAGTCCTGGCTAGCCATCCCGGTCTGCGGCATCATCGGCGGCCTGCTCGGCGGCGTCTGCTGCCGCATCATGCTGGCGCTGACCCAGCGCCTGCCAGGCCCGCTGCACGGCTGGCGGCTGCAAAAACCGGTGCTGTTCGCCGCCGGCTGCGGCCTGGCGCTGGCGGTGATCGGCATCGCCAGCGACGGCGTCACCTTCGGCACCGGCTATTTCCGCGCCCGCGAAATCATCGAGGGCAGCGGCGCCGGCATGCAGGGCTACGGCCTGCTCAAACTGCTCAGCATGTTCATCAGCTTCATCAGCGCGGTGCCCGGCGGCATGTTCGCGCCGTCGCTGGCGGTGGGCGCCGGCTTCGGCCTGAACATGGCCAATCTACTGCCCTTCCTGCCGCAGACCTTGATCGTGCTCTTGGGCATGGTGGGCTTCTTCGCCGGCATGACCCGCGCGCCGATGACCGGCTTCATCATCGTGATGGAGATGACCGACTCCTCGGCGATGATCATCCCCTTGATGGCCACCGCGCTGCTGGCGTCCAATGTGTCGCGGCTGATTACCCGCCGCGCGCTCTACGACGGCCAGGTGCACATCTTCCTGCGGCAATGGCACGCCGCGCAGGCGGCGCCCGCTGCGAAGCAAATTGACCCGCGGGCGGCCGAAAAGTAAAATAACCCATTGAAACGCTCGGGTATTTCGCCGCAGGCGGCCCCGCAGCCACATTGACGATCCAAGCAAGGACCACTGAATGAGCGCGCAACAAACCATCCAGCAAACCGTGACCGACAACCCGGTAGTGCTGTTCATGAAGGGCTCGGCCCAATTCCCGCAATGCGGCTTCTCCTCCCGCGCGGTGCAAATCCTCAAGGCCTGTGGCCTTGAACAGTTCGCGACCGTGGACGTGCTGCAAGACGCCGACATCCGCCAGGGCATCAAGGACTTCTCCAACTGGCCGACCATTCCGCAGCTCTACGTCA
Source organism: Chromobacterium sp. CCUG 30098 (assembly GCF_059916605.1). Lineage (NCBI taxonomy): Bacteria > Pseudomonadati > Pseudomonadota > Betaproteobacteria > Neisseriales > Chromobacteriaceae > Chromobacterium > Chromobacterium sp. CCUG 30098. The sequence goes on along the minus strand of NZ_JAUCGS010000003.1, from coordinate 211,120 downwards.
AAGGCGAGTTCGTCGGCGGCTCCGACATCATGTATGAAATGTTCCAAAACGGTGAATTGCAAGAGCTGCTGAAAGACCTGTAAGCGCCTCTACCAGGTCCCGGCCATGGCCGGGACCTTTGTTTTTGAAGCGGAATTTAGCGTTTCGAAAACACCCGCCATGTCATACAATCAGGGTGACATCCGCTTGCCCGACCCAAATCACCCCATGCCGACACATCAGGAAACCAAAGCCGCCCTCAGCCCCGCCAGCGCCATGCCCATCGAAGAGATCTGGCGCGCCTTGGTCAACGATCAGCTCATTCCCTGGTTTCAGCCGATAGTCGAAATCTCCAGCCGCAAGGTGATCGCCGCCGAGGCGCTGGCGCGCTGGCAGCACCCGGCGCTTGGCGTGCTGTCCCCGGTCAGCTTCGTGCCGGCGATGGAAGAGCGCGGCATGATTCGCGAACTCACTGAACTGATCCTGGAAAAATCGCTGTACGCCTGCAGCGACTGGCAGGAGCGCGGCCACGACATTCCGGTCACCATCAACCTGACCTCGATGTCGCTGGACGATGAAAGCCTGTGCGAGCAATTGCTGCAGAAAGTACGCATCCTGGGCCTGGAGCCGGCCAAGCTGACGCTGGAATTCTCCGAATCCACGCTGCGCCAGCACTGGCAGAAGGCCGACGCGCAACTGTCCCAGTTGCGCGCCGCCGGCTTCGGCATCGGCATAGACGAGTTCGGCATCGGCGTCACCCTGACCGACAAGCTGTTGATCAGCCATTTCAGCCTGCTGAAAGTGGACCGCGCCTTCGTGCAGGGCGTCAGCTCCAATCAGCATCTGCAAGCCATCCTGCGCGAAGACATCGGCCTGGCAAAGGCCTCCGGCCTCACCACCGTGGCCATCGGCGTGGAGGACAGCGCCGACTTGGCCACGCTGGCCGAGCTGGGCTGCGACGCGGTGCAAGGCTATATCTGCAGCCCGCCGCGGGCCGCCGCCGAATTCTTGCAGTGGATTTCGGAATGGGAAAAGGGGTAAAATACCGCCCCATACCAAATACCCCGCACCGGCAGCCCGGGATCATCGAAGGCTGCCGGCTTCATAATTAATACCAAGAGCTGCTTTTGGCGCGCCCGCGCCGAAAGCAGCTCTTTGCCAAGGTATGGGAACGTCTCATGAACATCACCGTCGTCCAGCATCCGCTGGTGCAACACAAGCTCGGCCTGCTGCGCGAAGCCGACACCAGCACCATGAAATTCCGTCAGCTGACCCAAGAGCTGGCGCGTCTGCTCGCCTATGAAGCCACCCGCGACTTCGAACTGGAAAGCGTCACCATAGACGGCTGGTGCGGCAAGATCGACGTCCAGCAGATCAAGGGCAAGAAGGTCACCGTGGTGCCCATCCTGCGTGCCGGCATCGGCATGCTGGACGGCGTGCTGGACCTGGTGCCCTCGGCCAAGATCAGCGTGGTCGGCCTGGCCCGCAACGAAGAAACGCTGGAACCGGTGTCCTATTTCGAGAAGTTCGTCGGCAATCTGGACGAGCGCATCGCCATCATCATCGACCCGATGCTGGCCACCGGCGGCTCCCTGGTCGCCACCATAGACCTGCTCAAGCGCAATGGCTGCAGACAGATCAAGGCCGTGGTGATGGTGGCCGCGCCCGAAGGCGTGAAGATCGTCAACGACGCCCACCCGGATGTGCAGATCTACGCCGCCTCGCTCGACAGCCACCTGAACGAGCACGGCTACATCATCCCCGGCCTGGGCGACGCCGGCGACAAGATCTTCGGCACCAAGCAAGCCTGATCATGAGCCCGTCCAGCGCCGCTGCTCCCACTCCGGAAGCGGCGCTTTTTTGCGCGCCCAGCCCGGCCCCAAGCATGAAAATACGTCCCGCTGCCGCAAGCGACCTCGCGGCGATCTGCCGCCTGGCCGACGAGATCAACCTGCAGCACCATCGCGCGCTGCCGCACATCTTCGCCGCCAACGGCGCCGCAGACCGCGACCGCGCATTCTGGGCCGGCCTGCTGGACGCGCCCGGCGGCGCGCTGCTGCTGGCGGAATCCGGCGGAGAGGTCAGCGCTTTCATCGCCCTGTCCCTGCTGGAACTCACCCTGCCCTTCCTGCGGCCGCGCCGCATCTGCCGCGTCACCACCCTGGTGGTGACGGCGGCTGAGCGCGGGCAAGGCCAAGGCAGCGCGCTGCTGGCGGCGGCCGAAGACTGGGCGCGGCGGCATTCGGCCGACGAGATCCGCCTGGAGGTGAAGGACTTCAATCAGGCCGCGCTGAATTTCTACCTGCGTCGCGGCCTGGAACCGCAGTCGCGCATTCTGGGCAAGCGGCTGGACCAGGCCCCCGCCCCCCATTCAGACCAAGACGAGCCAAAAGGTTAAAACCATGTTCCAACAACTCAAGCTGGCCGTGTCCGGCGCCCAGATCCTGTTCGTCGCCTTCGGCGCGCTGGTGCTGGTGCCGCTGCTGACCGGCCTCAATCCGGCGATGGCGCTGCTGGGCGCCGGCGTCGGCACCCTGCTGTTCCAGCTGTACACCGGGCGCCAGGTGCCGATCTTCCTCGGCTCCTCCTTCGCCTTCATCGGCCCCATCATTTATTCCATGCACACCTGGGGCCAGGGCGCGACGCAGTTCGGCCTGTTCTGCGCCGGCTTCATGTACTTCCTGTTTTCCGCCGTGGTCCGCTGGCGCGGCATGGCCTTCGTCAACCGGCTGCTACCCCCGGTGGTGATCGGCCCGGTGATCATGATCATCGGCCTGTCGGTGGCCTCCGCGGCCTCCGGCATGGCGATGGGCATCGCCGGCGGCAAGCAGGTGACGCCTTACGCGGTGTCCATGCTGCTGGCGGCGATCTCGCTGGCCACCACCGTCATCGTGTCCATCTACGCGCGCGGCCTGTTCAAGCTGGTGCCCATTCTGGCCGGCGTCATCGTCGGCTACATCGCCGCCGCCCTGCTCGGCGTGGTGGATTTCGCCAAGCTGGCCGCCGCGCCGTGGTTCGCGATGCCCGCCTTCCACAGCCCGGAAGTCAATTGGGCCGCCGCGCTGTTCATGCTGCCGGTGGCGATTGCGCCGGCCATCGAGCACATCGGCGGCGTGATGGCGATAGGCGGCGTCACCGGCAAGGACTACACCAAGTCGCCCGGTCTGCACCGCACCCTGTCCGGCGACGGCCTGGGCGTCTGCGTGGCCGGCCTGATCGGCGGCCCGCCGGTCACCACCTACGCCGAAGTCACCGGCGCGGTGATGATCACCCGCAACTTCAACCCGGTCACCATGACCTGGGCCGCGCTGTTCGCCATCGCCATGGCCTTCTTCGGCAAGTTCAACGCGCTGCTGCAGTCCATCCCGCTGCCGGTGATGGGCGGCATCATGGTGCTCTTGTTCGGCACCATCGCCTCCATCGGCCTGAAGACCCTGATCGAGGCCAAGGTGGACCTGATGGAACCGCGCAATCTGGTGATCATCTCGGTGGTGCTGACCTCCGGCATCGGCGGCCTCAGTCTGAAGCTGGGGGATTTCGAGCTGGCCGGCGTCGGCCTGTGCTCGCTGCTGGCCATCGTGCTGAACCTCTTGCTGCCCAAGCGCGCCGCCAGCCATGACGGCATCGTCGAGGGCCAGGACGTGTAAGAAGCTGTTTACGATCTGCTGCGCGTCGAGAGACGTGGCACGGTGAGTACGCCTTCGAAATGCTCATATACCACGTGTACATTCCGCTTTCTCAGCCGTTTTCGCCTTGTCTCGCCTTAGCTCGCGGGATCGTAAACACGCTCTAAGCACCCCCACGCAATTGAGCCTATCCGGCCGGCCTCCTCGCGGACGCCGGCTTTTTCACGGCCGCAGCTCGCCCGCCTCCACCGCCTGCTCCAGCCGCTGGATGAACCACTGCAAAGCCTTGCCCGGCTGCGCCTGCTTCCAGGCGAAACACATCTGGTGGTCCGGGCTGTCCTCGGCCACCTCCTTGGCCACCAAGTCCCCGCTGGCCAGATAAGACCCCACCATGGAGCGCGGCAGATAACCGCTGCCCAGGCCGGCCAGGATCACGTCCAGCTTGGCGCGGCTGCTGTGCACGGTCAGCACGTCCTGGCCGTCCAGCAAACCGCCGGTGCGCGGCTGCAAGCGCCGCGAGGTGTCGCCTATCGCCACCGCGCGGTGCTGGCGCAACACATGCGGCGGCAGCGGCTTGTCCTCCGCCGCCAGCGGGTGGCCGGCGGCCACCACCAAGACGAAATCGTAACTGCCTATGGTGCGAGTGAAATAATCCCCGGGCGGCGGCATATTGGGCGCGCCTATCACCAGATCGGCTCGGTCGTCGTACAGCGCGTCCCAGGTGCCGCCGAAAATCTCGCTGCGGAAAATCAGCCGCGTAGCCGAGGCCAGTTGATCGAATTCCGCGATCAAGGGAATCACCTGGGCGAAATCCACCAGGTCTCCGATCACGATGCGCAACTGGTGTTCCCAGCCCTGAGCCTGCTTGCTAACCCGCAGCTCCAGCTGACGCGCCGCGTCCAACAGATGCCGGCCGTCCTTGAGCAGGCGCTCGCCGGCCGGCGTCAGCCGGGCGCGGTGGCCGCTGCGGTCGTAGATCTGCACGCCCAGACTCTGCTCCAGTTTCTGCACGGTATAGGTGACCGCGGACGGCACCCGGAACAGGGCGTCCGCGGCGGCGGCGAAGCTGCCGTGATTATCGATGGCGTCCAGCACCAGCAAAGCGTCGAGAGATAGTTTCATATTCAAATTTACTGATGGTTCAGTGCAAATCATTCCGCTATCTGCGGCGAAAAAACATCCTTAATATTCAGTCACTAAGTCGCACAGCCCGCCAGAGCAGGCTAAGCGGCTTCTTAGCGGAGCGCCGGATCGATTCTAGCATTTTGAACATCCTCGCCGCCGCCAAGCCACTCAATCACACAAGGATTTTGACCATGTTGAAGCAAACTCTTATCGCCGCCCTGTCTCTGATCGTTCTGTCCGGCGCAGCCGCCGCCGGCGGCGAGGGCGCCGGCAACGCTCGTGAAATGCGCGAACGCATGCAAGCCCAGATCGACGCCAAGCAGGCCCAAACCCCGGCCCAGGCTCCGCAAGCCAAATAAGCGCCCGTCCCACACTTTACAAGGAATTCACCATGTTGAAACACAGCCTTATCGCAGCCCTGTCCCTGATCGTTCTGTCCGGCGCCGCCACGGCCGGCGGCGAAGGCGCCGGCAACGCCCGTGAAATGCGCGAACGCATGAACGCCCAGATCGCCGCCAAGCAAGCGCCGACAGCGCCTCAAACCAGCCAGGCCGGCCGGTAATCCGGCTTTGTAAACGCCGTCAAAACTCATTAGCACACGCTCACAATCGTTTACCGCACTGCGGCAAAGCCCGCCATAGAATGTCGACTCAAGCCCTGCCGCCGGACGCAGCAAGTCCGGCCCCGGCAAGATCGCAATGAAAGGAAACCATCATGAAAAAGACCGTACTCACCGCGCTGTCCCTGATCATTCTGTCCGGCGCCGCCATGGCCGGCGGCGAAGGCGCCAGCAACGCCCGTGAAATGCGCGAGCGCATGGAGGCCCAGATCGCCGCCAAGCAAAGCGCCGCGCAGCCAAGCGCGGCAGCCGGCGCTCAGACCAGCCAATCCGCCAGCTAAGATGGCGAACCGCCCCCTCCCGCCCGCGCTCCGCGGCGGGAGGCCAGGCCCCGCGAAACGCGATTCACACTCGTTTGCAAATTGATCACCGCCATGGCCGGACAAAGTCCCTGCCTTCACTAGAATTCAATGGCGATGCAGGCCGCCCAAACAGCGACAGGCTTCGCCAGGCCCGCAGCCGACCTCCGTCGACGCCCTGCGCCGAGCCGGTCGACCGGTCGATTTGCCATGAAAGGAAACATCATGCTGAAGAAAACCGTACTGACCACCCTGTCCCTGATCCTGCTGTCCGGCGCCGCGATGGCCGGCGAAGGATTGTCCAATATGTGGGAAATGCGCGCGCGCATGGACGCTCAGCTGCAAACGCAGCAGCCGGCGCCGCAAGCACAGGACGCCGCAGGCAAATAAGCACGCAGCCACGCCAGCGCCCGCCCACGCGGGCGCTTCGTCATTCCAGCCGGCGCAAACGCGCCATGATCAAGGTGTCTTCATAACGGCCGGCGCGCAGTTGTTCCATCCGCCGCCTCCCTTCCAGTTCGAAACCGAATTTGCGATACAGGGCGATCGCCGGCTCGTTGTCGTGCACCACCGCCAGCTCCACCCGCAACAATCCCAACCAGTTGTCGGCCAGCTCCAGCAGCGCCCGCAACAAGGCGGAACCCACGCCGCGGCCGTGCCAATCCGGATGCACGACGATGAACAGGCTGGCCGCGTGCCGGATGCGCGGACGCTCGTCGCCTATCAGGCCGGCATTGCCTATCACCCGCCCTTCGGCATTGCAAACCACCAGGGAATGCACATGCGGCGGCGTGTGCGCCAGCTTCCGCCGCCAGTCCTCAACCGATTGGTAGGGCAGTTGCAAAGTATTGGCCACCACCTCCTCTAACACCATCATCGCCGCCAAGACGGGCGCGTCTTCCGGCTCCACCTTGCGGATATGCAGTCCATCCACGATTCACCTCCTGTCGATTATTGCGATTCGGCCTTTGAGTCATCATCAACGGAACGGGATGAGGCCGGCAAGCGAAAATGACAAAAGGATTTCAGCGCGGCGCAAGCCCGCGTCAAAACAGGTATCCTGAATGCTGCGACAAACCCCTCACACGCCCCAAGGAGCGCATTATGCTGATGCACAAGGAGTTGGCCAGCCTGCTGGTGGTGGACGTCCAGGAAAAACTCGCGCCGGCGGTCGTCGACGCGGCCGGCATGGCGGCGCGCTGCCGCTGGCTGATCAGCGTGGCCGGCGACCACGGCCTGCCGGTGGTGTTTTCGGAGCAATATCCGCGCGGCCTGGGCCACACCCTTCCCGAGCTGCTCGCCCAGGCGCCGGAACCCAAGGTGGTCGAGAAGACCCATTTTTCCTGCGTCGCCGCCCACTGTCTGCCGGACGCCGTGCTGGCCCGGCCGCAAGTCATCGTCTGCGGCATGGAAGCGCATGTTTGCGTGCTGCAAACCGTGCTGGAACTGCTGGAGCTGGATAAGCGGGTCTTCGTGGTGGCGGACGCGGTGTCCAGCCGCAAGGCGTCCGACATCGAACTGGGCTTGCAAAGGATGCGCGACGCCGGGGCCGTCATCGTCAGCAAGGAGATGGTGCTGTTCGAATGCTTGCGCCAGGCCGGCAGCGAGCACTTCAAGCGGATGAGCCAGCGCTATCTGGTGGGCGAGCAGCCCTGATGCGCTGAAAATGAAACGGGGTCGCCGGCTTCGCCGATCGACCCCGATCCAAGGCGGCTTTGCCGCTCTCTTATCCCCTTTGGAGACTGGCGCGAGACGCCGGGCCATGCCCTGGCGTCACCAGATCGCTTTATAGTTAGCAATTGCCGTGCCAAGTTAACAATCACAGGCCAAGCCTTTGATTCATTAACAAATCCGCAACACAAAATCATCCAAAGCATGGTGTAATGAAGAGCTGTCGGCATACATTGCACCAAATCAAGGCAAGACGGCCGAGCGGCCGCACCAAAAATGTGCAACGCGCGGCAGCCGGCTGAACTTTCTCAGCCGGCCCGCCGCCTAATACCCGGCTACACTGGAACGGTCTTGCATCCGGCCCGGCCCAACGCCGCGGCCCATGCGCAACGCCCCCTCAACGGGCCGCCCCGGCGGCCCGCCACGATAACGACAATAGGAAACACATCATGCAAGCAAGCGCTTTCAAGGACATCCTCAACACCCTGCCCGCCGTCGACGACATTCGCGCCATCGTGCTGCTGGACGCCAGCGGCGAGCCGGTCGGCCGGCTGGACAATCAGCCCGGCACCGCCGGCTCGGTGCGCGTCTACCACGCCCTGATCAAGGCCCACGGCCATATCGACCGCAAGGCCGCGCGCGAGGGACTGGCGCTTTACGCCGAACACACGCCGGACGCGCGCGCCAATCCGGGCAAACACCCCAATATCGACCGCCTGCTGTCCATCGCCGAGGCCGACGCGCCCGGCTTGCGCGCGCGCCTGGTGCTGAGCCAGGACGACTGATCCGCGCCCCGGCGCGCGCCCAAACAAAAAGCCCGCTCGAATGAGCGGGCTTTTTGATAAAGCGTTCCTGAAAACAGGAATTAAGCTTCGGCAACCACCACGATCTTGATCGGGGTCACGACGTCGTGATGCAGAGCGATCTCGATGTCGTACTCGCCGATGGCCTTGAACGGGCCGTTCGGCAGGCGAACTTCGGTGCGCTTAACCGCAACGCCGAAGGCGGTCACGGCTTCAGCCACGTCGGCGTTGGTCACGGAACCGAACAGACGGCCGTCAACGCCGGCTTTCTGAGCGATGGTGACAACGGCTTCGTTCAGCTTCTCGGCGCGGACCTTGGCGTCGGCCAGGATCTCGGCTTGCTTGGCTTCCAGTTCGGCGCGACGAGCTTCGAACTGTTTCAGGTTGGCTTCGGTAGCGCGCTTGGCTTTGCCTTGCGGGATCAGGAAGTTACGACCGTAACCATCCTTGACTTTAACCACATCACCCAGTTGACCCAGGTTGGCAACTTTTTCGAGCAGAATGATTTGCATCTTTTAAGTTCCTTTTCCCGGCTTAGTGCTGGTCGGTGTACGGCAGGAAGGCCAGGAAGCGAGCACGCTTGATAGCGGTGGTCAGCTGACGCTGGTAGCGGGCCTTGGTGCCGGTGATGCGAGCCGGAATGATTTTGCCGTTTTCGGCGATGAAGTCTTTCAGGAGATCAACGGATTTGTAGTCGATTTCCTTGATGCCTTCTGCCGTGAAGCGGCAGAACTTCTTGCGCTTGAAGAGTTGACGAGCCATTTTGACTAACCTTTTACAAATTCAACATATTCGATATTGAGCACTAACCGCGGATTCCTGAGGCTGCGCTGGGACAGAAAGCCGGTGAGATTCACCGTGTTTCCCGCCAGTTTCCCGGAAAACTTCCGGGCGTCTTCGCCTATCAGCACGGCCTGTATTTCGCAGGCCACATCCCGATCAAAACCGTGAGCTGTCTGTCTGGACTGATGCTTGAGCCACATTTCCAATACCGGCAAGCCGGCGGGCGTGTATCTCAGCGCATCCTCTCGGTCGACCGTGGCGGTCAGCGCCAGACGGTTCTGCAAGACTTTGCTCCGGCCAATTAGGCGGAAGCTTCAGCCTCGGCTGCCGGCTGCTGGGCGTCCAGCAGGTTCTTGGCCTTTTCGTCCTTCATCATCGGAGACGCTTCGGTAACCGCGCGCTCCAGCTTGATGGTCAGGTGACGCAGAACAGCGTCGTTGAACTTGAAGGCGTGTTCGATTTCGGCCAGGGTCTCGGACTGGCACTCTACGTTCATCAAAACGTAGTGAGCCTTGTGCAGCTTCTGGATCGGGTAAGCCAGTTGACGGCGGCCCCAGTCTTCCAGACGGTGGATCTTGCCCTCAGCGGCCAGAACCATGCCCTTGTAGCGCTCGATCATGGCCGGAACCTGTTCGCTCTGGTCCGGGTGGACGATGAACACGATTTCGTAATGACGCATGTTAACTCCTTGTGGCTATTGAAGCCTTTTGCCATGCAGTTGCAAAAGGCAAGGGGTTGAAACCGCAGCATTCTACGCGCTAAGCCGGCGGCAGGCAAATAAATCAGTGGCTTCCGCGCGGAACGGCGGCAAGGCTGTGGCGAAGACGGGATTCGGAATCCGCCCCAAGTCGCGGTTCAAAGCCTCGCAAGCGAGGGCGAGGCAAGGCGAAAACGAGCGAAAAAGCGGAATGTACGAGGGGGGTACATGAGCATTCTGAGCTCGCACTCGCCGTACAACGCTTCACGACGCGCAGCAGACCTTGAACAGGTTCTCAGAGCTTTTTGTCGCGGGAGATATCCACCACCACCCCATTGCTCAGCGTCACCGTGGTGGTATAGGGCACGGCGTCGTTGGCGAGCCAGGACAGCGAGCGGGTGCTGGTTTCCACCACCGCGTTGGCGTCCTTGGTTTTGACCGTGGGGCCGTTGCTGCTGTAATCGGGCGCGCCGGCCTGGGACACCAGTTCGGCCTCGGACATGCCCTTGTGCAGCTTGATGTAGACCTCGAACGGAATCGGCCCCGCCGCGGCCAGCGCGGAAGCGAGGGACAACAGGACGGCGAGCGGGGTTTTCATGTGCATTCCTTTGCGGCGACGCGGCTCAGCGCACTTTTTTGACCACGTCTATCAGTTCGGTGACCATGCCGGTGGCGTCGCCCTGATGCAGCGCGCGCGCCACGCAGCCTTTCATGTGATTTTCCAGCAATTGCATCGACACCGCGTCCAGCGCCGACTTGACCGCGGCCACCTGGGTCAGGATGTCCACGCAATAACGGTCCGCCTCCACCATGCCGCTGATGCCGCGCACCTGACCCTCGATGCGCGCCAAACGCTTGATCAGCGCGCTCTTGCCCGGCTGCACCACGGTTTTGTCGGAAAGCGGGGCCGCTGCGTCGCAACAGCCGTCCTGCGGTTTTTCTTGCGTCATGTCCATCCTAATCCAAGCGGGTTCAAAGCGAGCCCGGCCGCCGTCCGGCGGGCCGGGCTGCGGCCATTGTGACGCAGTTGCGCGCGGCCGCCTAGGCCTCCACCCGCAGCATGCCCATCATCCCCGCGTCTTCGTGCTCGAGGATGTGACAATGAAACATGCGCAGGCCCGGCATGTCCTGGCGGAAACGCAGCCGCAGCGTCTCGCCGGCGGAGACGTTGGCCACGTCGCGCCAGGCCAGGAACGGTTCTTCGCGCCAGACGCCGTCCTTGCGGCGCGCCAGCGCCTGGAACTGGGTGCCGTGAATGTGGAAGGGGTGGTCCATATCGGCCTCGTTCACGATCTCCCACTCCTCCACCGCCCCCACCTTGCCCAGGAAGTCCGCCCGCTCCATGTCGAAGGTCTTGCCGTTGATCAGGAACATCGCGGCGGGATTGGCCATGTCTTCGGACAGCACCACCCTGCGCCGCACCGCCGGCGCGCCCAGGGGCTGGATTTCGCGCAGCCGCTCAGGCAGCGGCGCCGTGGCTTTGGCGACGGCGCCCCGGCGCAGCTCCAGCAGCGTCAGGCTCGCGTCCTGCTCGGCCGACATCATCTTGCCGCGCCGATACGGCAGGGCCAGCAGGCCGGCGCCGTGGCCGGGCGCGAAGCGTCCGGTCACCACCAGCTCGGCGCGGGCGCCGGGCGGCAGCGTCAGGCTGTCGATGCGTCGCGGCCGCTGCAGCAGGCCGCCGTCGCTGCCCACCAGTTCCAGTTCGTGGCCGGGCAGGGCCAGCTTGAGCACGCGCGCGCTGCTGGCGTTCCAGACTCGCCAGCGCTGGCGCTCGCCGACGCCCAGCGTCAGATGCGGCCGCCAGGCGCCGTTGACCAGCAGGAACTGGCCTTCGCGGCCGTCCATGCGATCGGCTTCGCTATTGGCCGCGATCTTGCCGTCGGCGTCCAGCTTCAGGTCCGACAACACCAGTCTTTGCTCCGGCAGATGCGCCAGCGGATCGCTGCGGCTCTTGACCACGAACACGCCGGCCAGTCCCCTATACACCTGCTCGGCGGTATGTCCGTGCGGGTGCGGGTGATACCAGTAACTGCCGGCGCAGCCCTGCGGCAAAGTAAAGCGGTATTCGCGGCTCCCTCCCGGCGGCACCGGGTCTTGCGGATTGCCATCCTGGTCCGCCGGAATCGGCAGGCCGTGCCAATGAATGGTGGTGGGCTGGGACAGGCGGTTTTCGAAATGCAGCCGCAATTCGTCGCCTTCGAACACTTCTATCGTCGGCCCCGGCACCTGGCCGTTATAGCTCCAGAACACGGTGGCGGGCTTGCCGGGCAACAGCGGCAGCGCCTGCGCGCCGGCGCTGAGCGCCGCGCTGAACACGCCGGGCAAGGCGCTCTGGTTGCGCAACAGCGGCAGGGCCGGCAAAGCCAGGCCCGCCGGCAGGCCCAAAGCGGCCGCGGCCGGCATCGTCTCCGCCGCCGCGCCCATGCCGCCATGTCCCATCGCCGCGTGATCGACGGCGGGCGGCTGCGCCGCCCAGGCCTGCCGCAACAACGGAACCAGAGCCAACGCCGCGCCGGCGCCGATGAATCCACGTCTATCCATCACTGCACTCCCCCTCTCGCAAATAGGATACCCAGGTAAGGTATCAACAAGACTGCGGCGGCGCCAGATCGGTTCCGTATTCTGTCTACTTTTTTAGGCTCGCATCTGATCACAGTCAAACCCCGCGCCCAAGAAAAAGCCCCCGAGGACGGGGGCTTTGCGGTGCGGGTGGCCAGGGCTCAATCGGCCTTGGCCTGCGCCAGCGTGCGCTGGCGGCGGCTTTCCGACAGCACCATGCCGGCGGACACCGACACGTTCAGGCTTTCCACCGTGCCGAACATCGGGATGGACACCAGCACGTCGCAGTGCTCGCGGGTCAAGCGGCGCATGCCCTCGCCTTCCGAGCCCATCACCCAGGCCAGCGGGCCGGCGGCGTCGCAGTGGTAGAGGTCGGTATCCGCCTCCATGGTGGTGCCGGCGATCCAGATCCCGGCGTCTTTCAAGTCGCGCAGCGTGCGCGCCAGATTGGTGACCGTGAGATAGGGAATCACCTCGGCGGCGCCGCACGCCACCTTGGACACGGTGGCGTTGAGGCCGGCGGAACGGTCCTTGGGCGCGATCACCGCGTGCGCGCCCATCGCGTCCGCCACCCGCAGGCAGGCGCCCAGATTGTGCGGATCGGTGACGCCGTCCAGGATCAGCAACAAGGGCGGTTCGCTCAGATTGTCCAGCACGTCGTCCAGGTGCACGAAGTTGCGGCTGGCGTCTATCATCGCCGCCACGCCCTGGTGGCGGGCGTTGCCGCTCATGCTGTCCAGGCGTTCCTTGTCGACGATGTGCAGCTTGATGCCCTCCTCGGCGGCCTTGTCCAGCACCGCCTTGGCGCGGGCGTCGTGGCGGCCGCCGGCCAGCCAGACTTCCAGCAGGCTCTTGGGGTTCTGCCACAGACGGGCATTGATGGCGTGAAAGCCGTGGATCAGGCGTTTGTTGCTCATGGCGATTCTCTAATGACAATCCCGCCATTTTAGAGCGCGCGGCGGTTCAGGGCAAAACCGGCTTGCGTTCAGCTGCCCAGCACCTCCACGCCGGACATCAGCCCGAGCTGCCGCTGCTCGCCCACGGCGACGATGCCGGCCAGCAAGGCGGGCAACTCCGCCGCCGGCACCGGGCGGCCGAAGTGATAGCCCTGCAGCAAGGCGCAGCCCTTGCTGGTGAGGAATTGCGCCTGGCGCTCGCTCTCCACGCCCTCCGCCACCACCTGGAACTGCAGCTTGCGCGCCATCGCCAGAATGGCTTCGGCGATGGCGGCGTTGTCGCCGTCGTCCGGCAGGCCTTCGACGAAGGATTGATCGATCTTCAAGGTATCCAGCGGAAAACGCTTCAGATGGGACAGCGAGGAGTAACCGGTGCCGAAATCGTCGATGGACAGGCCCACGCCCAGCGCCTTCAATTCGCCCAGCTGGCGCACCGCCTCGCCGGGGTTGAGCATGATCATGCTTTCGGTGATTTCCAGCTCCAGCCGCGCCGCGGACAGGCCCGCCGCCCGCAACGCCTCCGCCACCTTGAGCGGCAGCAGCTGCTGTTCGAACTGGCGCGCGGACAAATTCACCGCCAGCCGCGGCACCGCCACGCCCTGACGGTCCCAGACCGCCAATTGGCGGCAGGCTTCCTGCAGCACCCAGTCGCCTATGGGCTTGATCAGGCCGGTTTCCTCCGCCAGCGGGATGAAGCGGCCCGGCGGCACCAGGCCCAGTTGCGGATGGCGCCAGCGGATCAGCGCTTCCGCGCCCAGCACCCGGCGGCTGACCGCGTCCACCTGCGGCTGGTAATGCAGTTCCAGCTCGCCGCGCTCCAGCGCCAGCCTCAGGCCGTTCTCCAGCAATAGGCGTTCGAAGGTCTGGGTGTTCATTTCCGCGGCGAAAAACTGGTAAGTGTTCTTGCCTGCTTCCTTGGCGCGGTACATCGCCACGTCGGCGTTCTTGAGCAGGGTCTGGGCGTCGGTGCCGTCATTGGGGTAGACGCTGATGCCTATGCTGCCGGTGACGTAGACTTCGTGGTTTTCCAGCCGCAGCGGCTGGCCCAGCGCCGCCAGCGTGTCCTCGGCGGCGGTCACCAGCGCGGCGGCGTCCTTGAAGCCGGTCATCACCAGGGTGAACTCGTCGCCGCCCAGCCGCGCCAGCAGGCCGCGCGCGCCCACCGCCCGCTGCAGACGCAGCGCCGTCTCGCGCAACAACTCGTCGCCGGCCTGATGGCCGAAGGAGTCGTTGATCAGTTTGAAACGGTCCAGGTCGATGAACATCACCGCCAGCGAGCCGCTGGCGCAATCCAGGCTGATGATGGCCTCGTCCAGACGCGTGGTCAGGCTGCTGCGGTTGGGCAGCTGCGTCAGCGGATCGTGATTGGCCAGAAACTGCAGACGTTCCTCGGACTGCTTGCGCAGGGTGATGTCGGAGAACACCGCCACGTAATTGCTGAGCGCGCCGCCAGCGTCGCGCACCGCCGAGATCGCCAGCTCGGCCGGATACCACTCGCCGCTCTTGCGGCGGTCCAGCATCTCGCCCTGCCAATGGCCGCCGCCCGCCAGCGCCTCCAGCATCGCCTGCCGGCTCAGCTGTTTCTGATCGCCAAAAATGCGCGACACCTTGCCCAGCGCCTCGGCCTCGGCGTAACCGGTGATGCCGCTGAAGGCGTGGTTGACCGCGATGATACGCGCCTCGGCGTCCATCAGCAGAATGCCTTCCGCCGAGTTTTCGAACACCTTGGCCGCCAGCCGCAGATTGGCGTCCGCCGCCAGCCGTTCGGAAACATCCATCACCACGCCGATGATGGCTTTCTTGCCCTCGTAGTCGAACAGCCGGCTGTGGATTTCCACGTCCACCACCACGCCGTCCTGGCGCACCGCGCGGGTGCCGTATTGCAGCACCGCGATGTTCTCGCGATAGCGCTTGACGATTTGCTGGCGGATGCGCGCGGCCTCGCCCGGCACCAGCAGTTGCTCCAGCCCCATGCCCTCCATTTCCTTGGGCTGATAACCGATGATGGCGGCCAGCTTGGGGTTGGCGTAGATCAGCTTCTCGTCCTGCAGGATGTAGATGCCCACCAGCGATTGCTCCACCAGCGCGCGGTAACGCTCCTCCGTTTCGCGCTTGGCTTTCTGCTCCTGACGGGTTTGGGTGATGTCGGTGTCCACGCTGCCCACCCCGGCCGGGCGGCCATGGGCGTCGAACAAGGGAAACTTGGTGACCAGCAAATGGCTGAGCACGCCGTTGAACAGAAAGCTCTCCTCGAACTGGCGCGGCTCCAGGCAGGACAGCACCACCGCGTCCTGCTCGCGGATCTGGGCGGCATCCTGCTCGTCGAACAGCTCCTCCACCGTTAGACCCTGCATGCCCTGAGGCGCGCGCCCCACCCGGCGCGCATAGGCGGCGTTGGCCAGCAGAAACCGGCCGTCCAGCCCTTTAAGCGACATCATATTGGGACTGTTGTTGACCAGGGACTCCACCCGCGCGCGAAACTCGCGCAGCGCGCTCTCGTTCTGACGATGGCCGTCGGCCAAGACCGACACCAGCAGGGTGGCGCAACTCAAGGCCAGGGTCAGCGCCACCTCGCTGGCGCCGTTGAGCACGCTGGCGTGCATGGTCAGCTCCGGCGCCAGCACGTATAGCGACAGCAGGCCGAGCACCCAGGCCCCCACCAGCGCCGCGCCGCGGAAACCGACGCGAAAGGCCGCCCACAGCATCAGCGGGAAAAACAGCAATTGGCAGGGCAGCGAATAGGCGACGCTGCTGCCCAGCAGGCTGAACCACATCACGCTGGCCAGGGCCAGAATCAGGGCGGTTTCCAAGACCTGGCGCCGCGTCGGCGGCGCGCCGGACGCGTACAAGGCCGGCGGCGCGCACAAGGACAGGGCCAGGCCGGACACGCCCCAGGCCTGCGCCGCCCACGACCACAAGCCTTCCATGCCGAACCAGCGCCAGCCGGCGCCGGCGGCCAGGCCGGCCAAAAGCACCGAGGGATAGCAGGCGAGCCGCAGCAGCAGCCGCAGCAAGTCCGCCGGCTGACGCACCGCCAGTCCCCCGCGCAGGCCGGCCGCGTACAGACCGGGCGCCAGCGCGTACAGGCTGATCAGTAGCAGGGCCGCCCATTGCGGCGGCGACCATTGCGCCGCCAGCGCGGCGGCGGCCAGCGGCCACCACCAGGACTGGCGCCAGCCGCGACGCAAAAAACGATAGCTCCATACACCGTGGGCGAGGAAGGCCGCCAGCGAAAATCCCAATACCGGCTCGCGCGGCCAAAAAGCCGTGCACGCCAAAAACCCCAGAAACACCGCCGCGTCCCGGCAAGCCGATCCGACTGTCACGCCACCCCGCCCCCATTCGCGCCGGCGCCCCGCCGCGCGCCGAAATTAATTTTGCATTAACAAATCAAGCGCATATATGCCAAACGAAAAACAAAATCACCCGGCTGACATACAATATATGCAATTGCCGGATGCAGCCAGACAATGACGATGAAAATATTCACCCCGCCGGACACAAGCGACGCCCGCCCAGCGCAAGCCGGGTAAACGGCGCGCGCCGGACGGCTGCTATAATCCCGAAACCGCCAAAACTAGTGAAGCAGCATGCTGGATAACCTCCCGCGGATCCCTCCCGCCAGTCAGAAAACTCGTCACGGACGCCTGCCCGCCGGGCTGGACGCCAACATCGTCGCCCGCCTCGCCGCAGAGCGGCGTCCGCTGCTCATCCTCGCCGCCGACGCGCAATCGGCGCAGCGCCTGCAAGCCGAGGCTCCGTTCTTCGCGCCCTCGCTGCGCGTGGCGCTGCTGCCGGACTGGGAGACCCTGCCCTACGACCATTTCTCCCCGCACGGCGAACTGGTCAGCGAGCGGCTGGCCACCTTGTGGCAGATCCATCAGCGCGAATGCGATGTGATCATCGCCCCGGTCGGCACCGCGATGACGCGGCTGGCGCCGATCGGCTATCTGCTGGGACGCACCTTCTTCCTGCAGGCCAAGCAGCGGCTGGACGTGGAGCAGCTGCGCGCCAATATGGTCACCGCCGGTTACCACCACGTCACCCAGGTGATGGCCCCGGGCGAATTCTCCATCCGCGGCGGTCTGATCGACCTCTTCCCGATGGGATCGGCGCTGCCCTACCGCATCGATCTGTTCGACGACGAAATCGACAGCCTGCGCACCTTCGACCCGGACAATCAGCGCACCCTGTACCCTGTGCCGGAAATCCGCCTGCTGCCGGCGCGGGAATACCCGGCGGATGAAAGCGGGGTCACCGCCTTCCGTCAGCGCTACCGCGAGCGCATCGAAGGCGACCCCAGCAAGAGCCGCATTTACAAAGACGTCTCCCAGGGCCTGTGGCCGGCCGGCATCGAATACTTCCTGCCGCTGTTCTTCGACGACACCGCTACGCTGTTCGACTACCTGGGCGAAGACGCGCTGATCGTATTGCACCACGATGTGCAACAGGCCGCCCAGGTCTTCTGGCAAGACGTGGAAAGCCGCTACGACATGGCGCGCGGCGATCTGGAACGCCCGGTGCTGCCGCCGGCCGACATCTTCCTGCGCCCGGACGAACTGATGGCGCGGCTCAAGCCTTACGCCCGCGTGGAACTGGCCGGCGACGGCGAACTGGCGGAAGGCTGCGCCCCGCTGCCGGAACTGGCGGTGGAGCGCCGCGCCGAACAACCGCTGCACAAGCTGGACGCCTTCATCCGCAGCGGCGGGCAACGCATCCTGATCACCGTGGAAAGCCTGGGCCGCCGCGAAACCGTCCACCAGTTCCTACAAGAGCACGGCATCAAGCCGCGCCCAGTGGACGGCTGGGCCGAGTTCCTCGCCGGCGACATGCCGCTGGCGCTGAGCGTGGCCCCGCTCTACACCGGCTTCGCCCTGCCCGGCGCCGGCATCGCCGTGGTCACCGAATCCGAGCTCTACCAGCATGTGGCGCGCAGCCACACCCGCCGCAAAAGCGCGCGCGCGGGCTCCGACTCCATGCTGCGCGACCTGGCCGAGGTCAAGGCCGGCGACCCGGTGGTGCACGAACAGCACGGCATCGGCCGCTACGTCGGCCTGGTGTCCATGGACCTGGGCGAAGGCGAAACCGAGCTGATGCAGCTGGAGTACGCCGACAGCGCCACCCTCTACGTGCCGGTCAGCCAGCTGCATCTGATTTCCCGTTACGCCGGCGGCGCGGCGGACCAGATCCACCTGCACAAGCTGGGCAATCCGGCCTGGGAGAAAGCCAAGAAGCGCGCCGCGGAAAAAGCCCGCGACACCGCCGCCGAGCTGCTCAACCTCTACGCCCAGCGCGCCGCGCGCGAAGGCCACAGCTTCAGCCTGTCCCACCACGACTACGAAGCCTTCGCCGCCGGCTTCGGCTTCGAGGAAACCCCGGACCAGGCCAGCGCCATCGAAGCCGTGGTGCAGGACATGTGCTCCGGCAAGCCGATGGACCGCCTGGTCTGCGGCGACGTCGGCTTCGGCAAGACCGAAGTCGCGCTGCGCGCCGCCTTCGTCGCCGTCCTCGGCGGCAAACAGGTGGCGGTGCTGGTGCCCACCACCTTGCTGGCGGAACAGCACTTCCAGAACTTCTCCGACCGCTTCGCCGACTGGCCGGTGAAAATCGCCGAACTGTCCCGCTTCCGCAGCGCCAAGGAAAGCAAGGCCGCGCTGGCCGGCCTGGCCGACGGCGGCGTGGACATCGTCATCGGCACCCACAAGCTGGTGCAGCCGGACATCCAGTTCAAGAACCTGGGCCTGGTCATCATCGACGAGGAACATCGTTTCGGCGTGCGCCAGAAAGAGCAACTGAAACGGCTGCGCGCCAATGTGGACGTGCTGACGCTGACCGCGACGCCGATTCCGCGCACGTTGTCGATGGCGCTGGAAGGCCTGCGCGACTTCTCCGTCATCGCCACCGCCCCCAGCCGCCGGCTGGCGGTGAAAACCTTCGTCAGCCCGATGGCCAACGGCGTGATCCGCGAAGCGGTGCTGCGCGAACTCAAACGCGGCGGCCAGGTGTTCTTCCTGCACAACGAGGTGGACACCATAGAAAACATGCGGGAAAAGCTGGCCGAACTGGTGCCGGAAGCCCGCATCGGCGTGGCCCACGGCCAGCTGCGCGAACGCGAGCTGGAACAAGTGATGCGCGACTTCCTGCAGCAGCGCTTCAATGTGCTGCTGTGCTCCACCATTATTGAAACCGGCATCGACATCCCCAACGCCAACACCATCCTGATCAACCGCGCCGATAAGTTCGGCCTGGCCCAGCTGCACCAGCTGCGCGGCCGCGTAGGCCGCAGCCACCATCAGGCCTACGCCTATCTGCTGACGCCGGACGGCATCACTAAGGACGCGATGAAACGGCTGGAAGCCATCCAGATGTCCGAGGAACTGGGCGCAGGCTTCTACCTGGCGATGCACGATCTGGAAATCCGCGGCGCCGGCGAAGTGCTGGGCGAAGGCCAGTCCGGCGAGATGCAGGAAGTGGGCTTCTCCCTGTTCACCGAAATGCTCAAGCAGGCGGTGCGCGATCTCAAGAAAGGCCGCACCCCGGACCTGGACGCGCCGCTGGGCGTCACCACCGAAATCAATATGCACAGCCCGGCCCTGCTGCCGGACGGCTATTGCCCCGACGTGCACGAGCGGCTGGTGCTCTACAAGCGGCTGGCCACTTGCGAGAGCGAACAGGAAATCGACGACATCCACGAAGAGCTGATAGACCGCTTCGGCCTGCCGCCGCAAACCGTCAAGACCCTGATAGACAGCCACCGCCTGCGTCTGCTGGCCAAGCCCTTGGGCGTGCAAAAGCTGGACGCCAGCGAAGTGGCCATCCAGGTCCACTTCGCCAAGAACCCGCCGATAGACCCGATGAAAATCATCCAGCTGCTGCAAACCAAGCGCAACTACAGGCTGGCGGGACAGGACAAGCTGCGCGTGGAGGCCGATATTCAGGACGTGGCGCTGCGCGTGGTCAGGGTCAAGGAACTGTTGAAGGAGCTGAGCTCCTAAAGTCTGTCGCGCGGCCTCGCGCAACGGCGAGGGCCGGGCAATGCCCATGCGCCAAACACGCATGCCGCTTTCCCGGTCCCGGCGCCTTTATCGCTCAGGCTCGCAAGAGGCGACACCCGCTTTGGGATGGCAAACGCCCGGCTCAGCCAGGCGGCCGGCAAGCCAATCCAAAGGCATAATGAAGCGATAATGCCAAGCCTTCGGCATGGCCTGCGGACGAAAGAAGAAAGCGCTTACTTGAGCAACATCAAGATAAACGAGGACAGCGACTCTGAGACAAAAAGCCTTGCCCCTTGTTTTTACAGGAAAAAATAGCGTCACAGGATTGAAACCGAAAACCCTGTGGATAACTTTGTTGATAAAACTGTGCAAATATGCTCTCAAGCCAAGCGCCAAGCCGTTTTGAGCTGAAAGCCGTCCTGGATAAGAAAACAATCAAGTT
Organism: Chromobacterium sp. CCUG 30098; assembly: GCF_059916605.1. Taxonomy (NCBI): domain Bacteria; kingdom Pseudomonadati; phylum Pseudomonadota; class Betaproteobacteria; order Neisseriales; family Chromobacteriaceae; genus Chromobacterium; species Chromobacterium sp. CCUG 30098. Next base: position 190,563 of record NZ_JAUCGS010000003.1, on the reverse strand, counting down.
ATTGATTTTATTGATTTTTTTAGAGATATCAAACGCTACGCAAGCCAAGTTGCAACTCGCTTTAGCTGAAAATATTTTCCACCCACCGCTGTGGATCACTTGACAATCATGTTTTTTACCGCACCCCAGAACGACGTCATCAGCGTCTCCTCCCTCAACCGCATGGCGCGCGATCTGCTGGAAAGCGGACTGCCGCCGATGTGGATAGGCGGCGAAATTTCCAACCTCACCCTGGCCGCGTCCGGGCACGCCTATTTCTCCCTGAAAGACGGCGGCGCCCAAGTGCGCTGCGTGATGTTCCGCGGCAAAGTGTCGCAACTGCCCTTCCGCCCGGCGGAAGGCATGCAGGTGGAACTCAAGGGCACCGTCACCCTGTACGAGGCCCGCGGCGACTTCCAGATCAACGTCGACCAGATGCGCTCCGCCGGCCTGGGCCGTTTGTACGAGGCCTTTGAAAAACTCAAGGCCAAGCTGCAGGCGGAAGGCTTGTTCAACCCGGCGGGCAAACGTCCGCTGCCGGTCCACCCCGCCGCCATCGGCATCGTCACCTCGCCCGCCGCCGCCGCGCTGCGCGACGTGGTCAGCACGCTGCGCCGGCGCATGCCCTCCATCCCGCTGATTCTCTACCCGGCCCAGGTGCAGGGCGAAGGCTCGGCCCAGCAGGTGGCCGACGCCATCCGCCGCGCCGGCGAACGGCGCGAGGTGGACGTGCTCATCGTCTGCCGCGGCGGCGGCAGCATCGAGGACTTGTGGTCGTTCAACGAGGAAATCGTCGCCCGCGCGGTGGCCGCCAGCCCCATTCCCACCGTCAGCGGCGTCGGCCACGAAACCGACTTCACCATCTGCGACTTCGTCGCCGACAAACGCGCACCCACGCCCACCGCCGCCGCGGAACTGGTGTCCCCCAGCCGCGAGCACCTGAACGCTCAGCTCGAAACCGCCAAGCGCGGCCTGGAGCGCGCGCTCGGCCGCCTGCTGACCGACAAATCCCAGCAGCTGGACTATCTGGCGCGCCGGCTGGCCCACCCCGGCGAAAAGCTGCAACGCCAGCGCGAAGCGCTGCAGCGCCAGCAAGAGCGGCTGCAACGCCGGCTGGGCAGCCTGTTCGAACAACGGCGTTGGGCGCTGCAACTGGCGGACAGCAAGCTGCAGCGCCGTCGGCCGGACCTGGCCCAAACCGCGCAAACGCTGGACCGGCTGCAAACCCGGCTGCAGCGCGCGCGTCGGGATCTGCTCAACCGGCAGGCCCAGAAACTGGACACCCTGGCCGCCACCCTGCTGGCGCTCAATCCGGAAGCGGTGCTGGCCCGCGGCTACGCCATCGTGCAAAAACAGGACGGCACCGCGGTCAAATCCCCGGCGGAACTGCGCGACCGCGAACGCGTCAGCCTACGCCTGGCCGAAGGCAGCACCGAGGCCGTGATCGACCATCCGCAAGGCGCGCAGCCCAGCTTGTTCTGACGCCGCCGGCGCCCGCGCAGGCCGGCGCCGGCGGAAAACCGCACGCCCCCATTGCCACTTCCGATCAGAAATATCCAAGAGGACGCTCAGCCAGCGCCAGCATGGCGTCCTCCCACAGCTCCGGCGCGCATAGCATCATCCCCAGCGCATCGCCGCGCGCTTGCGAAGCCTCAGGCAAGACTCGGAAGCCAAAGCGTCGATAAAACTCGCAGTGGATATCGGCGTACAGCAAAAACACCTCCGCCAAACTTTGTTCTCGGTAGGCGCTCAACACTTCCTTCAAAAATAGGCTGGCAAAGCCCTGACCACGCCTGGCGGGCGCCGTGGCGATCGAACCGATGCCAACTGCCTCCCGTTCCGCCAGCGACGGCAAGCGATAGGCAATCGCCGAACACAGCAAGCTTCCATCCATATCCGCCAACACATGCCAGCTGCCGCGTCGATACTTATGCGAATCCCGGCAGATTCGCAAATACTCGGCCTCGGAGCAGCCCTCGCCCCAAACATCCCGGCCCATCAGATAAACCGCCTCCATCTCCTCCGCAACCGCCGCCCGCAAGAGCAGACCATTGCCATGCCGGGCCGGCAACGCCGGCGCCGGGCTTAAAGCTTCAAGCGCCATCCTCTCCCCCAATCAATGCTGCGCCGGACATGACCAAAGTCTCGCAGGCCCAAGCAATTTATGCGCTTGGACTCAAGCTATGCTAGCATCCGGCCCCTAGCGCGGCCCGCGCCCGCAACCATCCCCCCTCCAGCCACCGCCAGGGAAGCCCCATGTCGCCAGTACACAAATGGGAAATCACCGTCGCCGCCGGCGGCTACTATCCCGATCTCGCTCATCATTTCTTCGGCAACGACATCGATCTGGGCTACGAGAACGACCACATCGGCATGCAGTTCTACGCCTATTCGCGCCACATCGACGAACTGGACGACCCCGATCACGTATCCGAACGCCTCTACAGCCTGCAACTGCTGCTCAACGGCGCCTTGCGCGCCGCCGCCGGCTGCGTGAGCAGCATGCCCATCCAGTTTCTGGGCTTCAGCGCTTATGAGAACGGCTGCAGCTATCCCGTCAGCGCGCACCGGATCGAAGAAGACCCGTTCAGCCGCACCCCCAGGATCGACCAGATCCACACCCGTTACGAAGATCCGCGCCAGCGCTACCCGTCCTACCTGCTCTACCTGGCCAAGCGCGACCCCTGTCTGCGCGATCTGCTCTTCCTGCTGGGCCTGATTTCCACCAACACCACGCTGGAAAAAGTGCTGGCCTGGAGCACGCTGTACAAGATACTGGACAGCGTCAAACACTACGCCAAGGAGATCGACGCCGGCATCGACGCCTTCGCGGATCCGGAACAGCTCAGCCTGTTCACCGCCGCCTGCAACAACACCAGCATCCTGGGCATCTACGCCCGCCACGGCGCGTCGGAAAACCCGCCGCCCAAGCGCGCGCTCACCGATATCGACGACGCCAGCGCGCTGATCGCGGGCATGACCGCCCGCTTCTGCCGCGGCTATATCGCCGCCAAATATCCCTGAGCCGCGCAAGCCGCGCGTCATGCCCGCCGCCCGCGGCCGCAGCTGCGCGACGACGCCGATCTCCCTGAGGAGATCGCTTACCAGATCCACCTGAACGACGTGTCGGTCAGCGCTGACATCCCGCCCAATGAACCACGGTCTATTCCGCTGATTGAAAACGGCAAGGGCATCGCCACCTTCGCCGGCCTGCTGCCCGGCGGGACATGGTCGGTGGCCGTAGCTGGCGGCGAGCGGCCTAAACCGCTGCAAGAAGGCATGACCGTCACCATCGCCGGCACCAATGTCGCCACCGGCAAGCCCTTCCACATTCCGGCGATCTTCGAGACCAAGGAAACCGGCGATCCCGCCGAGTTCGTGGGGTGGCGCGTGCGGCGGGAACGGTAAGCGGAACGGCCGGCTGTCCGCCGGCCGCCCTTGACGTCTCTTTGCGGACGACAGCCCAAGCTGCCGTCCGCAACGGTTTCCAAAGCGCTTACTTGACTTGCAGCAGATCCGCCAGATGCACGTCCACGCCGCCGGCCGCGCCCACCGCGTTGACGTGATCGAAATAATCGTACCAGCCGCTGGCGCGGATGCCGGCCAGCATCCCCTCACAGGCCTCTTGGTCGGGCAGGCTCCAAACGCCCAGGAAGCGATAGGGCGCCGCCTGATCGGCGTCGGCCGCGATCTGGCTCAAGGTCAGCAGTTGAATGCCCAGGCCGGGCAGCGCCTCGATATTGCTTTTGACCTGATCCAGGAAGTCGGTGCGGTGCAAAAAACTCAAGGCCAGCCAAGCCGGCTTCGGGCTGTACAATTCCACCAGATAATGCGCCATAGAAAATCTCCGTGAGTGTGAACGGCCTAAGAACCGGTTTACGATCTGCTGCGCGTCGTGGAGCCTTACACGGTGAGCACGCCTTCGAAATGCTCATGTACCACGTGTACATTCCGCTTTCTCAGCCGTTTTCGCCTTGCCTCGCCTTAGCTCGCGAGATCGTAAACAGGTTCTAAGCCGCAGCCTGCTGATTAAGCCGCGCGCCGCTTCGCCTGTCATTGCATCTTATTGCCAGCTGAAAAACTTTAATGCTATAAAAAGCATCCGCCCGCTCCCATTGAAATATACAGGAGCGGCGTTCAGCCACCGCGGCCACGGCCGCGCCAGCCAATTCCCCCAACAAGAGCATTCCGCGCGCCCCTCCCTGCCTGGCAGCAGCCGGGCGCCAGCGGCATTGCCACCGCAGGACAAAGATCCATCATGCAGTGTAGACACGCCCTATCGCTGTCGCTGGCCGCCTTGAGCGCGAGCCTGGCGGCGGCGCCTCTGCCTTCTTACGACTTCGCCGTCAAAGACCCTTGGGAGACGCGCGCCAAGCCGTCGATGAAGGCGAAGGACAAAACCGATAAAGCGCTCAAGTACAAGGGCGCGGTGCAATTGAAGAACCTGGACGCCGGTCCGGATTTCTCGGTCAAGGCCGAAATACGCAGCCCCAGCCTGCTGGAGCGGCGGCAAAGAGAGCAAATGCAGCATTGCGTCGGCGTCAACCCGCCGCCGGGCTGCCCCGGCTTCAACCCGCTGCCGCGCTGCTTCGGCCAGAGCGACTGCGGGCAGCACGCGCCGCCGCCGGCCCATCCGCTCAGCGGCCCCACGCGGCAGCAAGCCGGCGATTACTCGCTGAGCGGCAGCTGGCTGCCGCGTTAAGACGCAAAAAAGCCCGCTACAAAAGAGCGGGCTGACAAGACGGCGGCGCGCGCTCAGCGAGCGTTCTGCGCCAGCCGCGCCACTTCCTCGGCGCTGCGCTTGTTGTAGCCCAACAGATAATAGGCCACCACCAGGAAGGCCAGCCAACCCGGGCCGATGATCAAGGCGATGCGGGTATCCGGGAAATAGGCCATCAAGCCCACCACCAGGATCAGGAAGCCCATGGCGATGTAGGAGCCATACGGCCATAACGGCATCTTGTAGGCCAGCGCCGCCAGCTGCTCGCGGCTCAAGGTGCGGCGGAAGCGCAGCTGGGCCAGCAGGATGATCACCCAGGTCCAGATCGCGCCGAAGGTGGAGATCGCGGTCAGCCAGGTGAACACTTCCTTGGGCGCCAGATAGTTGAGCAGCACGCCCACCAACAGCGCGAACACCGACATCAGCAAGGCGAACACCGGCACGCCCTGACGCGACACTTTGGCGAAGATGGGCAGCGCCTGCTGTTGCTGGGCCAGGTTGTATAACATGCGGCCGGTGCTGAAGATGCCGCTATTGCACGAGGACAGCGCGGCGGTGAGCACCACGAAGTTGATGATGCCGGCGGCGGCGGGGATGCCCAGCTGCTCGAAGGTGAGCACGAAGGGGCTGCCGCGGGTGCCCAGCTCGTTCCACGGATAAATCGCCAGGATGACGAACAGCGCGCCGATGTAGAAAATCAGAATGCGCCAGAACACCGAATCCACGGCGCGGGCCAGCGCTTTCTTCGGGTTCTTGGCTTCGCCGGCGGTCAGGCCCAGCATTTCCACGCCCAGGTAGGCGAACATCACCATTTGCAGCGACATCAGCACGCCGCCAAAGCCGTTGGGCATGAAGCCGCCGTGGCTCCACAGATTGGAGATGCCGGTGGCCACGCCGCCGTGTCCCAGGCCGAACACGATCATGCCCAGGCCGCCGATGATCATCAGCACGATGGTGACGATCTTGATCAGCGCGAACCAGAACTCGAATTCGCCATAGGCCTTGACCGCGATGAAGTTGACGCCGCCCATGGCCACCAGCGCGGCCAGCGCCCAGTACCAGGCCGGAATGTCCGGGAACCAGATGCCCATATAGACGCCGACTGCGGTGATTTCCGCCATGCAGGTCACCAGCCACAGAAACCAGTAATTCCAGCCGGTCAGGTAGCCGGCCAAGGGGCCGAGGTAATCCAGCGCGTAGCGGCTGAATGAGCCGGCCACCGGATTGTGGATGGCCATTTCGCCCAGCGCGCGCATGATGAGGAAGATGGCGAAACCGCCCAGGGCGTAAGCCAGCATGATGGCGGGGCCGGCCATCTTGATGGCGGTGGCCGATCCCAGAAACAGGCCGACGCCGATGGTGGCGCCCAAGGCCATGAGGTTGATATGCCGCTCTTCCAAACCCCGGTGCAGGGTGTCTTGAGCAGGTTGCATAGTTGCTCCTTTAACTGTCTTTGTATTGCGTAAGGGTTGTGGCCTTGGCGCTTAAGGCCTGTTCAAAGCGTCGCGTGCAAGAGCGAGACAAGGCGAAAACGGCTGAGAAAGCGGACGGCGCACAAGGCACATCGGCGTTTCGCAGCGGTACTCGCCGCGCCGGCTTTCACGAAGCGCAGCAAACTTTGAACAGGTAAACGGCAGCGCCGCCGCCGGTGCTATGGCTTTGGATTGTCGTTATGGCCCATAACACATGGGGGTCGAGATTACCTCAAGACCCTTGTCATGTCATGTTTCAGAATATACATGCGCGCAAAAGGCATAAACGCGACGCTTTGTGATCAAGCGTCCCCGCTTAATGCCATAAGGATTTAACGCAAGCCCCGCCGCCGTTTCCGCCGCCGGCATCCGGCGGCCCGGCCCAAGCCGACAGGTGCTATCAATAAAGCGTTGAATCGGTTTATCGAGCCGGGAGCATGCACCCATGCGGCACCACAGCATCAGCCTGAAGCTCAACCTGGCCTTCATGCTCATCATGTCCGCCCTGCTGGCGGCCTTCGGCGCGCTGGACTATTGGCGCACCCAACAGGAACTGCGTCAGGAACTGGACGGAGAAATCGCCGCGATCAGCGCGCGGCTGGCGGCGAATCTGGCCGGACCCATGTGGAATTTCGACAGCGCCCAAGGCTTGCGGGTGCTGGAGGCGGAGATGGGCAAACGCGCGCTCCGCGGCGTATTCGTCCGCGACGCCAACGGCGTTCCCTTCGCCGGCTACCGCCGCGAGGCCGACGGCTCGCTGCTGCGCGGCGCCGCGCCGGCGCCGGACGCGGACCTGACGCGCGAACGCGCCGTGGTCTTTCACGACGGCGCGACCGCGCGCGTCGTCGGCAAGCTGAGCCTGCAAGTGTCCACGGAAGAAATCCGCGAGAAACTGCGCGCGGTGCTGTGGCGGGTGACGGCGGAAATCCTGCTGCTGGACCTGGTCACCGTCCTGGTGCTGTCCCTGCTGGTGCGCCGCCTGCTGCACAGGCCCATCCGCGAGGTGAGCCAGGCGCTGCACGCCATCGCCGACGGCGATCTGACCGCGCCGCCGCGCTACGCCAGCCAGGACGAACTGGGCGATCTGGCCGAATCCACTCGCCGGCTGGTCGCCAAGCTGGCCGGCATTCTGGCGCATATCGACGCTTTTTCCTCGGACCTGGCCAACGCCGCGCGCCAGATCAGCCAGGCGGTGGACACCCTGAGCCAGCAAGCGTCGGAGCAGGCCAACAACATCGACAAGAACAGCGCCAGCCTGGAACAGATTTCCGCCTTCGTGTGGAAGAACCGGGACGACGCCCGCACCACGGATCAGATGGCCAGCGACAGCAGCAGGCACGCGGCGGCCGGCGGCCAGGCGGTGGACGAGACCATCGCCGCGATGTGGGACATCGCCAACAAGGTGCTGATCATCGACGACATCGCCTACCAGACCAATCTGCTGGCGCTGAACGCGGCGATCGAGGCGGCGCGCGCCGGCGAACACGGCCGCGGCTTCGCAGTGGTGGCCGGCGAAGTGCGCAAGCTGGCGGCGCGCAGCCAGCAGGCGGCCAAGGAAATCAGCCAGCTGACGCAAAGCAGCGTGCGCCGCGCCGAACACGCGGGCGAACTGTTCAATCAGATGTTGCCGACGATACAGAGCACCGCCAGCTTCGTGCAGGAAATCAATCAGTCCTCCAACCAGCAGGCGCAGCGGGTGGAGCAGATCAATCAGGGCGTCAGCGAAATCAGCCGTTCCATGCAGGCCAACGCCGCGGCGTCGGAACAGCTGACCGCCACCGCGCGCGGCATGAGCGAGCAGGCGGTGGAGCTGGCGCAGACCATAGGTTATTTCAAATACTGAGCCGCGCCGTGAAAAAGCCGCCGGGCTGAGGCGCGGCGGCTTGGCGGACGGCGGCGGGACTCACACCGCCTTGAGCTTGCCCTTGGCCGGGCGCGCGTCCGGCTTGGCCTCCGCGCCGGCTTCGCGCTCCCAGCTTTCCTTGTAGGCGCGGCCGTAATAGCTGTCCAACAGCAGCTGCTTCAGTTCGCTGATCAGCGGATAACGCGGGTTGGCGCCGGTGCACTGGTCATCGAAAGCGGCTTCCGCCAGCAAGTCCACCTTGGCCAGGAAATCCGCCTCGGCCACGCCGGCGGCCTGGATGGACGCCGGAATGTCCAGCGTGCGCTTGAGCTCGTCCACCCAGTCGATCAACTTCTCCACCCGCTCGTGGTCGCGGCTGGCTTCCAGGCCCAGATGGCGGGCGATTTCAGCGTAGCGCGCCACGCTCTTGGGCCGGTCGTACTGGCTGAAGGCGGTCTGCTTGGTCGGCACGTCGGCCGCGTTGTAGCGGATCACATTGCTGATCAAGAGCGCGTTGGCCAGACCGTGGGCCAGGCCGAACTCGGCGCCTATCTTGTGCGCCATCGAGTGGCAGACGCCGAGGAAGGCGTTGGCGAAGGCGATGCCGGCGATGGTGGCGGCATTGTGCACCTGCTCGCGCGCCTTGGGGTCTCCGGCGCCGTTGCGGTAGGCGGACGGCAGATAGTCCTTGAGCATCTTCAAGGCCTGCAAGGCCTGAGGGTCGGAATACTCGTTGGCCATCACCGAGGCGTAGGCCTCCAGCGCGTGGGTCACCGCGTCGATGCCGCCGAAGGCGGTCAGCGACTTGGGCATATTCATCACCAGATTGGCGTCGACAATCGCCATGTTCGGCGTCAGCTCGTAGTCGGCGATCGGGTATTTGACCCCGGTGTTCTCGTCGGTGACCACGGCGAACGGCGTCACTTCCGAACCGGTGCCGGAGGTGGTGGGCACGGCCACCAACTCCGCCTTGCGTCCCAGTTTGGGGAACTGGTAAATCCGTTTGCGGATGTCCATGAAACGCAGCGCGAGGTCTTCGAAATGCACTTCCGGGTGTTCGTACATCACCCAGATGATCTTAGCCGCGTCCATGGGCGAACCGCCGCCCAAGGCCATGATCACGTCCGGCTTGAAGGCGTGGGCCAGGTCCGCGCCCTTGCGCACCACCGCCAGCGTGGGATCGGCCGGCACCTCGAAGAACACTTCCACCTCCAGACCCATTTTCTTCAGCAGGCGGATGGGCTCGTCGACGAAGCCGTTGTCGAACAGATACTGGCCGGTGACGATCAGACAGCGGCGTTTGCCGGACAGATCCTCCAAGGCCACCGGCAGGCAGCCGCGGCGGAAGTAAATCGACTTGGGCAGCTTATGCCACAACATGTTCTCCGCCCTCTTGGCCACGGTTTTCTTGTTGATCAGGTGTTTGGGCCCGACGTTCTCCGAGATCGAGTTGCCGCCCCAGGAGCCGCAGCCCAGCGTCAACGACGGCGCCAGGCTGAAGTTGTAGAGGTCGCCGATGCCGCCTTGGGACGACGGCGTGTTGATCAGGATGCGCGCGGTCTTCATCTTGTCGCCGAAGTAGCGGATGCGCTCGCCTTGCAGATCCTGGTCGGTGTACAGCGCCGAGGTGTGGCCGATGCCGCCCATCGCCACCAGCGCCGCGGCCTTGTCGCAGGCGTCGATGAAATCGCCGGCGCGGTACATCGCCAGCGTCGGCGACAGCTTTTCATGCGCAAAGGCCTCGGCGGCGGACACATCGCTGACTTCGCCGATCAGCACCTTGGTGGCCGGCGGCGCTTCGATGCCGGCCATCGCGGCGATCTTGGCCGCGCTCTGGCCGACGATGGCGGCGTTGAGGCTGCCGTCCTGCAGAATCACCTTGCGCACCGCCTCCGCTTCGCGCTTGGACAGGATGTAGCCGCCGTGCTTGGCGAAGCGCTCGCGCACCGCCTCGTAGATTTCATCGACGATGATGACGGACTGCTCGGACGCGCAGACCACGCCGTTGTCGAAGGTCTTGGACATCAGGATGGAGGCGACGGCGCGCTTGATGTCGGCGGTCTCGTCTATCACCGCCGGGGTGTTGCCGGCGCCCACGCCGATGGCGGGCTTGCCGGAAGAATAGGCGGCGCGCACCATGCCCGGCCCGCCGGTGGCCAGGATCAGATTGAGGTCAGGGTGGTGCATCAGCTGATTGGACAACGCCACCGAGGGCTCGTCTATCCAGCCTATGATGTCCGGCGGCGCGCCGGCCGCCACCGCCGCCTGCAACACCAGCCGCGCCGCCTCGCAAGTGGAACGCTTGGCGCGCGGATGCGGCGAGAAAATGATGCCGTTGCGCGTTTTCAAAGAGATCAGCGCCTTGAAGATGGCGGTGGAGGTGGGATTGGTGGTGGGCACGATGCCGCAGATCAGACCGATGGGCTCGGCGATGGTGATGGTGCCGAAGGTGTCGTCCTCGGCCAGCACGCCGCAGGTTTTATCGTCCTTGTACTTGTTGTAGATGTATTCGGAGGCGAAGTGGTTTTTGATCACCTTGTCCTCCAGCACGCCCATGCCGGTTTCCGCCACCGCCATCTTGGCCAACGGTATCCGCGCGTCCGCGGCGGCCAGCGCCGCGGAGCGGAAGATGTGGTCCACCTGCTCCTGGCTGAAGCCGGCAAACGCGGCCTGCGCCTTTTTCACCCGCGCCACCAGCGCGTCCAGTTCCAGTTCATTGCCAACGGTCATTTCAAGTCTCCCAAACAGTTAAACCTGTCGCAGCGAGAGAATGAATAATTAGTGACATTTTACTTTCATTTATGAAAATAAAATCTAGACAATAATATTGTCCATTCACCGCCCATTCTCATCGCTTCAAAACTTTTTTGTAGCAAGCGCATTACAGCGATACGCTTTCAACACCGAAAAACCCTGTCGCCCGCAAACGCGAAACCATAGCGGCGGCATCAATAAGTCCATGCTAAGCGAAAAAACGATATTCGTTTTTGCGCATTGCCAAACAAATACGGATTAAGCGGAGAAAAAATGTCACAACCGGAATCATGAGGGGAAAAGCGCGCGCATCGGCTGTAACGGCGACGCTACCGCGCCGACGCCGCGCAAATAGAATGGCCGCCTGTCGGCGGCCATGGGCGAAGCGGAAATGCGGCGCGCCGCTATTTCATGAAACTGTATTTGAAGAACTGGCCGGCGCGGCTCATTTCGCGGATCTTGGCCGGATCGGTCTCGCCGTTCAGATTGGTGATCACCAGCTTGCCGTAGCCTTGCTTCAGATCGTTGCGGAAGTCGTAGAACGCGCCCAGCACCGCCAGCTTGCCCGCCTCCACCTCGCCGGCGTAGGTCATGATCGCGGTTTCCACCTGATTATTGACGTTCAGCAGCGCGCCGTTGGTGGGGTCTATGCCCTTGGGAATGTCGATGGTGGACAGCTCTTTGCGGATTGCCGGCTCCAGCCCGCCGTAGTCGCCGGAGGCGGCCTTGATCGCGCCGCAGGCGGCATGGCCGATGATGATCAGCAAGGGGGTATGCAAATGCCTCACCCCGTATTCGACCGAACCCTCGGCGGTGGCCAATTGATTGCCGATGTCCCGCACCATGAACAGATCGTTGACCGCGTCGCCGTGGAAGGCATTGGTTTGCACCCGGGAATCCGAGCAAGTCACCACGGTGGCGCGCGGGCTCTGATGCTCGGCGAAGCGCTCAAAATAGGCTTTGTCGTGCGCCTTCATATAGCGGGCGTTGGCTTCGACTATGGTCTCCACCACGCCGCGCACTTGCTGGGCCTCGGAGGCCAAATGCGCGCCGGCGTGCGCGTCGCCGTGCTCGGCAGCAACCGCCTTGCGCTTGGGCTTGACCACGCGGCGCTTTTTCACCGGCGCGTGCACTTCCGGACTGGGTTCGCTCAAATTCTTGGCCGCCGGCGGCGGCGCCATCTTCACCGCCGGTTCCATTTTCTCCGGCGGTTTGGCCTCGGCGTGTTTGGCTTCAGCGGGCTTGGCCTCCGCCGGTTTGGCTTCCGCGTGCTTCGCCTCCGGCTTGACCTCCGCCTTGGCGGCGGGCTTGGCCTCGGTCTTGTGTTCCGCCGCCGGCGCGGCCGGCTTGGCCGGCTCCGCCTTGTGGGCTTCCGGCGCCGCCGGCTTCAACTTCAGCGGCAGCTTGATCACCGTCTTGGGCTGAGACCCTTCGGCCGGCGCCGCCTCCTCCGCCCAAGCCTGGGCCGTCAACAACAAGAGACAAAGCGCCAGTCGGCGCTTGCGTCCAAGCATCCCCATTTACCACTCCTTATTGTCATCTTGGCGGTCATTATATTTATGCAATATCGGCTATGTTTGATAAAACTGAAAGACGATATTAATTGACCGGTAATTAGCCCAAAAAAATGACAATAAGTTAAATTAACGCCGTTCAACATGCAAACGGCGCCGGCGGCTCAGCTGCTTTGTATCCAGTACTCGACAATGCGGCCATCCGCCACCCGGTAGCAGGCGCTGCCGATCTGGCGCAGCGGCTCGCCGCTGGGCGGGCGGCCGTCCAGGCCGGCCAGGTCATGTCCCAACTGGGTCCAGCGCGCGTAAGCCTTGTCTCCGTCCACCAGCAATTCGTCCACCCTCAGTTCAAAGGCGCCGTAGTCGCGCAGGAAGTCCCGCACATGGGCGGCGTAGTCGGCCGGGCTGCGCTCCAGCGTATGCGGCGACTCCGCCACCAATTGATGCGCCAATACCTTGGGCGCCAGATAATCGCCGGCCGCGTCCGGATTGCGTCCGGAACGCACCTCCTTCAAAAACCCCGTCACTACCGCTCGGGTATCCTGCATTTTCGTTTCTCCTCGATTCGACATCACGGTCAATGAAACACCCGTCGGTTCCGCGCGCAATCCACCGGATTGGCGCACTGCCGTCCTCCGTTCGACGCCGCGCACCTCGCCCGCTCCAGCGCCTCGGTTTCATCGCGCAACGCCCGCCGCGTGTGGGCTTGCATGCCCTGCCACCACAAACGGCCCAGCCGCCCCCAGAATCGACTCCACGCCCCCCAGGCTCCCAATGCCATGATGCGCTCCAATTGTTCTGCTATTGATCACGCAAGCATGCTAATCTACATGCGCATACAATAAAATCCGTGAAATATCCACACACTGTTCTGAAATGAAAACAAACCACCCTCCCTCTCCGGATGCTCTGCTGGCCTTCGACGCGCTGGCCCGCCACGGCAGCTTCACCGCGGCGGCCGACGCGCTCGGCTGCGCCAAAAGCCGCGTCAGCCAATTGGTCAAGCAACTGGAGCTGGAGCTGGGCGCGGTGCTGGTGCTGCGCAATACCCGGCGCGTGGCGCTGACCGAGGCCGGCCAGCGGCTGGCCGTGCACGCGCGCCAGCTGCGCGAGATGCTGGACCGGGTGCGCGGCGACGTCGGCAATGTGCAGGATTGCGTGGAAGGGCCGCTGGTGATCAGCTCCGCGTCCGCCTTCGCCCAGTTCCTGCTGGTCCCCATCCTGTCCGAGCTGTCCAATCAATACCCGGGGCTGGAGATGCAGCTGCAAGTGGAGAACCGGCTGCAAGACCCGGTGGCGGAAGGGCTGGATTTTTGCGTGCGCACACGCAATGTCTACGACGACGGACTGGTGGCCAAACCGCTGGGCTTCATGCGCGAGACCGTCTACGCCTCGCCCGGCTACCTGGCCCAGGCGCCCAGGCTGGAACACCCGGAAGACCTGTGCCTGCACCGCGTGCTCTACGATTCCAGCAAGGCGCCCAGCGAGGCGGTGGAATGGGCGCTGGAGAAGGACGGCGTCTATGTGCGCATGCCGGTGCGGCCGGTGCTCAGCTGCAATCAGTATTCGCCGCTGGTGTCCGGCGCGGTGGCCGGCTGCGGACTGGCGCTGCTGCCCCATTACGTGGCCAGCAGCTTTCTCGCCACCGGCCAGTTGGTGCCGGTGCTGCCGGGCTGGAGCCACGATTGCTGGCCGGCCTTCCTGGTCTACCCTTACCGTCACCCGCTGCCGCGCAAGAACGAGATCTTCGTCCAGCACGTGGTGCCGCGGCTGCGCGCGCTGCTGGCGGCGGAACCGCAAACGGCTTGATCCAGGCCAAGACGCGCGGCGCCTCCCCTGGGCTATGCTGGCGCGCGACCCGGCGCTCGGCGAAAGGCGCGGGCAAACGATTGGAAAGGGATTTATGCAATACAGCGATATTCTCATCGTCGGCGGCGGCATGGTGGGCTCGGCGCTGGCCGCCGCGCTGTCCGGCCACGGCCTGAGCATTGCGGTGCTGGAGCAAGCGCCGCCCGCCCCGTTCGACGCGGCCCAGCCGCCGGATCTGCGGGTTTCGGCGATCAGTCCGGCCTCGGCTCGCTTTCTGGCCGGCATCGGCGCCTGGGACGCGGTGCTGGCGATGCGCGCGGCCCCCTATCTGCGCATGCAGGTGTGGGAGGGCGAAGAAGCCGACGGCACGCTGTTCACCGCCGAGGAGGCCGGCGAGGCCGCGCTCGGCCACATCGTGGAAAACCGGGTGGTGCAACTGGCCGCCACCCAGGCCCTGCGGCAGCGGCCGGACATCGACTACCTGGCCCCGGCCGCCATCCGCCGCATCGTCTACCAGCCCTTCGCCTCCCGCGTGGAGCTGGAAGACGGCCGTCAATTGAGCGCCCGCTTGCTGATCGCCGCCGACGGCGCGCGCTCGTCGGTGCGCGACGCCGCCGGCATCGGCGTCACCAGTTGGGACTATCCCATGCACGCGCTGGTGGCTTGCTGCGAGCAAGAGCAAACGCAGCAGGACATCACCTGGCAACGCTTCACCCCCACCGGCCCGCAAGCCTTTTTGCCGCTGACCGGCGAATACGGCTCGCTGGTCTGGTATCACCGTCCGCCGGACGTCCAGCGGCTGCTGGCGCTGGACGAGGCCGAGCTGGCCGCGGCCTTTCACGCCGCCTTCCCCCGCAAGCTGGGCGCGATCCGCCGCATCGTGGCCAAGGGCAGCTTCGCGCTGACCCGCCGCCACGCGCAGCACTACGTCAAGGACGGCGTGGCCCTGGTGGGCGACGCCGCCCACACCATCCACCCCTTGGCCGGCCAGGGCGTGAACCTGGGCTTCCAGGACGCGGCCAAGCTGGCCGAGGTGATACGGGAAGCCGCGGCCCAAGGCCGGGACTTCGCCGCCGTCGGCGCGCTGCAACGCTACCAGCGCGCGCGCAAGCCGGCCAATCTGGCGATGCAGACCGCGATGGACGCCTTCTGCTACGGCTTCGGCAACGATATCGCCCCGCTGCGGCTGGCGCGCAAGCTGGGAATGCGCGTGGCCAACCACGCCGGCCCGCTGAAGCGCGAAGCGATACGCTACGCGCTGGGCTTGAAAGGCGGCTGACGCCCAGCGGCGTCTCCTTGAGCGGCCGGCGTCATCGCCCCTTGGCGGCTATGCTGAAGCGTCTGGCCCTCATCAGCGCCGCCGTCGCGGCGGGCCGGCCATCGCTCAAGGAGGCCATTCCATGAAACGTCTGACATTGCTGGCGGCGCTGCTTTACGCGCTCGGCGCCCTTTCCTCCCCCGCCTGGTCCTTCTCGCCTGCCCACGGGCCGCTGCTCAGCCAGGCTGGCGGTGGCGGTGGCGGTGGCGGTGGCGGTGGCGGTGGCGGTGGCGGTGGCGGTGGCGGTGGCGGTGGCGGTGGACACGAGGGCGGCGGCGGAGGTTCCGGCGGCGGCGGACATGAGGGAGGCGGCGCCGGCGGTGGCTCCGGAGGCGGCGGCAACCATGACGGCGGCCCACAGGGCGGCGGTCATGCTCCCGGCAACGCCAACGGCGGCCCGCAACATGGCGCGGCCCCCGGCAACGCGCCTTCCGGCGCGCCCCATGGGGAACCGCCGGGAGACCGCCGCGCGGCGCCGGGCGCCGACGATGCGGCCGCTCAGGGACAGGCTCCGGCCGGCAACGGCCAATAAACAAGCACAGGAAAGCAAACAGGCCGCATCCGAGGATGCGGCCTGTTTGCTGTCAGCGCGCCGTCATGCCTGATTTGGAACAGGCCCTCAAACCGCCTCCACATTGTTGTGGACTTCGCTGTCGCGCAAGACCACCTGCGCCCACACCGCGGCGTCCATATAGTACTGGTTGACCAATTCCACCTCGAAATCCAGCACCTTGGCCAAGGCTTCAATCTGCTCGGTGTCGCCCTGCTCGCAGGCCAGCGCCATCGCCAGGAAGGGCGCGAACATGCCGCGGCGCTCCACCACCGCCTCGCGCACCGGCGAGGCCAGCTCCAGCGGGTCCAGCACATCGGGAAACGGCACCCCGAGCAAAACGTCCAGCATGGAGAACATGCCGGTGAGGAACAGATGTTCGGCCTCCACCCGGTTGCCGCGATAGCTGCCCATGCGCTCCAGCAGGCGGGCGCGGATCAGCGACTTTTCCAGCAGCGACACCGCGGTGCCGTCGTCCTTGCGCGCGGTGAACAACAGCATGGACAGCCACTTGAACAAGGTTTCCCGGCCCAGCAGCAGCAGGGTTTCCTCTATGGTCTGCACCTTGCGCGACAAACCGTGCACCGGCGAATTCATGAAACGCAGCAGTTTGAACAGCAGCACCGAGTCCAGCTTGAACTGGGTCTCGATCTCGGCGGCTTCGGCATTGGCACGCAACATGCGCATGATTTGCAGCACCCGGGTCTGGCTGGCGTCCACCTTGCCGCCCTCCAGCGCGCGCACGGTGGCGATGAAGGGGCCGTGGAACAAGGCGAAACGATTATGCCCCGGCCCGCGCAGACAGACGTCCAGATCCTCGGCGGTGCCGACGTTGCGCGCCATCCAGCGCACAGTGGGATAACGCTTGGGCAGTTGATCCAGAATGGGCTCCAGCACCTTGCCGGACGGCGCGTCGAAGTCCAGGATCATGAAGTCCATGCGGCTGAACAAATCGTTCTGCAGGTGCGCCGGCAGGCTGCCCGGATCGTAGCCGGCCGGCTCCAGCGCGAAGCGCATCGCTTTTTGCTTGAGCGCGTCCAGCTGCCGGATCATCTCCTCGGACACCGAACCGGTCTGCGACGGCTCCAGCACGAAGATCACGCTGCTGGCCGGCATATTCGACAGCATAGGCTCGTCCAGGGTGTCGATGGAGATATGGACAAAGGCGCGGCGGAAAGCCAGCAAGCGGAAGATGTCCATATTCTGCAGCGTGCTGAGCATCAGCCTGTCGAACTCTTGCTGCTTGCCGGCGGCGATATTGCGCTTGCCCTGGCGCACGAAGAAATCGTAAGCCACCACCCTTTGCAGCCTGTCCATCACCGGCTGATGCGAAACAAAGCCCAGGGTGGGCGGCAAATCCAGCGGCGGCGCGTTTTCCAGCTGCCGGCTGGCCGGCGAGTCGTGCGCCAGCTCGGTGAACGGCGCGGGCACGACCTGTTCGTCGCTGGAGGAGTCCGAAGATTTCTTCATACGGCCGGTCAGGCCGCTGATCAGATTTTTCAGCATGTTCCATCCTACCGGATATGCCGGCGTCGTCCCGGCTTACGGTTTACAGTCTAGCCGATTCGGCCGGCAATTCTGGGAGTATCTACCGAAACATCGCCGCATTGCGCGCGATGGCGCAAGGCGTGGTCGATTAACACCAGCGCCAGCATCGCCTCGGCGATCGGCGTGGCGCGGATGCCGACGCAAGGATCGTGGCGGCCGTGGGTTTCCATGGTCAGCGGCTGGCCCTGCTTGTCTATGGAGCGGCGCGGCTGGGCGATGGAGGACGTCGGCTTGATGGCGATGGACACTTCGATGTCCTGGCCGGTGGAAATGCCGCCGAGCACGCCGCCGGCGTGATTGCTGGCGAAGCCCTGCGGCGTCAGTTCGTCGCCGTGCTCGCTGCCGCGCTGGGTCACGCAGCCGAAGCCGGCGCCGATCTCCACGCCCTTGACCGCGTTGATGCTCATCATCGCGTGGGCGATGTCGGCGTCCAGCCGGTCGAACACCGGCTCGCCCCAGCCCACCGGCACGTTTTCAGCCACCACCCGCAGCCGCGCGCCGATGGAGTCCAGGCTCTTGCGCACGCTGTCCATATAGCTTTCCAGCTGCGGCACCACCTCGGGATCGGCGGCGAAGAAGGGGTTGCCGGACACATGCTCCCAGCCCTTGAACGGGATGGCGATTTCGCCGATCTGGCTCATGTGGCCGCGGATGACGATGCCGTAGCGCTGATGCAGCCATTTCTTGGCGATGGCGCCGGCGGCCACCCGCACCGCGGTCTCGCGGGCGGAGGAACGGCCGCCGCCGCGCGGATCGCGGATGCCGTACTTATGCCAATAGCAGTAATCCGCATGGCCGGGACGGAAGGTGTCGGCGATATTGCCGTAGTCCTTGCTGCGCTGATCGGTGTTGCGGATCAGCAGCGCGATCGGCGTGCCGGTGGTCTTGCCCTCGTACACGCCGGACAGGATTTCCACCGCGTCCGGCTCGCGGCGCTGGGTGACGTGGCGGCTGGTGCCGGGCTTGCGCCGGTCCAGCTCCGCCTGGATGTCGGCTTCGCTGATCTCCAGCCCCGGCGGGCAGCCGTCCACCACGCAGCCAATGGCCGGGCCGTGGCTTTCGCCGAAGGAAGTCACCGTGAACAACAACCCCATGGTATTGCCTGACATCTTCACTGTCCTTTGTATGCGGAATCCTTGGCGAAGATTCTAGCACGAGCCGTCGGCCTACCAGCCGGCCGCCGTCGCCATGCGGCGGCGAAACCAGCCGGTGATGGACAAACGCTGCCGGCCGGCCGGCAACACCTCGTGCCAGAAGCGGTCGGACAAAAACAGCGCCAGGGTGCCGGCCTCCGGCCGGACGTCGACATGGCGCTCGCCATCCTCGTCCAGATAAAGCCGCATCTCGCCGCCGGCGTCGGCCGGCCAGTCGTCGTTCAGGTAGAGCACCGCGGTCAGCGCGCGCGCGTCGTCGTTGCGGAAGCGGTCCAGGTGTTTTTTATAGAAAGCGCCCTGCGGGTACACGGCGAAGTGGGACTCCAAGTCCTCCAGCCCCATGTAGAAGGCCTGGTTGACCTCCTGGCGGACGGCGTCCAGCTTGGAGAAATACAAGGATGCGGCGGAATCGGCATTGTCCGGCTCCAGCCACAGCACCGAGTCGGAACGGATTTCGCTGCGGCGGTTTTGCTGCGCGGCGCGCCCGACGGCGGCTTCATGGAACTTGCCCTGCTGCCAGTGGACGAGGCATTCCTCGCGCAGCAGGCGGATGTCTTCGGCAGAGAACAGGCTGCGGTCTACGACCCAGCCCTGTTCGGCAAGGTTGTCGATAACGGGCCCTAGCAAATAGGGCGAAACTTCAAAGTCTTGTGTCATGGTTCATTCTCCCAGGCGCGATTTCTACCACAGCCGCGCGCCAAGGAAAATGTCATTTATCAGTAATTTTCGCTGACCTGATCATACTCACCATGCAGCCATGCCAATACCAGCGGGAAATGGTCCCGGATGGCATCAGGATGGGTCAATAATGACACATGGTTGTAATCGTGCAGATGGCCGACGCGCCGGGACAGCAGGCGCAGCCGCGACAGGTGCGGGCCGGATTCGTCGCGGAAGCGGCGCACGTCCTCCGGATGGCCGCGGCAGGGATCGTGGCCGGCGGCGAAGTACAGGGCCGGCGGCAAACGGGCGCCTTGGGCGGCGGCGCCGTAATCGAAGCCGTCGTCGCTGTCCACCCAGGGCTTGGGCTGCGCCCACAGCTTGCTTTGCAGATGGCTCTTGTCGCTCTCGTCGTCCGCCCCCAGCCGGATGCGCCGCGCCGGCAGATAGCCGAACAGGCGGATCAAGACCCGCGAGGCGATATTCCACATGAAGTCCACCTCCACCAGCTTGTTCAGATTGCGCACCCGCACGCTGCGCTTGCTGCCGAAGTAAACCAGGCTGGCCACTTGCTCAGCCAGCTCGGGAAAGCGGATCAGGCAGCTGGACATGTGCACGCCGCCCCAGGAATGAGCCATCCAATGCAGCGGCGCGCCGTTCTTGAGTTCGCGGATGTGGCGATGCAGCGCCGGCAAATCCTCGCAGATGGTCTCGGTCTGCCCGTGGCGCGAGGCGCGGCTGATCTTGGGCAGGCTGCGGCCGCGGCCCCGCAGATCGGCGACGAACACATCGTAGCCGGCCTCGGCCAGGTAATGAGCCAGCCCTCTGCCGGAATCGCTGTAAAAAGTGCGGCCGTTGGCCATCACCCCGTGCAGCAGCAACACCGGCGGGCCGTCCTCGCGGCAATAAATGCGTTTCAGATACAGCTGCTCGCCGCCCACCGCGACAAAGCGGTCCTGCTGGCGCTTTTCCATGCCTTCTCCTCGTATCGGCGTCTGCTTCGTCGTCTGCGCGACAATTCAAACAAGCGCTTGATCATGACAAAAAAGCTGCCAAAGAGAAAGCCCGCCCTGCGCCAGAACCTGTTCAAAGCCTCTCGAGCCAGAGCGAGGACACGGCTGAAGAAGCGGAATGTACGGGTGGTAATGAGCATTCTGAAGACGTTTTCAACGCCGTATCGCCGACGCGTAGCAGATCGTAAACAAGTTCTCAAAGCCTGTTCAAAGTCTCGCGAGCAAGGGCGAGACAAGGCGAAAACGAGCGAAAAAGCGGAGTGTACAAGTGGTACATGAGCATTTTGAGCTTGTTTTTAACGCCGTATCGCCGAAGCGCAGCAGACTTTGAACAGGTTCTCAGGTCTTCAAGGCCGAAGCCTGCCACACGCCGCCCCCCCGGGCCTGCCGCAAGGCCTCGCCGCGCAGCGCCAGCCACCAGGCCAGCGCGCACAAGCTCGCCATCGCCGCGAATAAAGTCCCGCCGGACGCGCGGGCCAGCATCCAGCCGGCCAGCATCGGCCCCAGCGCTCCGCCCAGACTGGCCAGATTCTGCGCGCCGTAGTAGACGCCCTTGCAGTCCTCCGGCGCGATCGCGTCTATGTACAGGTATTCGGCCGGCACCAGCACGATCTCACCCACGGTGAACACCAGCATCGCCGCGCACATGCCCAGCAGCCCGCCGGGGACCCAGCCCAAGCCCAAGGTGCCCAGCCCCAACAGCAGAAAGCCGGCGCTGATAGCCTTCATCAAGCCGGCATCGCCTATCCGCCGGCCCAGCGGGTATTGCAGCAAGATCACGCCGACCGCGTTGCAGCTGATCAGCGCCGACATCCAGCGCAGCACCTCGGCCTCCGGCAAGCTCTGCATCAGATACAGGGGCAGATAGCTGGAAAAACGCGCGTACACCAGGTTGGCCAAGGCGCAACTCAGGGTGAACAAGACCAGCACCCGGTCTTGCCGCAAACGGCCCAGCGTCGCCCAAAAGCCCGGCGCAGGCGCGCCGGCCTCCCGGCTGGGCGCGCAAGGGCCGCGCGGCGTCGCCGCTCCGCCGGCCGCGGCCAGCGCGATCGCGCACCAGAACGGCCAGTTCCCGTCCCAAGCCAACAGCAGGCTGCACAGCAAGGGCCCCAGCGCCCAGCCGACGTTGGCCAGGGTGTAACGCAGGGAAAAGGCCTTGCCGCGCCGCTCCGGCGGCAGCAAATCGCTGATCATCGCCTTGATCGCGATGCTGTGCACCGCCTGGCCGATCTCGCTGAGCGCCAGCGCCAGCGCGCTCCACCACAGCTGCTGGCTCAGCGGCAGCACCAGATAGTTCAACGCGATCAAGGCCGCGGCGCCCAGCAACACCGGCCGCCGCGGCCAACGATCCAGCAAATGGCCGCCGTACAAGCCCATCAAGGCGGACAGCAGCAAGACGCCGCCCAGCAGCAGGCCGGTCTGCTCGCCGCTCAAGCTCAGTTGCCGCCCCAGGGTCAGCACCAGCAGCGGCGCGATCACCGCCCGGCTCATCGTCAACAACCAGGAGCCGGCCAGCAGCCAACGCACCTGGATTTCTTTTTCGCCAATCATGCCAAGGCCTATGCAAACAGGAAGTGCCCCCAGTATCCTGCTAAAAGCGGAATGTAAAAATGGATGCGAACCAAACAAATTGCTTCCGCTTTTAGCCTAGCCCTCAACCGGAAACGAGCATGAAGCTGGAACGACAATATCAGGCGCTGCACCAGGCCTACGCCGGCCGGCAGCCCGCCCAGCCGGGGCTGGCCGAGCTGTGCGCGCTGTGGGACTGCAGCGAGCGCAACGCCCGGCTGCAGCTGGCCAAGATGCGC
This sequence comes from Chromobacterium sp. CCUG 30098, assembly GCF_059916605.1. Taxonomy (NCBI): domain Bacteria; kingdom Pseudomonadati; phylum Pseudomonadota; class Betaproteobacteria; order Neisseriales; family Chromobacteriaceae; genus Chromobacterium; species Chromobacterium sp. CCUG 30098. The sequence continues at coordinate 168,421 of NZ_JAUCGS010000003.1, read as the reverse complement.
GAGCGCGGCTGGCTGGCCTGGGAGCCGGGCCGGGGGCGCGGCCGCAAATCGCGGCTAAGCCTGCTCTGCCCGCCGGAACAGCTGGAATGGCAGCGTCTGCAGCGCTTGCTGCGCGACGGCAAGCTGGAGCAGGCCTTCGCCCAATTGCCGCCGCAGCGGCGCGAACAATTGCTGAGCGCGCTGCCGCAATACCTGGGCAGCGCCGCGCAAGGCCGCTGCCTGCGCATCCCGATACCGCATGCGCCGCTGAGCCTGGACCCGGTCACCGTCAGCGGCCGGCTGGAATCCCATCTGGTCCGGCAGATATTCGACCGGCTATGCCGTTTCGACCGCGCGCTGCAAAGCCTGCAGGGCGGCCTGGCCCATCACTGGGAAAGCGACGACGCGGCCAGGCGCTGGCGCTTCTGGCTGCGCCCCGGCCTGCAATTCCACGACGGCTCGCCCTTGCAGGCCGACGCCGCGGCCGCCAGCCTGCTGCGACTGCGCGAATCCGACAATCCTTATCAGCGGCAATACCGCCACCTGAGCGCGGTCGAGGTCCACGATCCGCTGTCCTTCAGCTGCCGCTTGGACGACGGAGATTTTCTATGGCCGCAGCGGCTGGCCACCGCCAACAGCTCCATCGTCCCCTTGCGGCGCGGCGCCGACTTCGAACGCCTGCCGGTGGGCAGCGGTCCGTTCCGGGCGCTGCGCCACAGCGAGCAGCGGCTGAGCCTGGCCGCCTTCGCCGCCCATTACCGCGAGCGGGCGCTGCTGGACGAGATCGAGCTGTGGTTCATTCCCGCCGGCGACGACGGCCAGGACTTCCACCTGCGCCTGGATTACGCCAACGACGACGCCAACGGCACACTGCAATCGGCCTGCACCTATTTGCTGCTGAACCCGGCCTTGCCGGACAGCGAGCGCGCTCCGCTGATGCGCTGGCTGGCCGAGCCCGCGCTGGTCCAGGCCAACGACGTTCTGCAGACGCCGGCGGCCGGCCTGCTGCCGGGCTGGCGACATCCCTTGCCGCGGGCCGAGCGCCGCCCCCGGCTGGACCGCGCCCGCCTGCGCCTGTTCCATTACGACCTGCCCTGTTTTCCGCCGCTGGCCGCCGCCATCCGCCAGCGCCTGGCCGCCCTGTCCATCGACCTGGAAATCCACGCCCTCAGCCGGCGCGCCTTCTTTCACGATCAGGACTGGTGGCGGCAGGCCGATCTGATGTTGTGCAGCGAGGTCTTGCACGACGATCGCGACTACAGCTGCCACGAATGGCTGGGCACCCGGCAACCGTTGCAGCGCGGCCTGGGCGCGGCGGCGCAGGCGCGGCTGAACGCGCAATTGCGGGACATCCAGCGCCAGCCGGACACCCAACAGCGGATGGCCGGTTACGCCGCCATCGGCGACTGGCTGTGCGCCGAGGGCTGGGTGCTGCCGCTATCGCATGAGCGCCAGGGCCATCAGGCCAGCCCCCAGCTGGCCGGCCTGCAAATGAGCGAAAACGGCTGGACCGATTTCGCCGGCCTATGGCTGAGACCTGTCCAATCGGACTGATGCGCGCGCGTCCCACCCTATTCCGTCCGCGCCGGGGCTTGAGAATCCGCGCGGCGTCCCTATATCGACAACAGGGCCCGTTTTACATCTAATCCATTGATCTAAAAGGAGAGTAAGATGAACATCCTGCCTTCCCGCGGCAATGTTAGCCTGTTTGACGAACTGTTCCGCGACTTCAGCCCCGGCTTTTTCATCAAGCCGCTGCACGGCGACCCCCTGCCCAGCCAGATCAAGATCGACGTGAGGGAATCCGAAACCCAGTTCACCGTTCACGCGGAAATCCCCGGCGTCGGCAAGGAGGATATCCATGTGGAAGTGGACGGCCCGCTGGTCACCATCAAGGCGGAAGTGCGCCAGACGGACAGCGAGCGCAAGGACGAACGCCCGCTGCGCACCGAGCGGTTTTACGGCGCGGTGTCGCGCAGCTTCCAGCTGCCGGCCGAGATCGAACGCAACGCGGCCAGCGCCAAGTATGAAAACGGCGTGCTCAGCCTGACGCTGCCGAAGAAACAAGGCGGACAGGGCGGACAGCGGCTGCGCGTAGAATAAGCCGCGCCGGGCAACCCAAGCCGCCATGAAAAAAGCCCCGGTTTGAAACCGGGGCTTTGTTTTGAGCGGCGCGAGACGGCTCAGGCTTCCAAAATCTTGGACACGATCTCGTACACGTCCTTGGACAGCGTTTGCCCGGCCAGACGCTGCAATTGCTCGCGCATCAGCGCCTGACGCGCCGGCTCCAGCTTCTTCAGCCGGCGGAAGGCGTTGACGATGCGGCTGGCCACCTGCGGATTAATCGCGTCCAGCGCCAGCACCTGATCGGCGAGGAAGCGATAGCCGCTGCCGTCGGCGGCGTGGAACAAGGCCATATTGGCGCCGAAGGTGCCGATCAACGCGCGCGCCTTATTGGGGTTCTTCAAGGTGAAGGCCGGGTGCTGCATCGCCGCCTGCACATGCTCCAGCGTGCCCGGCAGCTGGCTGCTGGCCACCAGCATGAAGAACTTGTCCATCACCAGCGCGTCGCCCTGCCAGCGGGCGGCGAAGGCGGTGAAGCAATCGTCGCGCTCGGCGCCGTCGCGATCGCGCAAGGCCAGCATCGCGCCCATCTGGTCGGTCATATTGTCCGCCTCCTGGCACTGCTTGGAGGCGGCCTCCGCCGGCCAGGCGTCGTCCAGGCGGTTCAGCATGGCCAGCGCGCGGTTCTTCAGATCGCGCTTGCCGGCGTCCTGCGGCTTGTAATCGCGGGTCTGGCTCAGCTCGTACGCCTCGCGCCACTCGCCGCGCAGCGCCTGCGCCAGCTCGTCCAGCACGAAATCGCGCACCTGATGGATGCTCGCCGGGTTGGCCGCCTCCACCATCTCCAGGATTTCCGCCTCGGAAGGCAGAGCCAGCATCAAGGCCTTGAACGCCGGATCGGCGACATGGTCCTTGAGCACCGCGCGGAAGGCGGAGACGAAGGTTTCCGGCAACTTCAGCTCGCCGCCGGCGGCCAGCGTCGTCAACAGCTGCTTGAACAGGCGCTCGGCCAAGGTCTGGCCGGCCTCCCAGCGGCTGAAGCTGTCGCTGTCGTTGGCCATCAGGAAAGCCAGTTGGTCGTCGCGCCAATCGAAATCCAGCTTCACCGGCGCGGAGAAGCCGCGCAGCAGCGAAGGCACCGGTTCGGCCGGCACGTCGACGAAGGTGAAGCTCTGCTCCGCCGCCTTGACGTCCAGCACCCGGGTGCCGCCCTGCGCCTCGGCCTCGCCCTCCAGCCGCAGCGGCAGGTCGGCGCCGTCCGCGCCCACCAGACCCAGGGCCAGCGGGATGTGGAAGGGCTGCTTCTGTTCCTGGCCCGGGGTGGCCGGGCAGGATTGGCGCACGTTCAGGGTGTAGCTGCGCGCCACGCTGTCGTAACGGCCGCTGACGCTGAGCACCGGGGTGCCGGCCTGGCTGTACCACAGGCCGAACTGACCCAGGTCCACGTCGTTGGCGTCGGCCATCGCCGCGCGGAAGTCGTCGCAGGTCACCGCCTGGCCGTCATGGCGTTTGAAATACAGGTCCATGCCCTTGCGGAAGCCGGCTTCGCCCAGCAAGGTGTGATACATGCGCACCACTTCCGCGCCTTTTTCATACACCGTCATGGTGTAGAAATTATTCATCTCGATATAGCTGTCCGGGCGGATGGGATGGGAGGTGGGGCCCGCGTCCTCCGGGAACTGATGAGCGCGCAGGCCCTTGACGTCCTCAATGCGCTTGACCGCGCGGCTGCTCATGTCGGCGCCGAACTCCTGGTCGCGGAACACGGTCAGGCCTTCCTTCAGCGACAGCTGGAACCAGTCGCGGCAGGTGACGCGGTTGCCGGTCCAGTTGTGGAAGTATTCATGGCCGATCACCCGCTCCACGCCCTGGAAGTCGGCGTCGGTGGCGGTGTCCTTGCGCGCCAGCACGTACTTGGTGTTGAAGACGTTGAGGCCCTTGTTCTCCATCGCGCCCATATTGAAGTCGCCGACGGCGACGATCATATAGATGTCCAGATCGTATTCCAGGCCGAAGCGCTGCTCGTCCCACTTCATCGAGTGCTTCAGGGACTCCATCGCGTGCTGGGTCTTGTCCTGATCGGCCGGTTCGGTCCAGATCTCCAGCGCCACTTCGCGGCCGCGCATGGTGACGAACTTGTCCTTCAGCGCCGTCAGCTTGCCGGCCACCAAGGCGAACAGATAAGACGGCTTCTTGTACGGGTCCACCCACTTCACCCAGTGGCGCTTCTTGTCCACCATGCCCTCGCCCACCTTGTTGCCGTTGGAGAGCAGCACCGGGAATTTGTGCTTGTCCGCCATGATGGTGGTGGTGAACTTGGCCATCACGTCGGGACGGTCCAGGTAATAGGTGATTTTGCGGAAGCCTTCCGGCTCGCATTGGGTGAACAGATTGCCGTTGGACGCGTACAAGCCCATCAGACTGGTGTTGGCCGCCGGATCGATCTCGGTTTCCACTTCCAGGATGAAGCTGTCCGGCACGCCGCGCACGGTCAGTTGATCGTCGGCCAGCGCGTAGCCGCCTTCGCCCAGGCGTTCGCCGTCCAGCGTCACCGCCACCAATGCGGCGCTGCCGTCCAGCACCAGATCGTCCTGGCGCGCGGCCTTGTCGTTGCGGGTCACCACCAGGCGCGCGTGCACGCGGGTGGCGTCGTCTTCGATGTCGAAGCTCAGATCGACGCGGTCGATCAGAAAAGCGGGGGCTGCGTAGTCGTTGCGGTACTTGACTTGCGGCTGTTGAGCCATGTCTACGTCTCCTTCGATGCCGGCTGCGCCGGTCTTGGCTGGAGGGGGACGACGCCGGGCAGCGGCGCCGACCCGATGAATATTAGCGGCGCAGCCACTGCGCGCCGCCGTCCTGCAACAGCAGGCGGCAGGCGTCGGCAGGAGCGGCTTGCAGCTCCACTTGCGCGCTGATCAGTTCGTCGCGGCGGAACCAGTGCAGTTTCAGCTTATCGCCGGGCTGGTAGCGCGCCAGCGCCTTGTCCAGGTCCACGGCCTTGAGCTTGTCTATGGCCACGATCACGTCGCCGCCGGACAGGCCGGCGCCTTGCGCCGCGCCGCCGTCGTAGACATTGAGCACGCGCACGCCCTGGGCCTCGGCCACGGCCTTGACCCCCAGGCTGGCCGGCGCAGGCTTGCCGCTCAACGCCAGGCCGCCGCGGTCGCCGGCGTTGGCCGCCGGCTCGAAGCGCAGCTCCACGCCCTGGGCCGCCAACAGTTCGGCCAGCGGCAGGGACTCAACACCGCGCAGCGCGCGATCGAAAAAGGCCTTGAGGTCCAGGCCGGTGACGGCCTGCGCCTGGCTTTCCCACTCGTCCTCGGCCAGGCCCTTGCCGTCGTCCAGCCATTTGCGCCACAGCGCGCGCATCACGTCGTCCAGCGACTGACGGCCCTGGCTGTCGCGGCGTATGGTCAGGTCCAGCGCCAGCGCGGCCAGCGCGCCCTTGGTGTAATAGCTGACGATGCTGTTGGGGCTGTTTTCGTCTTGTCGATAGTACTTGGTCCACGCTTCGAAGCTGGATTGCTCCAGCGTCTGCTTCAAGCGGCCGGCGCCGCGCTCGACGCCGCTGATGGTTTCCGCCAGCAGGCCCAGATAGCGCTTCTCGTCTATCAGGCCGCAACGCACCAGGCTCAGGTCGTCGTAATAGGAGGTGATGCCCTCGAAGGCCCACAGCAGACGGGTATAGCCTTCCTGGTTCAGATCGTAGGGCGTGAACGCCGCCGGCTTCATCCGCTTGACGTTCCAGCTGTGGAAATATTCGTGGCTGATCAGGCCCAGCAGCTTCAGATAGCCGTCACCGATCTCCTCGACGCCCTGCTGCGGCAAGTCGTCGCGATTGGCCACCAGCGCGGTGGAGGCGCGATGCTCCAGGCCGCCGTAGATGTCCTTGCCGACGAAAAGCATGAATACGTAGCGCTCGAAGGGCGCCGGCTCGCCGAACAGCTTGATCTGGTATTCGCAGATTTTCTTGGCGTCGCGCGCCAGGCGCTTGAGGTCGGCGCGGAAGCGGCCGGAGACGACGAATTCGTGCGGCACGCCGCAGGCTTTGAAGCTGACGCGTTCGAAAGCGCCCAGTTCCACCGGGTGGTCGATCAACTCGTCGTAAGAGGCGGCCTGATAGCCGCCGAAGCCGGTTTTCTTGTCCGCGCCGCGCGCCGGCAAGCTGGTCGCCACCTTCCAATCGGCGTAGGCCTTGCCTTCCGGCGGCAGGATCTCCACCTCGCAAGCCTCGTTCTCGTAGCCGTCCGCCGCCAGGAAAACGCTGCTGCCGTTATAGAAGCCGCGCTGCGCGTCCAGATAAGCGCCGCGCACCGACAGATCAAACGCATAAACTTTATAGCGTAGAACCAACGAGCCCTTGACTGGCGCGGCTTGCCAACTGTTTTTTGTCAGCTGGACCAGCCGCACCGCTTTTCCCGCGGATTCCGCGCGAATTTCCACAATATGTTTGGAGAACTCCCGGATCATGTAACTGCCGGGAATCCACGCCGGCAATGAGAAAATCTGGCCATTCTTGGCGGGCCGGGAAACGGTCAGGACGACCTCGAAAAGATGCGCCTCCGGGGCGCTCGGACATAGGGTGTAGCGGACGGAAACGGTCATGATCTGCCTGCAATCGTTGCAAAACCTTCTGATTTTAGCACTTGCCGCGGGTAAACGCTGCGTTTTATGACATCTTGATCCAGGTCAAGAAGGCTGGGCCGCCAGACAATACAATCTCGGTCAGTAGCAACAGTATTTGCAAGAACTGTCACGCTCGCTTGAGACATAAATAAAGACAAATGGGAAAGCGACATCCCCCGGCCGTCCAAACTGGCCCGATATGGGTAATTGATTTAGAATGCCGGGTTAACTAAATGGGGAAATTGCGCTGTCGCAATACGGGATGAACTGCTAATACAGACATCAGTACCGCTGCGATCTGGGTCAAGCGCTTGATTTTAATAAAAGTCGTTTTCCCTGCGGCATCGTCTGGATACAGTCACATCGGTACAGATGGGGACAGTTTCCCGGACTTCAAGCCGCCGATTAGATATGTCACGTTCTGAGTTAGCAACCTTGGAGAAAACCCTAAATGGAAACGCAATCCACTTATAACTATAAGGTGGTGCGCCAATTTGCCATCATGACCGTCGTGTGGGGCATTGTCGGCATGTTGGTGGGCGTCATCATTGCGGCCCAACTGGTCTGGCCCGAATTGAACTTCGGCCCCTGGTTCCACTTTGGCCGCCTGCGTCCTCTGCACACCAATGCGGTCATCTTCGCCTTTGGCGGTTGCGGCCTGTTCGCCACCTCCTATTACGTGGTGCAGCGTACCTGTAACGTCCGGCTGATCTCCGACAAGCTCGCCGCCTTCACCTTCTGGGGCTGGCAGCTGGTGATCGTGCTGGCCGCCATCACCTTGCCGCTGGGCCTGACCACCAGCAAGGAATACGCCGAGCTGGAATGGCCGATCAAACTGCTGATCGCGGTGATCTGGGTTGTTTACGCCATCGTTTTCTTCGGCACCATCGCCATCCGCAAGGTCAAGCACATCTACGTGGCCAACTGGTTCTACGGCGCCTTCATCCTGGCCGTGGCCCTGCTGCACATCGTCAACTCCGCCTTCGTGCCGGTGTCGCTGTGGAAATCCTACTCCGCCTACTCCGGCGCCGTGGACGCCATGGTGCAATGGTGGTACGGCCACAACGCCGTGGGCTTCTTCCTGACCGCCGCCTTCCTGGGCATGATGTACTACTTCATCCCGAAACAGGCCGGCCGTCCGGTTTACTCCTACCGCCTGTCCGTGGTGCACTTCTGGGCGCTGATCTTCACCTATATGTGGGCCGGTCCTCACCACCTGCATTACACCAGCCTGCCTGACTGGACCCAGTCCGTAGGCATGGTGTTCTCCCTGGTGCTGCTGGCTCCGAGCTGGGGCGGCATGATCAACGGCATCATGACGCTGTCCGGCGCCTGGCATAAGCTGCGCACCGATCCGGTGTTGAAATTCCTGGTGGTTTCGCTGTCCTTCTACGGCATGTCCACCTTCGAAGGCCCGATGATGTCGATCAAGACCGTCAACGCCTTGTCCCACTATACCGACTGGACCATCGGCCACGTGCACTCCGGCGCGCTGGGCTGGGTGGGCTTCATCACCATCGGTTCCATGTACTACCTGATTCCGCGCCTGTTCGGCCGCGAATCCATGTTCAGCCTGAAGCTGGTTGAAGCCCATTTCTGGCTCGCCACCGTCGGCGTGGTGCTGTACATCGCCGCGCTGTGGATCTCCGGCGTGACCCAGGGCCTGATGTGGCGCGCGCTGAACCCGGACGGCACCCTGACCTACGCCTTCGTAGAGGCGGTCAAGGCCACCTATCCGTACCACTTCGTGCGTCTGCTCGGCGGCTTCCTGTACCTGCTCGGCATGTTCCTGATGGCCTACAACACCTTCCGCACCGTAACCGCGGGCCGTGCCGTAGACGCCAAGATCCCGGCCATCACCGCCCACGCTCATTGAGGCGCAAGGAAACATCATGGATAAGATACAAAAACTGATCGAAGAACACGTCGGCTATCTGATCGTGTTTACCCTGCTGGTCGTCAGCGTGGCCGGTCTGGTGGAAATTCTGCCGCTGGCCTTCCAGAAATCGACCACTCAGCCGGTGGCCGGCGTCAAGCCCTACACCGCCGTGCAGCTGGCCGGCCGCGACATCTACATCCGCGAAGGCTGCCATACCTGCCACACGCAGATGATCCGTCCGTTCCGCGCTGAAACCGAGCGCTACGGCCACTACTCCGTGGCCGGCGAATCGGTGTACGACCACCCCTTCCTGTGGGGCTCCAAGCGCACCGGTCCGGACCTGGCCCGCGTGGGCGCCCGTTACTCCGACGAATGGCACCGCGTGCACCTGATCAACCCGCGCGACGTGGTTCCCGAGTCCAATATGCCGGCCTTCCCGTGGCTGGCCAAGAATCTGGCCGACGCCGACATTGTGCCGACCAAGATGAAGGCGCTGCGCCTGGTGGGCGTTCCCTATACCGACAAGGACATCGCCGAGGCCAAGGCCCAGGTGGAGGGCAAGTCGGAAATGGACGTGCTGGTCGCTTACCTGCAAGGCCTGGGCCTTGCCTTGAAGAACGTTCGTTAAGCCATGGACTGGGTAACCATCGGACGCTCGCTGTTCACGGTAGTGTGCTTTGCATTCTTCATCGTGGTGCTGGGCATCGCCTACAGCAAGCGCTCCAAGAACCGGTATGAGGACGCGGCCAACCTGCCCTTCCTCGACGACGACAAGGTGCAGGAAGCGGAACAAGACCAAGCTTCCAACGGAGCAAGAAAATGAGTGATTTCGTGAGCGAATTCTGGAACATCTGGATCACCGCGATCGTGCTGGGCGGCCTCGTCTGGCTGACCTATCTGGTGTTTTCGCAATCCAAGATCAAGGTGCAAAAGGGCGAACAGGTGGAGATCACCGGCCACGTGTGGGACGGCGACCTCTCCGAGTACAACCACCCGCTGCCGCGCTGGTGGATGCTGATGTTCTACGTGACCCTGGCCTTCGCCGTGGTCTATCTGATCCTGTATCCCGGCCTCGGCACCTGGAAAGGCGTGTTCGGCTGGACCTCGGTAGACCAGTACAAGAAGGAACGCGCGCAGGCGGAAGCCAAGTATCAGCCGCTGTACGACCAGTTTCTGAAGCAGGACGTCAAGGCCGTGGCCGCTGATCCCAAGGCTCAGGAAATGGGCAAGCGCCTGTTCCAGACCTACTGCGTGCAATGCCACGGTTCCGACGCCCGCGGCGCCAAGGGCTTCCCCAACCTGACCGACAACAAGTGGCTGTGGGGCGGCGACATCAAGACCATCCACACCACCATCTCCGAAGGCCGTCACGGCCAGATGCCGGCCTGGGGCGCGGCGTTCGGCGAGGAAAAGGTCAAGGACGTGGCCAACTACGTGCTCTCCCTGTCCAAGCGCAAGCATGACGCGGAGCGCGCGGTGCGCGGCAAGGAAACCTTCGCCACGGTCTGTATCGCCTGCCACGGCGCGGACGGCAAGGGCAACCCGCAGCTGGGCGCGCCCAATCTGACCGACAACAACTGGCTGTACGGCGGCAGCGAGAAAACCATCATCGAAACCATCACCAACGGTCGCAACAACCAGATGCCGGCCTGGAAAGACTTCCTGGGTGAAGGCAAGGTGCATCTGTTGACCGCTTACGTCTGGGGCTTGTCCAACAACCCCAAAGCGCCGCAATAACCGGTGCCGACCTACTGCCCGCTCACGCGGGCAGTATTCTTTCGCGAGGATGTTATATGATTTCATATAACATCTCCGCTCCGACGCAGCTGCGCATTTCGCCAAGTCCATGCCGCGCATGGCTTTGGCCAAATCCGCAGAGAAGGAAACGCCCATGTCCGATTCGCTCAAGGAAATTCCGATCAAGGTCGAACCGCCGCGCCAGGCCGGCCAGCAGCCCGACGCCACCGAGACCGTTTCTCTGTACGAGTCGCATACCAAGATTTATCCGCGCGCCGTCAAAGGCCTGTTCAACAATCTGCGCGTGCTCTTCGTCATAGGCACCCAGCTGGTCTTCCTCGGCCTGCCCTGGCTGAGCTGGAACGGACGCCAGGCGCTGCATTTCGACCTGATCGAACGCAAATTCCACCTGTTCGGCCTCACCATCTGGCCGCAGGACTTCGTCTATCTGGCCGCGCTGCTGATGTGCTGCGCCTTCGCCCTGTTCACCTGGACCACCATCGCCGGCCGGCTGTGGTGCGGTTATTCCTGTCCGCAGACGGTCTACACCGAAATCATGCTGTGGATAGAGCAATGGGTGGAAGGCGACCGCAACAAGCGCATCAAGCTGGACAAGTCGCCGATGAGCTTGCGCAAATTCCGCCTCAAATTCACCAAGCACGCCTTGATGATCCTGTTCTCGCTGTGGACCGGCTTCACCCTGGTGGGCTACTTCACGCCGATCCGCGATCTGGTGGCCGCCGCGCCGCGCTTCGACTACGGGCCCTGGGAAGCGTTCTGGATGTTCTTCTACGCCGGCTTCACCTATCTGCTGGCCAACTTCATGCGCGAGCAGGTCTGCAAATACATGTGCCCGTACGCGCGCTTCCAGAGCGTGATGTTCGACGCCGACACTCTGATCATTTCCTATGACGAAAAGCGCGGCGAGCCGCGCGGCGCGCGCAAGAAAGGCAGCGACCCGAAGGAACAGGGTCTGGGCGCCTGCATCAACTGCAGCATCTGCGTTCAAGTCTGCCCGGTGGGCATAGACATCCGCAACGGCCTGCAATACGAGTGCATAGGCTGCGCGGCCTGCATCGACGCCTGCGACGAGGTGATGGATAAAATGGCCTATCCGCGCGGTCTGATCCGTTACACCACGGAAAACGCGCTGGAAGGCAAATACCCGGAAAAGGCCATCGCCTCCCGGCTCAAGCGCCCGCGCGTGATACTGTATACGCTGGTGCTCAGCGTCGTCATCGCCACCTCCATCGGCTCCATGCTGATGCGCAAGCCCTTCAAGGTGGACGTGCTGCGCGACCGCGCCTCGCTGGTGCGCGAAACCGATGCCGGCTGGCTGGAAAACACCTATATCATTAAAATTATCAATACTACGGAACAGAATCAGCATTTCAGGATCACAGCATCGGGCTTGCCCGGCCTGAAAGTGCAGGCCGACCGCAAGGACATCGCCGTCGCGGCCACCGGCAATACCGACGTCACCGTCCACGTCCAGGCCGATCCGCAGTACGCGACCAAGGGCAGCCACGAGATCCGCTTCCTGATCGAGTCCATCAACAACCCTTCCCTGCAAGTGGAAGAGAAGTCCAGCTTCATCGGAGAGTAATACATGCAGCACACCCACCCTGCTCCGCGCCCCTGGTACCGCGAGCCCTGGCCCTGGATTCTGTTCGGCCTGCCGCTGATTTCCGTCATCGTCGGCGTGATGTTCCTCGCCACCGCGATCCGCACCGACGACGGCCTGGTCACCGACGACTATTACAAAAAGGGCAAGGCCATCAATATGGAGCTGCGCCGCGACAAGCAAGCCTTCAATATGGGCCTGAGCGCGCAGCTGATGGTGGGCTCGGATCAGCGCACGCTGCGGCTGATCACCACCAGCAAGGTGGCGCTGCCCGCCATCATCACCATGCGCATGGTGCATCCGGCTCAGGACGACTTCGACCAACAAGTGGATATGCGCCAAGCCGGCCCCAATCTCTACCAGGCCACGCTGCCGACGGTTCCGGTCAAGGCCAACCACTGGTACATCCTGCTGGAAGACCAGGCCAAGCAATGGCGGCTGCAGGGCGAGTGGAAGCCGGCTGAAGGCCAGACCGTCTCGCTGGGCCACCCCAACCTGGAGCCGGCGGACTGATGATGACGAGATGGTTCCGCGCCCTGTGCGCGCTGACTCTGGGCCTGGCCATGAGCGCCGCCCACGCCGGCGGCTTCGTGCCCGCCTACCTGACCGGCAATATCGCGCCGCAGCAGAGCGCGACGCTGTCCCAGGCCAAGGACGTGCTGGTCAAGGTTCGCCTGCTGGATCAAAGCCGCCAGGACGCGCCGCCCCAGCTGCTGGCCGAGCAAATCCTGGAAAAGCCGCGCAGCATCCCGGCGGACTTCTCCCTGTGCTACGACAAGCAGGCGATCAAACCCGACGGCCGCTACGTGGTGGAAGGCCAGATCTTCGTTGACGGCGAACTGCGCTACAACAGCAGCCGCCAGACCGAGGTGCTGCGCGCCGGCGCCGACGAACACCCGCAGCTGAGGCTGGACACCGTCGGCGGCAACTAAACGCCGAAGCGCTCCGCCTCCCGGCCCTGCTTCCCGCAGGGCTTTTTCTTTGTCCGCCGCCGCCGGCGCCCGATCAAGTGTTGCTGTTTTGCCTCAGCGCCGGCGAGCCCGGCCCTCAGCCTCCCCTCCAAGGCCGGCAACGCCGCAAACACGCTTAAGCCCTTCTCCCGCCGGGATTTTCGACAATAACCCGAATGTGAAGCCTCACAGCACCCATGTCATTTTGCTTACAAATAAATATGACAAATAAAGACAGTTAGTGACGCATTTACTCTATAAACACTGATTGTATGGCAACAAATATTAAAAAATTTTCACATCCAAACATTTCCTAGTTATTATCAAAAATTGCCTACAAAATCCAAGGCAAGTAAAAACTACAACAACACCTCACTCGATCTTGCTCGTTCAAGTGGTGTCACTCAAGTCACACAAGGAAATAATCTATGTCGACCACTTCGCATCCCAAAGGGCTCTATCTGCTTTTTGTGACCGAAATGTGGGAGCGCTTCAGCTATTACGGCATGCGCGCCATTTTCGTGCTGTTCATGATCAAGGCTCTGATGTTCGACAAGGCTCACGCCGCCGACATCTACGGCACTTATACCGGCCTGGTCTACCTGACTCCGCTGATCGGCGGCTATATCGCCGACCGATACTGGGGCAACCGCCGTTCCATCCTGGTGGGCGGCGTGCTGATGGCCATTGGCCAGTTCATGCTGTTCTTCTCCGGATCGCTGCACGACAGCAATGTGCAAAGCGCCTCCTGGCTGCTGTACGGCGGCCTGGGCATGCTGATTGCCGGCAACGGCCTGTTCAAGCCGAACATTTCCTCGATGGTGGGCCAGCTCTACCCTGAGGGCGACAAGCGCGTCGACTCCGCCTTCACCATCTTCTACATGGGCATCAACGCCGGCTCGCTGATCGCGCCGCTGGTCTGCGGCACCCTGGGCGACACCGGCCACCCGGCCGATTTCAAATGGGGCTTCATGGCCGCCGGCTTCGGCATGCTGCTGAGCCTGGTCGTGTTCTCGCTGTTCAAGAACAAATACCTGGTGACCCCGGAAGGCAAGCCCATCGGCATGGCGCCCAAGCGCCACCACGACAGCGGCGAAAAAGTGGTTCACGCCCCGCTGACCCGCATAGAGAAAGAGCGCCTGGCGGTGATCCTGATCGTGTCCGCCTTCGTGATCTTCTTCTGGTCCGCCTTTGAGCAAGCCGGCGCCTCGCTGACCTTCTTCGCCGAAGAGCAGACCAACCGCAACCTGCTCGGCTTCACCGTGCCGGCCTCCTACTTCCAGTCCATCAACCCGATTTCGGTGGTAATCTTCGCGCCCATCTTCGCCCTCATCTGGACCAAGCTGGGCCACAACAACCGCGAACCTAACTCCCCGGTGAAAATGGCGCTGGGTCTGTTCTTCCTGGCGCTGGGCTATCTGGTGATCGCCTTCGGCGTGGAAGGCCTGGAACCGGGCGTCAAGGTCAGCATGCTGTGGCTGGTCAGCCTGTACGTGCTGCACACCTTCGGCGAACTGTGCCTGTCCCCGATCGGCCTGTCCCTGGTGGTGAAACTGTCCCCGGCCCGCTTCACCGGTCTGATGATGGGCATCTGGTTCCTGTCCAACGCCGCCGCCAACAAGTTCGCCGGCACCCTGTCTGAACTGTACCCGGACCCGAGCAAGCCGGTGCCGCACTTCCTCGGCTACGCCATCAGCAATCTGCACGACTTCTTCATGTTGTTCGTGGCCATGGCCGGCGTCAGCTCGCTGGTGCTGTTCGCGCTGTCCTACAAACTGAAGAAAATGATGCACGGCCTGCAATAAGGCCAAGCGTCGCCGGCCGGGCGCCCAGCCCGGCCCCGCAAGCAGCCGGCGGACGCCGGCTTTTTTTGCGCCGTCCCCGGCCAACACAGACCGGAGAAAAGGCTTTATCATACGGGGCTTCCAGATTCCGGCCCTTATTCGCCGCCGCGCCCGCGCGCGCCGACGGCCCTCCACCCCGAATGAAAAGATCAAGTCTCTCCTGGCAGCAAGGCGCCGTCGCCGTCCTGCTGCTGCTATTGCTGCTCCGCCTCGCCGGCATGTGGGCGATTCCGCTCACCGACACCACCGAGGCGCGCTACGGCGAAATCGCCCGCAAGATGCTGGAAACCGGCAACTGGGTGACCCTGTGGCACGATTACGGCATTCCGTTCTGGGCCAAACCGCCGCTGTCCAGCTGGCTGTCCGCCGCCGGCATGGGCCTGTTCGGCGTCAATGAAATCGCCGCGCGCCTGCCCTCGCTGCTCCTGGCCGTCGCCACCCTGGGCCTCAGCGCCCACCTGATGCGCAGCCGCAGCGGCGGAGACGCCGCCATGGCTGCCGCGCTGATCCTGGCCAGCGGCCTGCTCTTCCTCGGCGCCGCCGGCACGGTGATGACCGATCCGGCGCTGCTCTTCTGCGTGACCCTGAGCCAGGTCGCCTTCTGGCACGCTCTGGCGCGCGACAGCCGCCGCTGGGGCTATGTCTTCTTTGTCGGCCTGGGACTCGGCCTGTTGGCCAAGGGCCCGCTGGCCGTGGTGCTGGTGGGCATGCCCATCTTCTTCTGGGTCTTGCTGCGCAATCAATGGCTGGCGCTGTGGCGCAAGCTGCCGTGGATCGGCGGCGTCTTGCTGATGTTCGCCGTCGCCGCGCCCTGGTACGCGCTGGCCGAACAACGCACCCCGGGCTTCCTCGATTACTTCATCATGGGCGAACATGTCAGCCGCTTCCTGGATTCCGGCTGGAAAGGCGACAAATACGGCTTCGCCCACGCCACGCCGCGCGGCATGATCTGGCTGTACGCGCTGGGCGCCATCTTTCCCTGGTCCGTCGCCATGCTGGCCTGGCTGCTCCGCCACGGCGCCAAGCTGCCGCGACTCTGCCGCGACGACGACGGCTGGCTGCTTTATCTCTCGCTGTGGACGCTGATGACGCTGCTGTTCTTCACGATGTCCGGCAACATCATCTTCCCCTACTCCCTGCCCATGCTGCCGGGCTGCGCGCTGCTGTTCGCCGAACTGTGGCGTCGCGCGCGCGCCGACGACGCGAAGCGCAGCGCGCTGCCCTGGATCGCCGCGATCGGCGGCGTGGTGCTGTTGGCGCTGCTGGCCTTCAACCACTACGACGGCAATCGCTACCTGCGCACCCAGAAACAGGTGATCGCCGCTTGGCGCGCGCAAAACCCGAGCGCGGACAGCGCCTTGGTCTATTGGGCCGGCCGCCGCGAATTCTCCGCCGAGTTCTACTCCCACGGCCGCGCGCGCACCACGCAGGACCCGCAGCAACTGCGCGCCTGGCTGGCGGGCAAACCCGGCAGCTTCATCGTGGCCGACGAAAACGAGCTGGCGCGGCTGCCGGCCGACATCCGCGCCCGCTTCGCGCCGCTGGGCCGCTTCCAGGTCATGAACGACACCATGCTGCTGCTCGGCGACGCCCCGGGCGCGCGGCAAGCTCACCACGAGGACGCCCAGCATGACTGAGGCTTTTGTGCCGCCCTATCTATTGGCCCAACGCGCCAAGGAGCGCCCGGCCGATCCGCTGGTCAGCTGCGTGGTGCCGGCCTACAACGAATCCGCCAACATCGTGCCGATGCTGCAAACCCTGCATCAGTTGCTCGCCGACGCCGGCTACCGACACGAGCTGGTGGTGGTGGACGACGGCAGCCGCGACGACACCGTGGAACAGGTGCTGACCCACGCCGCCGGTCTGCCGGTGACGCTGATCCAGCTGTCCCGCAACTTCGGCAAGGAGATCGCGCTCACCGCCGGCGTCGACCACGTCCAGGGCGACGTGGCCGTGCTGATAGACAGCGATTTCCAGCATCCGCCGGAAATGGTGCCGGTGTTCCTGCAGGAATGGCGCCAAGGCTACGACATGGTCTACAGCGTGCGCAGCAGCCGCGAGGACGAGCCGCTGGCCAAGCGCCTGTTCACCCGAGCCTTCTACCAGCTGGCCAATAGCGGCAGCCGCCACAAGATGCCAGCCGACACCCAGGACTTCCGCGTGCTGGACCGCTGCGTAGTGGAAGCGCTGCGCCAGATGCCGGAGCGCAACCGCTTCATGAAGGGCTTGTACCACTGGGTGGGCTTCACCCAGCGCCCGATGCCGACCCAGACCCGCGAGCGCCGCGCCGGCCAGAGCAGCTTCAACTACCGCCGGCTGCTGGACCTGGGCATCACCGGCCTGACCGCCTTCTCCAATATGCCGCTGCGCATCTGGACCGTGGTCGGCTGCCTGATTTCGCTGTGCTCCATCGGCTACGCCGCCTGGGAGCTGACCCACACCCTGCTGTTCGGCAACCCGGTCAGCGGCTGGCCCACGCTGGCGGTGGCGATCAGCTTCCTCGGCGGCGTGCAGCTGCTGTCCATCGGCATACTGGGCGAATACGTGGGCCGTATTTTCGACGAGGTCAAACAGCGCCCCACCTATCTGGTCAGCCGCATCAGCGGCCGCGGGCGGCCGGACGCCGGAGACGCAGGAGAATGAGCCGCGAGCTGTTCTGGTTCGGCGTGGTCGGCGTGTCCGCCATGCTGGTGCATTTCGGCGTGGTGGCCTGGCTGCTGGTGCCGCTGGGCATGGCGCCGCTGCAGGCCAATGTGCTGGGTTTTCTGATCGCTTTCCAGGTCAGCTACTGGGGCCACCGGCTGCAGACCTTCCAAGCCGCCCACATCCCCCACCGCCAGGCCTTGCCGCGCTTCTTCGGCGTCGCCTGCCTGAGTTTTCTCGTCAACGAGGCGATGTACGCGCTCTTGCTGCGCTTCACCCCGCTGAATTATCGCGCCGCCCTGTTGCTGGTGCTCGTCGTCGTCGCGGCGCTGACCTTCGCGCTCAGCAAGCTATGGGCCTTCCGTGAGCCGCCGTCGACACAGAAACTACACAGAAGCCCTTAATTTTCAGCACAAAGGGATATAAAACTTTACCCGCTTGTCGCGGTCACACTCCCATGACAAAACGACTGACACTCTGCGCCGACGACTTCGCCCAGTCCGACGCCATCAGCGCCGGCATTCTGGAACTGCTGGCCGCCGGCCACCTGTCCGCCACCAGCGTGATGAGCCAGGCGCCCAGCTGGGCCAGCCGCGCTGCCGAGCTAAAAACCTTCGACGGCAAAGCCGACATCGGCCTGCATTTCAATTTGACTCACCCCTTTGGCGAGCAGGCGCGTCCCTTATCGCATTGGCTGATGAAGAGTCAATTGCGCCAGCTGTCGCGCCCGACGCTGCGCGATGCCGCGGTTCTGCAAATCGATCTGTTCTGCCAGCATTTCGGCCGGCTGCCGGATTTCATCGACGGCCATCAGCATGTGCATGCGCTGCCGGTGGTCCGCGACGCCTTGTTCGAAGCCGTTGCCCAGCGCTGGCAGGGCCAGACGCTGCCCTATTTGCGCTCCCCGGACCGCCTGGGCCACCCCGGCGACAACCGGCTCAAGGCGCTGGTGCTGCGCAGCGTCAGCACCGGTTTCGACGACGGCGCTCGCGAACTGGGCTTCAGCACCACGCCCTGGTTCGGCGGCATGTACTCGCTGACGCCGCAAGCCGACTTCGCCGGCCTGATGCAGCAATGGCTGGCCCGCACGCCAGACCGCGGGCTCATCATGTGCCACCCCGGCCACCCGGCTCAAGACAAGGAAGACCCGATCGCCGCGACGCGGGACAAGGAATTCCGCTTCCTCTCCAGCCAGGCCTTCGTCGAACTCTGCGGACAATACGGCGTGGAATTGGCTCGCTTCGACCAGGCCGCGCCCGCTCCCGCGCCGATGGCGGCCTGAAAGCCGGACCCCGGCCAAGCCTAGCCGCTTACGCCGCCGGCCAGCCCAAATCCCAGGGTTGGCCCAAGTCCCGCAACGCCGCGAGGCAGGTTTCGGACAAGAAGGCCTCGCCTCGGCTCGGCGGGCAGACAAAGCTGAAACTTTCGCCTTCCAGTTCGAAGCGCAGCGCGTAGGCGTGGAGATAGCCGCGATCCGCCGGCGTTCCGCCGTATAGCAGATCCCCCAGTATCGGCGCGGACTGCGACTTCAAGGCCACCCTCAGCTGATGGGTCTTGCCGCTGCGCGGCCGCAGCAGGAACAAGCGCAGACCCGGCTGCAGCGAATAGCTGAAGAACTGCGTCACCGCCGGGTTCTGCTGGCTGTTCAGCAAGCGCCAGGCGCCGCCTCGGCCCTTGGCCATATCGCCGGCCACCTTGCCCTGTTTCTTGCCCGGCTTGCGGTCCGACAAGGCCAGATAATATTTCTCTATCTCTCGCCCGGCGAAGGCTTCGCCCAGCCGCGCCGCCGTCTCGGCCGAGCGCGCCACCAGGATCAGGCCGGAGGTGATGCGGTCCAGCCGGTGCACCGGCCACAGCGCCTCGTCGCTCAAGCCGGCGCGCAAGGCCTCCATCAGGCCGGCCTCCTCGCCCTCGCGGTGGAAGCTGACGCCGGGCGCCTTGTCCACCAGATAAAAGCGGGGATCGCTATGCAATAGAGTGAAAGCCGCCTCAGGCATCGGCGCCGTCCTGCTTGGAGGCCTGGCGCATGCGCTGTTCGGTTTCCATCCTCATCTTCTTGCGGATTTCCGCGTCGCGGAAACGGTGTTGCTGCTCCGTCGTTTCCAGCGTCAGCGGCGGCACCGGCACCGCCTTGCCGTTTTCGAACGCCACCATGGTGAAATAGCAGCTATTGGTGTGGCGCACCGTGCGCTTCTGAATATCCTCGGCCACCACCTTGATGCCCACCTCCATCGAGGTGCGGCCCACATGATTGACGCAGGCGAGAAAAGTCACCAGTTCGCCCACGTGGATGGCCTGCTTGAACAGCACCTGATCCACCGACAAGGTCACCACGTAACAGCCGGCGTAACGGCTGGCGCAGGCGTAAGCCACCTGGTCCAGCAGCTTCAACAGCACCCCGCCGTGGACATTGCCGGAAAAATTGGCCATGTCCGGCGTCATCAACACCGACATCACCAGTTCGCGCTGGCTCGCCTGATCCACCTGTTGCCCCATGCCATACTCCCAAAAGCGGACCTCCCCCGACGCCGGCCGGCGTGGTCCCGCAAAGATTCGAAACCGCGTATTCTGCGCCCTTAAGCTTGTTTTAAACAGTTTTTAGCGGAATTTCCGCCCCTGTCGCCGCCGCAACAGCTTTTGGACAAAAACCCCACATAGCGGCTAAACTGGAAATATCAAGCTAAGACGATGAATTCATGAGCATTTCCGGGATATCCAGCTACGGCGGCTATGGCGGCTATGCCTTGCAAGCCAGCCATGGCGCCAACTGCCAGTGCCCGGCCTGCCAGCAAAACCTGGCCAGCGCCGCGGCGCCGGCGGCGCTTGCCTCTGCGCCCGGAAACAGCGCGGCCGATCCTAGCGCCGCCGATCAAAAAGAGCCAGCCCGGCCCAATGCCACGCTAGGCGCCGACGGCAAGCCCCTGGACGAGCCGCAGCAAAAACAAGTAGAAGCGCTCAAGGCGAGAGACAGCGAAGTGCGCCAGCATGAGCAAGCCCATCTGACCAGCGGCGGCGCGCTGGCCGGCGGCGGCGCCACCTACACTTATCAGCAAGGCCCGGACGGCAAGCAATACGCGATAGGCGGCGAGGTGGGCATCCGCCTGGCTCGGGGCAGCACGCCGCAGGAAACCATCTCCAACGCCCAAACCGTGCAAAGGGCCGCGCTGGCGCCGGCCGACCCCTCCGGCCAGGATCGCGCGGTGGCCGCGGCGGCCGCGCAGATGGAACAGCAGGCCCGCATCGAGCTGATGCAGCAACAGGCCGGCAAGCAAGGGATGAGTCCGCTGCAGGCGCGCCAACACGTCAACAGCCCCGAGCGGCAAGGCCCGGGGCTGGGGTCCAACATCGATACCTACGCCTGAGAACCTGTTCAAAATCCGCTGCGCTTCGGCGATACGGCGTTGAACAGGCCCTGAGAACCAGGCGCCGTTTCTATCACTCCGCCTTGCGCACGCCGCGCGCCAGCCTCAGGCCGTTGGCGATCACCACCAGACTGGTGCCCACGTCGGCGAACACCGCCATCCACAAGCTGGCCATGCCCAGCATCGCCAACACGAAGAACACCAGCTTGGTGAGCAGGGCCACCGCGATATTCACCTTCAACACCCGCGAGGTGCGCCGCGCGTGGCTGAGCATATCGGCCAGCTTGGCCAGCTTGTCGTCCATCAGCGCCACGCCGGCGGTTTCCAGCGCGCTGTCGGAGCCTGCCGCGCCCATGGCGATGCCCAGATCGGCGCGGGCCAGCGCCGGCGCGTCGTTGACGCCGTCGCCCACCATCGCCACCGTCTTGCCGGAGGCCTGCAAGCGAACGATGCGTTCCAGCTTGTCTTCCGGCAGCAAGCCGCCGTGCGCCTCGACGATGCCGGTCTGCGCCGCCACCGCCTGCGCCACCTGCTGGTTGTCGCCGCTCAACATCACGGTCGCCACGCCCAGCTTGGCCAATTGCCTCAAGGCCGCCGGCGCTTCCGGACGAATCCGGTCGGCCACCGCGATCACGCCCAGCGCGCGCTCGCCCTCCAGCAACACCAGCGCGCCCTGGCCGGCCAGCTCCAGCCGCGACAGCTCGGCTTGCAAGGCCTCGTTCAAAGCGCCCTGCTCCCGCGCCAGCCGGCTGCTGCCCAAGGCCAGCTTCCTGCCGTCCGCCAGGCCGCTGACGCCGCGCCCGGCCTGTTCGCTGACTTGCTCCGCCTCCGGCCAGGACAGGCCGCGGGCGCTAGCCGCCGCCAGCACCGCCTTGGCCAGCGGGTGGGTGGAATGCGCGTCCAGGGCCGCGGCCCAGCGCAACAGCTGGTCCTGATCCGCGTCGGCCAGCGCCACCACCTCGGTCACCTGCGGTTCGCCCTCGGTCAAGGTGCCGGTCTTGTCGAAACACACCGCGTCTATCCTGGCCGCCGTTTCCAGCGGCGCGCCGCCCTTGATCAGCAAACCGTGCTTGGCGGCGGAGGCCAGCGCACTGACCACGGTCACCGGCGTGGCGATCACCAGCGCGCACGGGCAGGCGATCACCAGCATCACCAGCGCGTTGTAAACCGCCTCGCCCCAGCTCAGCCAGCCCAGCAAGGGCGTGGCCACGGCGAATAGCAGCGCGGCGACCAGCACCACCGGGGTGTAGATCTCGGCGAAGCGGTCGATGAAGCGCTGCGTCGGCGCCTTGCTGGCCTGGGCGTTGCGCACGGTGTCGATGATGCGCGCCAGCACGCTGCCGTTGGCCGCCGCCGTGGTCAGCACTTCCACCACGCCGCTGCCGTTGATGCTGCCGGCGAACACCGCGTCGCCCGGCGATTTGTCCACCGGCAGGCTCTCGCCGGTGATCGGCGCCTCGTTGAAGGCGCTATGGCCCTGGTCGATGCGGCCGTCCAGCGGCACACGCTCGCCCGGACGCACCCTCACTCGGCTGCCCGGCGCCACTTCGGCGGCCGGACGCTCCACCCATTCCCCGCCGCTTTGCAACCAGGCGGTTTCCGGCGCCAGCGACATCAAGGCCTTCACCGCCTCGCCGGCGCGCGCCAGCGACATCGCCTCCAGGCGCTCGGCGATGGCGAACAGGAACAGCACCATCGCCGCCTCCGGCCATTGGCCGATCAGCATCGCGCCTATCACCGCCACCGACATCAGGAAATGGATGTTGAGCGTGCGCGTGGACAAGGCGATCCAGCCCTTTTTCAAGGTGGGAATGCCGCCCAACAGGATGGAGGCCAGGGCCAGCGCCGCGCTGCCCCAGCCCTGATCCGCGCCGCTGAGCCAGGCCACGCCTTCCGAACCCGCCGCCGCCAAACCGGACAAGGCCAGCAGCCAATTGCCGCGGCGCGAGGATTTGGGCTGCTCCACCGGCGCCGAGGCGTCCGTCAGCTCCACCGCCTTCATGCCCACCTTGGCGATGGCCTGTTTGACTCCGTCCAGATTGGGCAGATCGTGGCGCACCAGCAACACGCGTTCGATGAAGTTGAACTCCAGCGCGGCCACCCCCGTCATACCGCCCAGGGCTTTTTCAATCAGCTTGGCCTCGGTCGGGCAGTCCATCGCCTGGATGTGCAAGCGCGCCTGCTGCCGGCCGCCTTCGCCCAAGGACACCGCGCGCGGCGCTTCCGCGCCGTGGTCGTGACCCGAGCAGGCCTTGCCCGCAGCGTCGTGACTGTGATCGTGGTCATGCGCGGCGGCGGGCCGTTGGGCCGGCATCGCCGCCTCCAGTTTATGGCCGCAGCAATCGTCCGCCGGGCGCGGATCGGGCTTGCCCTCTCCGCCGCGGCAAGAAGCATGGCCGGCATGCGGAGCAAGCTTGTTTCGCCTTCTTTGCGCTGGATGGAACATGGTGGCCTCCCTTGATCGGATTGATATAGCTTCATTGCAAACCCTATAGTCGCTACAAGGTCAAGCTTTTTTGCTAAAATATCCTCACCCGGCGGCACATCGCCGCCATCGCCCAACGGGGCGTCTTGCGGGAGAACTGAGATGCTGATTGGAGAACTGGCGCGCCAGACCGGCTGCGAAGTGGAAACCATCCGTTATTACGAGCGCGAAGGCCTGCTGTCCGCGCCGCTGCGCAGCGCCTCTGGCTACCGACGCTACAACGCCGAGCAATTGGGCGAACTGAATTTCATCCTGCACTGCCGCTCGCTGGGCATGTCGCTGGCCGACATCCGCCAGCTGGCCGCCTTCAAGGCCGACTCCTCGCTGGCCTGCGACGACATCAATCAATTGATAGACCGCCAAGTGAGCAAGGTCCATCAGCAAGTGGAAAGCCTGCGCCTGCTGGAACAACAGCTGCTGGCGCTGCGCGACCGCTGCCACGACCATCACACCGTGGCGGAATGCGGCATTCTGCAAACCCTGGTGGAGGCGTCTGAAGGCGAACCCTGCGTCTGCCACACGCCCTTCGGCCAGGACCCGCACCCCCATCACCCTTCAGTGGAGAAGCAATGACCCGTTTGTTCAAGCCCGCCACCGCCGCCGCGCCCCTGATCGCGCTGGCTCTGTCCGCCTGCACCACCAACCCGCAAACCGGCCAGACCGAGATCAGCAAGACCGCTCTCTACGGCCTGGGCGGCGCGGCGGCCTGCGGCCTGGTGGGCGCGCTGACCCATGGCGGCAAAGGCGCCCGCAATTCGGCGCTGGCCTGCGGCGCGATCGGCGCCGGCATCGGCGGCTATATGGATTACCAGGAAAAACAATTGCGCGAGAAGCTGAAGAACAGCCAGATCGCCGTCGAGCGCATCGGCGACCAGCTCAAGTTGTCCCTGCCCAACAACATCACCTTCCCCACCAATGGCTACCAGTTGAACGCCAGGGCGCAAAAACCGCTGGGCGACATCGCCGGCGTGTTGGTGCAGTTCCCGGACACCTCGATCACCGTGGCCGGCCACACCGACAGCAGCGGCGCCGCCGCCTACAATCAGACCTTGTCGGAAAAGCGCGCCCAATCGGTGACCGAATACCTGCAAGGCCAGGGCGTCAACTCGGTGCGGGTGCGCACCATGGGTTACGGCGCGGCCCAGCCGGTAGCCAGCAACGCCAGCGACAGCGGCAAGGCGCGCAACCGCCGCGTGGAGATCATGATCACCCCGCAGCAAATGGGCTGAACGATCTTGATGCCCAACCCGGCTCCGGCCGGGTTTTTTATCGCCCGCGCGCCGTGGCGAATAGGCAAAAAAAGGGGCCGACCCACTGGGTCGGCCCTAACAACGCTCGTTTGGGGAGATGAGGAGAAACCACCGCACGCCACCCCACGGGAATGCGGGTCACAACAAGTACACACACAAACTACAACAACAAACCTATCAGCGGCGCGGCGAACACCGTCGCCAAACCGCCCAGCATCATGGTCAGGCTGGCCACCACGCCTTCTTCGGCGCCCAGCTCGCTGGCCTTGGCGGTGCCGGCCGCGTGGGCGGCGGCGCCGAACAGAGCCCCGCGCGCCAGGCTGGAGCGCAGCGGCATCCAGGCCAGCATCACTTCGCCCAGCAACATGCCGCACACCCCGGTCATCACCACGAACACCGCGGTCAGATCCGGCGAGGCGCCGATGCCCGAGGCCGTGGCCAGGGCGAACGGGGTGCTGATCGAACGCGGCGCCAGGCTGCGCTGCAAGAGCTCGGACAAACCCAGCAGGCGCGCCAGCCAGATCGAGCTGAACACCGCCACCGGCATGCCCACCAGCACGCCGCAGCTCAGCGACAGCCAGTGACGGCGTATCATCGCCCGGTGCTCGTAGATCGGCACCGCGAAAGCCACCGTGGCCGGGCCCAGCATCCAGGTCAGCCAGCGGGTGTCTTCGAAATACACCCGGTACGGCACCTTGGCCAGGACCACCAGCGCAATCACCAACAGCGGCACCGCCAGAATCGGGGCGCTCCACCAATTGCGCTTTTTCAGATAAAACTTTTTGACCAGTCCGTACAAGACAACGGTAATCAGCAGACTGGCCAGTGCGATTTCATGCTCCATGCGTCTTCACCTGTTTCTGGCGGCCATGCCAGCGCAGGGCCACTTCCAAGCGGTAACATTTGTCCACCACCCAGGAGGTCGCCGCCATCACCAGCAAGGTGGACAGCACGATCACCGCCACGATCCGCAGCCCGGCGGCCATGATCACGTCCGGGTACTGGATCACCGCCACCACGGCGGGGATGAAGAACAACAACATTTCGGCCAGCAACCAGCGGGCGCCGCTGCGGCACCAATCCAGCGGCAACCAGCCCAGCCAGAGCGCCGCCAGCACCAGGAACATCCCCAGCACGCCGGCAGGCACCACAGGCAGGAAATGGCTGCTCAACTGGCTGGCCGCTATCCACACCACGCTCAGCAAGGCCACCTGACCAACGGTCAGCGCCACTTGCTTGAATGCGGGAAGGTTCGGGTTTGCCATGATTGAGCCACTACACAACACAGGGAGTGTTTCGAGTATAGAGCGCCGGCATGCATTCAAAAAATGAATTAAAATTATTTCACGCATTCCAATCTGGAATACATGATCCGGACAAGCACACATGGACATCCGCGCGCTGCGCTATTTCATCGAGGTGGTCAAACGCCAAAGCTTCACCAAGGCGGCCGAAGCCCTCTATGTGACCCAGCCCACCATCAGCAAGATGGTGCGCCAGCTGGAGGAGGAGCTGGGCTGCCCGCTGATCTTGCGCGAAGGCCGCAGCTTCCGCCTCACCGACGCCGGGCGGGCCACTTACGAGCGCGGCCTGGACGTGCTGTCGGCGATGAACCAGTTGAAAACCGAGCTGTCCGACTTGTCTGCGCTCAAGCGCGGCGAACTGGTGGTCGGCCTGCCGCCGATGGTGGGCGTGGCCTTCTTCGCGCCGGTGGTCAGCAGCTTCCGTCAACGCTATCCGCAGATCGAACTGAAAATGGTGGAGGACGGCGCGCTGGCCATCGAGAGCAGCGTGCGCAGCGGCGAACTGGAAATCGGCGTGGCGGTGCTGCCGGTGGACAATCAGGCTTTCGATCAGTTCGCCGTGGTGCGCGACCCGCTATGCCTGGTGGCGCCGGCCGGCTCGGAGTGGCGGGGCCAGAGCGTGGTGAGGCTGGAACAGATCGCCGGCCAGCCCTTCGTGCTCTACCCGCAGGATTTCACGCTGGCGCGCCGGGTCAGCGACGCCTTCCGCGAGCTGGGCCGCCCGCTGCACGTGGTGGGACGCAGCGCGCACTGGGACTTCATCGTGGAACTGGTCTCCGCCCATATGGGCGTCACCCTGCTGCCGCGCTCCATCGTGGAGCGGCTGGACCGCGCCGCCTACGACGTGATTCCGCTGGCCGAACCCAAGCTGGTCTGGCATCTGGCGCTGATCTGGCAAAAGAACGGATACTTGTCGCACGCCGCGCGCGCCTGGCTGGCGGTGACGCGCGATGTGCTGGGCGGTTTGGAATAAAGCCAGTCAACCCTAGGAAAACCGAATATGAAACGATATCTGAGCATCGCCCTGTTCGCCCTGCTGCTAAGCGGCTGCGCAGCGCTGAACTATCAGAAACCGCAGATCAGCATCGCCGACGTCAAACCCGGCAAGACCACGCTGTTCGAGCAAAGTTTCGAAGTCAGCCTGCGGGTCAGCAATCCCAATAATCTGGCCTTGAACGCCAAGGGCATGACGCTGGAGCTGAACGTGGCCGGAGAAAAGCTGGCCACCGGGCTCAGCAATCAAGCCATCGCGGTGCAGGCGCTGGGCGAAGGCATGGTCACCCTGCAATTGCACACCTCGCTGGCCGGCTGGCTGAAACAGATTGGCAAGGCGATGGAGGCCGGCAACGGCGGCAAGCTGGAATACCAGCTGAACGGCACGCTGGAGGACCTGAACGGCATGGGCCGGGTGCCTTTCCGCAGCAAGGGGGAATGGAAGCTGCCCGGCCAATAAGAGCCGGTTACGATCCGCGGCGCGAGCCGGCGAGATCGTGAACATGCTCTACATGTCCGCAGCCCCGCCGTCCGGCGGGGCCGGAACTCACTGCCGCGGCACCGCCACGCAGTTGTTGCCGTCGAAGCTGACAGTCTCCACCAGCTGGCTCTTGGGATTGACCACGAAATTGGTGGTGCAGCTGTAATGGGTGGAACCGCCGCCTATCATGCCGGTGTTGACCCAGCGTCCCGGCGTTTCTATGGTCTTGGTCTGGCCGTTCTCGTTGTAAGTCACCTTGGCGCCCGGCTCGTACACGCGGTTCTCGCGCAGCGGCTCGCGCTGGGTGAATTCCTTGCTGTAGGTGTAGAGCATGTTGCCGTTCGGCATCTTCAGGGTTTTCTGCGGCGCGCCCCACTCCGCCAGCAATTGATTCACATCGCGCCCCTGCCAGTAATACGCCTTCTGCGCATAGCCTTCCTGGGTCGGAAAGGTGCCGCAGGCGGTCAGCAGCAGCGCCGACATCATCATCAGTCTTTTCATCCGAAATCCTTCAATCCCCGTTTCACTATCCATAGCATAACAAAACGCCGGCCCCTGAACGGAGCCGGCGTTGTATGACTGACCATGCGAAAGCGCGAGAGTTTCCTTACGCGGACAATCGCTGAGTCGGTTTAGAGCCGGAAGCGGTTGAAGGTGCTCTGCATGCCGCGGGCCAGGTCGTTCAAGGAGCCCAGGGTCTGCATCGCCGATTGCAGCGCGGAGTCGGAGTCGATGATCTGGTTGTTGATCGACTCGGTGCTCTGCGCCATCGCCGTGGTGGCGTTGTGCTGCTCGCTGGTGGACAGGGCCACGTCGCCGATCTTGTCCACCACCTGCTGCATCGCCTCGCTGATGGCGGTCAGGCGCGCGCGCGCCTGAGCGGTCAGGTCCACGCTGTTGTCCACCGCGCCGACGGTGCTGTTCATGTTCTGCACCGCCTTGCCGGTTTCGCCCAGAATGTTTTCCACCATCTGGCTGATTTCCACCGTGGCCTGGCCGGTGCGCTCGGCCAGCTTGCGCACTTCGTCGGCCACCACGGCGAAGCCGCGGCCCTGCTCGCCGGCGCGCGCGGCTTCGATCGCCGCGTTCAAGGCCAGCAGATTGGTCTGGTCGGCGATGTCGCGGATCACATTGGTGATCTTGGAGATTTCCTGCGAACGCTGTTCCAAGGAGGCCAGCAGGCCGGACAGTTCGCCCACCGATTCGCTGGTGCGCGACATCTCGCTGCTGATGCGCTGCATATCGTTGGCGCTCTCGCGCGAATGCTCGCCGGTATTGCGCGCCAGGCTGTCGGTCTCGCGGGTGGCGTCGGCGATGTGGGAGATGCTCACCGTCACTTCTTCGATCGCCGCGGCGTTGGAGCTGGAGATGTCCGCCAACACGTGGGAATCGTCGGCCAGACGCTTCACCGCGCCGCTGACTTCGATCACGCCCTGGGTCAGTTGCCCGGCTTCGTCGCGCAGTTCGCGGAACATGCCGTTCAGCCGCTGCACGAACTGGTTGAAGGCCTGCGCGGTCTGCGCCACCTCGTCCTCGCCAGCCACTTCGATGCGACGGGTCAGATCGCCTTCGCCCTGAGAGATTTCGCGCATCGCGTCGCGCACCTGGAACAGGCCCTTGAGCAGGCGGCCCAGATAGGCGGAGCTGAAGGTCAGCATCACCGCCAGCACGATGGCGACGGCGCCGGCGATCAGCCAGATGATGCCGTTGACCTGGGAGGAGATCACGTCTTCGTCCGCGGCCACGCCCATCACCCAGTCGGAGCCGGCGATCGGACGCAAGGCCACCATATAGGCGCCGCCGTCAATGTCCACGCTCTTGGCCTGGTCGCTTTGCAACAGGCTGGCGAAGGCGGCTTCGTCCAAGGCCGGAATCACGCTGCCGATGGGCTTGAGCTCATTGCCCGGCTTGGGATAGGCGATGATCTTGCCCTGCTTGGTCAGCAGGAAGGCATGGCCCTTGCCGGCCAGCTTGATGTCCAGCACCGACTTGACCAGCTTGTCGATCAGGATGTCGCCGCCCACCACGATCTCCTGGCCCTTGACCTTGTCGGCGATGGTGATCACCAGCTTGTCCTTGGTTTCCGGCTCGGAATCCTTGTAGGGATCGGTGACGATCAGGCCGTCCTGGGCCTTGGACTGCTGGAACCAGGGACGCTGGGCCGGCTGGTAGTCGGCGCTGGGCTTGGGACGCCCCGGCACCGAGTACTTCATGTCGCCGGTGACGCCGTTGCCGGCGTAGATCACATTGAAGCCGCCGCCCTTGGCCAGCTGCTGCAGATAGTAGCTGACCTGAGCGTCGTCGGCGTGGCTGAGGCTGGCGCTGATCAGATTCTTGCGGACCGACAGCCATTCGGACACGAAGCCGCCCTGTAGCTGGGCGACCTGATTGATCTCGCGCTCCGCTTCTTGATAAGCGTGGGAGCGGATATTCAGGCAGGCGGTGATGGTGATGCTGAGCGTGGCGACCAGAATGGACACCGCTGTCAGCAGCGTGAGCTTGTGACGGATGGAGCGCATGATAAGCCGTTGCTGATAAAAGCGTTATTATCCGTCATACGAGATGTCATGCATTGTTAAAAATAACAATGTCTTTAAATATTTGCGCATGTTTTAAATCAAATTACCAGCTCAATCATGCATTTCAAATACTCGTAACGCCTGCGAAGCTTATCTTGCCGACGCTTGCGTCACAAAATGTCGACAATTTGCCCTAACCACGACAATTTCACCCCAATTTGAGCGATACTTGCGCCTGGGCGCGGCCACGGCAATGGGCGGCGCCCGGTTATTAGACAGAAAGGGGCCAAGATGAGTAAAAGCGGCGAACGGTCGCAAACCTTTCAGAACATCGTTGACGCCAGCTTGCAGCTGTTCAATCAGGAGGGCGAGCGCGTCATCACCACCAACCATATCGCCGAGCGGATGAATATCAGCACCGGCAAGCTCTACTATCACTTCCGCAACAAGGAAGAGATCATCAGCGAGCTCTACCAGCGCTACGTCAAGGGCATGGCCGAGCAGTTGTCCGCCGCGCTCCGGCACAGCAACTCGATAGAGGCGATGGTGGGGGCGATGGAAAAAACGCTGCGGCACATCTGGAGCTTCCGCTTCCTGCCCAAGAGCATGCCCAGCCTGTACTACCTGCACCCGGAACTGGCGGAAAACCACCAGCAGCTGTCGCGCGGCCAATTGGCCGGCAAGCTGGCCCAGCTGTTCTCACGGCTGCGCGAAGAGGGCGTGCTGCTGGGCGACGACAAGCAGTTGGCGCACCTGGTCCAGCACTTTCAGATGGTGCAGACCGGCTGGGTGACCACGCTCAAGCACTCCGCCACGCCCAGCGAGCTGGAGCGCATGGTGAAAGACGGCTGTCGCAGCCTGCTCTATCTGCTGACGCCTTACGTCGATCCGCGCTACCGGCCGCCGTTCGACCGCGTCTGCGCGCGCTACGCCTGAACGGCGAGGCATAAAAAAACACCCCTGGCTGGCCAGGGGTGTTTTGTTTGCGGCTTGCTTGTAAGCGCTTAGATCATGCCCTTGCTTTTCAGCAGTTCAAACATGGTCTTGCCGATTTCCGCCGGGCTGCGGGTGTAGGCGATGCCGGCCTTCTCGAAGGCCTTGAACTTCTCTTCCGCCGTGCCCTTGCCGCCGGAGATGATGGCGCCCGCGTGGCCCATGCGCTTGCCCTTGGGAGCGGTCACGCCGGCGATGTAGCCGACCACCGGCTTGGTCACGTAGGACTTGGCGAACTCTGCCGCCTCTTCCTCGGCGGAACCGCCGATTTCGCCGATCATCACGATGGCGTCGGTGTCCGGATCATCCTGGAACAGCTTCAGCGCGTCGATGTGGCTGGTGCCCGGGATCGGGTCGCCGCCGATGCCGATGCAAGTGGACTGGCCCAGGCCCAGAGCGGTGGTTTGCGCCACGGCTTCATAGGTCAGGGTGCCGGAACGGGACACGATGCCGATGCGGCCCGGGTTGTGGATGTGCCACGGCATGATGCCGATCTTGCACTCGCCCGGGGTGATGATGCCGGGGCAGTTCGGGCCGATCAGGCGGATGCCGGCTTCGTCCACGGCCTTCTTCACGTAGAGCATGTCCAGGGTGGGCACGCCTTCGGTGATGCAGACGATCAGCTTCACGCCGCTGTCAATGGCTTCCAGGATGGAGTCCTTGGCGAAGGCTGCGGGCACGTAGATCACCGAGGCGTCGGCCTGGGTCTGACGCACGGCGTCCTTCATGGTGTTGAACACCGGCAGGCCCAGATGCTCGGAACCGCCTTTGCCCGGGGTTACGCCGCCTACGACCTTGGTGCCCACTTTCAGCGCCTGCTCGGCGTGGAAAGTGCCGTTCTTGCCAGTGAAGCCTTGCACCAGCACTTTGGTGTCTTTGTTTACCAATACGCTCATTTTGTATTCCTCAGCTCAGTGCGGGTCTCAGGCAGCGGCCTTGACGGCGGCGACGATCTTCTCGGCAGCGTCGTTCAGACCCTGGGCGGAAGTCAGTTTCAGACCGGAATCGTCCAGGATCTTGGCGCCCAGCTCGGCGTTGTTGCCTTCCAGACGCACCACGACCGGCACGGTCACGTTCACTTCCTTCACCGCGGCGATGATGGCTTCGGCGATCATGTCGCAACGCACGATGCCGCCGAAGATGTTGATCAGCACGCCCTGCACCGAGGTATCGGCCAGGATCAGCTTGAACGCTTCGATCACGCGCTCCTTGGTGGCGCCGCCGCCCACGTCCAGGAAGTTGGCCGGCTGGCCGCCCTTCAGCTTGATGATGTCCATGGTGGCCATCGCCAGGCCGGCGCCGTTCACCATGCAGCCGATATTGCCTTCCAGCGCCACATAGTTCAGATCGAACTCGGAAGCCTTCACTTCGCGTTCGTTTTCCTGGCTCTTGTCGCGTTGCGCCAGCAGTTCCGGGTGACGGTACAGGGCGTTGGAGTCCAGGTTGATCTTGCCGTCCACGCAGGCCAGCTGGCCGTTTTCGCGCAGCGCCAGCGGGTTCACTTCGAACAGGGCGAAGTCGTTTTCAACGAAGGCCTTGTAAGAACCCAGCATCAGCTTGGTGAAGGCGGCGACTTGCTCGCCCTTCAGTTCCAGCGCGAAAGCGGCGTCGCGGGCCTGGAACGGCTGCATGCCCACCAGCGGATCAACCTCGATCTTGATGATCTTTTCCGGGGTTTCCTCGGCGACCTTCTCGATTTCCACGCCGCCTTCGGTGGACACCATGAACACCACGCGCTGGCTGCCGCGGTCAACCACGGCGCCTAGGTAGAGCTCGCGCTGCACCGGGTACATGTCTTCGCACACCAGCACGCTGTTCACCGGCTGGCCGGCGGCGTCGGTCTGGTAGGTCACCAGGTTCTTGCCGATCAGGCCCTTGGCCACTTCGGCGGCTTCTTCGCGGCTTTTCACCACTTTCACGCCACCGGCCTTGCCGCGGCCGCCGGCATGCACCTGGGCCTTGACGACGGCGAATTTGCCGCCCAGTTTGTCATAAGCGGCAGCGGCTTCTTCCGGCGTGGCGGCCAGAATGCCCTGTTGCACCGGCAGGCCGTACTTGGCCAGCAGCTCTTTCGCTTGGTATTCGTGCAGGTTCATCTATGGTTTCCTTTCGGAGAAATGGATGGCGGGCTGAAACCGACGCCCCTATTTCTTTGAGTCGCTTGTAAACCTTGAATGTATCTGGCGCGCGGCGCTTACCCCCCAGGCTAAACGCCGCCGCCGCATACTCCGTCAACCGGCCCCCTAGGAGGCCGTTTTGCCGGGCCGTGCGCGATTGTACACGACCCGGCCAACGCTTAGCCGTGCAAAGCGCGCTTGTCGGCGGCCAGAGCGGCTTCGTGTATCACTTCCGACAAGGACGGGTGGGCATGGACAATGCGCGCCAGGTCTTCGCTGGCGGCCTTGAACTCCATCGACACCACGCCTTCGCTGACCAGCTCGGACACCATTGGGCCTATCATGTGCAGGCCCAGGATGCGGTCGGTCTTGGCGCAGGCCAGGATCTTGACCGTGCCTTGCGCCTGGCCCAGACCCAGCGCGCGGCCGTTGGCGCCGAAGCCCGAACTGCCTTTTTTGTACTCGATGCCCTCGGCTTTGAGCTGCTCCTCGGTCTTGCCGACCCAGGCGATCTCCGGAGAAGTGTAGATCACCCACGGAATCACGCCGAAGTCCACGTGCGGCTTCTGGCCGGCGATGCGCTCGGCCACGGCCACGCCCTCTTCCGACGCCTTGTGCGCCAGCATCGGGCCGCGCACCACGTCGCCGATCGCCCAGACATTGGGCAGATTGGTGTGGCAATGGTCGTCCACCGCCACAAAGCCGCGCTCGTCCAGCTGCAGGCCCACCGCATCGGCGCCCAGGCCCTGTGTGTTGGGCACGCGGCCGATGGACACGATCAGCTTGTCGAACTCGGCCTTGACCGCTTCGCCGTTCAGTTCGTAATTGACGGTGACGCTCTTCTTGCCGGCCTTCACTTCGCCGATCTTGACGCCCAGCTTGATGTCGAGGCCGGTGTCCTTGGTCAGGGTCTTGAAGGCTTCCTTGGCGATCTGCTGGTCGGCCGCGGCGAGGAAGGTCGGCATCGCTTCCAGGATGGTGACCTCCGCGCCCAGACGCTTCCAGACCGAGCCCATTTCCAGGCCGATCACGCCGGCGCCGATCACGCCCAGGCGCTTGGGCACATCCGTCAGCGCCAACGCGCCTTCATTGTCCAGCACCAGCTTGTTGTCGGTGGCCAGGCCCGGCAGCGCGCGCGGGCTGGAGCCGGTGGCCACGATCACGTGGCCGGCTTCCAGGGTGTCCACCACCTTGCCGCCGTCGCTGACCTCGATCACCCATTTCTCGCCCTGGCGGCCCTTGAAGGCGGCCAGACCGTGGATGTTAGCGACCTTGTTCTTCTTGAACAGGAAGCTGATGCCGGCGGCGTTCTTGCTGATGATGTCGGTCTTGCGCGAAATCATCTGCGCCACGTCCATCTTGGCGCCGGAGACGCTGATGCCGTGCTTGGCGAAATCGTGCTGTACCGCGTGGAAGTTTTCAGACGACTGCAACAGCGCCTTGGACGGGATGCAACCGACGTTCAGGCAGGTGCCGCCCAGCGACGCCTTGCCTTCCGGGTTCTTGAACGCGTCCACGCAGGCGGTGTTGAAGCCCAGCTGGGCGGCGCGGATGGCGGCCACATAGCCGCCGGGGCCGCCGCCGATCACCACTACATCAAACGATTGGCTCATCTTGTTTTCCTTTGTCGGTGGCGGGCGCGCGGCCCGCCGGCTGCCGGGTCTACTTGCCGACCTTCAGCAGCAGAATGCCGAATGCGATCATGAACAGACAGAGAATGCTTTTGCCGATCAGGCTGTACAGGTCTTCGCGCACGCCGTTTCGGCGTTTTTTCCAGGTCAGCCAGCCTATGGCCACGCCGGCCAGGATGGCGGCGATTCCGTAAAACCAGTCGGGCAACTGCATTCAAGCTCCATTCATCGCAAGACAGGCCGGGAGCGCGCTCCCGGCCGCGGGTGATTACAAGTCGAGGATCAGGCGGGCCGGATCTTCAATCGCGTCCTTGATCGCCACCAGGCTCAGCACGGCTTCGCGGCCGTCGATGATGCGGTGGTCGTAGGACTGGGCAAGATACATCATCGGGCGCACCACCACTTGACCGTTCTCAACCACGGCGCGCTCCTTGGTGGCGTGCATGCCCAGGATCGCGGACTGCGGCGGGTTGATGATGGGGGTGGACATCATCGAACCGAAGGTGCCGCCGTTGGAGATGGTGTAGGTGCCGCCGGTCAGTTCTTCCACGGTCAGCTTGCCTTCCTGGGCGCGCTTGCCGAATTCGGAGATCTGCTTCTCGATGTCGGCCAGGCTCAGTTGGTCGGCGTTGCGGATCACCGGCACCACCAGGCCGCGCGGGCTGCCCACGGCCACGCCGATATCGAAGTAGCCGTGATAGATGATGTTGTTGCCATCCACCGAGGCGTTGACGATGGGGTATTTCTTCAGCGCGGCGACCACGGCCTTGACGAAGAAGCCCATGAAACCCAGCTTGATGCCGTGTTCCTTCTCGAAGCGGTCCTTGTACTTGGCGCGCAGGTCCATCACCGGCTTCATGTTCACTTCATTGAAGGTGGTGAGGATGGCGTTGGTCTGCTGCGACAGGATCAGACGCTCGGCCACGCGCTGACGCAGACGGGACATCGGCACGCTCTGTTCCGGACGGTCGGACAGAATGGCGGCGACATTGACCGCGGCCGGGGTGGCGGACAGCGCGGCGCCGGCGGCGGCCGGAGCCAGCACCGGGCCGGCCTGGGCAGGAGCAGCTTGCTTGGCGGCCTGCACGTCTTCCTTCAGCACGCGGCCATCGCGGCCGGAACCGGCCACCTTGGACAGGTCCACGCCGGTTTCGGCGGCCAGCTTGGCGGCGGACGGCATGGCGGCTCCGCCTGCCGGAGCGGCGGCGGGCGCCGGGGCGGCTGCCGGAGCCGGCGCGGCGGCTGCGGCCGGAGCCACGTCGCCGGCCTTGGCGGCGGTGTCGATCTTGGCGATCAGCTGGCCGGACACCACGGTGGCGCCGTCTTCCACGATGATTTCAACGATCACGCCTGCCTGGGGCGCCGGCAGTTCCAGCACCACCTTGTCGGTTTCCAGGTCGATCAGGTTCTCGTCGCGGCTGACGGCTTGGCCAACCTTCTTGTGCCAGCTCATCAGCGTGGCTTCGGATACGGACTCGGGCAGTTGCGGGACGGTGACTTCAATCAGCATGTTCTTCTCCATGTAGAGGCAGCCCTCCGGCTGCCTCGAACTCATTCAGTGGTTATTTGGCGACCGACATGGCTTCTTCAACGAAAGCCTTGAGTTGGGCGACGTGTTTGCTCATATAGCCTACGGCCGGGGAAGCGGACGACGGACGGCCGGCGAAGGACAGCGACTGCTTGGCGCCCAGCAGGCCTTCCAGGCGGTGGCGGATCTGATACCAGGCGCCCTGGTTGCGCGGCTCTTCCTGCACCCACATCACTTCGCGCGCCTGCGGGAAGCGCGCCAGTTCGGCGGCCACCTGCTCGGTCGGGAACGGATACAGCTGCTCGATGCGGACGATGGCGATATCGTCGTCCAGGCCGCGCTCCTTGCGGGCGGCGGCGAGGTCGTAATACACCTGACCGGCGCACAGCAGCACGCGCTTGACCTTCTTGGCGTCCTGCACCACCGCGTCGCCGATCACCGGGCGGAAACCGCCGCTGGTGAACGCTTCGATCGGGCTCATCGAATCCTTGAAGCGCAGCAGGCGCTTGGACAGGAAGATGACCAGCGGCTTGCGATACGGGCGCAGCACCTGGCGACGCAGCATGTGGAACATCTGCGAGGCTTCGGACGGCATCACCACCTGCATATTGTGCTCGGCGCACAGTTGCAGCCAACGCTCCAGGCGCGCGGACGAGTGTTCCGGGCCCTGGCCGTCGTAGCCGTGCGGCAGGATGGTGGTCAGGCCGCACAGACGGCCCCACTTGGTCTCGCCGGAGGAAATGAACTGGTCGATGGCCACCTGGGCGCCGTTGGCGAAGTCGCCGAACTGGGCTTCCCAGATCACCAGCTGATCCGGAGCGGAACAGGCATAGCCGTATTCATAGGCCAGCACCGCTTCTTCGTTCAGGATGGAGTCGATCACCAGGAAATCGGCCTGGTTGTCGGACATATTGCGCAGCGGCACATAGCTGCCCTGGTCCCAGCTCTCGCGGTTTTGGTCGTGCAAGACCGAATGACGATGGGAGAAGGTGCCGCGGCCGGAGTCTTCGCCGGACAGGCGCACGCCGAAGCCGTTGGTCACCAGGCTGGCGTAGGCCAGGGTCTCGGCCATGCCCCAGTCCGCGTTCTGCTCGCCGGCGGCCATCGCCTTGCGCGCGGCCAGCACCTTCTGCACCGTCGGATGCAGCTTGAAGCCGTCCGGCAGCGAGGTGAACTTCTCGGTCAGGCGCTGGATGTCGGCCTGCGGCAAGGAGGTGTCGGTCGGATGCGCCCAGTGGGTGCCCAAGTACTGGCTGAAGTCCAGCGCGTGTTCGCGCTTGTAATTGGTCAGCGCGGTCTGCTCTACGTGCTCGCCCTTATCCAGCGCGTCGCGGTAGGCCTGGATCTGAGCGTCGGCCTCTTCCGCCTTCAGCACGCCTTCCTGCACCAGACGTTCGGCGTACATCGCGCGCACGCCTTGGTGCTTGGCGATCTTCTTGTACATCATCGGCTGGGTCAGGAACGGGTCGTCGCCCTCGTTATGGCCCAGTTTGCGATAGCACACCAGATCGATGACCACGTCCTTCTTGAAGGTCATACGGTAGTCCAGCGCGGCCTGCATCACATAGCAGACGGCTTCCGGATCATCGCCGTTGACGTGGAAGATCGGCGCTTCGATCATTTTGGCCACGTCGGTGCAATACATCGTCGAGCGGATGTCGCGGGTGTCCGAGGTGGTGAAGCCCACCTGGTTGTTGATCACGATGTGTATCGTGCCGCCGGTGCCGTAGCCGCGGGTCTGCGACAGATTGAAGGTGCCCTGGTTGACGCCCAGGCCGCCAAAGGCGGAGTCGCCGTGGATCAATACCGGCACCGCGGTCTTGCGTTCCGCGTCCTTGCGGCGTTCCTGGCGCGCGCGCACCGAGCCCTCCACCACCGGGTTGACGATTTCCAGGTGCGAGGGGTTGAAGGCCAGCGACACATGCATCGGGCCGTCGGCGGTCGGGATGTCGGAGGAGAAGCCCATGTGGTACTTCACGTCGCCGGAGGCCATTTGCTGGGCGGCCTTGCCTTCGAATTCGGCGAACAGGTCGCGCGGCAGCTTGCCCAGGGTGTTGACCAGCACGTTCAGACGGCCGCGGTGGGCCATGCCGATGATCAGTTCCTGCACGCCCTGGCCGGTGGCGTTCTGGATCAGGTGATCCAGCGCGGCAATGGCGGACTCGCCGCCTTCCAGCGAGAAGCGCTTCTGGCCGACGTATTTGGTGTGCAGATAGCGTTCCAGCGTCTCGGACGCGGTGATCTGCTTCAGGATGCGCTGCTTCTTGGCCGCGTCGTAATGCGGCGTGGACAGGTCGCCCTCGAAGCGCTTTTGCACCCAATGCTTTTCATCCGACTTGGTGATGTGCATGTACTCGACGCCGATATTACCGCAGTAGGTCTGCTTCAGGCGCGCCAGGATGTCGGACAGCGGCATCTTCTGCGGGCCCACCAGCGAGCCGGCGTTGAATTGCACCGCCATGTCGGCGCCGGTCAAACCGTGGGTAGCCGGGTCCAGTTCGCGCACCAGTTCCTGGTCCATGCGCTTGAGCGGGTCCAGATTGGCCTGGCGGCTGCCCAGCACGCGGTAGGCGGAAATCAGTTTCAGCACCCCCACCTGCTTTTGCATGGTGTCCCATTCCGCCCCGCTGCTGGCGCGCTGGCCGGCGGCCGGCTTCTTGGCCAGCTGAATGAAGGATTCCTGGATCGGCATGTGCGGCACATCGCGTTCGGCAGCGCCCGGCGCTTGCGCCAGCTTGTCGAAATAGTCGCGCCACTCGTTCGGAACGGAGTTGGCGTCAGCGAGGTACTGTTCGTACAGCTCCTCGATGAACGGTGCATTCCCACCGAACAGGTAAGAATGGCTGTACATGGATTGCATCATGGGGCTACCCTTTGTCGTTTCTGTTCGGAATCCGGCCAGCTACGCCCTGGCGCGAACTCCCTGTTGCTGCATGGGGAAAACGCTATCGGAAAAACTTTTTGTTGTGCTTCCCATAACATTCTGACCCTGCCCCGGCCCGCCGTCGGGCCGGAAAAAAAGGCTGGCTGAAGCCCTGCTCCAGCCAACCCTCGTTCCTGCTTACTTGCGCTTCTCCACCGGAATGAAATCGCGGCGGGGGGCGCCGGTGTACAACTGACGCGGACGGCCGATCTTCATCGCCGGGTCGGAGATCATTTCGCTCCAGTGGGCGATCCAGCCCACGGTGCGGGCCAGCGCGAAGATCGGGGTGAACATCGACACCGGGATGCCGATGGCCGACAAGACGATGCCGGAGTAGAAGTCCACGTTCGGGTACAGCTTGCGCTCGATGAAGTACGGGTCGGACAGCGCGATCTTTTCCAGTTCCATCGCCAGCTTGAACTTGGGATCGTTGTGCAGGCCCAGTTCGTTCAGCACTTCGTCGCAGGTCTGCTTCATGATGGAAGCGCGCGGGTCCATGTTCTTGTACACGCGGTGGCCGAAGCCCATCAGCTTGTAGCGCTTGTCCTTCACGCCTTGCATGAAGTCGGCCACGTTTTCCACGCTGCCGATTTCATCCAGCATCTTCAGCACGGCTTCGTTGGCGCCGCCATGGGACGGGCCCCACAGGCAGGCGATGCCGGCGGCGATACACGCGAAGGGGTTGGCGCCGGAGGAGCCCGCCAGACGCACAGTGGAGGTGGAGGCGTTCTGCTCGTGATCGGCGTGCAGGGTGAAGATGCGGTCCAGCGCGCGCGCCAGCACCGGGTTCACCTTGTACTCT
Source organism: Chromobacterium sp. CCUG 30098 (assembly GCF_059916605.1). NCBI lineage: Bacteria > Pseudomonadati > Pseudomonadota > Betaproteobacteria > Neisseriales > Chromobacteriaceae > Chromobacterium > Chromobacterium sp. CCUG 30098. Next base: position 128,687 of record NZ_JAUCGS010000003.1, on the reverse strand, counting down.
TCGCACGGGGTGGAGAACATCATGTGCAGGAAGTTTTCCGCGTAGGTCAGGCCGTTTTTCGGGTAGGAGAACGGCAGGCCCTTGTTGTAGCGGTAAGCTTGCGCGGCGATGGTCGGCAGCTTGGCCACCAGGCGATGCGCGGAAATGCGGCGATGCTCAGGATTGGAGATGTCCAGCGAGTCATGGTAGAAGGCGGACAGCGCGCCCACCACGCCCACCATCACCGCCATCGGGTGCGCGTCGCGACGGAAGCCCTTGAACAGGCTCATCAGCTGATCGTGCAGCATATTGTGGCGCATGATGCCGCGCTCGAAGTCCTTGCGCTGCGCCGCGGTCGGCAGCTCGCCGTTCAGCAGCAGGTAGCAGACTTCCAGGTAATCGCTCTTCTCGGCGAGTTGCTCGATCGGGTAGCCGCGATAGTAGAGCTGGCCCAGATCGCCGTCGATGAAGGTGATGCCGGACTCGCAGCTGGCGGTGGCCAGGAAGCCCGGGTCGAACGTGAACATGCCGGTTTTGGAGAAGGTGCGGATGTCGACGACATCCGGCCCCAAAGTGCCGCTCTGGACCGGCAAATCCAGAGTTTCCTTACCCTCGTTGTATGTGAGCGTTACTTTGCGATCAGTTTCCACAGCAATACTCCCAGTCGGTTTATGGTCGTTGTAATTGGGGTGATGCACAGCCGTCAGAGCGAACGGAGAATCGCCACGATGCCCATCTCTTCCGGGTCGTCCAGATCGGCCTTGCCGCTGACGACGTCCAGAAAATCGGTATCGGGCAAATCCAGCAACCGCCGATAAGCCTCAATCTCGGCGGGGGCGAGCTGGTCGAAGGGGCCGGCGAAGAATTTCTCCAGCACCAGATCCAGCTCCAGCAGCCCCCGCCGGGACCGCCAACGGATCCGCTTGAGTTCAATCGGATCGTAGGCGGTCATACTGCACGCTTGACCATCAGGTCCTTGATCTTGCCAATCGCCTTGGTCGGATTCAGGCCCTTAGGACACACGTCCACGCAGTTCATGATGGTGTGGCAACGGAACAGGCGGTACGGGTCTTCCAGGTTGTCCAGGCGCTCCTTGGTCGCTTCGTCGCGGGTGTCCGCGATAAAGCGATAGGCGGCCAACAGGCCGGCCGGACCGACGAACTTGTCCGGGTTCCACCAGAAGGACGGGCAGGACGTCGAGCAGCACGCGCACAGAATGCACTCGTACAGGCCGTCCAGTTCCTTGCGGTCTTCCGGCGACTGCTTGCGCTCGCGTTCCGGCGGCGGCGTGTCGTTGATCACATAAGGCTTGATCGAGTGGTACTGCTTGAAGAACTGGGTCATGTCCACGATCAGATCGCGGATCACCGGCAGACCCGGCAGCGGACGCAGCTCGATCGGCTGTTTCAGGTCGCGGAAGTCGGTCAGGCAGGCCAGGCCGTTCTTACCGTTGATGTTCATCGCGTCGGAACCGCACACGCCTTCGCGACAGGAGCGGCGGAAGCTCAGCGTGTCGTCCTTCACCTTCAGCTTGACCAGCGCGTCCAAGAGCTTGTGCTCGGTGGAGTCCATCTCCACGCTGATGTCCTGCATATACGGCTTGGCATCGGTTTCCGGATTGTAGCGGTAGATGCGGAATTTGACGGTTTCGGTAGTCATCTTGATGGAACCCTTAGTAGGAGCGGGTCTTCAGCGCGATCGTATCGACCGACAGCGGCTTCAGATTGACCGGCTTGTAATCCAGACGGTTGGCTTCGCGATACCACAAGGTATGCTTCAGCCAGTTCTTGTCGTCGCGGCCGTTCGGGGTTTCCTCGGTGTCCTTGGCGTCGTCGCGCACATGGGCGCCGCGGCTCTCGGTGCGGGCGTTGGCCGAGATCATGGTGGCCTTGGCCACTTCGATCAGGTTCTCCAGCTCCAGCGCCTCGATGCGGGCGGTGTTGAAGACATTGGACTTGTCGGAGATCTCGGTGCGCTGCACCATCTTCTCCACTTCCAGAATCTTCTCCACGCCTTCGGCCAGCATGTCCTTGAAGCGGAACACGCCGCAGTGCGCCTGCATGGTGCGCTGCATGGCTTCGCGCGCGTCGTTGACTTGCACGCCGCCGGTCTGCTGATTCAGGCGCTCGACGCGGGCGACGGAGCGCTCGACATCGGCCAGCGCCAGTTCCGGCAGGTCTTCCGGATGCTGCTTGATGAACTCGATCATGGAGTTGGCCGAGCTCTTGCCGAACACCAGCAAGTCCAGCAGCGAGTTGGTGCCCAGGCGGTTGGCGCCGTGCACCGACGCGCAGGCGCATTCGCCGGCCGCGTAGAAGCCCTGCACTTTTTCGCCCTGCACCACCACTTCGCCGTGGTAGTTGGTGGGAATGCCGCCCATCTGGTAATGGCAAGTCGGCACCACCGGAATCGGGGCCTTGATCGGGTCCACGCCGGCGAACTTGATCGAAATCTCGCGGATGCCCGGCAGCTTGGACATGATCACTTCCGGATCCAGGTGAGTGATGTCCAGCAGCACGTGATCCTTGTTCGGACCGCAGCCGCGGCCTTCGTTGATCTCGGTCACCATCGCGCGCGACACCACGTCGCGGGACGCCAGGTCCTTGGCGTTGGGCGCGTAGCGCTCCATGAAGCGTTCGCCCTGCGCATTGCGCAGAATGCCGCCTTCGCCGCGCACGCCTTCGGTGATCAACACACCGGCGCCGGCCACGCCGGTCGGGTGGAACTGCCAGAACTCCATGTCTTCCAGCGGGATGCCCGCGCGGGAAGCCATGCCCAGGCCGTCGCCGGTATTGATGAAGGCGTTGGTGGACGAGGAGAAGATGCGGCCGGCGCCGCCGGTGGCGAACAAGGTGGCCTTGGCCTGGAACACGACGATTTCCGAGGTTTCCATTTCCATGGCGATCACGCCCTGGACATTGCCGTCGGCGTCGCGGATCAGGTCCAGCGCCATCCATTCAACGAAGAAATGGGTATTGGCGCGCACATTGCGCTGGTATAGCGCGTGCAGCATGGCGTGGCCGGTGCGGTCGGCTGCGGCGCAGGCGCGGCGCACCGGCTTTTCGCCGAAATTCGACATATGGCCGCCGAACGGGCGCTGGTAGATGGAGCCGTCGGCGTTGCGGTCGAACGGCATGCCGAAGTGCTCCAGCTCCACCACCACCTTGGGCGCTTCGCGGCACATGAATTCGATGGCGTCCTGATCGCCCAGCCAGTCCGACCCCTTGACGGTGTCGTACATATGCCAGTGCCAATGATCTTCCTCGGAGTTGCCGAGAGAAGCGGACACGCCGCCTTGGGCGGCCACGGTGTGGGAGCGGGTCGGGAATACCTTGGACAGCACCGCTGTCTTCAGGCCGGCCTCGGACAATTGCAAGGCCGCGCGCATGCCTGCTCCGCCTGCCCCAACGATAACGGCGTCGAAATGACGAACAGGAATACCCATTACAGCCCCCAGACCACTTTAACGGAATAGATAAAACAGGAAACCAGCCAGACGATGGTGAACACGTGCAGCGCCAGGCGAACGCCCACCGGCTTCACATAGTCCATCCACAGATCGCGGATGCCCACCCATACGTGCAGGAACAGAGCGATCAGGCTCACCTGGGTCAGCAACTGCACCCAGAACTGGCCGAAGAACGCCTTCCAGCCTTCGTAGCCGGACGGCATGGTCAACAGGAACAAAGCCAAAGCCACGGTGTAGATCAACATGATCACCGCGGTGACGCGCTGCATGATCCAATCGCGCAGGCCATAGCCGGCGCCGACGACATTGCGATTTACCATAGAGCAACTCCCAGAACCACGGTCAGCGCCAGGCTGACGGCCACGACGGTCTTGGCGGTGGCGCGGGCGGTCTGCAGTTCGAGACCTTTATGAATATCGAGGAAGAGGAAACGGATACCGGCACAGAAGTGGTGCATATACGCCCACAACAGGCCGAACAACACCAGCTTCATCAGCGGGTTGCCCACCACGGCGCGGTAGGTTTCGAACGATTCGGCCGAACTCAGCGAACCGTGCAACAGGTAAATCAACAGTGGGAGAGAAAAGAACAGCGCAACACCGCTGATCCGGTGCAAGATCGAGACGATGCCGGGAATCGGCAATCTGATCTTGGCCAGATCCAGGTGCTTTGGTCGTTGCTTCTGCATATGGCTTCCTTGGATGTTTTTAGAACCAAGAGGTTACACAACAGACGGTCCGCTACGAGACCGCCCGCCTGAAGGGCTCCGTTGTTGTTATGGCTGGATGCCCGTCATTACCGCTCATGCCGCACCAGGAATATCGCGGTGCAATATGACCCGGGGATTCTAGCAAAACTGGCTGGCCGCGGCCCGTTTTTCGCCGCCGGCCCAGCCGTCCACGTCACGTCAAAAGCCCGCCGCGTCAAGCCCGGCGGGCGGTGTAAGCCCAGTTGTGCGTCAGACAGTAACGCTGCCGCCACTCCAGCGGCACGCCCTCCATCGAGCCGGAAATCCGGATCAGACTCAAGGCCGGCGCCTCGGCCACCATGCCGGTGACGCCGAGCAGCGCACTCTCCTCGCGCGGCAGCATCAACGCGCGAAACTGCTCGCACAATACTTTCAAACGGATGCCGAAACGCTGCTGCAGCGCCTGGTACACCCCGGACGAGCCGCGCAGCCATCGCGCGTCCAGCCCCTCGAACTCGTCGGCCGGCAAGAAGGCCTCGTCCACCGCGACCGGGATGCCGTGCCAACGCCACAGCTGCCGAACTCTCAATAAAGGCGCAGCGCGCCGCAATTGCAATGCCGCGGCCATGTCGTCGCTGGCGTTGCCCCGCGAAATGCCGAGGAACTCCCGCGCCAGATCGTCCGGCTGCTCGTTGAACAGGCCCGGCGTCAGCAGCAGGCCTTCACCCCACTCGCTGGGCGCCGGCGCCACGAAAGTGCCCCTGCCCTGCGCGCGATACAGCAGGCCGTCGGCCACCAGTTCGCCCAAGGCCTTGCGCACCGTGCCCTGACTTGCGCCCAGCTCGTCCGCCAAGTCCCATTCGCTGGGCAAGGCATCGTTCTCCTGCCATTCGCCATCGCCGATCCGGCGCAGCAATTGCTGCTTGATCTGGCTGTACAGCGGCTGTCTACGCAGCGGTCGATCTGTCATGTTCTCTGTTGTATCACCAAACAAATCAAGCGTAAATACAAGTCTTATATAAGATACAAGACTTTACCGGACCCATCAGCTTTTCTGATGAGGATTACACCCCCACTTTGGCTATACTCCGTGTTACACTCAGCCGCACAAAAGCATTCAATGCTGCAGAGCAACATCTGCATATCGTCATTATCGGATACATCAAAGGAGAGTCCGCCAATGAAAGCTCCCGTTCGCGTCGCCGTCACCGGCGCAGCCGGCCAAATCGGCTATAGTCTGCTGTTCCGCATTGCCAGCGGCGAAATGCTCGGCAAGGATCAACCGGTCATCCTGCAACTGCTGGACCTGCCGCAAGCCCAAACCGCCCTCAAGGGCGTGATGATGGAACTGGAAGACTGCGCCTTCCCGCTGTTGGCCGGCATGGTCGCCACCGACGACCCGAACGTGGCCTTCAAGGACGTCAAGGTCGCGCTGCTGGTGGGCGCCCGCCCGCGCAGCAAGGGCATGGAGCGCAAGGATCTGCTGGAAGCCAACGGCGCCATCTTCACCGTTCAAGGCAAGGCGCTGAACGACCACGCCGCCCGCGACGTGAAAGTGCTGGTAGTGGGCAACCCGGCCAACACCAACGCCTGGATCGCGATGAAGTCCGCTCCGGACCTGAATCCGAAAAACTTCACCGCCATGTTGCGTCTTGACCACAACCGCGCGCTGTCCCAGATCGCCGCCAAGACCGGCAAGCCGGTGGCCGCCATCGAGAAGCTGGCGGTATGGGGCAACCACTCGCCGACCATGTACGCCGACTACCGCTTCGCCAGCATCGCCGGCCAGCCGGTCAAGGCCATGATCAATGACGAAGCCTGGAACCGCGACGTATTCCTGCCCACCGTGGGCAAGCGCGGCGCCGCCATCATCGAAGCGCGCGGCCTGTCTTCCGCCGCCTCCGCCGCCAACGCCGCCATCGACCACGTCCACGACTGGGTGCTGGGCAGCCAAGGCAAATGGGTGACCATGGGCATTCCGTCCGACGGCTCCTACGGCATCCCGGAAGGCGTGATGTACGGCTTCCCGGTTGTATGCGAAAATGGCGAATACAAGATTGTGCAAGGTCTGGAAATCGACGAGTTCAGCCGCGAGCGGATGAACTTCACCCTGGCCGAACTGGAAGAAGAGCGCGCCGCCATCGCTCACCTGTTTGGCTGATCCATCCCAAGTCTTTTCAGCAAAAGCGCACCTTACGGTGCGCTTTTTTGTCTTTGATCAAGACCCGATTTCCCGACTGCCTATATTTAACAGACTGCCATTTGGAGTTGAGCATGATTGAAGTCGAAGTACTGAACCAAATCGCGGCCAAGATAGACGACCTGGCCACCCGTGGCGCCGACATCCGGGGGTATCTTTGACTACGACGGTAAAAAAGACCGTCTGGAAGAAGTTTCCCGCCTGACCGAAGACCCGGACATCTGGAATGATCCCAAGCGCGCCCAGGAACTGGGCCGCGAGCGCAAACAGCTGGAAGACGTGGTGCTTGTGATCGACGAGATCAGCGCCATGGTCGGCGACAGCGCCGAATTGTTCGAGATGGGCCGCGCCGAAAACGACGACGACACCATCCTGGCCGTGCAGGCCGATCTGGACACCGCCGAAGCCAAGCTCGCGCAGCTGGAATTCCGCCGGATGTTCCACGATCCGATGGACCCGAACAACTGCTTCCTGGACATCCAGGCCGGCGCCGGCGGCACCGAGGCCCAGGACTGGGCCGGCATGCTGCTGCGCATGTATATCCGCTACGCCGAACGCAAGGGTTTCAGCGTGGAAGTGCTGGAAGAATCCGAAGGCGAAGTGGCCGGCATCACCAGCGCCACGCTGAAGATCAGCGGCGAATACGCCTACGGCCTGCTGCGCTCTGAAGTGGGCGTGCACCGCCTGGTGCGCGTGTCGCCGTTCGACTCCAACGCGCGCCGCCACACCTCCTTCTCCTCGGTCTTCGTCTATCCGGAAGTGGACGACAGCTTCGTGATCGACATCAATCCGGCCGATCTGCGCGTCGACACCTACCGCGCCTCCGGCGCCGGCGGTCAGCACATCAACAAGACCGACTCCGCCGTGCGCATCACCCACAATCCCACCGGGATCGTGGTGCAGTGCCAGAACGACCGCTCCCAGCACCGCAACCGCGACGAAGCGATGCAGATGCTGCGCGCCAAGCTGTACGAACTGGAACTGAAAAAGCGCAACGAGGCCAAGCAGGCGCTGGAAGACACCAAGACCGATGTGGGCTGGGGCCACCAGATCCGCTCCTACGTCTTCGACCAGTCCCGCATCAAGGATCTGCGCACCAGCTACGAAGTGGGCAATATCAAGGGCGTGATGGACGGCGACCTGGACGGCTTCATCGAGGCCAGCCTGAAACAGGGCGTCTGAACCTAAACCCGCTTAACCCGGCCGCCGCCCCTGCGGCGGCCAACAGCCATTGCATTGAATTACGGAGTGAACATGTCTGAACACGAGCAAGCATCGCCCAGCCAGGACGAAAACCAGATCATGGCGGAGCGCCGCCAAAAGCTGAAGAGCATCCGCGAACAGCGCATCGCCTTCCCCAACGACTTCAAGCGCAGCCACTTCGCGCAAGTCCTGCAGGACGCTCACGCCGGCAAGGAAAAGGAAGCGCTGGAAGCCGAAAAGATCGAGGTTGCCGTCGCCGGCCGCATGATGTTGAAACGTGTGATGGGCAAGGCCAGCTTCGCCACGCTGCAAGACGGCAGCGGTCGCATCCAGGCCTATATCTCCAATGACGGCGTGGGCGAAGAGCTGCACGCCGAGTTCAAGCACTGGGATCTGGGCGACATCGTCGCCGTCAAGGGCGTGCTGTTCAAGACCAAGACCGGCGAACTGACGGTGCAGGCCAGCGAAGTGCGCCTGCTGTCCAAGAACATCCGTCCGCTGCCGGAGAAATTCCACGGCATCACCGATCAGGAAACCAAGTACCGCCAGCGCTACGCCGACCTGATCATGAACGAGGACAGCCGCCAGACCTTCATCAAGCGCTCCAAGATCATCCAGAAGGTGCGCGACGTGATGGTGGGCGAAGGCTATCTGGAAGTGGAAACCCCGATGATGCACCCGATTCCGGGCGGCGCCGCGGCCAAGCCTTTCGTCACCCACCACAATGCGCTGGACATGCCCTTATACCTGCGCATCGCGCCTGAGCTGTATCTGAAGCGCCTGGTGGTGGGCGGTCTGGAGCGCGTGTTCGAGATCAACCGCAACTTCCGCAACGAGGGGATGAGCACGCGCCACAACCCCGAGTTCACCATGATCGAGTTCTACGAGGCTTACAGCGACTACCAGCGCATGATGGAAATGACCGAAGCCATCATCCGCGAATGCGCGCTGGTATCCTGCGGCTCCACCACCGTCAGCTACCAGGGCAAGGAAGTGGATCTGGGCAAACCGTTCGACCGCTTCACCATCGTCGGCGCGATCAAGCACTACAACCCGCAATACACAGATGCTCAACTGGACGACGCGGCCTGGGTGGCCGGCGAGATCAAGCGCCTGGGCGGCAAGCTGCCGCCGGCGCCGGGCCTGGGCAGCCTGCAACTGGCGCTGTTTGAAGAGTGCGCCGAAAGCCTGCTGTGGAACCCGACCTTCATCATCGACTACCCGGTGGAAGTGTCCCCGCTGGCGCGCGGTTCCGACAGCAAGCCGGGCCTGACCGAACGCTTCGAGCTGTTCATCGTCGGCCGCGAGCACGCCAACGGCTACTCCGAGTTGAACGATCCGGAAGACCAGGCCGCGCGCTTCCTGTCCCAGGTGGCGCAGAAGGACGCCGGCGACGACGAGGCGATGCACTACGACGCCGACTACATCCGCGCGATGGAATACGGCCTGCCGCCGACCGGCGGCTGCGGCATCGGCATCGACCGCCTGGTGATGCTGCTGACCGACGCGCCGTCCATCCGCGACGTCATTCTGTTCCCGCAGATGCGTCCGGAATAAGCGCTTCAAGCCTACGGCTCGACCCAGCCGCCCGCCTTCCGGCGAGCGGCTTTTTCTTTTCCCGCGCCCCCTCCCCCCGCATCGCGCTTTTCACGCGTGGACAAAGCCGTCGGCGCGGAGTCCCGCTGACCAGGGCTGCCGGCTACTCGGCCCCAAGCGGCTCCGGCCCGCGCGCAAAGCCCGCATGATTGAGCTCGCTGAGCGCCAGGTTCACGTCGAAAATCCTGCCGCTGACCTCGGTCACCCCCAAGGCTTTCAGTCTTGTGCTGTGCATGCGCAGATAAGCTTGCGCCGTTTCTTCGCTGGCAAACAGATAAATGCCGCCGGCCTCTTGCCGGTCCGGGCTCTCCGTCCATATTTTCCAGAGGAAGCCGGGCTCCTGATTGATGGACGCCGCCAGCTCTTGCAAGCGGCTTGCCATCTCGTCGCCGAAAGGACCGGAAAAATCAAAGTGGACTTGCAGAAGTTTTTGCATGAAAGCGTTTCCTATAGAAGACAAGACTCGCGGCAACGCAGGGCGCCTTGCCAGGCTGCCCATCGCGGCCGGGAAGTTTTGCTTTTGTTTGCTAAACCTCCTTTCCGCCAACAATAGACATCATTCCGTCCTTCAGCTTCGCGCATGCGCAATAGTGCCGGACGATATTGGCAGTACAACACTCGCTTGTACGACTAAAAGGACATTCGCCATGAAACGTCTATTCGCATTCGCCGCGCTGAGCGCCTCGGCATGGCTCTGCGCCATGCCGGCCCAGGCCGGCGTCTCCATCACCATCGGCCAGCCCGGTTTCTACGGACAACTCAGCCTGGGCGGTTTCCCGACGCCGCAGCTGATCTATCCGCAACCGGTGGTCATCCAGCCCGCCCCGGTGGCGGTGGCGCCGATGTATCTGCGGGTGCCGCCCGGCCACATGAAGGATTGGCGTCGCTACTGCGGCCGCTACGGCGCCTGCGGCCGCCCGGTCTACTTCGTTCGCGACGAGTGGTACCGCCAAGTCTATGTGCCGCGTTATCAGCAGGTTCAACGCGGCCATGAGTACAGGCGCGAACACGAACGCCACGGCTGGCATGGCGACGACGATCACGACCATGGCCGCGGCCATGAGCGCGACCGCCGCGACTGGCGGCGAGACCGCTAAAACCGCACTCAGCGCTGCACCGTCGCCATCACCTCGGACGCGTAACGCAGGCCGCTGACGGCCTCCGGCGGAAAGACCGCGTCGATTTCCGCCCGCTCCGCCGGACTCAGTGCCAGCGTCAGCGCGCCCAGATTGTCGTCCAGATTGCGGATGCGGCGCGCGCCGGGAATGGCGACGATGTGATCGCCGTGCGCCAGCACCCAGGCCAGCGCCAATTGCGCCGGCGTGCAGCCCTTGGCTTCGGCTAAGGCCTTCACCCGGTCCACCAGCGCCAGATTGCGGCGGAAATTCTCGCCGAGAAAGCGCGGATTGCCGCGCCGGTAGTCGTCGGCGTCGAAGTCGTCCGGGCTTCGGATCGCCCCGGTCAAAAAACCGCGCCCCAGCGGGCTGTAGGCGACGAAGCCGACGCCCAGCTCCCGGCACAAGGCCAGCGTTTGCTGCTCCGGGTCCCGCGTCCACAGCGAGTATTCGCTTTGCAGCGCGTGGATGGGATGGACGGCGTGCGCGCGGCGCAAGGTGTCGGGCGCGGCCTCGGACAGGCCCAGGTAACGGACTTTGCCGGCGCGCACCAGCTCCGCCATCGCGCCCACCGTTTCTTCGATAGGCACTTGCGGGTCCACGCGGTGCAGATAGTAAAGATCGATGACGTCGACGCCCAGCCGCTTGAGACTGCCTTCGCAACTGCTGCGCACGTATTCCGGCCGTCCGTTGACGCCGCGCGCGGCCGGATTGGCCGGGTCCATCACGATGCCGAACTTGGTGGCCAGCACCACCTCGCTACGGCGCGACTTCAGCAGCTGCGCCAGCAATTCCTCGTTGCGGTAAGGTCCGTACATATCCGCGGTGTCCAGCAGATTGACGCCGCGATCCAGCGCGTGATTCAGCGTGCGCAGCGATTCCGCGTCGTCATGCGCGCCGTAGAAAGCGCTCATGCCCATGCAGCCCAAGCCCAAAGCGGAAACGGAGGGGCCGTTACGGCCCAGGATACGTTGTTTCATGCCAGCCATCCTTCGTGGTCGGTTAAGATGCCTAAAGCATATGCACTTGCCTTCATCGGAAAAACCGGCTTAATCTACATGCATTACGTAGAAAATCTTCACAATGCCGCAAAACTCCCTGCATGCCTTGCAAGCCTTCCGCCTCATCGCCCAGCACGGCAGCTTCACCCGCGCCGCCGCCCAGCAAGAGGTCACGCCCTCGGCGCTGAGCCAGACGCTGCGTCAATTGGAGGCGCAACTGGGCGTGCGCCTGCTGAACCGCACCACCCGCAAGGTTGGGCTGACCGAAGCCGGCCAGGCGCTGCTGGCGCGGATAAGGCCGCTGCTGGAACAGCTGGACGGCGCGCTGGAAGACACTCGCCAATGGCAAGGTCAGCTCAGCGGCACCCTGAAGCTGACCTTGCCGCATACCGCCGCCGCCCTGCTGCTGTATCCCTTGTTGGCCGGCTTCATGCGCGCGCATCCGCAGCTAAAGCTGGAACTGGACGTCAACAATCAATTGGTGGATATCGTGGAGCGCGGTCTGGACGCCGGCCTGCGCTTCGGCGAGAGCCTGCAACAGGATATGCAGGCGGTGGCGGTCAGCGCCCCGCTCCGCTTTTGCGTGGCGGCCAGCCCGGCTTATTTGCAAACGCGCGGCGTACCCGCGCATCCGGCCATGTTGCGACAACATGATTGCCTGCGCTATCGCTTCGCCAGCAGCGGCCAGATCTACCGCTGGCAATTCGTCGACGCCGGCCGGCCGTTCGAAGTCGCGGTGCAAGGGCCGCTAACCGCCAACGACACCGCCGCGGCGCTGCACGTCGCGCTGGGCGGACTCGGCCTCGCCTATCTGCCGCAGGCGATGGCCGAACCCCATCTGGCGGACGGCGGCCTGATCGCCGTATTGGAAGAATGGATGCCGCCGGCGGAGGCCTTCTACCTGTATTACCCGCACCACCTGCATCAGCCGGCGAAACTGCGGGCGTTCATCGACTACCTGAGACAGGCGATGACCGCCCGTTGACGGCCCCCCGGCCTCACCCCGCCCGACAGCAATTGCGCCCCGCCGCCTTGGCCTGGTACAAGGCGGCGTCCGCGCGCTGCAGCAAGACCTCCACTTCCAGGCCCGGCTGCGCGCAGACATGGCCTATGCTCAGGGTCAAGGGCACCGGATGCTGCTGCCATTGCAAATTGGCGGCGGCGAGCCGCTGCCGGGCCTGTTCCGCCAAGGCCGCGGCCTTGGCCTGATCGGCGTCCGGGGCCAGCAGCAGAAACTCTTCCCCGCCCCAGCGCGAACAGAGCAAGTCCGGAAACGCCTCGCTCAGCAAGCGCGCCGCTTCCACCAGCACATAGTCGCCGCCGTCATGGCCGAAATGGTCGTTCACCAGTTTGAAATGGTCGATATCGCACAACAAGACCGCGAACGGCCGGCGCGTCTGCAGCCATTGCAGCCAGGCGGCCTCCATCTGACGCACCGCCTCGCGGCGGTTGATCAAACCGGTGAGAAAATCCGTGCGCGACAACCTGACGTTCTCGTCCATCGCGCACTTGAGGTCGTCCACGTCGCGGAAGGTGACGATGTGCCAGTTGGGCAGCAGATCGGCATGCAGTTGCGCGGTGACGATGAACCAGCGCAGGCGGCCGTCCGCGCAGCACACCCTCACCGTCATCTCCGCCAGGTTGCGGCCCAGCGCCAGGCTGTCCTTCACCGCCTGCAGCCAGCTTTGCTCCACCTCCAAGCGGTAGGCCGGATCGGGATAAGCCAGACGGAACCAGGCCTCCATGTCCGGCATCTGCTCCAGCGTGTAGCCTATCTGCTGCAGGAAAGCGCGGTTCAGATAGCGATGCACGCGCCGGCCGGGCTGATCCAGCTTGGCGTCGGACTCTGAAATCAGGATGGGAATGGGCACGAAGTCCAGGCTGCGCGACAGCACTTCCTTGCCGACATCCACCGCCTCGTCGCCAATCTTGAAAGTCATCCGCGCGCTCCCGTCCCTGCCCTTGGGTCAGCTCACTCCTGCGGCAACAGGCAATCCTGGGCCAGCAGTTTGACGAACTCGTCCGCCGGCAGCGGCCGGGCGATCAAGTAGCCTTGCACGTATTCGCAGCCTTCGCGTTGCAGGAAGTGCCATTGCTCTATCGTTTCCACCCCTTCCGCCACCACCTTCATATTCAGGTTCTTGGCCATATTGATGATGGCGCGGGCAATGGCGGTGTCGTCGGCGTCGTGCGGGATGTCGCGCACGAAGGAACGGTCGATCTTCAGCTTGTCCGCCTTGAAGCGCTTCAGATAGGACAGGCTGGAATAGCCGGTGCCGAAGTCGTCGATGGACAGCTTCAGCCCCATATTCTTCATATTGTCGATGGCCTGTATGGTGGCCATCGCGTCTTCCATCACCACGCTCTCGGTCACCTCGATGTCCAGCGCGTGACCGGGCAGGCCGTTGGTGGCCAGCGCCGAGGTGATCTGATCCGCCAGATCGGACTGGCGGAACTGCAAGGCGGACAGATTGATGGCCAGGGTCAGTTCCGGCAGCCCCTGGCTGCGCCAGGCGGCCAGCTGGCGCGTGGCCTCACCTATCACCCAGTTGCCGATCTGCACGATGAAGCCGCGCTCCTCCGCCACCTCGATGAAACGCACCGGCCCCAGCACGCCCAGCGACGGATGGTTCCAGCGGATCAGCGCCTCGGCGCCTATGATGCGGCCGCTGGCCATTTCCACTTGCGGCTGATAATGCAGCACGAACTCCTCGCGCTCCAGCGCGAAACGCAGCTGGCTTTCAATCGCCAGGATTTCGCGGGCGCGGGCGTTGAGGTCGGCGGTGTAGAACTTGTAGCTGTTGCGGCCCGAGGATTTGGCGTGATACATCGCCGCGTCGGCGTTGCGCACCAGGGTCTCGTAGTCGCGGCCGTCGTCCGGGTAGACGCTGATGCCGATGGACGGCGTAATGGTGATCACATGATTGTGCAACTCTATCGACGCGGTGAAGGCGTCGCGGATGCGCTCCGCCGCCATCGCCGCCTCGCCCGGATCGGAAATCACCGGCAGCAGCACGATGAATTCGTCGCCGCCCTGGCGCGCCAGCATCTCTCCCGGCCCCAGCACCCCCTTGATCCGGTCCGCCGCCACCTGCAGCAGGGTGTCGCCGGCGGTGTGGCCCAGCGATTCGTTGACAGTCTTGAAGCGGTCCAGGTCCAGCAGCAACAAGGCCAGCCGCTCGTTGTCGCGGCCGGCGTTGTGGATAGCCAGCTCCACCCGGTCCTGCATGTGCACGCGGTTGGGCAAGCTGGTCAGCACGTCGAAATGGGCGAGGAACTGGATGCGCTCGTCGGCCGCCTTGCGTTCGGTCAGATCGCTGAAGATGGCCACGTAATGGGTAATTTCGCCCAGGCTGTTGCGCACCGCGTTGATCGCCAGCCATTCCGGGAACACCTCGCCGTTCTTGCGGCGGTTCCACAACTCGCCCTGCCAGGAGCCGTGGTCGGCGATGGACTGCCACATCTGTTCGTAGAAGGGCTGGTCGTGGCGGCCGGAGGACAGCACGCTGGTCTTCTGGCCCAGCACCTCGTGCTGGGTGTAGCCGGTGATCTCGGTGAAAGCGCGGTTGACGCTGCGGATGCGTTTGTCCGCGTCGGTGATCATGATGCCTTCCACGGTGTTCTCGAACACCTTGGCGGCCAGTTGCACCCTCTCCTCCGCCGCGCGTTTCTCGGAGATGTCGCGCACCATGCGCCATACCGCGTTGATGCGTCCGAAGGCGTCGCGCATCGCCACGGTCTTGACGCTGACCGGCACCGGATTGCCGAAACGGTTGATATAGGTGGCCTCGAACTCGTCGCAGTAGCCGAAGCGCAATACCTTGTTGTCCAGATTGAAGCGCTCCAGCGCCTCGCTCTCCGGCCCCACCAGCGTCCAGAAATTCTGTAGCTTGAGCTGATCCAGGCTGTAGCACATCAGGTTGAGGAAGGCGGGGTTGGCGTCTATCACCTGGCCATCCAGCGAGCTGATCACAATGCCGTCGAGGTTGGACCAGAACAGTTCGCGGTATTTGTTCTCGGAGCGGCGCAGCGCGTCCTCCACCTCGCGGCGGCGGGAAATGTCCGCCTCCAGCGCCAGCGTCTTGGCGCGCAACTCGTCCAGCAAGCGCTTGAGTTCCGCGCGGGTCCATTCCAAGTGTTTGCCCAGGTGGCCGATCTCGTCGCGGCGCTGCCATTCGAACGGCCGGTCCAGCTTGAGTTCGGCCAGCAAGCGCGCCTGTTCGGTCAGGGCCTTCATCGGGCTGAGGAAACGCGAGTGCAGAATGCTCATGATCAGCAGAATGGACAACACCAGCTGCGCCGCCAGAATCATCAGAATATTCTTGATCTGGTTGTTGAGCGCGATGGCGAGGTGTTCATTGTCGAATTCCAGCGTCACCTGGCCGATTTCCTCGCCGCGGTAGATCACCGGTTTTTCCACGAAGGAGACGCTGCCGATGCGGCGCTCCGCGCGCACCGAAGACAGAAAGATCTGATTGGACTGGGTGTCGGTGACGCGGATGGAAACCACCCTCGCGTCTTCCATCACCGAAGCGATCAACGGGTTGCCGGCCTGGCGGCTCAGGTTCCACAAGGGCTCCTGCATGCCCAGAGCGACGATGTCCAGCAGGCGTTTTTGATCGGTTTCCAACTGGGCGGTCAACGCGTCCCGTTGAATATTGAAACTCAGATAACTGATGATGGACGCGGGAATCAGCAAGCCCAGCACCACGGCGATGAGAAAGACAGCCCTGAGGGAAAGGCCGGTACTGGCTGTGGATTTATCGTCAGCGTGGTGTGCCATGTTTGCGTTTATTATCGCTCGCCATTAGCCGCAGGCAATTGAGCCCATGCGTCAGTTGTTCATATTTTCAAAAGTATACACCGGATAATCGCGGCAAAATGCTGGAATATTCACTAGTCATCGCCTTGTCAAGCCCGGATCCGGCAAGCCTTGCGCCGGCCTGCTTCGCCGCCGCTTCCCGCGCTCCGTCATTGCCTTGCATTTGGCCTCGGCCTACAATCCACGTCACTTCAAAATCGCGCCAGGATTGCCCCATGTCCCAGTCCCGTTATGACAAAATTATCACCGCCCGCTGGATCATTACCGTCGAGGAAGACGGCGAAATCCTGGAAAACCACGCCATTGCTCTGAAGGATGGCAGGATTGCCGCGATTATTCCAGCCGACCAAGCCGGCGCGCTGGAAGCGGATCAACGCGTGGAATTGCCCAACCACGTGCTGATGCCGGGCCTGATCAATCTGCACGGCCACTCCGCGATGACGCTCTTGCGCGGCCTCGCCGACGACAAGGCGCTGATGGACTGGCTGACCAATCATATCTGGCCGGCCGAGGGCAAACACGTGCGCGACGATTTCGTGTTCGACGGCGCGCTGCTGGCGATGGGGGAGATGATCCGCGGCGGCACCACCACCATCAACGACATGTATTTCTATCACGGCGCGATGGCCCGCGCCGGCCTGGCCTCCGGCATGCGCACTTTTGTCGGCTGTTCCATCCTGGAGTTCCCCACCAATTACGCCAGCAACGCCGACGACTACATCAGCAAGTCCCTGGCCGAGCGCCGCCAGTTCCTGGGCGAAGAGCTGATCACCTTCACCCTGGCGCCGCACGCGCCCTACACGGTGTCGGACGACACCTTCGCCAAGGTTGTGACGCTGGCGGAACAGGAAGACATGCTGATCCACTGCCATATCCACGAAACCGCGGACGAGGTCAGCAACAGCGTCAAGGAGCGGCACCAGCGCCCGCTGGCCCGCCTGCAACAGCTGGGCCTGCTGTCGCCGCGCCTGATCGCCGCCCACATGGTGCATCTGAACGACGAGGAAATCGAACTGGCGGCCAAGCACGGCGTGTCGGTGGCGCACAATCCCTCGTCCAATATGAAGCTGGCTTCCGGCATCGCCCCCATTCCCAAGATGCTGCAGGCCGGCATCGCGGTGGGCATAGGCACCGACGGCGCCGCCTCCAACAACAAACTGGACATGCTGGCGGAAACCCGGCTGGCGGCGCTGCTGGCCAAAGTGGGCACGCTGGACCCCACCTCGGTGCCCGCCGCCGCCGCCATCCGCATGGCTACGCTCAACGGCGCGCGCGCGCTGGGCATCGCCGACAAAGTCGGCTCGATCAAGACCGGCAAGCAGGCCGACCTGATCGCCATCGATCTGTCCGCCATCGAAACCGCGCCGGCCTTCGACCCGATCTCCCACGTGGTCTACGCGGCCGGCCGCGAACAAGTCAGCCATGTCTGGGTCAAAGGTCAGGCCCTATTGGAACAACGCCAACTCAAAACTCTGGACGAAGCCGCGCTCAAGGCGCGCGCGGAAGATTGGCGTCATCGCATTCTGGCGAAATAATCATGATTAATGTAGACGAAACCGAAATCGACAAATTCAGCCAGCTGGCGCACAAGTGGTGGGACATGAGCGGCGAGTTCAAGCCGCTGCATGAAATCAATCCGCTGCGCCTGGACTTCATCGACGCGCGCGCGGCCATCGCCGGCAAGCAAGTGCTGGACGTGGGCTGCGGCGGCGGCATCCTGGCGGAAAGCATGGCCGCGCGCGGCGCCGGCGTCACCGGCATCGACCTGGCCAAGAAATCGCTGAAAGTGGCTCAGCTGCACAGCCTGGAGTCCGGCGTGGCGGTGGATTACCGCTGCGTGGCGGTGGAAGAACTGGCGGAGGAAGCGCCGGCCAGCTTCGACGTGGTCACCTGCATGGAAATGCTGGAACACGTGCCGGACCCGCAAAGCGTGGTGCGCAGCTGCGCCAGCCTGGTCAAACCCGGCGGCTGGGTGTTTTTCTCCACGCTCAACCGCAACGCCAAGTCCTATCTGCTGGCGGTGATCGGCGCCGAATACGTGCTGAACATGCTGCCGCGCGGCACCCATGAATACGCGCGCTTCCTCAAGCCTTCGGAATTGTCGCGCATGGCCCGCAACGCCGGTCTGGAGCTGGATGTCGTCCGCGGCATGAGTTACAACCCGCTGACGCGCATCTACGCGCTGGGCGACGACACCGCCGTCAATTATCTGATGGCCTGCCGTCGTCCCGAATAAGCGGCAAGAAAAAAGGCCTTCGCCATGGGCGAAGGCCTGAATCACACTCCCGGTTCCACACCGGACACAACCCGCTAAAGTTCGCAAACGCCGCGCCGGCTTCGACGCCCTCACGGGACGGCCCGCTTACGGCGGCGTTCGGCTTGCGCCGCTCGTCGCCTGCGAGGCTACTGTTCCCGCTCGGGCCGGCCGCCGGCCGGGTCCGCAAGACGGCGGAAATGCCTCTCCGTCGCCTCTCGCCTATTTTGATAGCCCCTCTCGTGTCAGCCATTTCAAACAAGCGTTTTAATCGTATGATTGATATGATGAATGCGCAAGTAAAACCTTCGCAACGCTTGTCTAGTGCGGCAAGTTGACAACAGTCGACGCCAAAACCGCTGATAATGTTTTGATAACAACAATCTGTCGGACAAACTACTGCCAGACAAACGTTGCAGTTTGATTGCCGGCGCATATCAAACATAGGAAAATAATAATATTCTATTCCGGAGAGCAAGATGACGTTCAAAGCGAACGACTCACTGACCGAACAAATTGCCCAATACCTGGGCAAACAAATCATACAAGGCACGATGCAAGCCGGAGAGCGCATCCAGGAATTGCGCATTGCGTCGGAACTGGAAGTCAGCCGCGGGTCCGTACGCGAAGCTTTATTGATTTTGCAACGCCGCCATCTGGTGGAGATTTTCCCGCGTCGCGGCGCGGTGGTGTCCAGCATCACCGGCCAAGATGTGCGCCATTTCTTCGAACTGTGGTTCCTGCTGCTGGATCAAGCGGTCTGTAACCTCGCCACTTCCTGGCAAAACGACGACCTGGCCCACTTCTTCGAAGTCACCACCCAGTTGGCCGAATGCAACCGCAAAGACGATTTGCACGGCTTTTACGACCACGGCGTCGATTTTCTCGACACCCTGTACCGCTACGCCGGCAACCGCTATCTGGAACACACGCTGAAGGACTTACTGCCGCTGACTCAGCGCTGCCTGTTCGCCATTCTGCGCGCCGGCAAGAGCCAGATGGACCAGACCCAACTCTTCCTGGAAAACCTGCTCAAGACCATCATCGCCCGCGACACCGCCAGATTGCGCCAGATGGTGGCCGAATTCGGTCAGCAATACAGCCAACTGGCGCAAAGCGCCGCCGAATCGCTAGCCGGACGCCATTGAGGCCCACCGCCCGGCCAAAGCCCGGGCGGCGTCCAGCACCAGCTCCTTCCCCGCATCCCTGCGCTTGCCGGCGCGCCAGGCCATGGTGACCTCCCACTGCCAGGCCGGCAGGTCGGCAATGCTCAGCCGTCGCAAAACCCCGTCGGCCAGATCGGACTGAATCGACAGCTCCGGCATGAAACACAGAAAACCGTGACGCAAGGCCAACTCCCTGGCCGCCGACGCCGGCTGGATCGCATGGATGGGCTGGGCCACGGTGCGCGCCAGCCGCAGCCGGCGTATCAACTCATCGCACTCCACGCCCCAGTATTGGGGCGCGATCCGGTAGGCCGCCACCTCCTCCAGACTCAGCGGCTGCTCCCGCTCCGCCAAGGGATGCCCGGCCGCCGCCACCGCCACGATGGGAGAGCGCCACAGCGTTTCCATCTGAATGCCCGCCATCGCCGGACACCGCAACACAAAGCCGACCTGCACCAGGCCGGACAACAGGTTCTGCATGATCAGCGGCGAGTGATCGGTGTCGCAGCGGATTTCCAGCGGCGCCTCGGCCAGGTCCAGCAATAAAGGGCCGAAAACCGCCGAAGTCAGCGACGGCAGGCAAGACAGCCGCAGGCAGGGCAAGGCCGGCGTGCCCTGCAGGATCTCCCTCCCCTGCTCCAAGGCCGACACCGCCTGCTGCGCCGATGGCAAAAAGGCCAGGCAGGCCGCTGTGGGTTCCGCGCCACGACGGTGGCGATGAAACAGGCAAGTCCCCAGCTCCTGCTCCAGCAATTGCACCCGCTGACTGACCTGGGGCTGCGACCAGCCGCGCTTGGCGGCGGCCTGGCTGAAGCTGCCCAGCTCGGCGATATCCAGCAATAGGCGCAAATCGGAGAGCGCGATAGACATAAGAAAATCCAATATTAACTATTACGGATTAGTCAGTTTCAGAATATCAGGAGCCTTCATAGAATGACATGAAAATAAGGAGATTTCATGGCGCTGCTAAAGCGGGCCCGGACCTTGGGCAAAGGCTTCATCCTGCTGGACAACTTGATCGTGGTATTTGGTTTCTTCATGGTCTTTCCGCTGATCAGCCTGCATTTCGTCGATCAACTGGGCTGGACCGCGGCCGCGGTGGGCTTTGGGTTGGGTTTGCGCCAGTTCACCCAGCAAGGACTGGGCTTGTTCGGCGGCTCCCTGGCCGACCGTTTCGGCGCCAAACCGCTGATCGTGGCCGGCATGCTGCTGCGAGCCGCCGGCTTTGCCGCCATGGCGCTGGCGAACGCGCCGTGGCAGCTCTGGCTGTCCTGCCTGCTCTCCGGCCTGGGCGGCACGCTGTTCGATCCGCCGCGCTCCGCGCTGGTGGCCAAATTGACGCGGCCGCGCGAACGCAACCGCTTCTATTCGCTGCTGATGATGCAGGACAGCGCCGGCGCGGTGGGCGGCGCCTTGTTCGGCTCCTGGCTGCTGCAATTCGACTTCCGCTGGGTATGCCTGGGCGGCGCCGTCGCATTTTTGGCGGCGGCGGCGGCAAACGCCTGCCTGCTGCCGAACTACCGCGTCGCCGCCCGGCGGGCACCCGCGCTGGCCTCCATCCGCATCGTGCTGAACGATCATCGTTTCCTGAAGCTGGTGCTCACGCTCAGCGGTTATTACCTGCTCAGCGTGCAGATCATGCTGTTGCTGCCCATCGCCATCAAGCAATTGACCGGCACCGCCCAGGCCGTGGGCTGGATGTACGGCCTGGAAACCGCCTTGTCGCTGAGCCTGCTCTATCCTTTGGCGCGGCTGGGCGAACGCCATTTCCGCCTGGAAACCCGGGTACTGGCCGGCATCGCGTTGATGAGCCTCAGCCTCGCCTGCATGGCCGTGGCGCGGCAGCCGCTGACCGCCTTCCTCATCCTGGCCGCCTTCTTTCTCGGCACCCTCATCACCGAACCGGCGCGGGAAACCCTGGTGGCCAGCCTGGCCCGTCCGGAAGCCAGAGCCAGCTATATGGGCGCCAGCCGGCTGGGCCTGGCCCTGGGCGGCGGCGGCGGCTTTCTCGCCGGCGGCTGGCTCTACGACTTTGCCCAAAGCCGGCATCAAGCCGGCCTGCCCTGGCTGCTGCTGGCCGCCGCGGGCGCGCTCACCTTCATCGCGCTGGCGCGCCAGTTTGGCCCCGCCGCGCCGCGGACGCTCAAACAAGCGGCCTGACAACAACAAAAGCCCGCCGGATGGCGGGCTTTTCATCAATCAGCTGGGCTGTTTGCCTTGCGACAAACAGACAGTAAAACCGGTGTTACGCGTTCTGAATATTGGACGCTTGCTTGCCCTTCGGACCGGACACCACTTCAAAGCTTACACGTTGCCCTTCTTTCAGGGTTTTGAAGCCTTGCATGTTGATGGCCGAGAAGTGAGCGAACAAATCCTCGCCGCCTTCATCCGGAGTAATGAAGCCAAAGCCTTTAGCGTCATTGAACCACTTAACGGTACCTAATGCCATTCTTACTTCCTTGCAAAAAAAGGCTGGTGAAGCCGACCAACTTAGAGCTTAATAAGAGTTGTCTGGCTTGCCTAGCGCAAAAAAATGCCAAACAGTTAAGCCAAGCACCAGCTGCATTTCTACGCAACCCGCCGCTCATCGTCAAGTCGTAGAGGAAAAGTGCCAGTCCCCTTGAAAAAAACTCTCGGGGAACCCAAATTGAAGTAAGACGCAGATTCCACGAAAGCCGACATGTCTACGCAGTTCAAGGACGATGCCATACAAGAGGCGTCCCGGGTTAGGGAAAACCCACCCCCGATGTATAAGGTCTTGTTATTGAACGATGATTTTACCCCGATGGATTTTGTGATCCAGGTCCTCCAGCAGTTCTTCTACATGAACCGCGAAAAGGCCACTCACATCATGCTGCAAGTCCACACGCAAGGTCACGGCGTGTGTGGCGTTTATACCAAAGACGTGGCTGCAACAAAGGTCGAGCAGGTGTTGCAATATGCGAAAGCGCACCAGCATCCGCTCCAGTGCGTTATGGAGGAAAACTGATGATTGCCCAGGAGCTTGAAGTAAGCCTGCACATGGCGTTCATGGACGCAAGGCGCAAGCGCCACGAGTTCATCAGCGTGGAGCATCTGTTACTCGCGATGACCGACAACCCGTCGGCCGCCGAAGTACTGCGCGCATGTGGAGCCAACATCGACCAGCTGAAAAAACAGCTGGGCGATTTCATCGATGAGCACACCCCCACCGTGCCCGGGGAGGCGGAGGTGGAAACTCAACCCACTCTCGGCTTCCAGCGCGTGATACAGCGCGCGATCCTGCACGTGCAGTCTTCCGGCAAAAAAGAGGTGACCGGGGCTAACATCCTGGTGGCCATCTTCGGCGAGAAGGACTCCCACGCGGTGTACTATCTGCACCAGCAAGGCATTTCGCGGCTGGACGTGGTGAATTTCATTTCTCACGGAATCACCAAGCAGCGCTCGCAGCAGCAGCCGCAGGAGCCGCGCGACAGCAGCGGCGAAGCGGAGAGCGAGGAGCAGGCCACCGGTCCGGGCGGCGCGCTGGAAAACTACACGCTGAACCTCAACCAGCAGGCGCGCGACGGCAGGATAGATCCGCTGATCGGCCGCGAGTCCGAGCTGGAGCGCACCGTGCAGATTCTGTGCCGTCGCCGCAAGAACAACCCCTTGCTGGTGGGCGAGGCCGGCGTGGGCAAGACAGCCATCGCCGAAGGCCTGGCGCGCCGCATCGTCAACGGCGAAGTGCCGGAGATTCTGGGCAAGTCCACCGTCTACGCGCTGGACATGGGGGCGCTGCTGGCCGGCACCAAATACCGCGGCGATTTCGAACAGCGGCTGAAGGCGGTGATCAAGCAATTGACCGAGGACAGCAACGCCATTCTGTTCATCGACGAGATTCACACGCTGATCGGCGCCGGGGCGGCCTCGGGCGGCACGCTGGACGCGTCCAACCTGCTGAAGCCGGCCTTGTCCAACGGCAGCCTGCGCTGTATCGGGGCGACCACCTACAACGAATACCGCAGCATCTTCGAGAAGGACAACGCGCTGTCGCGTCGTTTCCAGAAGATCGACGTCAACGAGCCGACGGTGGAGCAGACCGTGGAAATCCTCAAGGGGCTGAAATCCCGCTTCGAGGCCCACCACGGCGTCAAGTACACCCAGTCCGCGCTGTCCACCGCGGCGGAGCTGTCGGCGCGCTTCATCAACGACCGCCATCTGCCGGACAAGGCCATCGACGTGATCGACGAGGCCGGCGCCGCGCAGAAGATTCTGCCCAAGTCCAAGCAGAAGAAGGTCATCAACAAGACCGAGATCGAGGACATCGTCGCCAAGATCGCGCGCATTCCGCCCAAGACCGTGTCGTCCGACGACAAGAACGTGCTGAAGAACCTGGAGCGCGATCTGAAAAACGTGGTCTTCGGTCAGGAAAAAGCCATCGAAGGGCTGGCCAGCGCCATCAAGATGACGCGTTCCGGCCTGGGCAATCCGCAAAAGCCGATCGGTTCCTTCCTGTTCTCCGGTCCCACCGGTGTCGGCAAGACCGAAGTGGCGCGGCAGCTGGCCTATATCCTGGGCGTGGAGCTGATCCGCTTCGACATGTCCGAGTACATGGAGCGCCATGCGGTGTCTCGGCTGATCGGCGCGCCTCCGGGCTATGTCGGCTTCGAACAGGGCGGCCAGCTGACCGAGGCGGTCAACAAGCATCCGTACGCGGTGGTCTTGCTAGATGAGATCGAAAAAGCGCATCCGGACATCTACAACGTGCTGTTGCAGGTGATGGACCACGGCACCCTGACCGACAACAACGGCCGCAAGGCGGACTTCCGCAACGTGGTGATCATCATGACCACCAACGCGGGCGCGGAGTCCCTGTCCAAGCCGACGCTGGGCTTCACCCAGACCAAGGCGGCCGGCGACGAGATGGGCGACATCAAGAAACAGTTCAGTCCGGAATTCCGCAACCGCCTGGACGCCATCATCCCGTTCAAGATGCTGGACGAGCAGATCATCCTGCAAGTGGTGGACAAGTTCCTGATGCAGCTGGAGCAGCAGTTGGCGGAGAAGCGGGTGGACATCCACTTCACCGACGAGCTGCGGCGCTACCTGGCGAAGAACGGCTTCGACCCGCTGATGGGCGCCCGCCCGATGGCGCGTCTAATCCAGGACACGCTGCGCAAGGCGCTGGCCGACGAGTTGCTGTTCGGCCGTCTGGTCACCGGCGGCGAAGTCACCGTCACCGTGGTGGACGACAAGGTGGAGCTGCAGTTCGACCACCAGGCCTTAGCGCCCGAACCGGCCTGATCTTGATACGGCAATACGCAACGCCCGCTGACGCGGGCGTTTTTCTTTTCATCTCAACCGCGAGGATGATGTTTGGCGTGCAGCTGTTTCAAGCGCTCGCGCGCCACATGGGTATAGATCTGCGTGGTGGAAATGTCAGAATGCCCC
The DNA here is from genome assembly GCF_059916605.1 of Chromobacterium sp. CCUG 30098. Classification (NCBI taxonomy): domain Bacteria; kingdom Pseudomonadati; phylum Pseudomonadota; class Betaproteobacteria; order Neisseriales; family Chromobacteriaceae; genus Chromobacterium; species Chromobacterium sp. CCUG 30098. The sequence continues at coordinate 103,782 of NZ_JAUCGS010000003.1, read as the reverse complement.
AGCAGCAGCTGCACCACGCGCAAATCCGCGCCGTGGTTGACCAGATGAGTGGCGAAGGCATGACGCAACACGTGCGGGCTCACCGCCGGCAAGCCCTGGCGCTTGGCGTACTGCGAGATCAGATGCCAGGCCATCTGTCGCGTCATGCCCGCCTTGCGCTGGGTCACGAACACCGTGTCGCAGACCGCGCCCGCCAGCAAAACCGGCCTCGCCTCGGCCAGATAACGCTGCAGCCACTCCTGGGCCAGCTCGCCCAAGGGCACCAGTCTCTCCTTATTGCCCTTGCCCATGGTCTTGACCAGGCCGTCCAGCAAATTCACTTGTTGCAGAGTCAAGCCCACCAGCTCCGACACGCGCAAGCCGCTGGCGTAAAGCAGCTCCAGCATCGCGCGGTCGCGCAGGCCCAGCGGCGTGCCCACGTCCGGCGCTTCCAGCAAAGCTTCCACATGCCGCTCGGACAGGGATTTGGGCAAGCGCGGCCCCTGTTTGGGCGCGCGCAAGCGCGCGCATGGGTCGTCGTCGCGCAAACCCGCCTGCGCCAGATATTGATAAAAGCGCTTCATCGCCGACACCATCCGCGCCCGGGTCGCCGGCTTCTCTCGGTCCACGCCCAGCAAAAGCGCCTGCTCCAGGTGCCCAGAAGCGGCCTCCGTCAGGCTAACGCCCTCGTCTCCCAGTCTCGCTGCCAGCTTGCCCAGATCGCGCCGATACGCGGCCAGGGTGTTCTTGGACAGGCCGTCGCTCAACCATAGCTGGTCCAGAAACGCGTCGATGGCCTCCTCGGCCGCCTTTACTGCTTCGCTGCTCGCATCCATTATTGTCGTCGTCCGCCGATATGCGCGTCAGGCCGCCGCCCGCGCGAAACATCCATACTGAATAATCCTCAGTCTTTGTCCGCCTCGCGGGCAAAACATTCCCCTGCTCCCCTTAAAGGCGAGCCCGGGCCTCGCGCAATGACCTCGACTCGCGCCTCAACAGACGCAAAGCGGCGCCTTGCGCGCGTCCCTCCGCTCAACAACCGAACTCATGCGCCAGCAGCCACTGCTTGATGTCCACGGTTTCCCGGCCCAAGGAGCGATTGAAGCCGCCCAGGCTGTTGCGGGCCACCACGCGGTGGCAAGGCACGATGATGGGCACCGGATTGCGCCCGCAGGCATTGCCCACCGCCCGCGCCGACGAGCCCAGCGCCGTGGCGATATCCTGATAGCGCGCCATCTGCCCGCAGGGAATCCGTTCTATCTCGCGCCAGACGCGCTGCTGGTGCTCGCTGCCCCGCAAACGATAAGGCAGGCTGAAGCCAAAGCGCGGATCGACGAAATAAGCGCGCAGCTGTTCCGCCACCTCCTGCTCCAGACTGCGCGGCTCCGGCGGCCTGAGGGCTTGCCGCTCGGCCAGGAATTCCAGATTCACCAGCGCGCCGTCGAGACATACCATGCCCAACTGCCCGAACGGCGCGTCGATCACCGCGCTGTATTCCATGTGTCCGCCTCCGGATAATAAAAAAGCGCAAGGCATCGCCTTGCGCTTTGAACTGTCATCAAGCCTAAGCCTGACTCGACAAGGCTTAGCCTTGCTTGCGAGCCGGCAGTTTTTCCTTGATGCGTGCGGATTTGCCGGTACGGCCGCGCAGGTAGTACAGCTTGGCGCGACGCACGTCACCACGGCGCTTCACTTCAACGGAAGCCACCAGCGGGGAGTAGGTTTGGAAAGTACGCTCTACGCCTTCGCCGGCGGACATCTTGCGCACGGTGAAAGCGCTGTTCAGGCCAGCGTTTTTCTTGGCGATAACCACGCCTTCGTAAGCCTGCAGACGTTCGCGGTTGCCTTCCTTAACCTTCACCTGAACGACGATGGTGTCGCCCGGGGCGAATTCCGGCAGGGTTTTGCCCAGGCGGGCGATTTCTTCTTGCTCGAGTTTCTGGATCAGATCCATGATTCACTCCTGGTTTTTCTGGAGATCTTGTTCCTGCTGGTACTCCGCCAGCAGCCGAGATTCCTGTTTTGTCAAAATACGGCCTTGCAGCAAATCCGGGCGACGTTGCATCGTCCTGCCCAGAGCCTGTTTCAGCCGCCATTTAGCGATCAGCGCATGATTACCGGACAACAGCACGTCCGGCACCCGCATGCCCTGATAGTCTTCGGGTCGGGTATAGTGCGGACAATCAAGAAGCCCGTCCACAAATGAATCTTCGTAAGCCGACTGCGCGTCGTTCAGGACGCCGGGCAGCAAACGCACCACCGCGTCCATCAGCACCATGGCCGGCAGCTCGCCGCCGGACAGCACGTAGTCGCCGATGGAAATCTCCTCGTCGACCTCGCGCTGGATCAACCTCTCGTCCACGCCCTCGTAGCGGCCGCACAGCAGGATCAGGCCCGCTCTTTGCGACAGCTCCGCCGCCTTCGCATGCGTCAGCGGACGGCCTTGCGGCGAAAGATAAATCACATGGCTGCGCTCGGCTCCGGCTTGCGCCTGCCTCGCCCTGGCCGCCGCGATGGACTGCGCCAGGGGCTCGATCTGCATCACCATGCCGGGGCCGCCGCCATAAGGCCGGTCGTCTACCCGGCGGTAGTTGTCATGCGTGAAATCGCGAGGATTCCAAGCCTGAAAACCCCAAATGCCCAAATCAAGCGCCCGCTGGCTAACGCCAAAGCGGGCGATGGAATCGAACATCTCCGGAAACAGCGTTACCGCGTCGATCTGCATCAGTAGTCCAGACCCCAGTCCACCTGGATCTTGCCTGCGGCAAGCTGAACTTCCAGCACATACTGATCCACGAAGGGAATCATGCGCTGGCCGTCCGCGCCTTGCACCACCAACACATCGTGCGCGCCGGTTTCCATCAATTCGCTGACTTTGCCCAGCACTTCGCCTTGCTGATTGACGACTTCCAGACCGATCAGATCGGCCCAGTAGTATTCGCCTTCTTCGGCGGCCGGCAACTCTTCGCGCGGCACGGCGATTTGCATGCCGCGCAGGGCTTCGGCCGCGTCGCGGTCTTCCACGCCTTCCAGCTTGGCGGCAAGCGCCTTGGGCTGGAGAGCGCCGTTTTCAAATGTGTACGGCTTCCAGTCGTTCTCCTTGCCCAGCCACCAGACCGGGTAGTCGAACAGACCGTCAGCGTATTCGGTGTCGGCCTGGACTTTCACCCAGCCCTTGACACCAAAGGCGCCACGCACAAACCCCATCACTACGAGATCTTCGTTGCGCATGCGCCTAGTCCGTCAGTTGATGTGTCAACGAACGCTTAGGCAGCGGCCTTCTGCTCTTTCAGCAGCTTGGCAACGGCGTCGGAAACTTGAGCGCCAACGCCAACCCAGTGGTTCAGGCGGTCCATGGTGAAACGGACGCGCTCTTGCTTCTCGTTGGCAACCGGGTTGTAGAAGCCAACGCGCTCGATGAAGCGACCGTCACGACGGTTACGGGAATCGGTCACCACGATGTTGTAGAACGGACGGTTCTTGGCGCCGCCACGTGCCAGACGAATCACTACCATTGTCGATTGTCCTTGAATAAAAACGGTATGAGAAAAGCCCACGATTTTAGGTCAGTTTTCCCTTATCTTGCAAGCGCTTAATGCAAGACGCCTGTCAAGCCCGCCGTTACAAGCTCTTGGACACCATGGTCAGGGCCCGGTCTTCCGGGTGCGGCTCCACGGAAAAGCCCAGCTTGTGCATCAGTTTCAACATGCCCTTATTGCCGGCCAACACCTCGCCGCGCATCACTTTCAGGCCCTGCTCTCGCGCCGCGTCGAACAAGGCGCTCATCAGAAGATAGCCTATGCCCTTGCCTTGCCAGTGGTCGGCCACCTCCAGCGCAAACTCGCAGCCCTCATTGTCCGGATCGGTGATGAAACGCGCCACCGCCAGCATTTCCTCGCCGTCTTTTTGTTCTCGCGTCATCGCCAGCGCCATCTCGCGGTCGTAATCCAGCTGGGTGAAACGCACCAACATGCTTTGCGACAATTGCTTGATGCTGGACAGGTAGCGGTTGTAGCGGCTCTCCTCGGACAGATTGCGCACGAACTCCTGTTGCATATCCGCATCTTCCGGACGCACCGGCCGCACCATCACATTGGTGCCGTCCTTCAATTTGGCGCACACCACCATATGGCTGGGATAAGGCATGATGGCCATATGGGCGTAGCGCTTCAAGTCCGGCCGCCGCGGCCTGACGATGATGCGGGCGTCCAGCGCGATCACGCCCTGCTCGTCGGCCACCAACGGATTGATGTCCATCTCGCGCAGCTCGGGCAGCTCGCACACCATTTCCGACACATGCAGCAGCACATCCTCCAGCTCGTCCTGATCCACCGCCGGCAGGTTCTTGAACGCGCCCAGCAATTGGCCGATGCGGGTATGGCGGATCATGCTGGCCACCAGATAGCCGTTGAGCGGCGGCAGGGATAGCGCGCGGTCGTGCATCACCTCCACCGCGATGCCCCCGGCGCCGAAAGTGATCACCGGCCCGAAGGCTTCGTCGTGGGTGACGCCCACCATCACTTCGCGGGCGAAGCGGCGCTTGCGCATGGGCTGCACCGACACCCCGTCGATGCGCGCCTCCGGCCGCGCCTGGCGCGTGCGGCCGATGATGGCGTCGAACGCTTCGCGCAGCGTCGCCTCATTGCTGATGTTCAGCTCCACGCCGCCAACGTCCGACTTATAAATGATGTCCGGCGAATCGATCTTCAGCACCACCGGGTAGCCGATCTTGTCGGCCTGCTTGACCGCCTCGTTGGCGGTGCGCGCCAGCCGGGTGGGATTGACCGGAATCTGGAAGGCGGCCAGCACTTCCTTGGATTCGCGCTCGGACAGAATGTCGCGGCCGTCCTTCAACGCCGAGGCGATCACCTTGCGCGCCTTGGCCACGTCCGGGTCGGCGCGCTTGCCCTCCAGCGGCCCCGGCGTCTGCAACAGCAACTGCTGGTTGCGCTGATAAGCCGCCAGATTGCGGAACACTTCGATGCCGTACTCCGGCGCGCGGAAGTGAGCGCACTTGGCTTTGGAAAACAGTTCGCGGCTTTCCGACACCTTGGCGTCGCCCAGCCAGGACAGAAACAGCGGCTTGGCGGATTCGCGCTGCAAGCCGATCATCAACTGCGCCGTGGTCAGGTGGTCGGTGCCGGCCTGCGGGGTGAACACCACCATCACGCCATCCACATTGGGGTCGTCCAGACAGGCCTTCACCGCGGTGCGAAAACGCGAGGGACTGGCGTCGCCTATGATGTCCAGCGGGTTGCCATGCGACCAATTGCGCGGCAAGACCCCGTTGAGCAGTTCCACGGTGGAATCAGACAGCTTGGCCAGCTCCACCCGGTTGGAATAGGCGCTGTCGGCGGCCAGCACGCCGGGGCCGATGCCGTTGGTGACGATGGCCAGCCGCTTGCCGCCCACCCGGTAGTTGGCTGCCAGCACCTTGGCCGCCGTGAACAGCTGGGCGATGGTGTCGACCCGCAGCACGCCGGCGCGCGCCAGCGCGGCGTCGAACACATCGCCGCTCTCCACCAGATTGCTGGAATGCGTGACCCCGGTCACCGCGTCTTCATAGCGGCCGGACTTGATCACCACCACCGGCTTGGTGCGCGCCGCGGCGCGCAGCGCCGACATGAAGCGGCGCGCGTCGTGAATGTGGTGGACATGCAACAGAATGCCCTGGGTGAAGTTGTCCGCCACCAGGTAATCCAGAATTTCGCCGAAGCCGACGTCCAGCGCGTTGCCCACGGAAATCACGCTGGAAAAACCGATGCCCTTGCTGTCCGCCCAATCCAGCATCGCCGTGCACAGCGCCGACGACTGCGACACCAGCGCCAGATTGCCCGGCCTCACCTTGCTGGTGTAGTTGCTGGCGTTGAAGCCGGCCACCGGCCGCATCAGGCCCAGCACGTTCGGCCCCAGGATGCGGATGCCGAAATGGCGGCTGATGGACAGCGTCTCGTTGATGATCTCCCGCTCCAGCTGCTCGCTGTCGGCGAACTCCTTGGCCAGCAGCACCGCCTTGATGCCCTTCTTGCCGCAGTCTTTCATGATCGCCGGCAGGGTGCGGGTGGCGGTCACCACCACCGCCAGATCCACGGGCTCGCTGATCTGACGCACCGAGGCCACCGCGGGTACCCCGGCCACCACCTTGTGGTTGAGGTTGACCGGAAACAGCTTGCCCTGGAAGTTGCCCGCCAGCAGATTGGCGAACACCGCCTGCCCGATCGAGCCCGGCGTGTCGCTGGCGCCGATCACGGCGACGCTGCGCGGCGAAAACAACGGTGTCAGGTAATGCGGCCTCATTGATGCTTATCCTCGGAAATAATGGTAACCGGCACGGTTTTCCCCGCCGGCGGCGGCAACGGCCACTCCGGCTGCAAAGTCACATGATCAATGCCGTACTCGCGCGACAGCATGCGCTGGCAAGCCGCCAGAATGCGCGGCCAATCCTGCGGCGCGGCCACCTGCAAATGCGCGGACAAGGCCACGCGGTCCGCGGCCATGGTCCAAACGTGCAGATCGTGCACCGATCTCACCCCGGCGATGCCGCCCAGGGCGCGGCCGATGCGGTTGAAATCCAGCTCCGCCGGCACCTCCTCCATCAACACCGCCAGCGACTTGCGCAGCAGCCGCCAGGTAGACGACAGAATCAGACAGGCCACCAGCATGGACAAGATCGGGTCCGCCGGCGTCCAGCCGGTCCAGTACACGATGGCCCCGGAAGCGATCGCCGCCAGCGAGCCCAGCAAATCCCCCATCACGTGCAGCAGCGCCGCCTTGCTGTTAAGGCTGTGCGCGCCGCGGCTCAGAATCCACACGGCCAGCACATTGACCAGCAGGCCGGCCACGGCGATGCCCATCACCCCCAGACCGTTGACCGCGTGCGGCTCCAGCAAGCGCCGCACCGCCTCCACCGCGATGAAGACGATGACGCCGAACATGAACAGGCTGTTCAGAAACGCGCCTATCACCTCCGCGCGGCCATGGCCGAAAGAATGCGACTCGTCCGCCGGGCGGCGGCCGATATGCGCCACCCACAAGGCCAGCAACAGCGAAATGGAATCGGTCAGCATATGGCCGGCGTCCGACAACAAGGCCAGCGATCCCGTCGCCCAGCCGCCCACCGCCTCCACGCAGGCGAAGCCTATCGTCAGCAGCGCCACCCAGCGCAAGGCGCGCATGCTGGCGGCGCGCGCCGCCGCGCCCGTCACCCCGCCGTGGGGATGGCGATGCGGGTGATTGTAATCGTGCTCGTCGTCATGCTCACCGCCCGCCGAGCCATCATCATGCAGACTGAACCTTGACGTCATCTTGACCTCCGGCAAGCCGAATCCATCGCGCCCCGCTTCGCCTCAAGGGCCTAACAAGAATGGACTGGCGCGGACACTACAATATTGTTAATCTTTGCTGTTTAGCAATAGCTCTTTACTGCACCGCACAAAGTCGCCACGCGCCCCTTGCTCCAACAAGGCCGGATGGCGGCGGGAGTCGATCCATCATGACGAAACGCGTCGTCACGCTTGCCCATTACTATACCCAGCCTGAAATCCAGAAAATGGCCGACAAGGTTGGCGACAGCCTGGAACTTTCTTTGTACGCCAAGGAAGCCAATGCCGACATCATCGTTTTTGCCGGCGTGCGCTTCATGGCGGAAACCGCGAAAATCCTCAATCCCCAGGCGGAAGTGATTCTGCCCGACGCCGGTTCCACCTGTTCGCTGGTGACACAGACCGACGTCGCCGCGCTGGCCAAATGGCGCAAGCAGCACCCGGACCACGTGCACGTTTCCTATATCAACTCCAGCGCCGAGCACAAAGCGCTGTCCGACTGGATCGTCACCAGCCGCAATGTGGACGACATCATTGCCCACCTGTACGCCGAAGGCAAAAAAGTGATCTTCTCGCCGGACCGCAATATGGGCGGCTACCTCAACTATCAGTACGGCTACGACATGCCGCTGTGGTCGGCGGTGTGCGAGGTGCACGACAAATTCAACGAAGCGGCGCTGGACGAGGCCTTCGCGGTCGCCGGCGCGGAGAAATACCTGATCGCCCATCCGGAAAGCCCGCTGCCGGTGCTGAAGAAGGCCGATTACGTCGGCTCCACCTCCGGCATGCTCAACTGGGTCAAGCAATTCTCCGGCAGCCCGGACGCGGTGATCTTCGTCGCCACCGAAGACGGCATCCTCTACAACATGGGACTGGCCCGTCCGGATCTGGACCTGCGTCAGGCGCCGATCTACGCCGGCTGCCAATGCAACTCCTGTCCGTACATGAAGATGAACACCATAGAAGCGGTCAAGCGCGCCCAGCAGGGCGTGGGCTTGCGCATCGACTACCTCAGCCGGGAACAGATGGACGCGGCGCGGCTGCCGATCGAGCGCATGCTGGAATTCAGCCAGCGTTACTACGCCTGAGCCGCTTTCCCCAACCCGCCCACCGGCGGGTTTTGTTTGTCCGTCTTCCACGCCGGACTTTTCCGCGTCATCGTTGGAGCGATACAATCAGCCGGGCCACCTTTGCCGGCAAGAACAATAGAAAGACAGCATGAAGTTTCTCATCAGCAACGACGACGGTTATTTCGCTCCGGGACTGGCCATGCTGGCGCAAACCCTGTCCCGCCACGGCGAAGTCGTCGTTGTCGCGCCGGAGCGGGACCGCAGCGGCGCCAGCAACTCCCTGACCCTGGATCGCCCCTTGACCGTGCGCAAGGCCGCCAACGGCTTTCACTACGTCAACGGCACCCCCACCGACTGCGTGCACCTCGCGGTGACCGGCATGCTGAACTTCAAGCCGGACATGGTGTTCAGCGGCATCAACCACGGCCCCAATATGGGCGACGACACCCTGTACTCCGGCACCGTGGCCGCCGCCACCGAAGGCTTCATGCTGGGCATTCCCTCCATCGCGGTGTCGCTGGCCGGCTATAGCGGCCAGCACTTCGCCAGCGCCGGCCTGGTCGTCGATCAACTGGTGGAACGCTGCAAGCGCAACCCCTTCCGCGAGCCGGTGCTGCTCAACGTCAACGTGCCCGACATCGCTCCGGAAGCGCTGGGCCAATTGACCGTCACCCGCCTGGGCCGCCGCCACTGCGCGCAGCCGGTGATCAAGTCTCAGAATCCTCGCGGCGAGACGATATACTGGGTAGGACCGGTCGGCAATGTGCAGGACGCCGGCGCGGGCACGGACTTCGGCGCGCTGGCCAACAACGATATTTCAGTGACGCCGCTGATGCTGGATTTAACCGCCTATGGCCAACTAGACGGAATCAAAACATGGCTACACCACAGCTGACGCCGGGCCAGCCGGCCTACGGCATGCTTTCCGACCGCACCCGACGCCGCATGGTCGAGCGCCTGCGCCAGAACGGCGTGGCCGACGAACGCGTGCTGACCGCGATGTCGGACGTGCCGCGTCACCTGTTTGTAGACCAGGCGCTGGCCACCCGCGCCTACGACGACGTGTCGCTGCCCATAGGTCACGGCCAGACCATCTCCCAGCCTTTCACCGTGGCGCGGATGACGGAAATCCTGTTGAATGGCAAGAAACCGGGCAAAGTATTGGAGATAGGCACCGGCTGCGGCTATCAGACCGCGGTGCTGCTGAAGACCGGCGCCGAGGTCTACTCCATTGAACGCTTGGGCGTCATTCTTGACAAAGCCAGACGCAATTTGCGCGCCGCCAAGCTGGTGCACGCCCGCCTGGTCCACGGCGACGGCCATTTCGGCCTGGCCGAGGCCGCGCCCTTCGACGGCATCATCATGACCGCCGCCGCGCGCAACATCCCCCAGGCCCTGGTCGAACAACTCAACGACGGCGGCCGCATGATCATGCCGATAGGCGAAGAGGAACAGTACTTGTGGCTGATAGAGAAAACCGCGCAAGGCCTGCAGAAAAGCCGGCTGGACCCGGTGAAATTCGTACCCTTGCTTGCCGGACGCAGTTAAAACTGCAAAAACACAACAGTTTCTTTGTCCGACAATTTATCAAATCACTTAAACAGACTATAAAAAACAAAAGTATGCTAAAAATGCATTGCAGCTATGCATATATATTCACGGCTTCGATCGGCATCGCCCTGAGCGGATGCAGCAGCATCGCCCAGCAACCGGCCCCCGTGGAAAGCGCAACGCCGGCCGTCGCGCGCAGCGCGCCGCCTTCGGCGCCCGTCGCGACAGGCGGCAACAGTGCGGCGGTGACGACGCCGTACCAGGATAACGGAGGAGTGTCCGCCGCGCCGATAGGCTCCGCCTCGGCGGCGGGCGCAACAACAAAAGAAAAGACCCATGTGGTTCAGCCGGGGGAAAACCTGTTCCGCATCTCTCTGAACAACGGCCTGAAATACAAGGACGTCGCGGCCTGGAACAACCTGCCGGACAACAACATCAAAGTAGGACAAGTACTGCGCTTGACCCCGCCCGGCGGCGATGCCCCTCCGGCGGCCAACGCCGGTCAGCCAACGGCCGGCGCCGCGCCGGTTCAGCCCAGCGCGCCGGTGGAAAGCGCAACTGTCCAAGCAGGCGGTGTCAAGGCCTACCCCAAAGCCCTGAAACTGCCATACAGCGCAGAAGCAGCAAAAACCCTGTCCGCCCAGAGCGAGGGAGGACCGGGCAACAACAAGAACGCTCAAGCCCCGATCAGCGCCGCCGGCTCGCCGGCGACGGCAAGCGCTCCGGCCAAGACCGAAGCGCCGGCGGCAACGCCGTCCAGCAAGCCCGAGGCCAGCAAGCCCGTGGCGAAAACGGACGAAGACGCGGTGCCGTGGCTGTGGCCGACCGAAGGCAAGATGATCCGGGGATATTCCGATAGCAGCAAGGGCATAGACATCAGCGGCCGCAGCGGCCAGCCGGTGTTGGCGGCGGGAGACGGCAAAGTGGTGTACAGCGGCACCGGCCTGCGTGGCTACGGCAAGCTGATCATCATCAAGCACAATAAATCCTTCCTGTCGGCCTACGCCCACAATAGCCAGTTGCTCGTAAAGGAGGGCCAGTCTGTCAAGCGAGGGCAGAAGATTGCCGAAATGGGCAATTCCGACGCCGACCAAGTGAAACTGCACTTTGAAATCCGCCGCCTCGGCAAGCCGGTGGATCCGATGCAGTACCTTGACCATAAGTCCTGACGGGCGGCCGGGGCCCCCGTCCAGGATCAGAAAGAGACGGGGGTAGAACATGAGTAGCGAACTCGACATTCTCGAAGAGCAAGAAATTCTCGACGAGGAAAGCAATGAGGAAGCCGTTGCCGAAGTGGAGGCAGAGGAGGTCGGCGAAGCGCAGCCGGTATACGAAGAAGTTGCCGACGTCACCCAAATCTACCTCAACGATATCGGCAACAACGCCCTGTTGACGCCGCAGGAAGAACTGGCTCTGGCCCGCCGCGTGGTGGCCGGAGAGTTCGAAGCGCGGCAGAAGATGATCGAACACAATCTGCGGCTGGTGGTGAACATCGCCAAGCATTACATCAACCGCGGCCTGGCGCTGTTGGATCTGATCGAGGAAGGCAATATCGGTCTGATGCACGCGCTGGAGAAGTTCGACCCCGAGCGCGGCTTCCGCTTCTCCACCTATGCCACCTGGTGGATACGCCAGAGCATAGAGCGCGCCATCATGAACCAATCTCGCACCATCCGCCTGCCGGTGCACGTGATCAAGGAGCTCAACGTTTATCTGCGCGCTTCGCGCCACCTGGAAAGCCAGATCGGCCGCGAGCCGACGCTGGACGAAATCGCCCACCTGGTGGGCAAGCCGGTGGACGATGTGCGCAAGGTGATGAACCTCAACGAGCGCATGGCCTCGCTGGACGCGCCTCTGGACATCGATCCGATGTTGTCTATCGGCGAGTCCATCCCGGACGAGCAGCACGACGAGCCGGAAATCCAGTTGCACAACAGCCAGCTGGAGCACTTCGTCCATGAATGGCTGGGCCAGTTGAACGAGAAGCAGAAACTGGTGATCGAACGCCGTTACGGTCTGAACGGCTACGAGATCTGCACGCTGGAGGAATTGGCCGCCGCGCTGAGCCTGACCCGCGAACGCGTGCGCCAGATCCAGATCGAAGGCCTGGAACAGCTGCGCCGCATCCTGCGCCGCAAGGGCATCTCCAAGGACTTCCTGCTGTAGCGCGCGCCAGCGTCGACCGCAGCCAGCAGCCCCCGGCTCCCCGGGGGCTTCGTCATTTCCGCGCCAGACGGAAACGACGGCTACGACGCAGCCAGTCCCGCTGCCGGGCGGCGTCCGCGGCGCGCGAACGATAACGCAAGGCCACGTATTCGCTCACCAGGGTTTTCAACTGCGCGTATTCCGCGGCCGCCAGGTCGGGCTTGGCGCGACGCAACAGCTCCAAGGGCCCGTCGCAAGGACCGGCCTCTATCCGCCGCCGGCGCAATTGCGCCAATAACAGCCGCCAGCCCCTCGCCATCGGCTCCTCGCGTCCACGCCCCCGCCGCCACCACCAGGCCAGCGGCAAACCCGCCAGCAAGACGCCGACGAACAGGGCCTGCAACACGCTGCTCGCGCTCACGCTCTCGCCCAGGCCCAAGCGGTGAAACACATTGCGCTGCCGCGCAGCGTCGTAGCCCACCACCCATTGCTGCCAGGCGAAACCCGCGGCCTGCCAGTTCTGGCGCAGATTGCGCAACCAGGCCGGCGGCAAACCCGCCATCCCGCGCTCCCTCAAGGCCGGCACGCTCTGCTCCGCCCCATCCGCCAGGCGCAGCGGCGCCACCGCGCTGGTGGGATCGACGCGCAGCCATTGCCGGCTTTCCGCCAGCCAAACCTCCACCCAGGCGTGCGCGTCGGACGACTTCACCTGCCAGAAACGCCCCACCGGATTGTATTCTCCGCCCTGATAACCGACGACAATCCGCGCCGGCATGCCCGCGGCGCGCGCCAGAAACGCCAGTGCCGACGCGTAATGCTCGCAAAAGCCCTGCCGGCTGGAAAACAGGAATTGATCGACCTCGTCTTGCCGGTCCAGCAAGGGCGGATTCAGCGTATAGCGAAAGCCCTGGCTTCGAAACGCTTGCAAGGCGGCCTGCGCGAAAGCGCCCTCCCCCCGCGCCGCCAGCTCTCGCGCCCAAGCGCGCGCGCGTGGATTGCCGGGCGGCAAGCGCAGGTAAAACGCGCGCTCGGACTCGGACAAAACCGCCTGATAACGCGCGCCTAAGCGGCTGACGGCGTAAAAACGCTGAGTCCTCCTATCCTTGGCGTCCCCGCGCAACACCATGCCGTACCGCAAACGCGACGCCTCGTCCGGCAGCGGCACATCCAGCGCCGGCAAGCGCCCCTTGTCCGGCTCCAGCGTAACCGCGTACTCCACCGTCTCCCCGCCGCTGACGCCCTCCGCTCCCGCGCCGCTCGCCTCCCCGTCGCCGCTCCAACGGCTGCCGTCGAAGCGGTCCAGCAACAAGACCCGCCAGTACATCTGCTCCCGCGGCGGCGCCCGCTGCGGGAACACCGCGGAAAACGCCGGTTCCCGGCTCAGAATCAGCTGGCTGACGCTGCCCGGCTCCAGGCTGTCGCCCAGGCCGCTGACCGCCTGCCTGCCCGGTTCGCTGGGCATGCTCCACAAGGGGCCGGACAGCCGCGGCATGATCACGAACAAGACCAGCATCAAGGGCAGCGCCAAGCCCAGGGCCGACGCGGCGGAGCGCAAGCTGCCGCGCCATGGCGCGCCCTCCAGCGCCGCCATCGCGCCGGTCAGCGCCAACAAACTCACGGCCAGCCAGGCCGCGGCCAACGGCGACTGGTCGAACAGCAAGGGCATGGCGGCCAGAAACACCCCCAGGGCGATCAACACTCGCCAATCCCGCAACTGAGCGCACTCCTGCGCCTTGAACCCCAGCAGCAACAGCAAAATGCCGACGCCGCCCTCGCGCCCCACCAGGGTGCCCAGCGTGCGCCAGGACAGCCAGGCGGCCAGCAGCAAGGGGGGCAACAACCACCAGAACGCCGGAGGCGCTCTTCGCCGCCAGACCAAGGCCGCCTTGCCCAGCAATAAGGCGAAAGCCAAGGCGACCAGCCAAAACGGCAGATGCAGCCATAGCGGCGCGGCGCTCAAGGCCACCGCGGCCAGCGCCGGCCACACTCTGGCGCGATCAGGAACGCTCATCGCCGCGCTCCAGATACAGGGCCAGAGCCGTCAGCGCCAATAAACGCTGCTGCGGCTGCGGCCCCACGCTGCGCGCCGGCAGCTTCAGCACATAGGGCTGGCGCTGGCGCTCGCACTGCTCCACGCGCCAGGCCAGGCGCGACAGCTTGAGCTCCACATCGCCGCCTCGGCCGTAATCCTGCCAGTCCAAGGCCAGCAAACCGGCCCGCCCTTCCCCGGCGAACTGCTTGCTGACCAGCGCGCCGCGGCGCGCCAGCACTTTCCAGGCGATGCGGCGCGGCGAATCCCCGACTCGATACGCGTCCAGATGGGAGAAGTCCTCCTCCTCGCCCGGCAGCTCGCAGGGCTGATCCCCGCCGCCCTGGCTGCGGCCGCGCTGGCCGTCCTGCAAAGGCGCGGGAAACAACAGCACCTGGGCCCTCAGCCTGACCCAGGCGCTGGCGCGCACCAGGCCGAACGGCGCCTCGCTCCAGACCAGGCAAGCCGGCAGGGCCATATAGCCGCGCCGGCTGCCGCAAACGCTCAGCTCCACCTCGAACTCCGCTCCGCCGGGCAGACGGTCAATCCGGGTTTCCATCCCCTCCTCCAGCGCCAGGCTCAGTTGACGCTCGCCCTCGTCCTCATGCTTCAACAAGACGCGGAAACGCGCGGCGTCGCCGGCGAAGACCGGCTCCGCGTCCAGCGCGCGCAGCTGCAGGCCGGCCAGCTGCCGGTAAGCCAAGAGCACGGCCACCAGCAATAAACCGGCCACCCAGAACGACAGCGCGTAAGCAAGGCTGACGTCGTAGTTCAAGGCGCCTATCCATACCGCCAGCGCCACCAGGCCCAGCGTCATGCCGAAACGGGTGGGCAGCAGATAGATACGGTTTTGCTCCAGCCGGCAATGCGGCTGCGGCATCGCGCGGCGCAACATCCATTGCCGCAGACGGCGACGCGGATCAAGGAATGGGAACATGAGCGAGCAGGCCGCTGGCGACGTCGCCGCCGTTGCCGCCGAGCAGGCGATGGCCGGCCACGCTGGGAAAAACCGCTTTCACGTCCTCCGGCAACACGTGATCGCGCCCTTCCAGCAAGGCCCAGGCGCGCGCCGCAGCCGCCAGCGCCAGACCGGCGCGCGGGCTCAGCCCCGAGGCGAAGCGGCTGTCGCGGCGCGTGGCTTCGACCAAGGCCAGCACATAGCCGGCCAAGGCGGGACTGACGGTCAGCTCCGCGGCCTGGCGCTGCAGCGCGATCAACTCTCCGGGACGCAGGGCCGGCACCAGCTTGGCCAGCAGCTGACGGCGGTCTTCGCCTTGCAGCAAGGCCAGTTCGGCCTCGCGCGGCGGGTAGCCCAGGGAGATGCGCATCAAGAAGCGGTCCTGCTGCGACTCCGGCAACGGAAAAGTGCCGGCCTGCTCCGCCGGGTTCTGGGTGGCGATGACGAAGAAGGGCTCGGGCAAGGGATAGGTGGCGCCGTCGACCGAAACCTGGCGCTCCTCCATTGCCTCCAGCAAGGCGGACTGGACCTTGGGCGAGGCGCGATTGATCTCATCGGCCAGCAGCACCTGGGAAAACACCGGGCCTTGATGGAAGTGGAAGGAGGCGGAATCGCGCTGATAGATATTGACGCCGAGAATGTCCGAAGGCAGCAGATCGCTGGTGAACTGCACCCGGCGATATTCCAGGCCCAAGACCCCGGCCAGACCGTGAGCCAACGTGGTCTTGCCCACGCCGGGCACGTCCTCGATCAATAAATGACCCCGGGCGATCAGACAGGTCAAGGCCAGGCGGATCGCCTGCGGCTTGCCCAGGATCAGCTGATTCAGTTGACGATACGCAATGGAGAGAGATTGCATTTGCACCTGCTAACGCGCACTATTTATCGATATCGGATATCCTGCGTTCATTGTACGCAACAAGGAATCGCACGTGTTGACCTGGCTGAAAAAACGCTTGCAGCGTTCAGGCCTCACCGCCTACATCTCCCATCCCGAATGCCTGCAACACAATATGGGCGTCGGCCACCCGGAATGCCCCGAGCGCCTGATCGCCATCCGCGATCAATTGATGGCCTCGCAGATTCTGGACGGGCTGCAAGAGATCGAAGCGCCGGAGGTCACCGAACAGCAACTGGCCCGCGTGCATCCGCCCCACTATCTCGAATACCTGGAATCCTGCTCTCCCAGCATAGGCACTTTTCGCGTGGACCCGGACACCGCGATGTCCGCCGGCACGCTGCAAGCCGCCCGGCGCGCCGCCGGCGCCGTGGTCAAGGCGGTGGAACTGGTGGCGGAGGACAAGGCGCCCAACGCCTTCTGCGCGATCCGCCCGCCCGGCCATCACGCCGAAAGCGGCAAGGCGATGGGTTTCTGCTTCTTCAACAATCTGGCGATCGGCGTCACCCACGCGCTGGCCCATTATCAGTTTGAACGGGTGGCGGTGATAGATTTCGACGTCCACCACGGCAACGGCACCGAGGAAATCCTGCGCGACGATCCCAGAGTGCTGATGGTGTCCATCTTCCAGCACCCCTTCTATCCCTATAGCGGCGACGAGCCGCTGGGCCCGAACATGCACAATGTGCCGCTCAAGGCCGGCAGCGGCGGCCGCGAGTTCCGCGAGGCGGTGGAAACGGTGTGGCTGCCGCTATTGCACGACTTCCAGCCGCAGATTCTTTTCATTTCCGCCGGCTTCGACGCTCATCGCGAAGACGATATGGGTTCGCTGGGGCTGGTGGAGGCCGACTACGAGTGGGTGACCCGCCACCTGATGCAGATCGCCGACCTCTACGCCGACGGCCGCGTCGTTTCGGTGCTGGAGGGCGGCTACGATCTGTCCGCGCTGGGCCGCAGCGTGGCCGCCCATCTGCGAGTGCTGTCCGACGGCTGAAACAGGCCGCGCCAAAACAAAAGGCCGTCCAAGAGACGGCCTTTTCATGGGCTAAGCAAGGCTCAGGAAGAACTCTTGTCCGTCCCCTTGTCGCCTATCTTGTCCTCTTGACCGGTCAAGAGCTTGATCAGATTGGACTTGTGGCGATGCACCACCAGGATGGCGATGATGATGCAGCTGCCGAAGTAAACGCTCTGCGGCCCGACGATGAAGTAGGCGTACACCGGCGTCAGCACGCAGGCGACGATGGCGGACAGCGAGGAAATCTTCAGCACGAAGGCGACGAACAGCCAGGTGGCCAGCGCCGCCAGCGCCAGCCACGGGCTGAAGCCCAACAGCACGCCCACCGCGGTGGCCACGCCCTTGCCGCCCTTGAAGCCGAAGAACACCGGCCACATGTGGCCGATCAGCACCGCCAGCGCCGCCAGCGCGATCGCCTGCTCGCCCAGGCCGTATCGCGACCCGAACCAGGCGGTCAGCGCCACCGCCACCCAGCCCTTGATCCCGTCGCCGAGCAGGGTCAGCGCCGCCGCCAGCTTCTTGCCGCTGCGCAGCACATTGGTGGCGCCGGGGTTGCCGGAACCGTAACTGCGCGGGTCGGCCATGCCCATGGCCTTGCTGACAATCACCGCGAACGAGAGCGAGCCGATCAGATAGGCCGCAACAACAAAGGCAAAAGCTGTCGTGGTCATGGTGTATCCATTAGAATAGAAGGCTTCGGATTTTACGGTATCGGGCGGCAAACCCCAACTCCCAGACAGACTGATGGACATCATATTCCTGCGCGAAGTGCGCGCCGACACCATTATCGGTGTCTACGAATGGGAGCGGAAAGCCCCGCAAACCATTGAAATCGACCTGGAAATCGGCATTCCCAGCGAAGCGCCCTGTCACAGCGACAATATCGGCGACACCATACACTACGGCGTGGTGGTGGAGCGGCTGCGCAAGGCGCTGTCCGAACAGCATTTCCTGCTGCTGGAAGCGCTGGCCGAATACATCGCCAAGGTGATCCGCGAAGACTTCGGCGCGCCCTGGGCGCGCGTCTCGGTCACCAAGCTGGGCATCCTGCCCGGCGTCAAGCGCGTCGGCGTCTTGATCGAACGCGGCCACCGCCCGCGCTGAAGCCGAGCCGCCGGGCATTGACGCCCGCGCCCCGGCGCTTGATGATGTTTAGATCACAGCGCCGGAGCGCCTCATGTCTCGCTTATCCGTCCCGGAATTCCAGAACCTGATCGATCAGGAACTGCCCTTGGTCCGCCTGTTCGGCATCCAAACCGAATCCATCGCCGACGGCGGCGCGGTGTTGCGCATGCGCTTCAACCCGGATTTGATCCGGCCGGGCGGCACGATCGCAGGCCCCGCCTTGATGGCGCTGGCGGACGCCACGCTGTACGCGGTGGTGCTGGGGATGATAGGTCGGGTGGAGCTGGCGGTGACCACCAGCCTCAACATCAACTTCCTGCGCAAGCCGCCGCCGGCGGACGTGATCGCGGAAGGCCGCATTCTGAAGCTGGGCAAACGTTTGGCGGTGGGGGAAGTCTTGCTGCTGTCGGCCGAGCTGGAAGAAGCGGTGGCCCATGTCACCGGCACCTACTCAATCCCGCCTGCGCCCGGACGCTGAAGCGACGCCTTATTTTAGGGCGCATTAGACAGTCTCGCGGGCAAGCGCGGGGGAACACGCACTCAGTCGGTGTTCACTTTCAAACGCAAGCCGAACTGCTTGGGCGTCAGACGCAAAGACAACTGGGCTTGCTTGTTCAGGTCCAGCACCGGAGATAGCGACAAACGGTTGCTGACCGCCTCCCGCTCAAAGCGCAGACCGCCGATGGTAATGTCCTTGCCGGCGTCCCGGGGCGCGGATTTGATCTCCCCGTCGGACGGAGAGGCGCAGGCCCAGGCTTGCGGCAGACACGCCGCCGCCGCGCCCGCACCCGCCCACAGTCCCAGCCACAACAGCAACAGCTTGCACGCCATGCGCTCCATCTCCGCCAGATGAAATGCGAGAACCTTCTCTCATCATGGACAATGGCGCGCCGGCCGCAAGTTTTTTATTGATTGCGCATGAAGTCGGCGGTGTTGTGAAAAGCCTCGATCAGTTTTTGCTTCAACCAATCTTCGGCCACCAGTTCATCCACCGCGCGGCGCATGCAGGACATCCATTGATCGCGCGCCGCCTCGTCCACCGCAAACGGCATATGGCGCATGCGCAGCCGCGGGTGGCCAAAGGCCTCCATGTACAAGGACGGGCCGCCCAGCCAGCCGGACAGGAACATGAACAGCTTCTGGCGCGAACCGGCCAGATCCTGCGGATGCATGTCGCGCAGCGGCTTGACCGACGGGTCGCTGTCCATGATGTCGTAAAAGCGGTCCGTCAGCCAACGCACCACGCCTTCGCCGCCCAATAATTGGTAGGGCGTCATTTCCCGCACTTCATCGCTCACGCTTCATTCCCCGTCGTCGGCCGCACCAGCGCGGCCGCTGTCCTGGCCCGCTCGCGGGCCTGTTCCACCGTCTCGGCCGTGGCCAGCGCCACGCCCATGCGGCGCTTCAAATAACTTTCAGGCTTGCCGAACAAGCGCAGGTCCGCGCCCGGCACCCGCAAAGCCTGGTCCACGCCGTCAAAGACGATGCCGGCCTCGTCCAGGCCGCCGTATATCACCGCCGACGCGCCGGCGCTGGAGATCTCCGCGTCCACCGGCAGGCCCAGGATGGCGCGCGCGTGCAGCTCGAACTCGGACCAGCGTTGGGTGGCCAGCGTCACCAAGCCGGTATCGTGCGGCCGCGGGCTCACCTCGGAGAACCACACTTGTTCGCCCTTGATGAACAGTTCGACGCCGAACAGGCCGCGGCCGCCCAGCGCGTCGGTCACCGCCTTGGCCACTTCGCGCGCGCGCAGCAAGGCCAGTTCGCTCATGGGCTGGGGCTGCCAGCTCTCCACGTAATCGCCGCTGCGCTGCAAATGGCCGACCGGCGCGCAGAAATGCGTGGCGATGCCGCCCGCGCCGTCCGCCGCGCGCACGGTCAGCTGGGTGATTTCGTAATCGAAATCGATGAAGCCCTCGACGATCACCCGGCCCTTGTCCACCCGGCCGCTGCTGGCGGCGTATTGCCAAGCCTGAGCCACGTCCTCCGGCCCGCGCAACAGCGACTGGCCCTTGCCACTGGACGACATCACCGGCTTCACCAGGCAGGGGTAGCCGATGCCGTCGTCGATTGCGGCTTGCAGTTCTTCCAAGCTGGAGGCGAAGGCGTACGGCGAGGTGGGCAGGCCCAGCTCCTCCGCCGCCAGCCGCCGTATCCCTTCGCGGTTCATCGTCAGATGGGCGGCGCGCGCGGTGGGTATCACCTCGGCCAGACCGTCCGCCTCGATGCGCAACAGCTCGTCGGTGGCGATGGCCTCGATCTCCGGCACGATCAGATGCGGGCGCACTTGCTCCACCAGCCGGCGCAAAGCCGCGGCGTCCGACATGTCGATCACGTGGCTGGCGTGGGCGACCTGCATCGCCGGCGCGCCGGCGTAGCGGTCCACGGCGATGGTTTCCACGCCCAGCCGCTGCAAGGCGATCACCACCTCCTTGCCCAGCTCCCCGCTGCCCAACAACATCACCCTGACGGCACTGCGACTTTGCGGCGTTCCGATACGCATGACGATCTTCCTTGCAAATGAATGGCTTGGCCCGCCGGCGGCGGACGATGGGAATCCGAATCGGCGCGATTTTACCATGCGTCGGGCATCGGCTCGCTTCAGTTCAACCTATCGCTCAGGCGCGGCAGAACGCGAAATCCAGCGCCGGCGTTTCGCCGCTGATGATCTCGGCCAGCGCCCGCCCGGAGCCGGCGCCCTCGGTCCAGCCCAAGGTGCCGTGGCCGGTGTTCAGATACAAGCGCCGCAAGCGGCTGGGGCCGATCAGCGGCACATTGCCCGGGGTGGCCGGCCGCAGGCCGCTCCAGAAACGCGCGCGCTCCCAGTCGCAGGCGTCGCCGAACAAGGCGCGGCCGCGCTGCAGCAGCAAGTCGCAACGCCGCGGCTCCAGATGGGTGGAATAACCGGACAATTCTGCGGTGCCGGCGATGCGCAGCTCGTCGCCCAGCCGCGACACCACCACCTTGTGGGCTTCGTCGGTAATGCTGGTCAGCGGCGCGGCGGCGGCGTCCAGAATCGGCAGGGTGGCGGAATAACCCTTGGCCGGGTACACCGGCAAGCGCAAGCCGGCCTGCGCCGCCAACAAGGGAGAATAAGAACCCAGCGCCAAGACATAGACGTCCGCCTCTAGCCGCTCGTAAGCGCCGTCGGCAGCGGTGACGGAGACGCCGCTCACCTCCCCGTCCGCGCGCTCCAGCGCGTTGACCCGGGTCTGAAAGCGGAACTCCACGCCCCGCATAGCGCAAGCCTGGGCCAGGGCGACGGTGAAGAGATGGACATTGCCGGATTCGTCGTCCGGGCTCCAGCACGCCCCGCTCAGTTCAGGCAGAATGCGCGCCAAGGCCGGCTCCCGCTCCAGCGCCTGCAACGGCGTCAGCAGGCTTTTCTCCACGCCCAGCGCTTGCAGCCGCGCGCAGCCGGCCTGGGCCTGGGCCCGTTCCGCATCGGAGAACAGCAGGGTCAGAATGCCCCGCTGCAATTGCTGGTAATCGATGCCCAGTTCCCGGCGCAAACCGCGCAGCGTGTCGCGGCTGTACAAGCCCAGCGCCACCATCTGGCGCATATTGCGCTGGCTGCGTCCCGGCAGGCATTCGCGCAGGAAATCCAGGCCCCAGCGCCATTGCTGCGCGTCCAGCCGCGGCCGGAACAGCAGCGGCGCGTCGTCGCGCAACAGCCAGCGCAACACTCGCCACGGCGCACGCGGATTGGCCCAAGGCTCGGACTGGCTGACTGAAATCTGGCCGCCGTTGGCGAAACTGGTTTCTCTCGCCGCGCCGCTGGCGCGGTCCACCACCACCACCTGGTGGCCCTTCTCTGCCAAAAACCAGGCGGTGGATACGCCGATGACGCCGGCGCCCAGGACAACTACTCGCATCGACTCTCCACAAAAGCCAATGGGCAAGACCCGCTTGCCCATTGGCCGTGCCAGCCGCGATCCGCCGTTACGGCTTCTTCGCGTGCTCGTAAACCGTCTTGCCGCGCAGATGGAAATAGTCCGACGCGAAATAGAAATTCTCGGAATGACCGACGAAGAGCAGGCCGTCCGGCTTCAACAGCGGCGCAAAGCGCTTGAGCACGCCGAACTGAGTGTCGCGGTCGAAATAAATCATCACGTTGCGGCAGAAAATGGCGTCGAACTGGCGCTTGACCGACCAGTTGCTCTCCACCAGGTTCAAACGCTGGAAGGTGATCATATTGCGCAGCTGGGCCTTGGCCTGGAAGCTGCCGTCCGGCTGCTTGTCGAAATACTTGGCGGCGTAGCCCGGCGGCAGGCGCGCCACCTTGTCGGCGGCGTAAATGCCCTTGCGGCCGGTTTCCAGCACGCTGGTGTCCAAGTCCGTGGCCAACACGCTGATGCGCGCGCCCGGCACCGCCTCCAGCGCGGTGATCGCCAGCGAGTACGGTTCTTCGCCGGTGGACGAGGCCGCGCACCAGATCGCCAGTTCTCCGCCGGCCGTCGCTTTTTTCTTAAGATGCTCGGCCAGCAGCGGGAAATGGTGTTCTTCGCGGAAGAAGAAAGTCAGATTGGTGGTCAGCGCGTTGACGAACTGTTCGAACTCGCGCTTGCCGCTGATCGACTCCAGGAAATCGACGTAGGCGGCGAAGCCGGGCAGCTTCAGTTCGCGAATGCGACGCACCAGGCGGCCGTAAACCATGTCTTTCTTCGACGGGTTCAACGAAATGCCCGCTTCCTTGTAGATCAGTTTGCGAATGCGCTCGAAGTCGGCGTCGCTAAACGCGAACTCACGGGTGAATTCGATCTTCGGCAAGACGACGGGTGGCGGCTTATTCATTTTGTTGTCCCCATAAAAAAGGCCCGGGCAAAAGCCCGAGCCTGTATTCTACCGCGTCCGGATCACACCGAGAACGATGAACCACAACCGCAGGTGGTGGTGGCGTTCGGATTGCGGATCACGAACTGGGAGCCCTCCAGGCTTTCCTGATAATCGATTTCGGCGCCGACCAGGTACTGGTAGCTCATCGGATCCACCAGGAAGGTCACGCCTTGTCTCTCTATAGCGGTATCGTCTTCATTTGCAATTTCGTCAAATGTGAAACCGTATTGGAAGCCGGAGCAGCCGCCGCCGGTCACGAAGACGCGCAGTTTCAGATCGGGATTGCCTTCCTCGGCGATCAGCTCCTGCACCTTGGAACAAGCGCTTGCGCTGAAGTTGATCGGGGACGGCATTTCAGTTGCAGCAGTAGTCATGTCAAACCTCGCAATTCAGTTCCGGGGCCTTGAGAAACCCGCCAACGGTCCGCTAGCGGCCTGGCTGCGTGCGCGCTGCGGTTTCTCAAACCCCTTCTAAAGCCGGCAGAGCGGCATTCACCCACTATTTTAGTCGGATATTGGGGCCGATGGCGAGTCTTCAAGCGAACTAGTTCTTTCCGCGCATGCGCCGACGCCTCAAGGCAGCAAGGGAACGATGTCCAGTCCGGCCCGCTCCGGCTGGCCGAACATCAGGTTCATGTTCTGCACCGCCTGGCCGGCCGCGCCCTTGACCAGATTGTCTATCACCGACAACACCACCACGGTATCCCCGCCCTGCGGCCTGTGCGCGGCGATGCGGCAGACATTGGCGCCGCGCACCGAACGCGTCTCCGGATGGCTGCCGGCCGGCAGCACGTCGACGAAGTGCTCGCCCTCGTAGCGGCGCTCGAACAACGCCTGCACGTCCACGTCGGCCTTCAGCCGCGCGTAAAGCGTGGCGTGGATGCCGCGTATCATCGGCGTCAGGTGCGGCACGAAGGTCAGGCCCACCGGCTGCGCGGCCGCCCGGCCCAGGCCCTGGCGGATTTCAGGCAAATGCCGGTGACCGGACACGCCGTAAGCCTTGAAGGAATCTCCCGCCTCGGCCAGCAAGGCGCCCACCTCCGCCTTGCGCCCTGCGCCGGACACGCCCGACTTGCAATCGGCGATCAGGCTGGAAAGCTCCACCGCGCCGGCTTCGATCAAGGGCAGGAAGCCCAATTGCACCGCGGTCGGATAGCAGCCCGGATTCGCCACCAGCCGCGCGCCGCGGATGGCCTCGCGGTTGATTTCCGGCAGACCGTACACCGCTTCGGCCACCAGGTCCGGCGAACCATGGCTCATGCCGTACCATTTTTCCCATTCGGCGACGTCCCGGATCCGGTAATCGGCGGCCAGATCCACCACCCGCACGCCGGCGGCCAGCAATTCTCGCGCCTCGTTCATCGCTATGCCGTTGGGTGTGGCGAAAAACACCACATCGCAATCCCGCAAGCGCGCTTCGTCGGGCGTGGAGAAGGCCAGATCGATGCGGCCTCGCAAGCTGGGGAACAGGTCGGCCACTTTCATGCCGGCCTCCTTGCGCGAGGTGACCGCGGTCACGCGCGCCGACGGATGGCCCGCCAGCAAGCGCAGCAGTTCGACACCCGTGTAGCCGGTGCCCCCGACGATTCCCACCTTGATCATGCCCATTCCTTTATGTAAAAGCGCGTCGCAAAAACGACAGTGTAGGCACTGCGATGCTGCCTTGCAATATGGATGGGATGGAAGCGGAGAAACGACAGGCAAGAAAAAACCGCCTGGCAAACGCAGGCGGTTTTCTTGAAAACAGAATTCGGCGAATTAACGCTTGGAGAACTGCTTGGCGCGGCGAGCTTTGCGCAGGCCGACTTTTTTACGCTCAACTTCACGAGCGTCGCGGGTCACGTAACCAGCAGCGGACAGAGCCGGCTTCAACGCGGTGTCGAAGTCGATCAGTGCGCGGGTGATGCCGTGACGGATCGCGCCGGCTTGGCCGGTTTCGCCGCCGCCGACAACGTTCACCTTGATGTCGAAGGACTCGAGGTTTTCGGTCAGCGCCAGCGGCTGACGGATTACCATGCGGCCGGTTTCACGAGCGAAATATTCATCAACGGGCTTGCCGTTAACGATGATTTGGCCCGAGCCCTTTTGCATGAACACGCGAGCAACGGAGCTCTTGCGACGGCCGGTGCCGTAGTAGTATTTACCGTTCATTTCTACGCCTTAAAATCAGATTTCCAGCACTTTCGGCTGTTGAGCAGTGTGCGGATGCTCGGAACCGGAGTACACCTTGAGCTTCTTGATCATGGCGTAACCCAGCGGGCCCTTCGGCAGCATGCCTTTAACGGCTTTTTCCAGAACGCGCTCAGGGAACTTGTCTTGCAGTTCGGTGAAGCTGCGCTCGTAGATACCACCCGGGTAGCCGGAGTGACGGTAGTACTTCTTGTCTTGTGCCTTGGCACCGGTAACGCGCAGCTTCTCGACGTTGACCACGACGATGAAATCGCCGGTATCTACGTGCGGGGTGTATTCCGGCTTGTGCTTGCCACGCAGGCGACGGGCGATCTCAGCGGCGAGGCGGCCCAAAACCTTGTCGTTGGCATCGACCACAAACCAGTCGCGTTTAACCTCATGCGGCTTGGCAGAAAAGGTCTTCATGGAACTCTTCCATCGTAATTCTTGAAAGTTACGGATTCTATTACAGCCCCGATCCAGCTGTCAAACCCTTGTGAGACAACAGAAATCCGGCTACTTGACGGCGGTGCTCGCGCAGAGGGGAAAATGCAGGCGGAATAAGGGGATTAGCGGCGGCGGGGCAAAAAAAAAGCGCAACATCTAGCTTTGTTGCGCCAAGTTCCACCTAAAGAAGGAGGATGGAGGAGACAACACCAAAACGCACACTTTGCATGCCACGTCCTGATGCAGGTTTCATTATCTGCATAGGTTTGCTTCATTGCAAGGCTTTTTGTGCATTGCACTATAAAGCGTGGCTTTTTACGCCACATCAGGCTGGAGTCTCTGTTAAATCAAGGACAAAAGCACTGCGGCACTGCAAGGAAAAAATAAGGCGATTTCATTTTTCGCCCTGATTTCCCCGCCTGGCAACGCTATGGCGGGAGCCCAGCCCCCGCCATGCTGTCTGACAATCGGTAAAGGCTTACAGCTTGATCGCCGCCGCCAAAGCCACTTCCATCATGTCGCGGAAAGTGGTTTGACGCTCTTCGGCGCTGGTGGCCTCGCCGGTGGGGATGATGTCGGACACGGTCAGAATGCCCACCGCGCGCGCGCCGTATTGCGCAGCCACACTGTAGATGCCGGCCAGTTCCATCTCGATCACCTTGACCTGCATCTTGTCCAGCACTTCCAGCATATTGGGCTGAACGCCGTAGAACAGGTCGGCGGAGAACACATTGCCCACCGTCACCGGCTTGCCCTGCTCCGCCGCGGTGTCCACCACGGCGCGCAGCAGGCCGTAATCGGCGATGGCGGCGTAGTCGTGGTCGTTGAAGCGCATGCGGTTGACCTTGCTGTCGGTGGACGCGCCCATGGCGACGAACAGTTCGCGCAGCTTGATGTCCGGCGTCACCGCGCCGCAGGAACCGATGCGGATGATGTTCTTGACGCCGTAGTCCTTGATCAGCTCGGTGGTGTAGATGCTGGCGGACGGAATGCCCATGCCGTGGGCCATCACCGACAGACGCTTGCCCTGGTAAGTGCCGGTGTAGCCGAACACATTGCGCACCGTGGTCACCAGCTTGGCGTCTTCCAGGAAGGTTTCCGCGATCATCTTGGCGCGCAGCGGATCGCCGGGCATCAATACGGTTTCGGCAAAATCGCCCGGCTGGGCGTTGATATGCGGGGTCGCCATCGTCTTTAGTCTCCAGATTCAAAAGAGCCCCGGCGCACAGACGCCGGGGCGTGCGTCATTCAGCCTCGCCTCACAGGAAGGACTGGCCGTAATCCATAGGGCTCAGGCCCAGGTGGGCCGCCACGGTCTGGCCGATGTCGGCGAAGGTGGCGCGCTCGCCCAGCGAGCCCGCCGGCACCTTCTTGCCGTAGCACAGCACCGGAATATGTTCGCGGGTATGGTCCGTGCCTTCCCAGGTGGGGTCGCAACCGTGGTCGGCGGACAGGATCAGGATATCGTCGTCGCCCAGCGCCGCCATCACTTCCGGCAGCCGCGCGTCGAACTCCTCCAGCGCGCGGGCGTAGCCGGCGGTGTCGCGGCGGTGGCCGTAGCTGGAGTCGAAGTCGACGAAGTTGGCCATGATGATGGCCGGGCGTTCGCCATGGTCGCGCATCGCGCCCAAGGTGGCGTCCCACAGCTGGTCGAAGCCGGTGGCCTTGTGCTTGTGGGTGATGCCGACATGGGCGTAGATGTCGGCGATCTTGCCGATGGACACCACGTCGCCGCCGGCCTTGGCCAGCTTTTCCAGCACCGTGGTCGCCGGCGGTTCCACCGCCAGGTCCTTGCGGTTGCCGGTGCGCACGAACTGGCCCTTGCCCTCGCCCACAAAGGGCCGCGCGATGACGCGGCCGATATTGTAGGGCTCCAGCAGTTCGCGGGTGATCTTGCACAGCTGATACAGCCGTTCCAGCCCGAACGTCTCTTCATGACAGGCGATCTGGAACACCGAATCCGCCGAGGTGTAGAAGATGGGCTTGCCGCTCTTCATATGCTCCTCGCCCAGACGGTCCAGAATCTCGGTGCCGGAGGCGTGGCAGTTGCCCAGATAGCCGGGCAGCTCCGCCTTGGCGACGATGGCGTCCAGCAGCTCCTGCGGGAAGCTGTTGTCGTGATCGCTGAAATAGCCCCAGTCGAACAGCACCGGCACGCCGGCGATTTCCCAATGGCCGGACGGCGTGTCCTTGCCGCTGGACAGCTCGCGCGCATAGCCGTAAGCCGCCACCGGCTCGGCCGGGTCCATGCCTTCCGGGAAATAGCCGGAGGACAAGCGGCAGGCGTGGCCCAAGCCCATGCGGGACAGATTGGGCAGGGTCAGCGCGCCGTGGCGGCCGACGTTGGCGCGGCCGGCGGCCGCCTCCATGGCGATGTGGCCCAGCGTATTGCTGCCGGCGTCGCCGAACTGCGGGGCGTCGGCGGCGGCGCCGATGCCCAGCGAGTCCAGAATCAGAATGATGGCTCGTTTCATATTGCCGCTCCGGGATTACTGCTGGCGAATCTTCTGATAGACCAGCGGCAGCGCGGAAGGTGCCGCGTCTGCCAGTTGGATCGCCGCCTTGAGGCGGCGCTCCGCGTCGGCGAAGCTGTTTTCGTCGGCCGCATGAATATAAGCCAAGGGCGCGCCGGCGTCGATGCGCTGGCCCAGCTCGACGAAGCGGGACAGACCAACGCGGAAGTCCAGCTCGTCGCTGGGCAGGCGGCGTCCGCCGCCCAGCGCGCACACCGCCATGCCGATGCCGCGGGTGTCCATGCCGCCGACGAAGCCGGCGCGTTCCGCAAACACCGGGCGCACGATGGGCGCGGCCGCCATATGGGAATCATAGTTCTCCATGAAGTCGGCCGGGCCGCCCAGCGCGGCCACCATGCGGCCGAAGATCTCGGCGGCGCGGCCGGAATCCAATGCGGTCTGCAGCTTGTCGCGCGCCTCGGCCTCGTCCTTGGCCAGCTTGCCCACCACCAGCATTTCGGCGCACAGCGCCATGGTGACCTCATGCAAACGCGGATTGCGCTCGTCGCCCTTCAGATAACGCACCGCCTCGCGGGTTTCTATGCTGTTGCCGGCGGTCCAGGCCAGGGGCTGGCTCATCTCGGTGATCAGCGCGCTGGTGGCCACGCCGGCGCCGTTGCCCACCTTGACAATGCGCTCGGCCAGCTCCACGGATTTCTCCATGGTTGGCATGAAAGCGCCGGTGCCGGCCTTCACATCCATCACCAGGGCGTCCAGACCGGCTGCCAGTTTCTTGGACAGGATGGACGCGGTGATCATCGCCACCGATTCCACCGTCGCGGTCACGTCGCGCACCGCGTAAACGCGGCGGTCGGCCGGCGCCAGGTCAGAAGTCTGACCGATGATGGCCACGCCCACTTCCTTGACCACGCGGCGGAACTCGTCCGGGCTGGGGAAGGGGTTGTAGCCGGGGATCGCCGACAGCTTGTCCAGCGTGCCGCCGGTATGGCCCAGACCGCGGCCGGAGATCATCGGCACGAAGCCGCCGCAGGCGGCCACCATGGGCCCCAACATCAGCGACACCACGTCGCCGACGCCGCCGGTGGAATGCTTGTCCACCACCGGGCCGGGCAGATTGAGATCGCCCCAGTGCATGCGGCGGCCGGAGTCGCGCATCGCCAGCGCCATGTGCACGTTTTCTTCCAGCGCCATGCCGTTGAAGTACACCGCCATGGTCAGCGCGGAGATTTGGCTGTCCGCCACGCTGCCGTCGGTAATGCCGGCGACGAACTGCTGGATGTCCTGTTGCGACAGCGCCTGGCCGTCGCGTTTCTTGCGAATGATTTCCTGAGGCAAAAACATGGCATTCTCCCTGCCTTGCGCCTGCCGCGGCGAAACCCGCCGCGAGCAATAAATAATGGCCGGGACCCACGCCACGGCCATTGTTTGAAACAGCGAGCGATCAATAGCCGCTGATCGGCTTGACCTCGCCCCCTTCAATCTCCGCCTGCAAATTGCCCAGCAGGCCGGAAGCGCCGAAACGGAAGCGCTCGGCGCTCACCCAGCCCGCGCCCAGCAGATGCTCGGCCAAGTCCAGGTATTCCGCCGCCTCGGCCGCGGTGCGCACGCCGCCTGCGGCCTTGAAGCCGCAAGCGCCGCCGGTTTCGCGGATGGCGGACAGCATCACGCCGGCCGCTTCCAGCGTGGCGTTCACCGGCACCTTGCCGGTGGAGGTCTTGATGAAGTCGGCGCCGGCCTGGATGGAAATCAGGCTGGCCTCGCGGATCAGCGCCTCGTCCTTCAGCTCGCCGCTTTCGATGATGACTTTCAGCGTTTTGCCTTCGCAGGCGTCCTTGCAGGCCGCCACCAGTTGCGCGCCCACTTCGCGGTTGCCGGCCATCAGCGCGCGGTACGGGAACACCACGTCGACTTCGTCCGCGCCGTAGGCGATCGCGGCGCGGGTTTCCGCCACCGCGACGGCGATGTCCTCATCGCCGGCCGGGAAGTTGGTGACGGTGGCCACTTTGACCTCGGGGCAGCCGGCCTCGCGCAGGGTTTTCTTGGCGATGGGCACGAAGCGCGGATACACGCAGACCGCGGCCACGGTGCCGGCGTCGCTCTTGGCCTTGCGGCACAGTGCGGCGACCTTGTCGTTGGTGTCGTCGTCGTTCAGCGTGGTGAGATCCATCAGGGACAGGGCGCGGCGGGCCGCGGCGATCAGTTCGGACATGAGCTAACAAACCTTTCAAAATTGAACGGCCAGGCGCGCTCGCCAAGCGTTCCAAAACCTCAGCGCCGCCGGCGGGCGGCGGCGCAAAAAAACCATTATGAAAATTTCTTTAAGTCAAAGCAATGCACAGCCACAGTGAACTTGTGCCAACGCAAACTCGGCCGCGCCGGAAATGAGAGGACCTCGAAAATCGTAGCGAGCGGTTCGAGAGCAAGGCGCACCGCGCGCAGCGACCGAGATAGTACAAACGGTACAGCGAGGGAGCGAGCACGGAGCAACGCAGCTATCGAACCGCGCAGTAGGTTTGCGAGGTCCCCTCTACAAACGCCGCGCCTCCTGCACCCCGCTCAACTCCATCATCCGCGACAGCACCCGGCTGATGTCCTGCACCTGGCGCACCTCCACGGTGAAACGCATGCGGGCGCGAGTGTCTCGCGACAGGGTGTTGACGCCGATCAGGTTCAGCTTCTCGCGCGACAGCACGTCGGACAGATCGCGCAGCAGGCCGGGCCGGTCCATGGCGATGATTTCGATGTCGATGGGGAAGACGCTGCTGCGCTGGTCGCCCCATTCCGCGGCGATCAGCCGCTCCGGCGCTTCCACCGACAGTTTTTTCAGCGTCAGGCAGCTCGTGCGGTGAATGGAAATGCCGCGCCCCTTGGTGACGAAGCCCATCACCCCGTCCGGCGGCGCCGGCTTGCAGCACTTGGCCAGCACCGTCATCAGATTGTCCACGCCCTCGATCAACACGCCGCCCGCGTCGTGGCCGCCCTTGCTGGCCTTGACCAGGCTTTCCGGCGCCACGTCCGCCGGCGGCGGCGGCGCGAAGCTGACGATGGCGTTGGACACCACGCGCGTGGTCAGCTCGCCGTGGCCCAGCGCGCCGTACACTTCCTCCAGCTTGTCGTAGCCCAGCTTCTCCGCCAACGCGCCCAGATTGGGCTGCATATGGCTGTGGCGCGCCAGCTCGCGCTCGAACAACATCTTGCCGGTCTCGCGCACGGTGTCGGCGTTGAGCAGGCGGATGTGCTGGCGGATCTTGGAAATGGCGCGATGGCTCTTCACCCAGCCGTCGTGCAGCCAGTTCACCGACGGCCCGCCTTCCTTGGCGGTGATGATCTCCACCCGCTGGCCGTTTTGCAGCGGCGTGGACAAGGGCACGATCTGCCCTTCCACCTTGGCGCCGCGGCAGCGATGGCCCAGATTGGTGTGCACCGAATAGGCGAAATCGATGGGGGTGGCGCCAAACGGCAAGGCCATCACCCGGCCCTGCGGCGTCAGCACATAAATGGTGTCGGCGAACAGCTCGGTCTTGAACGCCTCGGCCAGGCCCTCGCGGTCCGACATCTCCTCGCGCCAGTCCAGCAACTGGCGCAACCAGGAGATTTTCTCCTCATAGGCCGCGTCGCCCTTGCCGCCCTCCTTGTAGCGCCAATGCGCGGCCACGCCGAACTCGGCGTGCTCGTGCATCTCGAAGGTGCGGATCTGCACCTCCACCGCCTTGTCCTCCGGCCCGATCACCGCGGTGTGCAGGCTGCGGTAATTATTGGCCTTGGGATGGGAGATGTAGTCGTCGAACTCGCCGGGAATCGGCTGCCAGGTGCCGTGAATGATGCCCAGCGCCGTATAGCAGTCCGGCAGCCGCTCCACCAGGATGCGCACCGCGCGGATGTCGTAGAGCTCGGAGAAATCCAGCTTTTTCTTCTTCATCTTCTTCCAGATGGAGAAGATGTGCTTGGGCCGGCCGGCCACTTCCGCCTTGACGCCGGCGTTTTTCAGCTCCGCGCGCAGGGTATCCAGCAGCCGGTCGATATAGTCGATGCGCTCCAGCCGGCGCTCGTCCAGCAGCTTGGCGATGCGCTTGTAGCTGTCCGGCTCGGTATGGCGGAAGCCCAGGTCCTCCAGCTCCCACTTGATCTGCCACACCCCCAGGCGGTTGGCCAGCGGCGCGAACAGATCCAGGGTCTCGGTGGCGATGCGGCGGCGCACCGTCTCGTCCTCCACCTCGGCCAGGTAGTGCATGGTCTGGGTGCGCCAGGCCAGCTTGATCAGCACCACGCGGATGTCGGCCACCATGGCCAGCAGCATCTTGCGCATGGTTTCCGCCTGGCGCGCGCGCTCTTCCGGCGTGGACAGCTTGTCGATGCGCGCCAGCTCGGTGATGCGGCGCACGCCGTTGACCCCCTCCACCAGCACCGCCACCGTGGGATTGAAGGTTTCGCAGAGCCAGGGCTGCCAGTCCTCGCGGTAATCCGAAGCGGCGAACATCAAGGTGGCGACGATGGCGTCCGGCAACAGGTTCAGATCCGCCACGATGGCGGCGGCGGCCACCGCGTGACTGAACAAGTCCTCGCCGGTCTGGGCCATGGTCTTGCCGCAGTACAAGGCGCGCGCCTCGTCCAAGGCGCGAGTGAGCATCGCCTGCTCTTCTCCGCTCAGCGAAGAAGACAAGCCCTCCAGCCAGCGTTGCGGATTAGCCGCGTCTGCCAGGGTGTCAGCCATCGAACGAACTACGGAAACCATATCAACCCAGTAACTCAATCAAATCGTGTTTCGACAGCGCTCGGCTACTCGGCCAAACGCAACAACAGCCGGCGCACCGGCGCCGGCACCCCGGCGTCCGGGGCGGCGGACAAGGGCAGCCACTGCCCGCTGTCCTCCATCGCCGCCTCCGCGCGCAACGCGTCCAAGCGCAGCGGCACCGGCGTAATGATCAATCGGTAATGCGTAAACACATGCTCCAGTTCCGGCCAGGCCGGCAACACGTCGCCGTGGCCGTTGCGCGCCAGCCAGTCCTCGATCTGCAACGAAGTCTCAAACTCCGGCAAGGACAGCAAACCGCCCCAGATGCCGCTGGGCGGCCGCCGCAGCAGCCACACCTTGTCGCCATGGGTGGCCAGCAACATCACCGTATGGCGCGTGGGCACCGTCTTCTTCGGCCGCGGCGTCGGCAGCTCGCCGGTGCGGCCCTCGCGCGCCGCCGCGCAGCCGTCCACCATCGGACAGACGGTACAGGCCGGTTTGCCGCGGCTGCACACCGTGGCGCCCAGGTCCATCAAACCTTGAGTGTAGGCGCTCATCAGCGCCGCATCCTGCGGCAACAACGCTTCGGCCAATCGCCACAAACGCTGTTCCACCGGCTTCTCGCCGGGGAAGCCGTCGATGCCGAAGCAACGGGTCAGCACGCGCTTGACGTTGCCGTCCAGAATGGTTTCCCGCTGGCCGAAAGCGAAAGAAGCAATCGCCGCGGCGGTGGAACGCCCCACGCCGGGCAGGCGCTCCAGTTGCTGGCGCTCGGCCGGAAAGCGGCCGCCAAACTCGGCCATCACCATTTGCGCCGCCTTGTGCAGATTGCGCGCCCGGCTGTAATAGCCCAGGCCGCCCCACAAGGCCAGCACATCCTCCTGCGGCGCGGCGGCCAGCGCCGTCACGTCCGGAAAGCGGGCGAGGAAGCGCGGGTAATATTCCAGCACGCTTTTGACCTGAGTCTGTTGCAGCATGATCTCGGACAGCCAGATCCGGTACGGGTCGCTGACCTGCCACGGCAGATCATGGCGTCCATGCGTTTTTTGCCAGGCGGTCAGGCGCGCGGCGAAGGAGCTGTGCAGCATCGTCTATCATCTTGAATCGAACCGGATATGGTAGCGGAAAGCCTCGCTGTCACCAAGCAGCCTCCGGACAAATAAGTTAAAATCAAAGAATTGCTTAAAAGTCTGCTTACTCAAGGAAGTTCCATGTCCAGTTTCCGTTCCCGCCAGCGTGCCAATATGCGCCGCGAATTCAATAGCCGCGACAATGAGGCCAGTTCGCCGGCAGGCGGAGACAGCCCGGCCGGCAAAAGCCCCGTGATCCAGAAGAAAGCGCCTTCGGCCGACGCCGCGCCGCGCGCGCCTTATTCCGGCCCGCGTCCGGGCAACGCCAAGCCCAATTGGCAAGACCGCGGCCCAGGACAGGGACAAGGCCCGCGCGACGGCGGCAAGCGCGGCCCCTACCAGGGACGCGACCAACAGGCCGGGCGCGACAAGCCGTATGGCAACGACCGCCGGCCGCAAGGCCAGCAGCGCTTTGAGCGCAACGAAGGCCAAGACAGCTTCAATAAGGATCGCTTCAATAAAGAGCGCGGCAACAACTGGCAGCCGCGCAGCTTCGCCCGCGACGGCGAAGAACGCCCGCAAGGCAGCGGCCCCAAGAAGCCCTTCCATCACCGCGAAGACCGCGAACCGCGCGACTACAGCCGCGACCGCGGCCCATCCGGCCGCAAGCCGCTGAACGCCGCCGCGGACGTGGAGCCGGAACGCAAACCGTATAGCCGCGACCGCAGCCCGTCCGGCCGCAAACCGCTGCATCTGGAGCGGGACGGCGAACAAGGCGCGCCGCAGGGCAAGCCGCGCTGGCAGCAACGCGACGGCGAACGCCATGTCGATCAGCCGCGCAAGCCGTTCAACCCGTCCGCCGACCGCGAACAGCGCTTCCGCCGCGACGACGCCGAACAGGCGCCGCGCAAGCCGTGGCAGGAACGCCAGCACAGCGAGCAGCGCGAAGAGGGGCCACGCAAACTGTTCGGCAAGCCGGCCAATCGCGACAACAACTTCCGCCGCGACGACGCCGAGCAGGCGCCGCGCAAACCGTGGCAAGAACGCCAGCACGGCGACCGCGACCAGCGCTTCCAGCGCGACGACGCCGAACACGCGCCGCGCAAACCCTGGCAGGAACGCCAGCACGGCGACCGCGACAACCGTTTCCGCCGCGACGACGCCGAGCAAGCGCCGCGCAAACCGTGGCAGGAACGCGAGCACGGCGACCGCGACAACCGTTTCCGCCGCGACGACGCCGAGCAAGCGCCGCGCAAGCCGTGGCAGCAAAACGAGCCCGCTGAACGCGGCGAGGGCGGCCCGCGCAAACTGTTCGGCAAATCCGCCGAACGCGACAACCGCAGCCGCCGCGACGATGCCGAAGCAGCGCCGCGCCAGGACCGTCCGCAAGGCGAACCGGCCGAGCGTAGCGAAGGCGGCACGCGCAAGCTGTTCAGCAAGCCGTCCTATCGCGACGACGCCGAACGCGCGCCGCGCCAAAGCTGGCAACAGGAAGAACGCCCGCGCCACGAGCGTCGCGAAGGCGAAGCCCGTCAGTTGTTCGGCAAGCCGGGCGCCGGCAGCCTGAAACCGCTGGGCGACCAGCACCGCGTGGAAACCCGCGGCGAGCATCGCCACGCCGACGCGCCGCGTCATGCGCCGACCGAACGCCAGGCCCCGAGCCTGACCCAGGTGCGCGACAGCGTGCTGTCCTTGTTCGCCCCCTGCCCGCGCGGCCTGGAAGCCATCCTGGCCGACGAGTTGCGCGGCCTGGGCGCGCGCGACATCGCCACCGCCGACGGCGGCGTGGCCTTCGCCGGCGACCGCGATCTGCTGATGGCGGCCAACCTGCACAGCCGCACCGCCAGCCGCGTGCTGCTGCAACTGGCCCAGGGCGGCTACCGCAATGAACAAGACATCTACCGCCTGGCGATGAATGTGGACTGGCCGCGCTGGTTCGACGTATCCAACAGCATCAAGCTGAAGACCGACGCCATCCGCTGCCACTTCAAGAGCCTGGACTTCATCTCGCTGAAGGTGAAGGACGCGATCTGCGACCGCTTCCGCCAGGCTCAGCTGGGCCGGCCCAATGTCGACACCCGCCACCCGGACGTGCGCGTCCACGTCTTCCTGACCGAAGACAGCGCCACCATCTACCTGGACACCAGCGGCGAACCGCTGTTCAAGCGCGGCTGGCGCCAGGAAACCGGCGACGCGCCGCTGCGTGAAAACCTGGCCGCCGGCATCCTGATGCTGACCGGCTACAACGGCAGCCAGCCGCTGCTGGACCCGATGTGCGGCAGCGGCACCTTCCTGGTGGAAGCCGCCGACATCGCGCTGAACCGCGCGCCGGGCCGCCAACGCAAATTCGCCTTCCAGAAACTGCGCGGCTTCGATTCCGCCAGCTGGGAAGCGCTGCTGCTGGACGCCCAGCACGCGGAAAAACCGCTGGCCAAGCTGGCGATCAACGGCTCCGACCGCGACCAGGCCATCATCAACGTCGCCAAGGACAACCTGGAACGCGCCGGCCTCTCCGGCCTGGTGGAACTGCAAGCGATGGACGTGCTGGACGCCCGCCCCAACGGCGAAAACGGCATCCTGGTGGCCAACCCGCCCTACGGCGTGCGCATGGACGAACTGGACCAGCTGGCCGAGTGGTATCCGCTGCTGGGCGACTGGCTGAAGGCCCACTTCGCCGGCTGGCACGCCAACCTGTTCAGCGGCGACCTGCGCCTGGCCAAGCTGATCCATCTGTCGCCCAAGCGCCGCACCCCGCTGTACAACGGCTCGCTGCAATGCCGGCTGTTCGTCATCAATATGGTGGAAGGCAGCGCCCGCAAGGAAAAACCGGGTGAGCAGGCCGAAACCATCGAGCAGGACGATCACGCCGCGGAGTAACACCGCGCGCGGACAGCAAAACGGCGAGCCATGGCTCGCCGTTTTTTATGGAGCACTCCCGCGGAGGCCCCAAGATTGAACCATGCGGTGTTTAAGCCGTTTTGAGGTCCATGGCCTCCGCCCGCTCCTCGATCGCCGCCTCCACCCATTCGTTCAAGCTCTTGGACTCGGCCGACGCCGCTGCCGCCGCCATTTCATGCAAGCGCGGCGCAATGCGCACATTGAATTTTCCCGAATAGGTTTTAAGAGGCTGCAGCCCCTTCTCGCGGCATGCGTCCAGATACACGCGCAGCGATATTTCGGCTTCTCGTTTGAGGCTTGCGACATCGCCTGCATAAAAATCCGCTCCGCCGCTCAAGCCCAGAAACTCGCCGCGAAACATGTCGATTTCCGGGTCATAGCTGATCACAGCTCGGTAGCCTTCAATCTGTAGAATATTCTTCATGGTGTCACCCCGTTGGTTTCCAGCCATTTTCTAATTGCGGCCACCGCTCCCTTGTCCGTATCCGGAGAAGGATGGGGCCGATGAAACACCCTCACCACACCGAATAAGGCAACGCAGATACGCGACCCTTCGCGCTCCTCGATCTCCGCGCCAAGCTCCAAAAACAAAGCCTCAATATCGCTCCACCGGATATTGGCGCTGATTGGACGCGTGAAGATCAACTGCAAGGTGATCAAGTGTTTTCGTTTCACACTCAATTGGTACCATAAATCAGTACCAAAATCAATGTTATCGGATAAGACCGACAACACAGCACAGCTGGACGCTGCCGCTTGACCCCACCCAGCCCATCGGCAACAATCGCCGCGTGCCGTTTCACTTAACGGCGCTTGGGCTTAGCAGCCAAATTGGAATTAGGGCGGGCGCCGCTGCTTAGCAGCCGCGTCCGGAATGCCATTGTCTTGCCATCCGGCGGGCCGTGGCGGGGAGGCCTAGTGCCTGCCGGTTCCCTTTTTCCCGGTCTGCTAACCTCGTCACGCGCCTGCCTGCCCGTTTAGCAGCGAGCAGACAAGCAGGCCACGAAAAAGGAGCGTTCCCCATGTTGGTTCTACCCTTGTTCAGCTATCCCCCGCCCCGCGACACGCCGGCCCGCGCCCCGCTTCCGGAGGCTCAGCCATGAATCCCGTCCCCAGCCTCATCGAACTAGACCGCCTGATCCAACAGCTGCACGCGCAGCGCCTCTGCGAACCCGAACTGGAACGGCCGGCGCAATGTAGCCGACACGTCCACGACATCTGTCACACCGCCTCGCTGGAGTTGGGCCAGATCAGCAGCGCGCTGGCCGGACTGCTGACGCTGCTGGACCAGTCCGAGATCGAGCATCTGGCGCGCGAGCAGATGTATTGTCTGCTCGAGCCCTTCGCTCGTCGTTTGCAACAAGCTTATGAAGCCTTGCAGGAACTGAGCTGATCTCGTCAACGCCCGCCAGCCCCGCCTGGCGGGCAGACTGAGGCGGCAGGCCAAACGAATAAAACCGTCGCAATCCGGACTAACCCATTCGGCATCTCCGTGAGATAATCCCGCCCGGACGCGCGCTTAAAAATCCAGAGCCTTACGCACAGGGCCTGCGCGCCATTGACACCACTCAACGCTGCAAGCACACACCATGCAAACCTCTTTCCTGTCCGCCACCGTCCTGCTGATCCTGATCACCGATCCGCTGGGCAATATTCCGCTGTTCATCGCCGCGCTCAAGCAGGTCAAGCCGGAGCGCCGCCGCCGCGTGGTCTACCGCGAATGCCTGATCGCCTTCCTGGTGCTGTCCGCCTTCATGTTCTTTGGCCGCAACTTCCTGGACTTGATGCATCTGACCGACGATTCGATGCGGGTGGCCGGCGGCGTGATCCTGTTCCTGATCGCCATCAAGATGATCTTCCCCGGCGAGGGCAGCGTGTTCGGCGGCGACAAGATGCACGGCGAGCCCTTCATCGTGCCGATCGCCGTGCCGCTGATCGCCGGCCCGTCGGCAATGGCCACCGTGCTGCTGATGTCCACCCGCGAACCGGAGCGGATGCTGGAATGGCTGGGGGCGCTGACCATCTGCATGCTGGTGACGCTGCTGGTGTTTCTCTTCTCCGGCAAGCTGCAAAAGCTGCTGGGCGAGCAGGCGATCACCGCG
Source organism: Chromobacterium sp. CCUG 30098 (assembly GCF_059916605.1). Taxonomy (NCBI): domain Bacteria; kingdom Pseudomonadati; phylum Pseudomonadota; class Betaproteobacteria; order Neisseriales; family Chromobacteriaceae; genus Chromobacterium; species Chromobacterium sp. CCUG 30098. Next base: position 64,963 of record NZ_JAUCGS010000003.1, on the reverse strand, counting down.
CTGGAGCGGCTGATGGGCCTGGTGCTGACCGCGATCTCGATCGAGATGCTGCTGGGCGGCGTGGCGTCCTACATCAAACAATTCCACTGAGCTTCGCGCTCCTAGGCGGCCCAGCCTAACGGTAATGTTTGCGCAGCGCGTCCACCACGCCGTCGCGCTGCATATTGAGCAGCGTCTTGTTGAGCTTCAGCACGATGCGCTCATCCATTCCCGGGTTGCAGGCCAGATACATCTGCACCGTGTTGAAGCTGAACAGCAGTCGGATGGGCAGCCGGTTGGCGGAGGCGATGTAGGCACCGCTGAACTCGCCGCTGGCCCAAAAGTCGATATGGCCGGCCACCAGCTTTCTGGCGTTCAAATCGTCCGCTCTCGCCAGCTCCAGCTTGAAACCCAGATCGGCCAGATACTGCGACATCCCCGAGCCCTTGTAGCTGCCTATGGTGAAGCCGCGCGCGTCGTCCAGCGCGGCCACCCCCGCCGGGCTGTGAGGGCCGGCGAACAGGCTCCAGGAGTTGCTGACCAGCGGCCCCACCCATTTGAACTGACTCTCCCGGCTGGGCGTGCGCGAAGTCGAGTAAACGCAGCTATTGTCTTCCTGCTGGGCGATGGCGTAGGCGCGCAGCCAGGGCAGCAACTCCATGCTGTACGGGATGCCCGCGCGCTGGAACATCTCGCGCAGGATGTCGGTGGACAAGCCGCCGATCTTGCCCTCCTCCAGCGCGATGTTGAACGGCGGGTAATCCTCGGTCAGCAAACGGATGCGGGGCGATGTCGACTCCGCCCGGCCGCAGACGGCGAGCGCGCCCAGCAACAGGGCGGCGTGGACAAAGGCGAGCTTCATGGCGGCATACCTCCCGCGGAATTCTGACGACGCGTCTTACCAAGCATAGAAGCTGACGGCTGGCCAACAGCGGCGATTTACTTCGTGTTGGGGTTATCCCGCATAGGGATATCGGCAATTCGTCCCCGCGCTTCCTCTTGCTAGCATCCGCAATCATGGGCCGTTAAGAGCCCGCTTTTGATTGCATAACAACTTCGGCCCGCCCCGAGCCGAAGTCAGACAACGCTACAGGGACCGCGATGCAGACCAAAACCCCCCTCTACCAGCGCCTTTATTTCCAGGTGCTGCTGGCCATTTTCCTCGGCGTGATGCTCGGCGCCTTCGTTCCCGACCTGGGCGCGAAGATGAAACCGCTGGGCGACGCCTTCATCAAACTGATCAAGATGATGATCGCCCCCATCATCTTCGCCACCGTGGTGGTGGGTATCGCCAAGATGGGCGATATGAAGGAAGTGGGCCGCGTGGGCGTGAAAGCGCTGTTCTACTTTGAAGCCGTCACCACGCTGGCGCTGGTGATCGGCCTGGTGGTGGTCAATGTGCTCAAGCCCGGCGCCGGCCTCAATGTGGACCCCAGCACGCTGGACGCGCACTCGGTGGCCAAGTACGCCGCCAACGCCAAGGAGATGAGCAGCATTGATTTCCTGATGCACATCATTCCGGATACGGTGGTGGGCGCGTTCGCCAACGGCGAAATCCTGCAAGTGCTGACCTTCTCGGTGCTGCTGGGCCTGGCGCTGACCAAGATGGGCGACAACGGCAAGACCATCGTCCACATCCTGGACGAGTTCTCCCATGCTTTGTTCGGCGTGATCAATATGCTGATGAAGCTGGCCCCCATCGGCGCCTTCGGCGCGATGGCCTTCACCATCGGCAAATACGGCGTGGGTTCGCTGAAACAGCTGGGTTTCCTGATGCTCTGCGTCTACCTGACCTGTTTCGCCTTCGTCTTCGTGGTGCTGGGCACCATCGCCAAGCTCAACGGCTTCAGCCTGTGGCGCTTCCTGATTTACATCAAGGAGGAGTTGCTGCTGGTATTGGGCACCTCTTCATCCGAGTCCGCGCTGCCGGGCATCATGAAGAAGCTGGAAAACCTGGGCTGCTCCAAACCGGTGGTGGGCATGGTGATTCCCACCGGCTACTCCTTCAATCTGGACGGCACCTCCATCTATCTGACCATGGCCGCCATCTTCATCGCCCAAGCCACCAATGTGGAGCTGACGCTGGCGGAGGAGCTGGGCCTGCTGGGCGTGCTGCTGCTCACGTCCAAGGGCGCGGCGGCGGTGACCGGCGGCGGCTTCATCACCCTGGCCGCCACGCTGGCCACGCTGGGCGGCAAGCTGCCGGTGTCCGGCCTGGCCCTGCTGATCGGCATCGACCGCTTCATGTCCGAGGCCCGCGCCATCACCAATCTGATCGGCAACGGCGTGGCCACCATCGTGGTGGCGCGCTGGGAGAAGGCGCTGGACGAAGAACGCATGCGCCGCGTGCTGGCCGGCGAGCCGGTGCTGCCGGAGGAGCCGGCCGTCGCGCCGCTGCCGGCGCAACTGGCCGCCGCGGAAGCAGCCCGATCCTAAGCTTTTGTTTTCCCAGCCCTTACAGCCTGCGTTCGCGCAGGCTTTTTTTATGCTCTTAGCACAGCGGCGGCTTGATTTTGCCGCTGCGTGGTCCACGATAGAAGCATGGGCATTGGGAGACGAGAATGAGCGACTTCATGTTGCAATACGGCGATGAGTTGTTGCCGGTGGAGGGGGACTTTCCCGAAGTGGGCGCCTATCTGCCCAGCTTCATGCTGGTGGGCGACGGCAAGCAGGACGTGTCGCTGGAAGGCCTGGGCGGCGTGCCCAAGCTGATTTTGACCCTGCTGTCGCTGGACGAATACGAGCATGGCGGCCAATACCTGCTGCAGGAGACGCGGCGTTTCCTGGAGCGCTGGCCGCAAATCAGCCTGGCGGTGATCACCGTGGATTCGCCGTCTTCTCTGGCGCGGGCCCGGCGCGAGCACGGCCTGCCCCACGTCACCCTGCTGTCCACGCTGCGCGGCCGCGATTTCCACAAACATTACGGGGTGCTGATCCGCGAATATCCGCTCAGCGGCTACACCGCGCCCGCCCTGCTGCTGGCCGACGGCAGCAACACCATTCATTACGCCGAGCGGCTGCGCAACACCCAGGATCTGTTCGACTTCGACAAGATCAACCACTTGCTGCGCGAAGCCGAGGAACAGGCGCTGGAGGCGCAGCAGGAACTGGAGCATGAGGAGCAGTTGAAGGACGAAGGGCCGTCACAGTAAGCCCCCAATAACGACACGGGCCCGGCCTGCTTGCGCAGCGCCGGGCCCGTTCGCGTTGCAGGGGGACAACGGTTTACGGCAGCACTTCCACCAGCTTGGCGTCCACCTTGGTCGACGTCAGTTCCTTGTCCACTTCGCCGACGATGCGCAGCTTGCTGTTCTGGTCGATCTTTTGCGCCGGCAGGCGTTTCTGGCTGATCTTCACCGTCATGGTGCCGGTGGCGTCGCGGAATTCGTAACGCTTGTGGTCGATCTGGCGCACGATCTTGCCTTCCAGCGTCACCGGGGTGTCATCGGCGGCTTTTTGCGCGGCGGCCACGGTGGTGACGGCGGCCGGCACGCCGGGGCCGGTGAATTCCGCCTGGGCGGCGAAGGGCAGGGACAGCGCGGCGGCGGTGAGCAGAACGGTGATGGTTTTCATGTTTGGACTCCTAGTGTGTTGTCGATGTCTGGATTACAACACGGCAGCCTTAACCGAAACTTAAAGCCAGCTTGTCGCCCAATACGCGCCGGGAAGGCTCCAGATCCACCGCGTAGCCTTGCTTGGCCAATTGCAGCCTATCGCCGTAATGCCGGCCTTCAGCCTGAATCCGTTGTTCAATCCCTTGCAAGGATTGCTTGAGCGCCGCGCCCAGGCGATCCAGCTTCCCATCCAGCTCCGCGCCTTGGCGATTATTGAATTGCCGGCTGCCCGCGACAATGGCGCCCCAGCGCTGGCAATCGGCGCGCAAAGCGCCCAGATCCGGATACACGCCTTGTTCCAACGCGCGATTGGAGCAGGCGGTCAGCACCTGAGCCAGCGCGGAGGCCTCCTTGGCCGGCCTGGCGTCCAGGTAACGCGGAATGACGATGTCCAACGAGGCTTTGACGGGAGTGCTACGAAATAACTGCATGACGGGCTTCCTATTGGCGTTCATGAATCGATGCGCTCAAGCATAGCCCCGCGTCCGCGTCCGCCGCTTGCAAGAAGCGCCGGACAAAACAAAACCGCCCGGCAAGCGGGCGGTTTGAAAGCGGTGAAACAGGGATTAGCTGTTCAGTTCACGCGCCAGGTACAGCCAGGTTTCCACCACGGTGTCCGGGTTCAGGGACACGGTTTCGATGCCCTCTTCCACCAGCCACTTGGCGAAGTCCGGATGGTCCGACGGGCCTTGGCCGCAGATGCCGATGTACTTGCCCTGCTTGCGGCAGGCCTGGATCGCCATGTGCAGCATGACCTTGACCGCTTCGTTGCGCTCGTCGAAGGTGGAGGCGATCGGGCCGCCGGAGTCGCGGTCCACGCCCAGCGTCAGCTGGGTCATGTCGTTGGAGCCGATGGAGAAACCGTCGAAATGCTGCAGGAACTTGTCGGCCAACACGGCGTTGGTCGGCAGTTCGCACATCATGATCAGGCGCAGGCCGTTTTCGCCGCGCTTGAGGCCGTTGGCGGCCAGGATCTCCACCACTTGCTCGGCTTCGGACAGGGTGCGCACAAAGGGAATCATCACTTCCACATTGGTCAGACCCATCACGTCGCGCACTTTCTTGATGGCGCGGCATTCCAGTTCAAAGCAATCGCGGAAGGATTCGGCCACATAGCGGGCGGCGCCGCGGAAACCGATCATCGGGTTTTCTTCGTGCGGCTCGTACAGCTGGCCGCCGATCAGGTTGGCGTACTCGTTCGACTTGAAGTCGGACATGCGCACGATGACCTTTTTCGGATAGAAAGCCGCGGCCAGGGTGGACACGCCTTCGGCGATCTTGTCCACGTAGAAGTCCACCGGGCTGGCGTAACCGGCGATGCGGTCGCTGATGGTGGCTTTCAGATCCGCCGGCAGCTTGTCGAACTCCAACAGCGCTTTCGGGTGGATGCCGATCTGACGGTTGATCACGAACTCCATGCGCGCCAGGCCCACGCCTTCGTTCGGCAGCTGCGCGAAGTCGAAAGCCAGTTCCGGATTGCCCACGTTCATCATGATCTTGACCGGGGCCTTGGGCATCTTGTCCAGTTCCAGGTCGATCACTTCCACGTCCAGCAGGCCGTCGTAGATATTGCCGGTGTCGCCTTCGGCGCAGGACACGGTCACCTGCATGCCTTCGGACAGCACCTGGGTGGCGTCTCCGCAGCCCACCACGGCCGGGATGCCCAGCTCGCGCGCGATGATGGCCGCGTGGCAGGTACGGCCGCCGCGGTTGGTGACGATGGCGGCGGCGCGTTTCATCACCGGTTCCCAATCCGGGTCGGTCATGTCGGTCACCAGCACGTCGCCCGGCTTGACGCGGTCCATCTCGGACGCGTCCTTGATGGTGCGCACCACGCCCTGGCCGATCTTCTGACCAATGGCGCGGCCTTCGCACAGCACTTGCGATTTGCTGTTCAGGCGATAGCGGCGCAGCGTGTCCTTGCGGTCTTCCTGCGACTTCACCGTTTCCGGACGCGCCTGCAGGATGTAGAGCTTGCCGTCGTGGCCGTCGCGGCCCCATTCGATGTCCATCGGGCGGCCATAGTGCTTCTCGATGATCAGCGCGTATTCGGCCAGTTCAGCCACTTCGGCGTCGCTGATGGAGAATTGCTGGCGCTCCGCCGGGGACACGTCCACGGTCTTGACCGAGCGGCCGGCTTGCGAGGCGTCGGTGAACTCCATCTTGATCAGCTTGGAGCCCATGGTCTTGCGCAGCACCGCCGGACGGCCGGCTTTCAGCGTCGGCTTGTGCACATAGAATTCGTCGGGGTTTACCGCGCCCTGCACCACGGTTTCGCCCAGGCCGTAGGACGCGGTGATGAACACCACGTCGTCAAAGCCGGATTCGGTGTCGATGGTGAACATCACGCCGGCCGCGCCGCAGTCGGAACGCACCATGCGCTGCACGCCGGCGGACAAAGCCACTACGTCGTGCTCAAAGCCTTTGTGCACGCGGTAGGAAATGGCGCGGTCGTTATAGAGGGAGGCGAAAACGTGTTTCATCGCATCCTTGACATTGTCAAGGCCGCGGATATTCAGGAAGGTTTCTTGCTGGCCTGCGAACGAGGCGTCGGGGAGGTCTTCTGCGGTGGCGGAGGAACGGACTGCAACGGAGATGTCGGCGCCGCCGGCATCGGCCACCATCTGATCCCAGGCCTCTTTGATATCGGCGTCAAGCTTGGCGGGGAACGGGGTATCGATGATCCATTGCCGGATTTCCTTGCCGATTCGGGCCAGTTCGCTGACATCGTCGATGTCCAGCTTGGCCAGCGCGGCGCTGATCTTTTCGGCCAGGCCGTTGTGCTGCAGAAAATCCCGGTAAGCCTGCGCCGTGGTGGCAAAGCCCCCCGGGACGCGAACCCCGGAGCCAGCCAGTTGGCTGATCATTTCACCAAGGGAGGCGTTCTTGCCGCCTACCTGCTCCACATCGGTCATGCGCAGTTTCTCGAACCAGATGACGTAGTTCTCAGCCATCACTTCACTTCCTGTGTTGGATTGGGACGATAGGGCCGCATTCTAGCCGAATTACGTGCCAGATGCGTAGCGTCTTTTGCAGCGCAACACGGGTTTTCGGCCGAACGAGGACAAGCATTGCAACAGAATCAATAAGTTGACGGACATTCCTGATGAAAATGATTGTCAAAACCGTGTAATTTACGCACTACATGATTGGCCGGCTCTCGCCGCGGGTTTCTTCGCGGCCTTTCAGAGTATAGAATCCCTTGAACCCCGGGCGCCTCAGCAATGCGCGGCAGGCGCGGTTCCGGCCTCGTTCACTCGCAATACAGGTGTTTGCATGCCCCACCATCTCCGCTCCGCCTTCTTCGTTTCCGATCGCACCGGCATCACCGCCGAATCGCTGGGGCACACGCTGCTGACCCAGTTCGACACCGTGGAATTCAAGCGCGAGACCATTCCCTTCGTCGACACCGTGGAAAAGGCGCAGGCGCTGGCCGAGGTCATCCGCCAGGTGTCGGAAACCGATCACCTGAAGCCGCTGGTGTTCACCAGCATCATCAACCCGGACGTGCGCAGCGCGCTGCAGGTTGAGAACGCGGTGATGATAGATTTCTTCGATACCTTCATCGGCCAGTTGGAGCAGGAAATCGGTCAGCGCGCCTCGCTGAGCGTGGGCAAGGCCCACGGCATGGTCAACGAGGAGAAGTACGATCACCGCATCGAAGCGGTCAACTTCTCGCTGAACCACGACGACGGCGTCAAATTGAAGGACTTGCACGAGGCGGACGTGATCCTGGTGGGCGTGTCCCGTTCCGGCAAGACGCCGACCTGCCTGTATCTGGCGCTGCAATACGGCATCCGCGCCGCCAACTACCCGCTGACGCCGGAAGACCTGGGCAGCCCGACCTTGCCCAAGCTGCTGCTGCCGTTCAAGGACAAGATCTTCGGCCTGACCATCGATCCGGCGCGCTTGCATCACATCCGCTCCGAGCGCCGGCCGGACTCCAAATACGCCAGCATGGACAATTGCCGCCGCGAGGTGAATGAGGCCGAATCCATGTTCCGCCACCACGGCGTGCCCTTCATCAGCACCACCCACAAGTCCATCGAAGAAATCGCCTCCACCATCATGCATAAGGCGGCGCTGGGCCGACGCTTCTAAGCACCTGTTCACTGCCTGCCGCGCTTCGTGAGACGGGGCGCGGTGGGCGCCGCTTCGAAATGCTCACGTAGCACCGATACATTCCGCTTCCTCAGCGGTTTTCCCTTGTCTCGCTCTTGCTCGCGAGACTTTGAACCGACGCAAAGCCCAGCCTTCAAGCCCCGAAAACAGCCGGCATCGTCCGGCTTTTTTCATGCCATCGCGCTACTTCACCTACGACCAATATCCATATAGCACTTTGTTTATTATCACTTTTTTACAATTCAGGCCGGAACATATAGCAAGCAAGCGCTCTCCAACAGGCATCTTGAATCCACTGCCGGACTATTCCGATGCATATCGTCGCCATCGCCGCCCCGCCCAGATCCGCCGTCTCGCCGTTGAAGGAAGTGGGCGCCGTCGCCGCCAAGACCGACAGCCGCGCCGCCGCCAGCGACCCGCGCAAGGAGATGGCGGAGTTCCTAGCCCCTCATCCGCAATCTCCCGCGCTCAACGGGGACGCCCCGCCCCGCGGCGAGTCTTTCGAGCGGCTGCTGCGCCAGGCCCAGAGCGCGGTCGGACGCAAGGACGCTTCCCCTTATTCCGAAGACCCGATGCCGCCGGCCGGCAGCCTGCTGCACGTGGTGGCGTGAACGCGGCACTTGACGCTGCTTTGCCCGCCGTGCTCTGATAAAGCCCATGAACTACGCAACCGCATCCGCAACCTTCTTTTGGTGGTGGCGCCTGAACTAAGGCGGCGCCGGCGTTTGCATACCCAAAACCCGGAAGCTGCCGATACGGCGGCATAGGGTTTCCAGCAGTACTCCTCCCCCCGGATCGGCAGTTTCCAACAAGCTCAAGCTTACTGGAGACCACTGTTATGAATCTGGACAGCATCACAGCCAAAGACATCATCCTGACCGGCGACCGCACCACCGGACAATTGCATCTGGGCCACTACGTCGGCTCGCTGCGCAACCGCGTGATCCTGCAAGACCGTTGCCGCCAGTTCCTGCTGCTCGCCGACGCCCAGGCGCTGACCGACAATATGGGCAACTATCTGAAGGTCCGCGACAATGTGCTGCAAGTGGCGCTGGACTATCTGGCGGTGGGCATAGACCCGGAAAAAAGCACCATCTTCATCCAGAGCCTGGTGCCGGAACTGACCGAGCTGTCCTCCTACTATCTCAATCTGGTCACCGTGGCGCGGCTGGAGCGCAACCCCACCATCAAGGACGAGATCAAGCAGCGCGGCTACGAGCGCGACATCCCCGCCGGCTTCCTCACCTACCCCGCCGCCCAGGCCGCCGACATCACCGCCTTCAAGGCCAGCATCGTGCCGGTGGGCGAAGACCAGATTCCGATGATTGAGCAGACCAACGAGATCGTGCGCCGCTTCAACGGCAGCGTGGATCGGGCGGTGCTGGTGGAAGCGCGGGCGGTGGTGCCGGAACAAGGCTCGCGTCTGCCCGGCATCGACGGCAAGGCCAAGATGTCCAAATCGCTGGGCAACACCATCACTTTGTCGGCCACGCCGGACGAGATCCGCCAGGCGGTGAAGATGATGTACACCGATCCCAATCACCTGCGCGTCGCCGATCCGGGCCAGGTGGAAGGCAATGTGGTGTTCACCTATCTGGACGTGTTCCATTCCGACACGGAGCAGGTGGCGGAATGGAAGGAGCATTATCGCCGCGGCGGCCTGGGCGACACCGTGATCAAGAAGCAGTTGGAAGAATGCCTGCAAACCCTGCTGGAGCCGATCCGCGCCCGCCGCGAGCAGTACGCGCGCGATCCGGCGGCGGTAATGGCGATGCTGAAGACCGGCACCCAGCGCGCGCGCGAAGTGGCGGCCGCCACGCTGGCCGAGGTGAAGACGGCGATGGGCTTGAACTACTACTAAGAGCCTTTTTACGATCTGCTGCGCGTCGGCGAGACCGCGTTGAAAACACACTCTTTAAGAGGAGAGCACCGCATGGAACAAGTCTACCAATGCCAAAACCTGGAAGAGGTGCGCGGCCAGATCGACCGCATCGACCGCGCGCTGGTGGCGCTGATCGCCGAGCGCGGCCTTTACGTGCGCCAGGCGGCGGCGTTCAAGCACAGCCGGGAAGAAGTGGAAGGCGGCAAACGCGTCGATCAGGTGATGCGCCGCGTCGAGCGTCTGGCCGGCGAACTGGGCGCCGACGCGGCGCTGACCGCGGCGGTTTACCGCACGATGATAGAGTACTTCATCGCCGATGAAATGGCGGCCTTCCGCGCCAAAGCGGCTGCCGATTGAGGCGGAGGCCGGCTTTCCCTACAATCGCTTCCATCCGCTGACCACCGGCCGCCCTCCGCGGCCGGCGTTTTTCCCGCGGCCGGAGAACCTGAATGAACAAGATTGCCCTGTTGCTGCTCGCCTGCCTGACCGCGCCCGCGATGGCCGAGGAAGTGGGCGAGGTATCCACCACCTTCAAGCTGCTCAGCCCCAACGACAAGGTGGTGGTGGAAGCTTTCGACGACCCGGCGGTGCAAGGCGTGGCCTGCTATATCTCGCGCGCCAAGACCGGCGGCTACAAGGGCGCGCTGGGCCTGGCCAAGGACCCGTCCCGCTTCTCGGTGGCCTGCCGCCAGGTGGGCGCGATCAAGTTCTCGCGGCCGCTGCCCAAGCAGGAGCAGGTGTTCAAGGAAGGCGCGTCCTTCATCTTCAAGCATGTGCGGGTGGTGCGCATCGTCGACGCCAAACGCAATACCCTGACCTACCTCAGCTATTCCGACAAGCTGCTGGACGGCAGCCCGGACAATGCGCTGACCGCAGTGGCGGTGCTGGATCAAAAGATCCCGCTGCAACCCTGAAATAAAAGCGATTGATTATTAACGATTTCTTGGCATGACGGGCATCAGCTAAACGGCAGCTCAACGCGCAAGCCGTCATAGCCGACCTCCACGCCGGGCGGACATTCGGCGCTGAGCGCGCCGAATTCCAGCCTGTGGGTCATGTGGATCAGCACCGTGCGTTCGGCGCCGATGCGCTCGGCCCAGGCAAAGGATTGCCGCACGCCGAGGTGGGACGGATAGGGGTCGTGGTTCAGGCAGTCCAGGAACAAGAGCTTCAGCCCCTGCAACAAGGGCAGGCTGCTGTCAGGGATGTCCGACACGTCGGTCAGCCAGGCCATGTCGCCGACGCGCCAGCCGAGGCAAGGCCAGGAGCCGTGTTGCAAGGGCACGGGCGTCAGCGTGACGCCGCCGCAGTCCACCGGCCCGTCCACCTGCTGCGGCAGCAGCACCGGCTTGTCCCACATCTTGGACGGCGGCAGCAGCGCGTAGTCGAAACGGCTCTTGATATTGTCCAGGGTGAAGGCGTTGCCGTAGAGCGTGATCGGCCCCTTCTTCACGTAGCAGAAGGCGCGCAGGTCGTCGATGCCGTTCAGGTGGTCGGCGTGCGGATGGGTGTACAGCACCGCGTCCACCTGGCTCAGGCCTTCGCGCAGCGCCTGCTGCCGCAGGTCCGGCCCGGTGTCGATCAGCAGCCCCTGGCCGGCCGCCTTGATATAGGCGCTGGCGCGGGTGCGGCGATTGCGCGGATCCGGCGAACGGCAGGTGACGCAGTCGCAGCCTATGGCCGGCGTGCCGGAACTGGAGCCGCAGCCCAGGATGGTAACTTCAAGCGAACCCAATGGCGTTTCCCAAGTAATAAGGCATCAGCGGCAGCGCTCGGGGCGCTCCGCCTTCTCGCGCACCCAGCCGCCGTCGCAGCGGACATTGCCGTCGGCGTCTTGCTGGCAGCCGCCGCGCGGCTGCTTGGCGCAATACGGATTGCCGTCGCGCGACAGCAGGCAGGCGCCGGGGCCGGCGTAAGTGACGCCGTTGGCGCGCACCACGCCGCCGCCCGGATAAGGCGAGCACAGCACGTTGCCGAATTCATCGATCGCGCATTCGCCCTTGCCGCACATCGCCTGTCCGCGCTGCACCAGAGCGATGCCGCCGTCTTCGGAACAATAACTGCGTCCGTTCAGATTGACGCAATTGGCCCAGGCCTGGGCCGAGAACAATATGGCCAGCAAGGCCAGCCCGGACAGCAAGATTCGCTTCATGCGCTTTCTCCGCTTCAACGGCTGGCCTTGGAGAACAGCCGGAAAAAGTTATCGCTGGTGACACGCGCCACCTCTTCCACCGCCATGCCGCGCAGCTCGGCGATGTGCGCGGCCACATGGCGGACATAGGCCGGCTCGTTGACCTTGCCGCGATACGGCACCGGCGCCAGATACGGGGAATCGGTTTCGATCAGCATCCGATCCAGCGGCACTTTCTGCGCCACTTCCTTGACCTGGGCCGCGTTCTTGAAGGTCACCACACCGGAGAAGGAAATGTAGAAGCCCAGCTCCAGCGCGGCTTGCGCCACCTCCCAGGTTTCGGTGAAGCAATGCATCACGCCGCCGCACGCCTCGGCGTTTTCTTCCCGCATCAGCCGGATGGTGTCCTCGGCGGACTCGCGGGTGTGGATCACCAGCGGCAGGCCGACGCGCTTGGCGGCGCGGATATGGGTGCGGAAGCGCTGATGCTGCCATTCCAGATCGCCCTTGCACCAGTGGTAGTCGAGTCCGGTTTCGCCTATGCCCACCACCCGCGGGTGCGCGGCCAGCGCCACCAGTTCGTCCTCGCTGTACTCTTCCGCTTCCGGGTCGTCCGGATGCACGCCCACGGTGGCGTATAGATTGCCGTGGCTCTCCGCGAGTTCCAGCACTTGCGGATATTTGGGACGGCTGACGCCGATCACCAGCGCGTGGCTGACCTGGTTGGCCTGCATATTGGCCAGCACTTCCGGCATGCGCGCGGCGAGGTCGGGAAAATTGATATGGCAGTGGGAGTCGATAAACATATTTGCGTCAATCAGGCTGCGGCGCGCGGACGCGCGCCGCTAAAACAATCACATGGTATGAGTGGGCCGGCTGGAATTGAGCACGCCGCTGAGCAGGGCCTCGATCTTGTCCTTGGCCTGCTTGCCGGCGTCGCCGGCGACGAACTCGACGCCGACGCCCTGCACCCGGCTGTTGTTGGCGCCGGCCGGCGTCAGCCACACCACCTTGGCTTGCACCGCGATGCGCTGCGGGTCGTCCATCAGGGTCAGCAGCAGGAACACCTCCTCGCCCAGCTTCATTTCCTTATTGGTGGGAATGAAGATGCCGCCGTGGCGCACAAAGGGCATGTAGGCGGCGAACAGCGCGCTGCGCTCCTTGATGTGCAGGGACAGCACCCCGGGACGGTTGGGATTCAGGTCCGGGCGAGTGGCGGAATTGTCCATACTTGGCTAACCCTCTGTGTCAGGCGGCCTTGCCGCTGGCGAATATCTTCAGATAGTCCATCAGCACCGCTTCCAATTGCAAGCGCGTGTTCAAGGTATGCTGGCCGAACGGCGCCAGTTGGTTGAGCGTCTGCTGACACGCCATCAATTGCGCGATGTCGGCGCGCGCCGCCAGTTGCTGCAAGGCGCGCTCCTGATCTGGATAATAGCGGACCAAACCGGCCAGTCTCAAACTCGCCAGATCATGCAGCCACTTCATCAGCCAGCCTATGGGCAGCAACAGCGGCAGTTTCTGCTTGTCCACCGCCTCCGCCAGCTGCAACACATTGGCGAAGCTGGGCTGGCCCAGACCCTGGACGAACTGGCCGCGCAGCTTGGCCAAAGCCGGATCGTGGTCGAACAGCGGCGCGCCGCCGTTATGAGCCAGTTCCAGTTCCAGTTCCGCGTCCGCCACGCCCTGCTCGCGCAGCCAGGCCAGCGCCTGGGCCTGGTGCGGCCGCGTCAGCGGAAACTGGCGGCAACGGCTGCGTATGGTGGGCAGCAAGCGCTGCGGCGCATGCGCCACCAGCAGGAACAGCACCTCGGCCGGCGGCTCTTCCAGGATTTTGAGCAAGGCGTTGGCGGCGGCCGGATTCAGGCTTTCCGCCGGTTCCACCAGCACGATGCGCCGGCCGGCGCGATGCGCGCTCAGGTGGGCGAAATCGATCACATCGCGCACCGCCTCGATCTTGATCACCGGCAGCTTGCGGCTGACTTTCTTGCCCTCGGCGCCCTCCTTGCCTTCCTCGTCCTCGTCGCCCAGCGGCGACAAGCGGCGGAAGTCCGGGTGGGTGCCGTGCCGATACCAGCGGCAGGCCTCGCATTCGCCGCAAGGCTGGTGGCCGGCCTGCGGGCGTTCGCACAGCAGCGACTGGGCCAGGTGTTCGGCGAACTCCAGCTTGCCGATGCCGGCGGCGCCGGTGAACAGCCAGGCATTGGGCAGGCGTTCGCGCTCGGCGTTCAGCCGGGTCCAATCGCCTTCTTGCCAGGGCAGCAACATCACGCGGCCTCCAGCAGTTTTTGCAGGCAGGCTGCAATGTCGACCTGGATCTCGGCGATGGAGCGGCTGGCGTCCAGCACCGCGAAACGCGGCTGGCCGGCGGCGCGGCGCAAATAGGCTTCGCGCACGCGCACGTGGAAATCGGCCTTCTCCTGCTCGAAGCGGTCCAGCTGCCGGGTCTTGGACATACGCTCGGCCGCCACTTCCAGCGGCAGGTCGAACAGCAGGGTCAGGTCCGGCTGCAAACCGTGCTGCACCCATTGTTCCAGTTCGGCGATGCGCTCGAACGGCACGCCGCGGCCGCCGCCCTGGAAGGCGAAGGTGGAATCGGTGAAGCGGTCGGACACCAGCCACTGGCCGGCGGCGAGCGCGGGCTCGATCACGCTGTGCAGCAATTGCTGGCGCGAAGCGAACACCAGCAGGGTTTCCGCGTCCAGCGAGGCCTCGGTGTCCACCGCCAGCAGCAGCTCGCGGATTTTCTCGCCCAAAGGGGTGCCGCCCGGTTCGCGGGTGAATACGGCGTCGACGCCGTGTTGCGCCAGCCAATCGCGGATGAAGGCCAGATGGGTGCTTTTGCCGGCGCCGTCTATGCCTTCCAGGCTGATGAAGCGGCCGCGTTGCTGCTCTAGCGCCATTACTGTCCTTTCTTCAAGATATATTTGCGCACCGCCTGATTGTGTTCGTCCAGCGTTGCGGAGAAATGCGAAGTGCCGTCGCCGCGAGCGACGAAATACAAGGCCTTGGTTTCGGCCGGATTGGCCGCCGCGTCCAGCGCCGCCTTGCCCGGCAAGGCGATGGGCGTGGGCGTCAGGCCGGCGCGGGTATAAGTGTTGTAAGGCGTGTCGCGGCGCAGATCAGCCTTGCCTATCTTGCCCTGGTACAGGCTGCCCATGCCGTAGATCACAGAGGGATCGGTCTGCAAGCGCATGCCCTGCTTCAAGCGGTTGACGAACACCCCCGCCACCATTGGACGGTCGGCGTCTTCACCGGTTTCCTTCTCAATCAGGCTGGCCATGATCAGCAGCTCGTAAGGCGTGCGGTAAGGCAGCTCCGGCTTGCGCGCCGCCCAGGCCGCTTCCAGCCGCTGCTGCATCGCGCCGAAGGCCTGGCGGTAGAGCTCCGCGTCCTCGGTGTCCGGCGAGAACAGATAGGTGCTGGGGAAGAACAGGCCTTCCGGCTTGGCGTCGCCGAAGCCCAGCCGCCGCATGATCTCCTCGTCGCTCCAGTCCTTGGCCGTATGCTTGATGTCGGGGTTGCGGTCTATCGCCTGGCGGAATTGGCGGAAGGTCCAGCCCTCGATCACCGTCAGGCTGGCC
Organism: Chromobacterium sp. CCUG 30098; assembly: GCF_059916605.1. NCBI lineage: Bacteria > Pseudomonadati > Pseudomonadota > Betaproteobacteria > Neisseriales > Chromobacteriaceae > Chromobacterium > Chromobacterium sp. CCUG 30098. The sequence continues at coordinate 49,651 of NZ_JAUCGS010000003.1, read as the reverse complement.
TCGTCCGGATGGCCGTCGGCCAGGCGGTTCAGGATGTCCAGCATCGATGCCTGGCCGTCGAAACGATACAGGCCGGCCTTGATCTTGCGGTCCACGCCTTGCAGGCGGGCCAGGGCCACCATCACCTGGCGGCTGCGAACCACGCCCTCCTGCTCCAGTCCCCGCGCCACTTGGCTCAGGGTGCGGTTGGGCCCCACGGTCAGCTTGTAACCGGCTTCCGGCAGGCCAACCGGAATCAGGACCACCCAAACCAGCCAGGCACAGCCCAGCGCAAGGCACAGCAAGAACAGGCGAAACAGAGTTTTCATCATTTGACGGGAAGCATGAGACAGCGCAGCGGGACGATCGCGCATGATACCAGACAAGCCGGCCTGACCGACATGTCAGGCCCGCCCCCCGCAATCAAGCAAAGTTTGCGCCAAATCAACTGTCCACCTTTCCATTTTGCATAGTTTTGCTCGCGTTCTATACCTGATTAAATGGACTGCTTAAATGATGCGAGTCTTTTCATGAAGCCATTCTTCAATCTGGGATGCGCATTGGTGGCCTGGACGGCGCTGGCCAGATTGGCGGCAGTCCGGCAGACCGACAGGGATTTATGGCGCCTGCCGATGGACGCTTTCCGACAAGGAGGGCATCCGCAGCAATTGACTTACCAGCAATCCCCCGCTGCGCTGAGCGGCTACCACGCGCTGATCGTGGAGCCTTTGCTGCTGTTGAACCGCCAGCAGGACGGCGGCTGGCAGCTGCTGCAAACCGCGGAACAGGAAAACGCCAACCAGATCATGCGCCGCCAGGTGGCCGCGCTGCTACAGGCCTGGCCTATCGCGCTGACCGACGTGGCCACCGCCGGCGTGCTGCGCTTGCGCATCGCGGTGGCCGCGCGTCAGTCTCGGATTGCCCAGGACAGCCAGCCGCTGAACAGCAGCCACGTGGCGCTGCAACTGCCTTGCATGGCTTCCAATATAGAACCCTATCTGCAACTGGTGTCCTCGGTGTCCCAATTGGAAGACGCGCTGGGACGGGGCGTGGTCGCCGGCGGCGTCACCATGCAGTCGCAAGCCGAAGCCGCCTCCGGCGACGAAGGCGACGGCTGGCGGCAGCTGCTGACCCAGGACTGGTCCCCGCTGCTGCGCCAACAACTGGCGCCGGCGACGCGGCGCGGCGCGGCCTCGACGACGCGATAAGCCGCATGAAGACAGTCCGCCCCGTCACAAAGTCGCAACAATATAGAGGGAACGCCGCTTGGCGGCCGCAGTCCATCTCCCACGCAATCTCCACTGAGCCCGCACGATGAAACCATTCTTTAAACTCGCCTGCGCGCTGATGGCTTCCGCCTTGCTGGCCAATATCGGCCACGCCGGGGAGCCGCCGGAGAATCTGGTCCTGCTGCCCAGCGAAGCCTTCCATCCCAACCCTGAGCATGCCGGCCAGGTGCTGTACCTGCAGCCCGGCGTCGATCTGAAACGCTATCACGGCATCCTGATCGAGCCGCTGATTTTCCTGGGCCGCCAAGCGGACGGCCAATGGCTGGCGACGGCGGCGGACGAGCACAACCGCCTAGACGCCTGCTACCGCAACAGCCTGGCCCGGGCGCTCTGCCGCGAGGGATTGCCGGTGGCCGCCGCGCCCGGTCCGGGCATCGCCCGGCTGCGCGTGGCGGTGGGCGACATGCTCAGAGAGCTGGCCGGCCCCAAGGAACGGCGCCCCGTGAAGACCGCCCTCAATCTGGCGCGCTTCGCCGACGACATCGATCCCTATCTGGCCCAGGTGTCCACCGTGGGCCAGCTGGAAGACTCCGAATCCGGGCTGCTGCTGGCCGGCGGCGTCAATCTGCTGGGCAAGGACATGGACCTCGCCAACGCGCAACCGTCCAATGCGGAATGGCTGCAACAGCGCGTTGACCTTTGGAGCAGCCACCACGCGCGGCAGATGGCCCAGCATCTGGCTGCGGCTACGTCGTTTGGGGAGTAGGCTAGCATCCAGACTGGCGGCATAATGGTCGCCTCATCTCTTGTCAGAAAGCCGACCATGCCGCGCAAACTACTGAGTTTCTTGCTGTTGTTGTCCCCGCTGTTCGCCGCCGCCGACACCGTCACCGTGGCGGTCGCCAGCAATTTCCAGCAGACGCTGGACAAGATCGCGGTGGAATTCAAGGCCGCCAGCGGCCACGACATCAAGGCCAGCGGCGGCGCTTCCGGCAAGCTCACCGCGCAGATCCGCCAGGGCGCGCCCTTCGACGTGTTCCTGTCCGCCGACGACGAACGCCCGGCCGAACTGCTGCGCGACAAGATAGGCAAACCCGACAGCCGCTTCACCTACGCCATCGGCAAGCTGGCGCTGTGGAGCAAACAGCGCGACGACGCCGGCGAAGCCGCGCTGCGCGGCGGCAACTTCAACAAGCTGGCCATCGCCAACCCGGCGGCCGCGCCCTATGGCCGCGCGGCGATGGAAACCCTGACCGCACTCAAGCTCGTCGACGCGCTCAAACCCAAGTTCGTCACCGGCGACAATATCAGCCAGACCATGCAGTTCGCCCAGGTTGGCGGCGCCGACTTCGCCTTCGTCGCTTACGCGCAGCTGCTGGAACAAGGCATCTCCGACCGCTACTGGCTGGTGCCGGCCAAGCTGCATCAGCCGATACGCCAGGACGCGCTGCTGGTGCGCGACACGCCGGCGGCCAGGGCCTTCCTCGCCTTCCTCAAGGGCGACAAGGCGCGCGCGCTGATCAAGAAAGCGGGCTACGACTTCGCGCAATGATGGCTTCCGAATGGGCGGCCATCGCGCTGACGCTGCGGCTGGCCGCCATCAGCACCCTGATCCTGCTCCTGCTGTGCGTGCCGCTGGGCTGGTGGCTGTCGCGCACACGTTCGCGCCTCAAGCCGGTGATAGAGGCCGGCGCGACGCTGCCGCTGGTGCTGCCGCCCACGGTGCTGGGCTTCTATCTGCTGGTCGCCTTCGGCCCGCACGGCCCCATCGGCCAGCTGACCGCCTGGTTGGGCTGGCCCGGCCTCGCCTTCACCTTTCAAGGGCTGATCATCGCCTCGGTGCTGTACTCCTTGCCCTTTGTGCTGCAACCGCTGATCGTCAGCTTCAACGCGGTGCGGCGCGAGGAAATCGAAACCGCGATGGTATTGGGCGCCAACCGCTGGCAGCGGCTGACCCGCGTCATCCTGCCCAGCTGCCGCTCCGGCGTGCTGGCCGCCGCCAGCATGGGCTTCGCCCACACCGTGGGCGAATTCGGCGTGGTGCTGATGATAGGCGGCAATATCGAAGGGGAAACCCGGGTCATTTCCATCGCGCTGTACAACCACGTGGAACAGGCCGACTACGCCAGCGCCCACCGTCTGGGCCTGCTGCTGGTGCTGTTCGCCTTCTCCACCCTCGCCCTGGTCTACCGCCTCAACGCGCGCCAGCGCCGCTACGACTAAGAGCCGCTCGCAAAATTCCGGACCTGCCTTGCGCCCGACGGGCGCTGCCTGCGTCGACGCGCCTTGGCTCAGCTTCCCCGCGAGGCTCTCTTAGCGGTTCTTAAGAGACCGCGAATCTGGCCGCGTTTACTGACAATGCTGACATCTATCGATGCAAACCGTTACATGACGTCAACAAAACGCAGTGTTCATGCGCTATAACTTGGAGTATCGTTTTTCTCGCCCGTCATGGGCCCGACAACCTGTGCTACCAAGGATGAATCATGCGCAAATACCTGATGATCGCTGTTCTGGCCCTGACTTCCGCCAACCTGGCGCTGGCTGACGCCGCCTGCGACGCCAAAGCCGCCGAGAAGAAACTGGCCGGCGCCGCCAAAAGCAGCTTCCTGAAGAAATGCGAGAAAGACAGCGCCGCGGCCAACGCCCAGAAAGCCTGCGACGTCAAAGCCGCCGACAAGAAACTCGCCGGCGCGGCCAAGGCCAGCTTCGTGAAGAAATGCGTGAAGGACGCGGCTCCGGCCAAGTAAGCCCCCTCCCCGGCGGCCTGTCCGCCGGGACAGCCCGCTCGCCGGCAAGTCCCTGATTTTTCGCCTACACTGAGATGTGGCAACAGGGATTCTGCGGGTGAGCCATGGCAAACAATATCCTTGGAAATTACAATCCGCTGTTATCGCTTTTCGGCAATAACAACCAACTCTTGAGCGGTTTATTGGGCTCCTCGCCCATTGTGCCGCTGATCCGGAGCAGCAACAGCTCGCCAAGCGCCGGCACCGATCCCAATGTGGTGCTGATTTCCGGGCTGGGCCAATTGCTGTCCAGCCTGAACATCTTCCAAGACAGCCTGCAACAGATCTATTCCCCGTACGCGGTCAACAACTCCATCAGCGGCAGCAGCAGCAATCCGTCGGTGGCCAGCGTCTCCACCGCCGCCGGCGCGCAAAACGGCAATTACAGCGTATCCGTCTCGCAACTGGCCCAGGCTCACAGCGCGGTCACCGCCTTCACGCTGCCGGACACCAGCAGCACCGCGGTGGGCAGCGGCAGCCTGACCATCAAGACCGGCAGCTACGCCTACACATCGTCCACCTCGGCCAGCAGCTTCACGCCCAGCGGCAGCTCGGCCACGCTCTCCATCAGCAACGGCACGCTGTCCAGCATCGCCACCGCCATCAACGGCTCCGGCGTCGGCATGGTGGCCAATATCGTGCAGAACGCCTCCGGCAATTATCAATTGCAGATCAGCGCCGCCCAGACCGGCGCCAGCAACAATTTCCAGATCCTGGTCAGCGACAACGACGGCAACAACACGGATCAGAACGGCTTGTCGCGCTTGGCTTTCGACCAGACCCAGGCGGTGGGCAGCGGGCAGAATCTGACCCAGACCCAGGCCGCGCAAAACGCCAACTACCTGATCAACGGCGCCTCCGGCTCCAACGCCGGCAATAGCGGCATCTCGCTGGGCGCCTCGGTATCCATGGACTTGCTGTCCACCGGCAGCACCAATATCTCGGTCAAGCTGGATCTGAACGGCCTCAACGGGCAGGCGCAATCGCTGGCCGACGCCTTCAACACCCTGCAAGGCAGCCTGAACGCGCTGCTGGTCAGCGGCGGCCTGCTCAGCCGCGACCCCATCGCCAAGCAATTGGCCAACAGCATGAACCAGCAGGCCGGCGCCAGTTACAGCAACGGCAGCTCGCTGCTGGTCAAGCTGAACCAGATCGGCCTCAATTTTCAATATCCGCAGCAGTTCGGCCAGATGGGCAGCCTCAGCCTGAGCAACAACAGCCTGCAAAGCGCTTACAGCGGCGACTCCCAGGGCGTGGCCAATCTGCTCTACACCGCCGCCCGGGCGCTGAACTGGCTGGCCAACAGCTACGCCTCCTATGGCAACGGCACCATTCCGCAAACCCTGACCGCCTTGCAGAAAATGCAATTCAGCCAGCAGCTGCGTCAGTCGGCCACCCCGACGTCCAACACCGTCCCCGCCAACCTCGCCTCCTTGACCGGCAACCAGTCCGGCACCATCCAGCTGAGCGCGCAGCAGATCAGCGCGCTATCGCTGTACGCGATGGTTTACTCTCTGGGCGCGCCCTATGCGGTCAATTCCCAGATTCTGAACAACGGCCTGGGCCTGTCCGGCAACGGCAACAGCGGCAACGGCATCTCCACATATGCATGATTGATATTTGCTATTTGTTTTTCATCTAGCATTGCCTGCGCCGTATTGTCTCGTTAAAATTCATCGGATGATTGGATGAATAAGGAGGCCGCATGCTGGCGCTGCCCTATAAACGCTCGCTGGTCGACATCGCCGTGGAAAACATCGCCAAACGTCTGGCGGACGGCGACTGGCCGATAGGCGCTCGCATTCCCACCGAACCGGAACTGGCGGAACAGCTGGGCGTCAGCCGCAACACGGTGCGCGAGGCGGTGCGGGTGCTGCTCTACGCCGGCCTGCTGGAGGTGCGCCAGGGCGACGGCAGCTATGTGCGCGCCACCGTGAACCCCGGCGACGCGATGCGCGCCATCAGCCGCGCCAGCCTGCGCGAGCACTTGGAAGTGCGCTGCATGCTGGAAGAAGCCGCCGCGCGGCTGGCCGCCAGCCGCTGCCCGGAAGCGGACCTCGGCGCGATAGCGGACGCATTGACGCTGCGCGGCGAGCGCCTGCCGCAGGAGCCGCTGGAAGCCTTCATCGAGCGCGACCTGGCGTTTCATCTCGCCATCGCCAACGCCAGCGGCAACCAGGCCTTGGCAGAGCTCTACGGCTATTTCTCCCGCGCGGTGCGCCAGCATGTGCAGCAGTCCATCCTCGACGAGGCGCTGCCGGACCCCGACCTCGCCGCCCACCAGGCGATTTACGAAGCCATCCGCCAGCGGCGGCCAGACGAAGCCGGACAAGCCGCCGCCGCCATTACCCGCCCCTTGCTGGAGGCGCTGGACCGCTTGCTGGATCGCCCCGCCAAGGTTTAAGCCAAATTTGAGCCGGCCCTCAGGCGCGGGGAGCCGGTTCCGACAACAACAAAAGCGCAGAAGGAAAACCCATGTCCACACCCAAATCCATGCCTGACCACCTGCCGGTCGAGGACACGCTGATCGACGCCGAGATCGACGACGCCGGCGTGCAAAGCCAGCGCCCCGCGCTGCACCGTCCCTGGCTCTTGCTGCTGGGCCTGATCCTGGTCGGCGTCAATCTGCGGCCGGCGCTGTCCAGCCTGTCCCCGGTGCTGGGCGATGTCGCCGCCAGCCGCGGGCTCAGCGGCATGATGGCCGGCCTGCTCACCACGCTGCCGGTCGCTTGCCTGGGCCTGTTCGGCCCGCTGGCGCCGCGGCTGGCCCGCCGCTGGGGCAGCGAAAAGACCATCGCGCTGATCCTGGTGACGCTGGCGCTCGGCATCCTGCTGCGCACCCAGTTCGGCCAAGTCGGCCTGTTCGCCGGCTCGGCGCTGGCCGGCGCCAGCATCGGCATCATCGGCGTGCTGCTGCCCGGCATCGTCAAGCGCGACTTTCCGCGCCAGGTCAGCCTGATGACCGGGGTCTACACCATGGCGCTATGCCTGGGCGCGGCGCTGGCCGCCGGCCTGACCGTGCCGGCGATGCACTGGATGGGCGACAGCTGGCAAGGCGCGCTGGCGATCTGGGCGACCCCGGCGCTGCTGGCCTTGCTGGCCTGGTGGCCGCAGACGCGAAAACAACAAGCGGCCCACCACGGCCAATGGCTGGTGCGCGGCCTGCTGCGCGACCCGCTGGCCTGGCAGGTGACGCTGTTCATGGGCTTGCAGTCATCCATGGCTTACATCGTGTTCGGCTGGCTGCCGTCCATCCTGATAGACCGCGGCGAAACGCCGCTGCACGCCGGTCTGCTGCTGTCCATTTCCATCATGGTGCAAGTGGCCTCCTCGCTGCTGGTGCCGGCGCTGGGACAGCGCTGCCGCGACCAGCGCCCGCCTATCGCCGCCACCGTGGCGCTGGTGCTCAGCGGCCTGTTGGGCATGTTGTTCGCGCCCACCGACAGCCTGCTGCTCTGGGCGGTCTTGCTGGGCCTGGGCCAGGGCGGCCTGTTCAGCATGGCGCTGAGCCTGCTGGCGCTGCGCTCGCCGGACCCCCATGTCGCCGCCCATTTGTCCGGCATGGCTCAGGGCGTCGGCTACGCGCTGGCCTCGCTCGGCCCGCTCAGCGTGGGCCTGATCCGCGACCAGACCCACGCGCTGTGGCCGCTGGGCCTGTTGTTCTCGCTGATCTCCGCCGCCACCTTCGCCATGGGCATGCTGGCCGGGCGCAAGCGTCTGGTGCAGGTGGAGTCGCGTCCGCTCTAAGAACCTGTTTACGATCTGCTACGCTTCGTGGAGCGTTACACGGTGAGTACGGCTTCAAAATGCTCATGTACCGTGTGTACACTCCGCTTTTTCAGCCGTTTTCGCCTTGTCTCGCCCTTGCTCGCGAGATCGTAAACCGGTTCTAAGCCATCCGCGGACCAAACAAAACCCCGGGCTTGCCCGGGGTTTTGTTTGGAGGTGAAACGGCTCAGCCCTTGGGCCGGCCGACAATGCCGTAACGCCGCCACAAGTCCGGCAGGCTCTCCTTGCCCAGCGGGATGGCGCTCTTGCCCAAGGCCAGCCGGTCCGGCAGCGAGCCCATGTCGCCGTCCCAGCCCGGCGCCCCTTCTTCCAGCACCGCGGCCAGGTCGCGGTCGTCCACCGCCGCCAGCTCGCCGCCGATCTCGATCAGCAACATGCCCTCCGGCGTCAGCCAGGCGGAGCGCGCCGGCACGTCGTCGTCGTAGGGCAGCGTGCGCCAGCCCGACGGAGTGCGCCGCGCCACCAGCGGCGCGGCGTCCAGCGTCACATAGACTTTCTGCGGCCCGTTCTGCACATAACAGCGCCCCAGCCCGTCGCGGCTGTAATTGCGGCCGAAAAACTCCACCATCGCCTCGTGCTGCAGGCGTTCGTCCTTGATCCACCACTGGCCGCGCGCATCCAGCCGCAGCCAGCCGAACACGGCGGGCACGTTCGGCCACTTGGCCATTGCCGCCTGTACTATCGCATCCATCATGCGTCTCCTTGCGGGCTTGCTCCCGCTTGATTCTCAGCTTTGACCACTACACTCAGATCGCTCTCAACACCGCCATCGGCGACGTTCTGGTCACCCGCCCCACGAGCGGCCAACCGGCCACCACCACCACCAGCGCGCCGCTGGCGACGCCGGCGGGCAACAGCCACGGATTGAACACCAAGGGCAGATTGAACAATTTGACCGAAGCCAAAGCGCCGATGCCCATGGCGCCCAAGGCCGCCAATAAACCGGAAAACGCGCCCAACCAGGCCAGCTCCGCCAGCACCACGCTGCGCACCTGCCGCCGCGACGCCCCCAGCGCCCGCATCAGGCCGACATCGAACAGCCTCTCGTCGCGAGTGGCCGCCAGCGACGCCCACAACACCAGCACGCCGGCGGCCAGGGCCAGGCCGAACATGGCTTCGATGCCGCGCGACAGCTTGTCCATCATCGCCCTCACCTCGCTCAGGATCGCCCCGACGTCGATCACGGTCAGATTGGGAAACTCGCCCACCAGGCGGTTGACGAAGTCCTCGTCCGCCGCCTCCAGCCGGAAGCTGGTGATCCAGCTGGCCGGCTGCTGGCTGAACTGGCCCGGCGTGCCGATCACGAAGAAATTGACGCGGAAGCTGTCCCACGGCACTTCCCGCAAACTGCTCACCTTGGCGCGGTAAGCGGTGCCGGCCAGATCGAAGACCAGCGTGTCCCCCAGCTTGATGCCCAAGGTGGCGGCCAGCTCGCGCTCCACCGAGAACTGCGGCGGAATCCGTTTCTGAGGCTGCCACCACTGGCCCGCCGTCAGCTTGTTGCCCGGCGGCAATTCGTCGCGCCAGGACAGGTTGAACTCCCGCTCGGCCAGCCGACGCGCGCGTTCGTCCTCGTAAGCCGACGGCCGCACCGGATGCTCGTTGATCGCGATCAGCCGCGCCCGCACCATGGGCGCCAGCTCCGGCGCCGCGCGCCCCTCCACCGCGAAGGCGTTGCGCACGCCGTCGAGCTGGTGGCGCTGGATATTGATGACGAATTTATTCGGCGCGTCCGCCGGCACGCTGCGCTGCCAGGCGCCGATCAGGTCGTCGCGCACAATGGTCAGCGTTAGCAAGGCCATCAGGCCCACCGACAAGGACACGATCTGGATCACCGCCAGCCAGTGGCGGCGCGCGATATTGGCGATGCCGAAGCGCCAGCCCACCCGGCGTCCGCGCGGCAGCCGCCGCATCAGATAGACCACGCCCAGCGCCAGCGCGCCCACGGCGGCGAAGAAGCCCAGCATGCCGGCCAGCAGCCAGCCGGCCACCGCCAGATCGCCCACCTGCCAGGCGGCCAGGCCCAGCAAGGCCACCAGGGCCAGCAAGGGCGCCAGCACGCCCTGGCGGGTCGGCGTCAATTCATCGCGCAGCACCGCGGCCGGCGGCACGTCGCGTATGCCCATCAAGGGCGGCAGAGCCAGGCCGGCCAGCAACACCAGCGAGGCCAGCGGCCCCACCAGCCAGGTCAGCCAGCCCGGGTCCGGCAGTATTTCGCCGACATAGCCGCTGGCCAAGCGCATCAAGGCCAGCTGCACGCCGAAGCCGCCGGCGGTGCCCAAGGCGCCGGCCAGCAGGCCCAGCAAGAGGAACAGGCTGACGAACAGCCCCCACACCTCGCCCGCCGTCAGGCCCAGGCAGCGCAGCACCGCCACCTGCTGCCAATGGCGCGCCAGATAGCGGCGGACCACCAGCGCCACCGCCGACGCCGCCAGCGCCACGGTCAACATCGCGGTCAGGCCCAGGAAACGCCGCGCGCGCTCCAGCGCGGTGCGCACTTCCGGCCTCGCCTCCTCGACGTTTTCCAGCCGCGCGTCCTTGGGCTTGGCCTTGTCCAGCCACTGGCGGAAGTCGGCGATGCCTCGGTCGTCGCCGGCGAACATCAGCCGCCAGCGCGCGCGGCTGCCCTCCTGGATCAGGCCGGTGGCGGCCAGGTCGGCGCGGTTGAACATCAGCCGCGGCACGAAGTTGTACAGGTCCATCGCGCCGTCCGGCTCGCGGACGATTTCGCCGGCCAGCCGCAGTTGCGCGCCGCCGACGCCCAGAGTGTCGCCCAGTTTCAGCTTCAAGCGCCGCATCAGGCGGGCGTCGGCCCAGGCGGTGCCCGCGGCCGGCCGCAGGCTGCCGGTTTCCACGCGGCCGTCGGCCAGGCGCACGCTGACTTCGCCGCGCAAGGGGTAGTTGTCGCTGACCGATTTATACGTGGCCAAAGCCGCCTGACCGCCGGAAAACACCATGGAGGGAAAGCTGATGTTGTCGGCCAGCCGCAGACCGCGCTTTTCCGCCTCGCGGCGGATGGGTTCCGGCGCCGGCTGATTGCCGTTCAGCACCAGGTCGGCGGCCAGCAGCTGCGTGGCCTGGGTGGTCAGCGCGCGTTCCACGCGATCGGAGAAAAAGGCCACGCTGCTCATCGCCATCACCGCCACCACCAGGGCCAGGGCCAGGATGGTCAGTTCGCCGGACACCAGTTCGCGGCGGATGAAGCGCAACACCAGGGTCAAGCGGCCGGCCAGAGTCATGAGCGCGCCCCGTTGAGCTTGCCTTCCACCAGCCGGTAGATGGCGTCGCAGCGGCTGGCCAGCTCGGTGTCGTGGGTGACCAGCACCAGGGCGGTGCCCTGTTCGGCGTTGAGCTGGAACAGCAGATCGATGATCTGTCGGCCGCTGTGCGGGTCCAGATTGCCTGTGGGTTCGTCGGCGAACAAGAGGCCGGGATGAATGACGAAGGCGCGCGCCAAGGCCACCCGCTGCTGCTCGCCGCCGGACAGATGGCGCGGATAATGGCCCAGCCTATGGCTGAGGCCGACGCGGTCCAGCATCTGCCGCGCCGCTTCGCGCGCGTCGGCGCGGCCGGCCAGCTCCAGCGGCAGCATCACGTTTTCCAGCGCGGTCAGTTGCGGCATCAGCTGGAAATTCTGGAACACGAACCCCACCTTGTCTCTGCGCAGCAGCGCGCGCGCGTCTTCGCTCAAGCCGGACAGCGCCTGGCCGAACAAGGACACCTCGCCGCCGGACGGATGATCCAGCCCCGCCAACAGGGACAACAAGGTAGACTTGCCGGAGCCGGAAGCGCCGACAATGGCCACGCTCTCGCCCGGATACAGGGTCAGCGTGGCGCTGCGCAGGATGTTCAGCGGCTCGCCGTGGAAATGCACCTGCTTGGCCAACTCGCTGGCCGCCAACACCGCCTGGGTTTCAATTGGATTCATTTATGCGCTCGATACTAAGCAAAGTTCTACTTTCCGCCGGCCTGTGCCTGCTGATGCTGCCGGCGTCCGCCGCGACGATACTGGTCTTCGGCGACAGCCTGTCAGCCGGTTACGGCCTCTCTCCCGGCCAGGGCTGGGTCAGCCTGCTCGCCAAGGAGATGGGGGCGAAACACCGCATCGTCAATGCCAGCATTTCCGGCGAAACCACCGCCGGCGGCCTGGCCCGCCTGCCGGACGCGCTGGCGCGCCATCGCCCGGACATCGTGGTGCTGGAATTGGGCGCCAACGACGGCCTGCGCGGCCTGCCGCTGGAGCAAATGCGCGGCAACCTGTCCAAGATGATCGCCTTGGCCAAACAAAGCAAGGCCAAGGTGGTGCTGGTGGGCATGGCCCTGCCCCCGAACTATGGCCCGCAATACGGCGCCGAGTTCCGCAAAGCCTACGCCGACCTGGCCAGGCGCGAGCGCCTGTCCTTCGTTCCGCTGCTGGTGGCCGGATTCGAGGCCGATCTATCCAAGTTCCAGCCGGATGGCTTGCACCCGGTCGCCGCCGCCCAGCCCGCGATGATGCGCACGGTCAAGGCCAAGCTGCCGCTGAGCTGAAAAGCCGCGGCGTCCCGGGCGGACGGATATTCATGGTGTTGACTTTCTTCGTTGCAACGCAGCAAGATAAGTCAAAAGCATAATCATATCCTGGATTCTTATGAGCCGCCCGCCCCCCTCCCCCTGGCTGAAACGCCTGCTGTCCCCCTATCGCGGCCTGCCCGCCACGGTCTACATCCAGGTGCTGTGCAGCCTGATCAACAATATCGGCGGCATCTCCAAACTATTCCTGCCGCTCTATCTGCGCGAGAGCTACCAGCTGGGCTATGCGCAGATCGGCCTGACCATGGCGGCCTACGGCGCCGGCGCGCTGCTGGGTTCCCTCAACGGCGGCTCTATGTCCGACCGCTTCGACGGCCGCAAGCTGGCCACGCTGTTCCTGTCCGTTTCCGGCCTGTGCCTGCTGTTGCTGGCGCTGGCCATCCCGCTATGGCTGTTCGCGCCGGTCTTGCTGGTCTCCGGTTTCGCCGACGGCGCTTTCCGGCCGGTCAATCTGCGCCTGGCGCTGGAGCCCTGTCTGCCGCGGCAACGCGCGGTGGCCCAGGGTATGTTGCGGGTGGCCTTCAACCTGGGCGTCGCCGGCGCCGGTTTGCTCAGCGGCTCGCTGGCCGCCATCGGCTATGGCTGGGTTTACGCCGCCAACGCCGCCGCCACGCTGAGCGCGGCGCTATGGCTGGCCTGGGCCTACCGCCGCGCCGGCGCGGCCCACGCAGAGCCGCCGCGGGCCGGCGAAGACGCCGGCGGCCGCCAAGGCCCCTGGCGCGACGCGCCCTTTCTGCGCATGTTGCTGGGCATGGTGCTGATGACCGCGGTATTCGACCAGATCTATGTGACGCTGGGACTGTTCCTGCGCGAGCATTACCAGCTGGGGCCGCAATGGGTGGGTTATCTGTTCACGCTGAACGGCCTGATGGTGGTGGCGCTGCAGATCGCCATCAGCCGTCGCATTCTGGATTGGGGCCTGCTGGCCAGCACTCAAGCCGGGGTGCTGCTGACCGGTTTCGCCTTCCTGTGGCTGACCCTGGGCCAGGGTCCGCTGTGGGCGGTGCTGATGATGGCGACGCTGACGCTGGGCGAACTGCTGGTGTCGCCCTGCTACGCCATGCTGGTGATGCACCGCTCGGAAGGCCGCCTTCGCGGCCGCTATCTGGGGCTGTACAACGCGGTGTGGCAGGGCCGCACCCTGTTCGCCCCGGCGCTGGGCACCTGGCTGTACGGCGCCGTGGGCGGCATTGCGCTATGGTGGCTGTGCGCCGCCGCCGTCTGTCTGTCGGCGCTGATCCAGCAGCCGGCGCTGCGCGCCATGCTCGCTAATGAGCCCGAGCCGGCGCCCCCAAACCCGTACAAACTCTCGCAAGCCCGCGCGAGACAAGGCGAAAACAGCTGAAGAAACGGCATGCACAGGCGACGCGCGAGCCGGCCGGAGCGGCGCTCGCGAAACGCGGCGGGCCTTGATCAGCGGCTCAGCCGGCCTGGCCCCGCTCCGGCTCCGCGTTCCACAGGCATACCCGGTTGCGGCCGGACGCCTTGGCGCGGTACAAGGCTGCGTCCGCCTGCAACAAGGCCTGCTGGCTGCCGTTCAGCGGCGGCTGGCCCGCCACGCCGATGGACACCGTCTGCGCGTAGCCCTCCGGCAAGCCGTCCAACTGGGCCTGCGCCAGGCGCAGCCTGACCGCCTCCATTCTTTCCGCCAAGCCCTCCGGCGCCAAGCCCGGCGCCAGCACCACGAACTCCTCGCCGCCGTAGCGCGCCAGCGTCATCCAGGCCTCCAGACAGGAGGCGATGTGCTTGGCCGCCTGCTGCAGCACCTGATCGCCCACCAAGTGGCCGAAACGGTCGTTCACCTGCTTGAACTCGTCCAGATCCAGCATCGCCAGGCTCCAGGGGCCCGCGTCGGACTGATCCAGCTCCGCCATGCGGCAGCGCAAGGCCCGCTGGTTCAAACAGCCGGTCAGCACGTCGGAGTCCGCCAGCAGATGCATCTGCTCCGCCGCCTGCTGCAGCATCTGCCTGCGCTGTTCCAGCAGTTCCCGCTTGGCCGCGCTTTCCGCGTACAGATCTTGCAGCCGGCGCAGCACCACCGCATTGCGCTCGCGCAGCCTTACTGTGTCGCGCAGCAGGGGGTTGAAGCTGGACAGGAACTCCCATTGCACCAGGATGAAGATCATCGCGCCCACCAGCAAGGCGCTGTACAGCAAGGTGCCCTCGCAATGGAAGCGGTAGAGCGGATACACCCAGTAGCCGACGAAGAAGGTCAGGTGCAGATCGCGGCACGGCGCCAGCAGCAGGCATACCGCGGCGAAGCCGCCGGCCAGCCACAGCACGACCACGATGCGGTAGGGCCCTTCCTCCTGCGGAAACATGAACCACATCATCATGCTCCACACCAAGGCGCTGAACAGCATCAGTTGCCGCAGCGCCTGGTAATGCCGGAACACCTGGTCCTGGGTATGCGCGTAACGGCGAAAACGGTAGACCAGGCGCGCGAACAGCAGCTGCATCAGCAGGAACATGCCCACCCAGCACAGGATGCGCCAGCCGGGCGCGTGCCCGTACATCAGCACGCCAAACAGGGGAATGGCGATGAAGGACTGCAGGATAGAGAGCTGAAGCATGGAGACGAACTGGCGCACCAGCTCCGCCTCCAGCTGCGGGTGCGCGGCCTGCCAGGGAAACGGCATCAGAATGCCCAGTCTTCGCCTCACGCCCCGGCCTCTCTCGCCAGGCAGACGCGGTCGCGCCCCTGCGCCTTGGCCTGGTACAAGGCCTTGTCCGCCTGTTGCAGCAAGCCCAGCGGGTCCACGCCCGACCGCCAGGCGGCCACGCCGCAGGACAAGGTCACCGGCAAGTCGCCGGTCCAGCGCCGCCAGTCCCAGCCGCCCACCTTGTCGCGCAGCGTTTCCATGCGCCGGCTCAATTCGGCGCCGCTGCAGGCCGGCGCCAGCAACAGGAATTCCTCGCCGCCGTAACGGCCGAACAGCTCGCCGTCCGCCAGGGCCTGCTGCGCCAGCTCGCACAGCTGCTGCAACACTTCGTCGCCGCGCGCATGGCCGCAGCTGTCGTTGATGCGCTTGAAATGGTCCAGGTCGATGATGGCGATGGCGAAAGGCGCGCCCTGGGTTTCCGAAAGCTCCAACAGGCGCTCCATTTCCCGCATCAGGGTTCGCATGTTCAGCACCCCGGTCAAGGGATCTCGCGAGGCCAGTTCGCTGATGCGCTCCACGGCGCCGTCCAGTTCTATGTTTTGCCGCTCCAGTATCGCGTTGTAGCTGTCCAGCTGCGTCTGCTCCAGCGTCAACTCGCGCATCAGGCTGGCGTTTTCGGCGCGCTGCCCCATGGATTCCAGCGCGAAGCGATGCAATAAGGCGGTGAACAGCGTCAGCGACAGGCAATAGATGATGCCGGAAGCGCCCACCCAGCGCAGCACCGCCTCCGGCGAGAGAAACATGCGCAGCAGCAGCAGGCCCCAGAGCGGGCCGACGAAGCCGTAAAACAGCTCCCGGCGCGCGGACAGCATCGCGCCTTGCACCGCGCTGACCGCGATGCCCCACAGCACCACGATCAGGCTGTAAGTCAGATCGTCGCCGGGCATCAGAATCCAGGCGGCCAGGCCCCAGCCCGCGCCCGCGGCGACGATCTGCGCCGAAAAACGCCTATGCAAGGCGGCGATCTGCCAGGCGTCGTGCTCGGGGCAGCGGCAGGCGCGCCACGTGGTGCCCCACAGGCTTAGCAGCAGCAGGCTGAAAAGCAATAGCCACAGCAAGGCGGCCACCAGCGGCGCCCGCCCCCATTCCAGACCGGTCAGCAGGGCCGCGCCCAATAAGGCGTGCGGCACGGACAGGTGGGTGGAGCGCATCGCATGCAGCATGGTGAAGCTGTCCAGCTGGCTGATCGGCAAAGACATGGCTTGGGCCTGTCCTATTTTGGAAACTTATTGTTAGTTATAGCGAGCAATGCGCCAAACCCGCCAAGGCCGCGCAAGAAAAAGCCCCGCGGGCCAAGGCGCGCGGGGCAGGGTCGGACGCAATCCGTTAAAGACGGATTACAGGTCCTTGGCGTTTTCGGCCAGGTAGGAAGCCACGCCTTCGGCGCTCGGCTTCATGCCTTTCTTGCCCTTGTTCCAACCGGCCGGGCACACTTCGCCGTGCTCTTCGGTGAATTGCAGCGCGTCAACCATGCGCAGCATTTCGTCGACGTTGCGGCCCAACGGCAGGTTGTTCACCACTTGGTGCTGCACCACGCCGGAACGGTCGATCAGGAAGGAGCCGCGGAAAGCGACGCCGCCGTCGGCTTCAACGTCGAAGGCCTTGCACAGTTCGTGCTGGATGTCGCCCACCAGGGTGTAGCCAACTTGGCCGATGCCGCCTTTTTCCACCGGGGTGTTGCGCCATGCGGCGTGGGAGAACTGGCTGTCGATGGACACGCCGATCACTTCCACGTTCTTGGCTTTGAAGTCCGCCAGGCGGTGATCGAAAGCGATCAGCTCGGACGGGCACACGAAGGTGAAGTCCAGCGGGTAGAAGAACACTACCGCGTACTTGCCGGCGGTAGCTTGCTTGAAGGAGTAGTTGTCAACGATCTGACCATCGCCCAGCACGGCGGAGAAGGTTTTCGCGCCATCGAAGAAGGGGGCTTGTTTGCCAACGAGTACGGCCATTGCGGATCTCCTTAAAGGTCTTGGTATGACTGCGCTTCCCTGTTCGGGCATCGGGAAACGCGGCGGAATGCGAGGCTTTATAAAACAGGGCCGCCGACATCGGCAAATTGTAAATCCATATCGTTGCGATAAAGTTTTGCAATGTCGGCCCGGCAGGCGCTCGCTTACAAGTATGAGGCCGCTATTAGATTGGGCCAAAAGCGCAAGGTTCAAGCCGACGTCTCCGACCGGCCCGGAATAAAAAACGGCCGCTGCATGGCAGCGGCCGTCGGCATCGCGTCAAACCGGCATCAAGCGGACGGCTCGGCCTTCTGACGCAGACGCAGGTTCAGTTCGCGCAGCTGCTTGTCGTCCACCGCGTTGGGCGCGTTGGTCAGCAGGCACTGAGCGCGCTGGGTTTTCGGGAAGGCGATCACGTCGCGGATGGACTCCGCGCCGCACATCAGCGTCACCAGACGATCCAGGCCGAAGGCCAGGCCGCCGTGCGGCGGCGCGCCGAACTTCAGGTTGTCCAGCAGGAAGCCGAACTTGTTCTGCTGCTCTTCCGGGCTGATCTTCAGTGCGCCGAACACTTTTTCCTGGATCTCGGCGCGGTGGATACGGATGGAGCCGCCGCCGATTTCCCAGCCGTTCAGCACCATATCGTAGGCGCGCGCCAGGCAGGCGCCCGGATTGGTGGCCATCAGGTCCTCATGGCCCTGCTTCGGGCTGGTGAACGGATGGTGGCAGGCGGTCCAGCGGTCGTCGTCCTCGTCGTGCTCGAACATCGGGAAGTCCACCACCCACAGCGGGCGCCATTCCTTGACGAAGTAGCCGTTGGCCAGGCCGTGTTCGTGGCCAATCTTGATGCGCAGCGCGCCGATGGCCTCGTTCACCACCTTGGCCTTGTCCGCGCCGAAGAAGATGATGTCGCCGTTTTGCGCGCCGGTGCGCTCGATGATGGCTTTCAGGCCGTCAGCGGACAGGAACTTGACGATGGGCGACTGCAGGCCTTCTTCAGTCGGCTTGCTGGCGTCGTTGACCTTGATGTAGGCCAGACCCTTGGCGCCGTAGATGCCGACGAACTGGGTGTAGTCGTCGATTTCCTTGCGGCTGAGGCCGGAACCGCCCGGCACGCGCAGGGCCACCACGCGGCCGCCCGCCATGTCGGCCGCGCCGCGGAACACCTTGAACTCTTCCGACTTCATCACATCGGTCAGTTCGGTGAATTTCAGGTCCACGCGCATGTCCGGCTTGTCGGAGCCGTAGTAGAACATCGCGTCGGCGTAAGTCATGCGCGGGAACTGCGGCAGTTCCACGCCCAGCACGTCGCGGAAGATCTCCTTGGTCATGCCCTCGGTGATGTCCATGATCTGGTCCTCGTTCAGGAACGAGGTCTCGATATCGATCTGGGTGAATTCAGGCTGACGGTCGGCGCGCAGGTCTTCGTCGCGGAAGCACTTGGTGATCTGGTAGTAGCGGTCGAAGCCGGCCACCATCAGCAATTGCTTGAACAGCTGCGGCGATTGCGGCAGCGCGAAGAATTCGCCCGGGTGCACGCGGGACGGCACCAGGTAGTCGCGCGCGCCTTCCGGTGTGGAGCGGGTCAGCATCGGGGTTTCGATGTCGATGAAGCCCTGCTTGTCCAGATGGTTGCGCACGCCCATCGCCACCTTGTAGCGCAGACGCAGGTTTTTCTGCATCGCCGGACGGCGCAGATCGATCACGCGGTTGGTCAGGCGCACGTTCTCGGACAGGTTCTCGTCGTCGATCTGGAACGGCGGCGTGGCGGCTGCGTTGAGGATTTCGATGCCCTTGGCCAGGATTTCGATCTCGCCGGAAATCATCTTGCTGTTGGCGGTGCCGGCCGGACGCTCGCGCACGATGCCGGTGATGGACAGCACGTATTCGCCGCGGCTGCTATCGGCCAGCTGGAACGCTTCCGGGGTGTCCGGATCGATCACCACCTGCACCAGGCCTTCGCGGTCGCGCAGGTCGATGAAGATCACGCCGCCATGGTCGCGGCGGCGGTGAGCCCAGCCCTTCACGGTAACGGTCTGGCCGAGGTATTTCTTGTCAATAAGTCCGCAATAGTCGGTACGCATTTGGGTAAACCCTTTTATTCAAATTCGGTGAGGCTTCCCCGCCCGGGGGAAAGAAAGGCGTTAAGGGCTAGACAGGGTGTCGGTCTAGCCCTGCCGATTATGTTCGTCGTTCAGACGCGGACGCTGGGCGGCCGGCGGCGGGTTCGGCGCCACCATGCCCATGGAGATCGCGTATTTCAACGCTTCGTCCACGCTCATGTTCAAGGCGCGGGTGTCCTTCTTGGCCACCATCACGAAATAACCCGAGGTCGGGTTGGGGATGGTGGGCACGTAGACCCCGATGAACTCGTCGTCGGACAGCGATTCGGACACGACTTCAGGCAGCGGGCCGGTTTGAAACGCCACCGTCCACATGCCGGAATGAGGGAACTGCACCAGCAGCGCCTTTTTGAAGGCCTGGCCGGAGTCGGACAACAGCGTGTCGCTGACTTGCTTGACGCTGTTGTAAATGCTTTTCACCACCGGGATGCGGGACAGCAGCGCGTCCCACATGTCCAGCACGCGCTGACCCAGCACATTGGCGGCCAGCATGCCGGTGCCCAACAGAATCAGCACCGACAGCACCACGCCCAGGCCCGGCAGATGGAAGCCGAGCAAGGCCTCCGGCTGCCATTCCTGCGGCAACAGGTTCAGCGTCTGGTCCAGCGAAGTGACGATCAGGTTCAACACCCACAGCGTCACGGCCAAGGGCAGCCACACCAGCAAGCCGGTGACGAGATAGCCCTTAAGCGTCATTTTGATTTGCGGCGTCATCGAGGTTTACGCGCACCCACAGCCGGTGCCGCAACTATGACCGCCGCCGCTGTCCGAAGACGCGGAGGAGGAAGAGCCGGACGCGGACGCGCCGCCCTTGAAGTCCGTGGCGTACCAGCCGGACCCCTTCAGCTGGAAGCCGGCCGCGGACAGCTGCTTGCGGTACTCCGCGCTGCCGCAGGCCGGGCATTGCGCGACAGGCTCGTCGCTGAGTTTTTGCAGATGCTCTTTGGCGACGCCGCAGGCGCCGCAACGGTATTCGTAGATTGGCATAGCTTTGCTTCCCCACCAGTAATCATGATGGCATAATAAACCGAACTCATGCTGCACTGCACTATCCGAGCGTGAACTTACGCTCGGCATGCCTAGTCGGACAGATGCGGACGAACGCCCCCAAGATCAAGCCTTCGTTCCCGCCAAATCGTCGATTATATCCGACTGAATCGTCAATACAAAAATCCCTTTGCTTCATTAGCCCGCAATACTGCCCTGCAACCCTACAAATCCCGGAGGTCACATGGTTTACCAAGAGGGTCAGATGGAAAGCATTCGCAACATTCTTGCCGGCAAGAAAGGCCTGATCGTAGGCATCGCCAACGAGAACAGCATCGCCTACGGCTGCGCCAGCGTGCTGCGCGACCTGGGCGCGGAGTTCGCCGTCACCTACCTGAACCAGAAAGCGGAAAAATACGTGCGTCCGCTGGCCGACCAGCTGGGTTCGCCGCTGGTGCTGCCGCTGGACGTGGAACAGCCGGGGCAGATGGAAGCGGTGTTCGAGGCCATTCGTCAGCAATGGGGCAAACTGGATTTCGTCATTCACTCCATCGCCTATTGTCCGATGGACGATCTGCACGGCCGCGTCACAGACTGCTCGCTGGAAGGCTTCCAGCAGGCGATGCGCGTGTCCTGCTACTCCTTCATCGAAATGGCGCGTCTGGCCGAACCCTTGATGAGCCAGGGCGGCAGCCTGATCACCATGAGTTATTACGGCGCCGACAAGGTGGTGGAGAACTACAACATCATGGGTCCGGTCAAGGCGGCGCTGGAAAGCGTGTCGCGCTACCTGGCCAGCGAGCTGGGCGCCAAGAATATCCGCGTGCACGCGGTGTCCCCCGGCCCCTTGCGAACCCGCGCCGCCTCCGGCATCGCCCACTTCGACCAGTTGATTGAGGACGCCATCGCCCGCGCGCCGCAAAACCGCCTGGTGGAAATCGAGGACGTGGGCACCACCTGCGCCTTCCTGATCTCCGAAGCCGCCCGCGGCCTGACCGGCCAGACCATCTATGTCGATGGCGGCCATCACATCAAGGCCTGAGGGAGCACGCCATGACACGCGACGAACACGCTTTTTCCGACATCCTGCAACAGGCCGTCGGCCTGGGCCCGCTGCCGATGGCGGTGACCCACCCCTGCAGCCGCGAGGCGCTGTTGGGCGCGGTGGAAGCCGCCGACCACGGCATCGCCACCCCCATCCTGGTGGCCCCCGCCGCCAGGCTGGCCAAGCTGGCCGACGAACTGGAAGTGGACCTGAGCCGCTTCGAGCTGGTCGACGTGCCGCACAGCCACGCCGCCGCCGAACAGGCGGTGAGCCTGGTCCGCGACGGCTACGCCGACATCCTGATGAAGGGCAGCCTGCACACCGACGAATTCATGGGCGAAGCGCTGGCGCGCGGCACCGGCATCCGTACCGACCGCCGCATCAGCCACGTCTGGATCATGAAGGTGGAGACCTATCCGCGCTATCTCTTCATCACCGACGCCGCGATCAATATCGAACCGGACCTGCTGACCAAGCGCGACATCTGTCAGAACGCCATCGATCTGACCCAGGCGCTGGGCATACGCCAGCCCAAGGTGGCCATCCTGGCCGCGGTGGAAACCATCAATCCGGCGATGCGCTCCACGCTGGACGCCGCCGCGCTGT
The DNA here is from genome assembly GCF_059916605.1 of Chromobacterium sp. CCUG 30098. Taxonomy (NCBI): domain Bacteria; kingdom Pseudomonadati; phylum Pseudomonadota; class Betaproteobacteria; order Neisseriales; family Chromobacteriaceae; genus Chromobacterium; species Chromobacterium sp. CCUG 30098. The sequence goes on along the minus strand of NZ_JAUCGS010000003.1, from coordinate 27,917 downwards.
GCAAGATGGCGGACCGCGGTCAGATCACCGGCGCCATCCTCGACGGCCCGCTGGCTTTCGACAACGCCATCTCGCGCGAAGCCGCCGACAGCAAGGGCATCGTCTCGCCGGTGGCCGGCGATCCCGACATCCTTCTGGTGCCGGATCTTGAGGCCGGCAATATGCTGGGCAAGCAGCTGACGTATCTGGCCGCCGCGGCCTCCGCCGGCATCGTGATGGGCGCGCGCGCGCCCATCGTGCTGACCAGCCGCGCCGACGACGCGAACGGCCGCCTCGCCTCCGCCGCCGTGGCCAATTTGCTGGCGCACAAACGCCGGCAAAGCGGACAGCGGACATGAGCCGGGTGCTGCTCGCCGTCAACGCCGGCTCCTCCACGCTGAAATTCCGCGCCTTCGCGCCGGACGGCCGCCAATTGCTGGCGCGCGGCATGGTGGACCGCTTCGGCCAGGCCAAGCCGGAGCTGCAATTGCTGGACGGCAAGGGCCAGACGCTGAACCGCCACGCGCTGGACGACGGCAGCCGCGGCAGCGCCATCGCCGCGGTGATCAACAGCCTGGCCGATCAGCAGCTGGAACCGCTGGCCGTGGTGCACCGCGTGGTGCACGGCGGCGGCCGTTTCACCGCCGCCATGCGGCTGGACGCCGACATCCGCGCCCAGCTGGAGGACTACGTGGCGCTGGCGCCGCTGCATCAGCCGGTCAGCCTGTCGGTGATCGCCGCCTTCGAGGAATACGACGCCCGTTTGCCGCAGTTCGCCTGCTTCGACACCGCCTTCCACGCTCAACAGCCGGAAGTGGCCACCCGCTTCGGTATCGCCCGCCATTGGCACGACGACGGCGTCCGCCGCTACGGCTTCCACGGCCTGTCCTACGCCGCCATCGCGCGGCGGCTGCCGGAGCTGGGCCTGGAGCGCGCCAAAGTGGTGGTCTGCCACCTGGGCAGCGGCGCCAGCGCCTGCGCGCTGGACGCCGGCCGCAGCATGGCGTCCAGCATGGGCTTCTCCGCGGTGGACGGCTTGATGATGGGCAGCCGCCCCGGCTATATCGATCCGGAAGTCATTCTCTACTGGCAGGAACAAGCCGGCATGAGCGTGGCCGAGGTGAGGCGCGAGCTGTACAAGAACTCCGGCCTGCTCGGCGTCTCCGGCCTGTCCTCCGACATGCGCGAACTGCTGGCCAGCGATTTGCCGGCGGCGCGCGAGGCCATCGAGCTGTTCTGTTACCGGGTGGCGCGTGAAGTGGCCAGCCTGGCGGCGGCGATGAAGGGGCTGGACGCGGTGGTGTTCACCGCCGGCGTGGGCGAGCACTCGCCGGAAGTGCGCGGCCGGGTGCTGCAACAGCTGGCCTGGCTGGGCTTTGAAGCCGACCAGGCCGCCAATCTGGCCCAGGCGCGGCGGCTGACCACCGCCGCCAGCCCGCGCGCGGCCTATGTGCTGCCTACCGACGAGGAAGGCGAAATGGCGCGCCAGGCGGCCGCGCTGCTGCAATAAGCGCAGGGCCCGCCCATGGGCGGGCCTGCTTCGGGCCTGTTCACAATCTTTTCAACAGCCGCGCAGCGAACTCCAAAGCTGGCGAGACTCACTCCAGCCAGTCGCTCATCGTCAGCCCCACGCCCAGCGCGCGGGTGCGCACGTTGTAATCGATCAGGCTTTCGCCGTAACCGTCGAAAGCCTGCACATAACCGCGCAGCTTGCCCTTCACCGGGAAACTCCAGTCCAGTTGCAGTCCATGCTTGCCGCTGTCGAAATTGGGCCGCCACATGGCGCTGAAAGTCTGGCCGCGGTACTGGTAGATCGCCTGCAGATCCCCGTGCCCCATGTATTTGACGATGTCGGGATTGTCGTCCTTGTCGCCGGACTCCGGCAGCCTGGCCCACCAGCGGCCTTGCAGCGTGAACGGACCGTTGTCCAGCGCCGCCATCGCGTACACCCGGTTCCAGCTGCGCGACAAGGGATTGGCGCGGCCGTTGGATTGATGCAACAAACCCAGGCCGCCCATACGCAGCCGGGTGTCGCCCCAGGCCCAGGCGGACGGCAAGGGGAAGGTAAGAATTAGTTCCGGCTCGTAGTCGGTGCCGCGGAACGGCGCGGAATGCGCCTGGTTGTAGATTTGCCAATGCGATTGCTGGGTGTAGGCGAACCACAGGTTCAGCGGGGTATCGAAAATGTCTTCCCACACCTTGGTCTTGAACGACAGCTGGAACTTGGCCTCGGTCTTGTCCAGTTCCCCGCCCGGCGTCTGGCTGGGCGGCCGGGTCGGCGACTGCGGCTCGTTATTGGGCTTGGCCATCTGCCAGACCGGCAGATAGTAATTGGGGCGGTATAAGCGAAACCCGAAGGTGTCGCCGCGCGAGCGCCCGTCCAGATCCCAGGCTTCGGCCAGCCGGCTGGGAGCCGGCGCGGCATCCGGCTCTACGCCGGCGGCCGGAAGCGGGCGCACCGGAGGCGCGGCGGCCGCGGAAGACGGCGCTGCGGGCGCCGCAGCGGCGGGCACAGCGGCCGCCAGCCCATCGTAGCAGGCCAGACGCAGCCTGGCGTCCGCCAGGCGGCCGCAATCGGCCAGTTGCTGCGGCAGTTCCGCCGCCAGGGTCTGCGCCGCGCACAAAGCCAGCGCCCAAGCCGTCCATCCCGACATAGCCATGCCTCCAGCGAGGGAAATCAATGCGCCAGACACACAAAAGGCTCCGCGATGCGGAGCCTTTGCGTATTCTTCAGCGCTGGGCTGTGATCAGGCCATGGCCTTGATCTGAGCCGACAGACGGCTCTTGTGACGAGCGGCCTTGTTCTTGTGGAACACGCCCTTGTCAGCAATGCGGTCAATCACTTTTTCGGAAGTCTGGAACACTACCTTGGCAGCGGCTTTATCGCCTGCTTCAACTGCCTTGAGCACTTTCTTAACTGCGGTACGGAACGCAGTACGCAGGCTGGCGTTGTGCGCGCGCTGCTTAAGGGCTGTGCGTGCACGCTTGCGAGCTTGTGCGCTGTTAGCCATGAATCTTTCTCCTGATGAGCGGAATCTGAAACCCGCGATTCTAAGCCCTAAACTCAGGTTTTGCAACAATAAACCTGGCGGCGTACACTAGCGGGCTTGCTCAACGCTAGATAAACCACCCGCAACATGAATCTGCTCAAGGCTCTGGCTGCTGTCAGCAGCATGACCATGGTGTCCCGCATCCTGGGTCTGGTCCGCGATACCATCATCGCCCGCGTTTTCGGGGCCGGCATGGCCGCCGACGCCTTCAACGCCGCCTTCAAGATTCCCAATATGCTGCGCCGCCTGTTCGCCGAAGGCGCGTTTTCACAGGCTTTCGTGCCCATTCTCGGCGAATACAAGAACCAGCGCAGCGAAGAGGAAACCCGCGAGTTCATCGCCAAGATCACCGGCGTGCTGGGCTCGGTGCTGCTGCTGGTCACCGCCGTCGGCATGCTGGCCGCGCCACTGATCATGTGGATTTCCGCGCCAGGCTTTTATCGCGAACCCGCCAAGGCGGCCTTGTTCGCCGACATTCTGCGCGTATCCTTTCCCTATATCTTTTTTATCTCTCTGTCGTCGATGACCGGCAGCGTGCTCAACAGCTGGGGCAAGTTTTCGATTCCGGCGTTCACGCCCACCTTCCTCAACCTCAGCTTCATCGTATTCGCGCTGTTCTTCAGCAGCCACTTCAACCCGCCCATCATGGCGCTGGCCTGGGCGGTGTTTGTCGGCGGTCTGGTGCAACTGGTGTGGCAGCTGCCCTTCCTGAAGCGGATAGGCATGCTGGCGCGCCCGGTGTTCGCTTTCCGCGATCCGGAAGTCTGGCGCGTGATCAAACAGATGGGGCCGGCCATCTTCGGCGTGTCGGTGGCTCAGATCTCGCTGCTGATCAACTCCACCTTCGCCTCCTTCCTGCCCACCGGCAGCGTATCCTGGATGTATTACGCCGACCGGCTGATGGAGTTCCCGTCCGGCGTGCTGGGCGTGGCGCTGGGCACCATCCTGCTGCCCTCGCTGTCCAAACACGCCGCCACCCGCTCCGACGGCGAATTCAGCGTGCTGCTGGACTGGGGCATCCGTCTGTCGCTGCTGCTGGCGGTGCCGGCCACGGTGGGCCTGGGCCTGCTGTCCGGTCCGCTGCTGGCCACGCTGTTCACCTATGGCAAGTTCACCGCCCACGACGCGCTGATGTCGCAACAGGCGGTGATCGCCTACTCCTTCGGCCTGCTCGGCCTGATCCTGGTCAAGGTGCTGGCGCCCGGCTTCTACGCGCGCCAGGACATCAAGACCCCGGTGCGCATCGCGCTGATCACCTTGTGCCTGACCCAAGTGATGAACCTGGCCTTCGTGTTTCCGCTCAAACACGCCGGCCTGGCGCTGTCCATCGGCCTCGCCTCCTGCCTCAACGCCGGCCTGCTGCTGCGCGCGCTGCTGAGCCGCGGCCTGTACCAGCCCTCCGCCGGCTGGCGCGGCTTCCTCGGCAAGATGGTCGTCGCCATCCTGGCGATGACCGCGGTGCTGCTGGCGCTGCAATGGCTGCTGCCGGTGCACTGGCACGGCCCGGCCTGGCAGCGCGTGTCCTGGCTCAGCCTGCTGGTCGCCGCCGGCGCGCTGACCTATTTCGCCACCCTGTTCGCGCTCGGCTTCCGCCCGCGCGACTTCATGCGCCGCGAGCGCTGACATGGCCGCTGTCCCGCGCCTGCCCACCCTGCCGCCGGCCGACCGCCAGGCCGCCGGCGTGCTGCTGGTCAGCTGCCTGTGCCTGACCCTGCTCTACTACCCCGCCAACCGCTACTGGATGCTGGACGGGCTGCAGCAATGGTGGCCGGCGTTGGGCTTGTCCTTCCGCCAGCAGGTCACCCACAACCCAGACACCGATCTCTACCGCGCCGCCTACTGGGCGTTGGCCAGCATCGTCAGCTACTGCCTGCTGCCGCTGCTGGCCATCCGCCTGCTGGACCGCCGCCCGTTGGCCGATTTCGGCCTGGCCTGGCCGGACCGCGCCACGCTAAAAACCGATCTGAAGCTGTTTCCGCTGTTCTACGCCGTGATGCTGCCCTTGGTATGGTGGGCGTCCGGCCAGCCGGGCTTTTTGAAGATCTACCCCTTCTTCCGGCTCAGCCCAGGCGAGAGCTTATGGCCGCACTGGCTGCTGTGGGAGCTCTTGTATTTCGCCCAGTTCGCCGCGCTGGAATTCTTCTTCCGCGGCTATATGGTGCACGGCCTCAAACCGCGGCTGGGCGTCAGCGCCGTCTTCGTGATGGTGCTGCCCTACTGCATGATCCATTTTGAGAAACCGCTGCTGGAGAGCCTGGCCGCCATCGTAGCCGGCGTCGCGCTGGGCGCGCTCAGCTACCGCTACCGTTCCATCTGGCTGGGCATCGCGCTGCATTGCAGCGTGGCGCTGACCATGGACTTGATGGCGCTGTGGCGCAAGGGCCTGCTTTAAAAAGCGGCTCACGATCTGCCGCCTCTTTGAAAATCGATATAATTCAAGCCATGAACACTCAAGCCATGTCCCCGGAGCAATCCCCTCTGGGCAAAACCGTCAGCTATCAGGATCATTACGATCCCCATCTGCTGTTTCCGATCCCGCGCCAGGCCAAGCGCGACGAAATCGGCGTGGACGCCGCCGCGCTGCCCTTTGCCGGCGTGGACATCTGGACCGGTTTCGAACTGTCCTGGCTCAACGCCCGCGGCAAACCTCAGGTGGGCATTGCCGCCTTCCGCATCCCGGCCGACAGCCCGAACCTGATCGAATCCAAATCCTTCAAGCTCTATCTGAACAGCTATAACCAGACCCGGATGGCCGGCCTGGACGCGCTGCGCCGCCAGCTGGCCGCGGACCTGTCCGCCGCCGCCGGCAAGCCGATAGGCGTCGACATCATGCTGCCGCAGCAGTTCGGCGGCGAAACCGTGGCCGAACTGGCCGGCGACTGCATCGACGATCTGGACATCGAAGTGGACAACTACGCGCCCTGCCCGCAGATTCTGCACGCCGACGCCGGCGACATTGTCAGCGAGACCCTGTGCAGCCATCTGCTGAAATCCAACTGCCTGGTCACCGGCCAGCCGGACTGGGGCAGCGTGCAGATCCGCTACACCGGCCCGCGGCTGGACCGCGAGGCGCTGCTGCGCTACCTGATAGGCTTCCGCCAGCACAATGAATTCCACGAGCAATGCGTGGAGCGCATCTTCACCGATCTGCTCCGCGCCTGCGCGCCGAGCCGCCTCACCGTCTACGCGCGCTACACCCGCCGCGGTGGACTGGACATCAATCCCTTCCGCAGCAATTGCGGCGAGATGCCGGTGGGCAACACCCGTACCGCGCGGCAATAAGACCCTTTCTTAAGCGGGAAAAGCAAAAAGGCCGGCGAATGCCGGCCTTTTTGTCATTCTGGAAACGATGATCAATGGATCTTAGAGCCTGTTTACGATCTCGCGAGCTAGGGCGAGACAAGACGAAAACGGTTGAAGAAGCGGAATGTACAGGTGGTACATGAGCATTCTGAAAGCGTTTTTAACGCCCTTGTCTAACTATTCCGCCGACGCGTAGCAGATCGTAAACAGACTCTTAAGGATAGAACCAATAAAGGCTATACCCCATCGCATGCACCTTGCCGGCGTCCAGCCGCATGGTGACCTTGACCTCGCTATTGGAATTGAAGTGGCCGAGCTTGAAATCGTCCGGCTTCAAATACTCCTTGGGCGCGAACACCTTGCGGATCAGCACCTGATCGTCCGAATCCTTCAAGGTCACTTCCAGCATCGGATAGGCCTGGGAGTAAGTGGCGTGGTTCTTCAGCGTGGCGGACAGCTGGATCAGATTGGGGAAATCCGGGACGAAGGCCAGTTCCGACCACTCCGTGCGCACGCGGGCGATATCGGTGGGCCAGGGCACGGCGCAGCCTACGGCGCCGCAGAGGTTTTCCAGCGTCGGGCGCAATTCCGGCACTTCCGCGGCGATGCGGGTGCGGTTGAAATACACCAATTGGCCAGCCAACACCAGCACGCCTATCGCCGAGGCGACGACGGCCAGGAAGGTCAGCGCCGGATGGCGTCGCCGCGGCGATTCGTCCGGCTCGTCTTCGCCATGGCTGGACGGCGGCTCGACGCGCGCCTCCGGCGCCGGCTTGGCGGGCTGCTCTTCGAACTTGGGTTCCGGAACCGCTGCCGGCGCAGCTTCCGCCACCGGCTCAGGCGCGGGGCGGCGGCGGTTGCCGAACACCTCCGGCGCGGGTTCCGCCACGGCAGGCGGCTCGGCGTCAAAGGGGTTGCCCAGCGGCGCGCTGACATGGCGATTCTGCATCGCCTCCGCCAGTGCGCGCTGGAACTCCTCGACATCGGCGCGCGCGGCCGGGGCTTCCTCCGCCTCCGCCATCGGCGGCGGCATCAGCAGTTCGTCCGGCGGCGCTTCCGTCGCGCTGGAGCCCGGATCGAAATCCGGCACTTCCAGCTCGAAATCGTCCAGCGCCTCGCTCTGCCGAGCCTGAGTCTGGACGGGCGGCGGCGCCGCGGCGCGCGCAGGTTCCGCCGGCGGCGCTTCCGCCGCGACGAAATGCTCGGTGGCGTTGAACACATGCGAACAGCGCCCGCAGCGCACCAAGCCATTGGCGGCCGCTAATTGGGCATCATTGACCTTGAAGCGTGTCTGGCAATTGGGGCACTGTGTCGTATATGTCATACCGTGGGGCGTCGGGTTCCTGTCAGTCTGGTCCATCCTTCGTCGAACACCGGAGCGTCCATCTGGAACCACTGTTCATAGATGGCCGACAGTTCTTCGGCTTGTTCGGCGAGAATGCCTGAAAGCACGATTCTACCACCGGTTTTGACGTGGCTCGCCAGCAACTGGCCCAACATGCGCAGCGGATTGGCCAGAATATTGGCCAGTACCACGTCGTAGACCGCTTCCGGGTTCTGGTCAGGCAGACAGAAGTCCGCCTTGACCTGGTTCTGTTCCGCGTTGTCCTGGCTGGCCCGCACCGCCTGCGCGTCGATGTCCACGCCCAAGGCGGAGGCCGCGCCCAGCTTGAGCGCGGCGATGGCGAGAATGCCGGAACCGCAGCCGTAGTCCAGCACGCTTTCGCCGCCTTGCAGCTGGGCGTCCAGCCATTGCAGGCACAAGCGCGTGGTCGGATGGCTGCCGGTGCCGAAGGCCAGGCCCGGATCCAGTTGCAGATTGACCGCGTTCGGCGCCGGCGGCTCGTGCCAGGTCGGCGTGATCCACAGGCGGTCGGAAATCCGGATCGGGTCGAACTGCGACTGGGTCAGACGCACCCAGTCCTGCTCTTCCACCCGCTCCACATTGTAGCTGGGCAGGGCCAGACCGCAGGCGTTGGCGGCGGCGGCGATCAGCAGGGCCACGTCGGCCGCTTCATCAAACAGCGTGATGATGCGGCTGCGGCTCCACAGCTTGTCCACCGGCTCGCCGGGTTCGCCGAAAATCGGCTCTTCGCGCTCGGTGCCGGCAAAAGCGTCTTCGATCGCGGTGGACAGCGCGCCGGCGTCCATCAGCGCGTCGGCCAGACGCTCGGCGACGGTTGACTCGGCGTCAATGGTGGCTTGCAGCCAGGCCATCACGCGCCCCCTTTTTTCTGCTGCGACAAACGCTGCTCCAGATAATGAATGCACGTGCCGCCGCGCTGGAAGGCCGCGTCCATGAACAGTTCCTGATGCAGCGGGATATTGGTCTTGATGCCGGAAATGGAGATTTCCGACAGCGCCACCCGCATCCGCGCCATCGCCTGCTCGCGGGTATCGCCAAAGGCGATCAGCTTGCCCACCATGGAATCGTAATGCGAAGGCACGGTGTAGCCCTGGTAAATATGCGAATCGATGCGGATGCCCGGGCCGCCGGCCGGGTGATAGCTTTCGATCTTGCCCGGGGACGGCACGAAGGTGAACGGGTCCTCGGCGTTGATCCGGCACTCCATCGCATGGCCGCGCAACACCACGTCCTTCTGTTTGTAGCGCAGTTTCTCGCCGGCGGCGATGCGGATCTGTTCCTGCACGATGTCGATGCCGGTGATCATCTCGGTCACCGGGTGCTCAACCTGCACGCGGGTGTTCATCTCGATGAAGTAGAACTCGCCGCGCTCGAACAGGAACTCAAAAGTGCCGGCGCCGCGGTAGCCGATGCGACGGCAGGCTTCGGCGCAGGCTTCGCCAATCTTCTGGCGCTGCTTGTCGGTGATGCCCGGCGCAGGCGCTTCCTCGATGATCTTCTGGTGGCGGCGCTGCATGGAGCAGTCGCGCTCGCCCAGATAGATGGCGTTACCGTATTCGTCGGCCAGAATCTGGATTTCGATGTGGCGCGGCTCTTCCAGGAATTTTTCCATGTAGACGGTGGGATTGCCGAAAGCCGCGCCGGCTTCGGTGCGGGTCATCTGCACCGAATTGATCAGCGCGCCCTCGGTATGCACCACGCGCATGCCGCGACCGCCGCCGCCGCCGGCGGCCTTGATGATCACCGGGAAACCGATCTTCTTGGCGATCTTGACGATCTCGGCCGGATCGTCCGGCAAAGCGCCTTCGGAGCCCGGCACGCAGGGCACGCCGGCTTCTATCATCGCGTTCTTGGCCGACACCTTGTCGCCCATCTGACGGATGGTGTCCGGACGCGGACCGATGAACACGAAGCCGGACTGCTCGACGCGCTCGGCGAAGTCGGCGTTTTCCGACAGGAAGCCGTAACCCGGGTGGATGGCCTGGGAATCGGTCACCTCGGCGGCGGCGATCAGGGCCGGCACGTTCAGATAGCTCTTGCCGCTGGGCGCTGGGCCGATGCAGACCGATTCGTCGGCCAGCTTCACGTACTTGGCTTCGCGATCGGCCTCGGAATGCACCACCACGGTCTTGATGCCCATCTCGCGGCAGGCGCGCTGGATGCGCAGGGCGATTTCACCCCGGTTGGCAATCAGAATTTTTTCAAACATGGAATTCTCCGCTGGCGGATTCCGCGGCCGGCGTCGTCGCCGGCGGGGGCCGCCAATGCTGTCGTGGCAAACGACAAGGGCACAGACGCTGCGCCGTGCCCCCTTGCCGTCTGCCTGTCGTCTGGCTTACTCGATGATGAACAACGGCTCGCCGAATTCCACCGGCTGGCCGTCTTCGACCAGAACGGCCTTGACCACGCCGGAGCGGTCGGCTTCGATCTCGTTCATCAGCTTCATCGCTTCGATGATGCACAGGGTGTCGCCGGCGTTGACGCTCTGACCCACTTCGATGAAGCTCTTGGCGCCCGGGCTCGGCGAGCGATAGAAGGTGCCCACCATCGGCGACTTCATCGCGTTCTTGTCGTTGTTGGCCGGCGCGGCGGCTTCGGCGGCCGGAGCGGCCACGGCGGCGGCTTGGGCGTTGGGCACTTGCAGCGCGGTCATCGGCTGAGCGTAGGCCATCTGCGGCGCGGCGGATACGCGGGTAATGCGGACTTTTTCTTCCCCCTCGGTCACTTCGAGTTCGGCGATGCCGGATTCCTCGACGAGATCGATCAGCTTCTTGAGTTTACGGAGATCCATTGATAATCCTTCGAGTGGGATATTCGGTAGAGTGAGTTAGGCCTGCGCGGCAAGATGCCGGATGGCGTGCGCAAGCGCCAGTTCATAGCCGTGGGCGCCGAGTCCGCAGATCACGCCGACCGCGAGGTCGGAGAAATAGGAATGCTTGCGGAACGGTTCGCGGGCATGAACGTTGGAAAGGTGGACTTCGATAAACGGCACTTGCACCGCCGCCAGCGCGTCGCGCAAGGCGACGCTGGTATGGGTGAAAGCGGCCGGATTGACCAGAATGAAGGCAGTACCGTCATGCGGGCACTGCTGCACGCGATCAATCAACACATGTTCCGCATTGCTCTGCAATGCCGACAATTCAAACCCCGCGGCGCTAGCCTGCTGTTCCAGCCGCTGGTTGATATCGTCAAGCGTTTCCCGGCCGTAGTGCTGCGGCTCCCGCTGTCCCAGCAGATTGAGGTTGGGGCCGTGCAACACGAGGATTTTTCCGGTCAAAGCCTGCTCCTGTTTATCATCTTGGGCGCGAGTTTGCCGCAATTCGCTGCAAGATGTCTAGCTTTTGCATCATTTCAAACAGTTGTTTGGATGGCGAACACGGCGGATCTTCGAGTCAAAGCACTAGTATCCACGGGCGTTTTTCCGCCTGGCAAGTTTTTACCGCCTGGCCGAAAATCGATGTTGATTCAGCGCAAATCCCGCCACTTCGCTCACTAAGCTGATGCCGGCCGGCGGCGGCGCGGGTATAATTTGCCGATTCTGAATCTTTTACGCCTTATGCAGCTTTCCGACTTCGACTACCACCTGCCCGAGCACCTGATCGCCCAGCACCCTCCGGCAGAGCGCGGCGCCAGCCGCCTGCTGCGCGTGGCCGGCCATGACCGCGCCAATCTGCGCTTCACCGACTTCATCGATCAGGTCAGCCCCGGCGACGTGATGGTGTTCAACGACACCCGCGTGATCAAGGCCCGGCTGTTCGGCGAAAAAGCCAGCGGCGGCAAGATCGAGGCGCTGATAGAACGCGTGCTGGACGCGCATACCGCGCTGGCCCACGTCCGCGCGTCCAAATCGCCCAAACCCGGCACCCGGCTGATCTTCGCCGATCGCTGGGAGGCGGAAATGGTAGAGCGCCACGGCGAACTGTTCAAGCTGCGCTTCCTGGCCGAGGACAATCTCTTCGACATCCTGGAAGCTTCCGGCAAGCTGCCGCTGCCGCCTTATATAGAACGCGGCGCCGGCCACGAGGATGACGAGCGCTACCAGACCGTCTACGCCCGCGAGCGCGGCGCGGTGGCCGCGCCCACCGCCGGCCTGCACTTCACCGAAGACATGCTGGAACAGCTGCGCGCCAAGGGCGTGCAACTGGCTTACGTCACCCTGCACGTCGGCGCCGGCACCTTCCAGCCGGTGCGGGTGGACAATATCGCCGAGCACAAGATGCACAGTGAAATCTACGAAGTGCCGGAAACCACTCGCGCGCTGATCGCAGAAGCCCACGCCGCCGGCCGCAAAGTGCTGTCGGTAGGCACCACCAGCATGCGCGCGCTGGAATCCGCCGCGCGCGGCGGCGAACTGGCCGCCGGCTGCGGCGAAACCGACATCTTCATCACCCCGGGCTACCGCTTCCGGGTGGTGGACCGCCTGCTGACCAATTTCCACCTGCCCAAGTCCACGCTGCTGATGTTGGTGTCCGCCTTCGCCGGCTACGAGGAAATCTGCGCCGCCTACCAGCACGCGGTGGAGCAGGAATACCGTTTCTTCAGCTACGGCGACGCCATGCTGCTGGAACGCAAAGACTGATGCGCGGCTTAATCGGCCGCCTTTAAGGATCAGACCATGTCCGGACTCTCTCCCGACGCGCCCGCGCCGCAGGAAATCCAGCTGCACGCGGTGTCGCGCGTGCTGGAAATCAGCTTCGACGACGGCGCCCGCTTCGAGCTGCCCTGCGAATACCTGCGCGTCTACTCGCCCTCGGCGGAAGTGCGCGGCCACGGCGCCGGCCAGGAAGTGCTGCAAGTGGGCAAGCGCCATGTCGCCGTCACCGCGCTGGAGCCGGTGGGCCATTACGCGCTGAAGATCACCTTCGACGACGGCCACGACAGCGGACTGTACAGCTGGAGCTATCTATACGAGCTGGGCGCCAAACGCGACCAGTACTGGCAGGATTATCTCAATCGCCTCGCCGCCGCAGGCGCGAGCAGGGAGTGACCATGGACAAGACGACCCACTTCGGCTTCAAGACCGTTGCCGAAAGCGAAAAAGCCGCCAAGGTGGCCGATGTGTTCCACTCGGTGGCCAAGAAATACGATGTGATGAACGACCTGATGTCCGGCGGGCTGCACCGGGTGTGGAAACACTTCACCCTGACCACTTCCGGCGTCAAGGCCGGCGACAAGGTGCTGGACATCGCCGGCGGCACCGGCGACCTGTCGCGCGGCTGGGCCAAGCGCGTGGGCAAGAGCGGCGAAGTGTGGCTGACCGACATCAACAGCTCCATGCTGACCGTGGGCCGCGACCGGCTGCTGGACGACGGCCTGGTGCTGCCGGTGTCCTTGGCCGACGCCGAGAAGCTGCCCTTCCCCGACAATTACTTCGACGCGGTGTCGGTGGCTTTCGGCCTGCGCAATATGACCCACAAGGACGCAGCGCTGAAGGAAATGTGCCGGGTGCTGAAGCCGGGCGGCAAGCTGATGGTGCTGGAGTTCTCCAAAGTCTGGAAACCGCTGTCGCCGTTCTACGATTTCTACTCCTTCAAGGCGCTGCCGGTGATGGGCAAGCTGGTGGCGGGCGACCCCGACAGCTATCAGTACCTGGCCGAATCCATCCGCATGCATCCCGATCAGGAAACGCTGAAGCAGATGATGCTGGACGCCGGCTTCGGCAAGGTGGATTACCACAATATGAGCGGCGGCGTGGTGGCCCTGCATAAGGGCTACAAGTTCTAAGACCCTGCTCAAAGTCTGCTGCGTTTCGTGAGGCGTCGCACGGTGAGTACAAGCTCAAAATGCTCATGTACCACGCGTACATTCCGCTTTTTCGCTCGTTTTCGCCTTGTCTCGCTCTGGCTCGCGCGACTTTGAACAGCTTCTAAGAGCCTGATTACGATCCGCGGCGCTCCGGCAATGCGGCCTTGATCAGACTAGACCCCTTCACCTTCCAATCACGGCGGAGACAGCGCATGGGCATCCAGATCGCGGCATTCAACCATCTGTTGAACCAACACCCGGCGGTGCGGGCGGAACTGGCCGCGCACGCCGGCCGGCGCGTCGCCGTGGCGCTGCCGCCCTTCCACGTGGCCGGCGTGTTCACCGACGACGGCTGGCTGGCCGCCTGCGAGGGCGAGCCGGAAGCCACGGTGCGGCTCAAACACGCCGTCGCGCTGGCGGCGGCGGCCGGACGCGACCCGGCGCTGAGCGACATCCAGCTGGAAGGCGACGCCGAACTGGCCGCCGCCCTCGGCCGCCTGCTGGGCCGCCTGCAATGGAACGCCGCCGAGGATCTGTCCCGACTGGTGGGCGACGCCGCCGCCCAGCGCGCGGAAACCCTGGCCCGCGGCCTGCTCGGCTTCAAGGGCCAGGTGGCCTGGCGGCTGGCCGCCAACTGGGTGGAGCATCTGCGCGAGGAAACGCCGGTGCTGGCCGGCCGCCGCCAGGTGCAAGGCTTCGTCGCCGCGGTGGACACCTTGCGCGACGACGCCGGCCGCCTGGAAAAACGCCTGGCGCGGCTGCAGGCCGCGCTGCAACAAGAACAGACAAAGGCCTGACGGCACATGCGGACTTCGCGCTTCATCAAGATCGTTTCCACCTTCTACCGCTTCGGCCTGGACGACTTCCTGGAAGGCCATTCCAAGCTCGGCTTCGTCCACAAGCTGTTCGGCCTGCTGCCGCTGCGCCGCGACACCAGCGCGCCGCTGCCGCAGCGGGTACGGCTGGCGCTGGAAAGCCTGGGACCCATCTTCGTCAAATTCGGCCAGGTGCTGTCCACCCGCCGCGATCTGCTGCCGCCGGACTACGCGGACGAACTGGCCCGACTGCAAGACCGGGTGCCGCCCTACGACGGCCTGCAGGCGCGCGAGATGATAGAACGCAGCCTGGGCCGCAAGGTGGACGAACTCTACGTCGATTTCGACAACACCCCGGTGGCCAGCGCCTCCGTAGCCCAGGTGCACAAGGCCTGGCTGCGCCAGCCCGACGGCGGCCGCGGCCGCGAAGTGGCGGTCAAGGTGCTGCGCCCCGGCATCCAGCCGGTGATCGAGCAAGACCTGGCGCTGATGGGCACGCTGGCCGGCTGGGTGGAGAAGCTGTTCACCGACGGCAAGCGGCTGAAGCCGCGCGAAGTGGTGGCCGAGTTCGACAAATACCTACACGACGAACTGGACATGATGCACGAGGCCGCCAACGCCTCGCAGCTGCGCCGCAACTTCAAGAACTCGGACATGCTGATCGTGCCCGAGGTGTTCTACGACTACACCAGCCGCGACGTGCTGACGCTGGAATGGATGCACGGCATCCCGGTGGGCCAAGTGGACCGGCTGCGCGAAGCCGGCGTGGACCTCACCAAGCTCAGCCGCTTCGGCGTGGAAATCTTCTTCACCCAGGTGTTCCGCCACGGCTTCTTCCACGCCGACATGCACCCGGGCAATATCTTCGTCGCCGCCGACGGCCGCTACATCGCGCTGGACTTCGGCATCGTCGGCACCCTGACCGACACCGACAAGCACTATCTGGCGGTCAACTTCCTCGCCTTCTTCAACCGCGACTACCACCGCGTGGCCACCGCCCACATCGAATCCGGCTGGGTGCCGAAAGACACCCGCGCCGAGGAGCTGGAAGCGGCGGTGCGCACCGTGTGCGAACCCATCTTCGAGAAGCCGCTGTCGGAAATCTCCTTCGGCATGGTGCTGCTGCGCCTGTTCGAAACCAGCCGCCGCTTCAATGTGGAAATCCAGCCGCAACTGGTGCTGCTGCAAAAGACCCTGCTCAATATCGAAGGCCTGGGCCGCCAGCTGGATCCCAATCTGGATCTGTGGGACACCGCCAAGCCCTTCCTGACCAAGTGGATGAACGAACAGATAGGCTGGCGCGGCCTGCTGCGCACGCTGAAGCACGAAGCGCCGCAATGGGCCACCACCCTGCCCACGCTGCCGCGCAAACTGAATGACGCGCTGTCCTCCGCCAACAGCGAGCTGCTGATCAGCGGCTACATCCAGCTGATGCGGGAACAGAAGCGCCAGAACTGGCTGCTGGCGCTGATCGCCATCCTGCTGGCGGCCTTGCTGCTGAAAAACTGGCTCTGAGGCCCTCGTAAAGCATGATTTCATTCATGCCCTGCTTCATCAGGCCTTCAAGCAGGCATGGCGGGATCAAGGCGTCCAAGCTTCAGCCGCCCGCCATCCTGCAAACAGGAGCGCCCGTTTCAATTACGACGCTCCATGAGTCTGCAAGCCCCCTTGCCAAGCCAAGCGGGGCTTTTATCTTTATTTGGGTGCGGCTGACGGGACGGACCGCTCTTCCATTCTTCACAGGGAAAACTCGAAACGCCGGTTTGAGGGCGACAACATGTCTTCCTCGGCAATCGCCACGCCCATTTCACCCATCCGGATGCCAATCCGATCACGCAAGGCCTGCAAATCTTTCCATGCCTGCTGGTGCAGCGCCTCGGCCACCATCAGCACGGTGTCCGTGGTCGGGGAAATCACCGACTGAGCGCCTTGCCGGAAAACCCAGCGGCGGGAATGCGCCTGATGATCCTCATCGGCAAAAATGATTTCACCCACGGCCGGCCGCTCAATCTCGCCGGAAAATGCCTGATACGCCTCCAGGCCGTTCGCCGGTCTGACCACCACGCCTCCTCTAAGGCATGCGCAATCGAATGCCGCAATCGGAATGGCCGCATGCATGGACTCCGCGTTAAGCGCGTCGATCAGCGGCAAGACATGAGGTAGGCATCCCTCCTTCCGGAAACGGCGCAGCAGCGCCTCTGCCGCACAGCGATACTGCGTGGGCTTCAAACCCATCTCAGCATAGGTTTGGCGCCATGCCTGCAGCGACGGGACCTCGCTCTCGGCCCTCTCCGCCTGCTGAGCGGCAACCTCTGCATAAGTGGAGTCAAGCGCTCCCGCATTCAGTCCGGCGTTTCCAGCCTGTCGCAGAACCAGAACCAGGGCTCTCAGTTCCGGGAATCGCCCCCACACTTCGTCAGAATGATGAAAGTACATCTTTTCTAGCCCCCTTTGTCGTCATGCCTGGGTTTGCCATCACGGGATGAACGAATGCCGCTCACACTTGCGGCACCGTCTTCAAACGCGCCGGAATCGTCAGCACCAGAATGGCGAGCATCACCGCCGCGACGCCAACGGCTTGGCTCATTTCAATTTGCTCGCCCAGAACCAGCGCGGCAAGCAGCACCGCAGTCAAGGGCGCAACGGCGGTGAATGTGGCGGCCTCGCTGCCGCTTACCCGCGCGGCCCCGCCATACCACAACAGAAAACCGCCGACGGTCGGCACCAGCGCATACCAGATCACCGCCGCAATCGCCTCGGAACCCGGCATGGCAAACGGCAGCTCGAGGAAGGCAACGGGCAAGGACACCAACAGACCCAGAACCGTCATCGCCGTGGTCTGCAACAATGGCCGCAAAGGCACTCGCATGCGCTTGTTGAGCAGAATGAAAGCGCTTTCGCAGACGACGGCCCCCAAGATGCAGGCCATGCCGATGAGAGACAGCGGCCCGGAGCCTTTCCACGCCACCGCCATCACGCCAATGGTGGCGAGCCCTACCGCAATGAGCAGCCGCGCGCTTGGCCGCTCCCCCAAAACCATGACAGAAAAAAGCGCGGAGACCGCGGGAAGCGTTCCAATGATTACGCCCGCATCGGCGGCCGGAAGATAGGACAGGCCGGAAATCAACAAGGTCGTGTAACCGACGCTCCCCGCCCCCGCCTGGAGCAGAAGCAAAAACCCGTCGCTGCGCGTCAGTTTTGGCCACCTCTCCCTCTGCAGGAGAAGCAAGGGAATCAACACAGGCAGTGCGAGAGCAAACCGCAGCGCCGTCGCAAAAAAAGGAGGCATGCTCCCCGCGATGAATTTTGAGGCGATCACGGTAGAACCAACAGTCATCATCGCCAACGTCAACATCAGATATCCGAGAGTGCGGTTTGACAATTCCACCTCCGTTCATGGCTAAGCTCACAAACGGATTTACTTCACGCGCTATTTAAAATCAAGCCTTTAAAAATATCGTCAATAGCTATTGATTTTTGTAGCTTCCAAGAAAGTTCGCTTCGCAAGCATCCATCCATGGCGATGGCGTTCAGCGAATTCCTGGGCAAGTTATGCCATACAGCACTTATTCACATCGATACATTTCAAATAAGGCGGCCAAGATGCTTTTGACTTTCTGAAGGGGAATGCGGGCCCTGGGTTTTCGCAAGGGCGGGCACCATGAATCTCTCCCGAGACCCAGGCGTTCATACCGCTTACGCCAACAAGCCGGCTGCCTATGCACAGGCTGAGCAGGAGTTTAATGAACGGACAAAACAAGGCATCTCATGTCCGCCCCGTCTTTGACCACGCTTGCCCGGCGGCGGCATCAAGCCTTTTATAAGCATGACATGCAAAGGACGGACAGAGGCGGTGTAATGAAAAAGGGAAACGCCCGCCTCCGCGCATCGCCTTAAGGTTCCGGCGGCGGCCCGGCACGGTTTGAGCTGTGCCCGCATGATTATCCAAGCCCGAGACGGGCATGAATGCAACAGCGCATCCATTCACAGCTCGCGCAGCGCCGTGCCCTCCGCCGGCTTGCGCAGCCAGCCTTCCAGCAGCTTGTAGCTGTCCAGATCGAAGGACGGCGCGCCCTCCAGCGGGCCGCCGTCGCCCTGGCGCGAGCCCAGATAGCACCAGCGGTCGAACACATGCTCGGCGCGCTCGCCGGTCACTTCGTCGGTTTCCACCACCGCGATGGCGCCGGCGAACGGCCAAGCCTTCACCTTCAACTTGGCCAAGGCGCCCAGCAGCCGGATATTGTGCACCTCCGCCGGCTCGCGGCCGATGCAGGCGCCGCGGCAGCGTCCCAGCTTCAAAGCCGCGCACGGCGCGCCCTTGCGGCTGGTCACCGCCTCCACGCCCAATACCGACTGGCACAGCGCGTTGCCCAGCGCGATTTCCGCCAGGATCTTGCGCGCCTCCCGCGCATGGCGGAACAAGCCGTACAAATCCGCGGTGCGGCTGAAATCCAGCTCGCGCGCGTACACCACCTTGGGGCGGGTGAAGCCGTCCTCCGTCTCCAGCTGGATGGAACACAGCTCCGGACTCAGCTTGCCGCGGTGGTTATGCTGCGGCTTCAAGGCGTGAATCAAGCGCAGCTCCAGCAAATGCGCGCCGAACTCGCCCAGGGTCTCCTGCCACTCCACCCGGCCGATGGGCTCGCCGATATGCACCTCGCGGCTCTTGCCGCCGCCCTTGACCGCGGCGAAATGCGCCAGCACCCGCGTGCGCAGATTGCCGCCCTTGCCCACGTACAAGGGTTTGCCCTCCTCCCCGTACAGCGCGTACACCCCCGGCACGTCCGGCAGCAGCTCCAGTTGCTCTTGCAGCGCCGCCGGCAGGCCGGCCAGTTCCGGCGGCGCGGCCAATACCGCCGCCATCGCCGCGCCCACGGCCGCTTCGCCCAGTTCCTGGCTGGCGATGCCTAGGAAGCGATGCACCGCTTCCGCGTCCGCCAAGGCCCGGTGCCGCTCCGGCAGGCGGATGTCGTAACGCTCTATCAGGCTGTCCAGGCTGTGCTTGAAAAACTGCGGGTAGAGCCGGCGCGACAGCTTGACCGTGCACAGCGACTGGCTCTGAAAGCGCAGTCCGGCGCGGCGGAATTCGTTTTTCAGGAAGCCGTAATCGAAGCGCGCGTTGTGCGCCAGGAACAGGCGGCCGGACAGCATGGTCAGCAAGCGCTCGGCCAGATCGGCGAAGCTCGGCGCCGCCGCCACCATGGCGTCGGAGATGCCGGTCATGTTCTCGATGAAGGGAGGGATGGGCTGGCCGGGGTTGATCAGAGAGCTGAAGCGCTCCACCCGGTCGCCGTCGATCAGGATGACGCCCACCTCGGTAATGCGGTCGCGGCTGATGTGGCCGCCGGTGGTTTCCAAGTCGACGATGGCGCAAGGCTGGGCAAACAGAGGGTTCAATGTCTGGCTTTCAAGTGCGGCGCGCGGCGGCTTGATTGCACTATAGCCGCCGCCCTGGCCCCGCAGGTTGCAAATCAAGAGCGGCATTTTACTCCAAGAGCCGGGGCCCCATCCGCTTTCCGCCGCATCCGGCCGCGCCTACTTCGCCTTCGCCACCGGGATGTCCTCCCAGCGCGTGGTGTAGGCCGGCGACAACATGTCCTGCTTCATCTTCCACGGCTGCTCCAGCCCTTCCGCCAACAGCTTGACCGTGCCGCGGCCCATGCGATGGTTGATCGCGTCCAGCGCCGCCATCAGGCGCCGCGCCTTTTCCGGATCCGGTCCCTCCGCGAACAAATCCGGCTGCGCCCGTTCCGCGTCCACCAGCTGCCAGGCCATCACCCCGCATTTCTGATAGCCGGCGCCGGGCCGCCACAAACGCTCCACCGCCCGCCCGGCCGCGGCCGCCAGCACCCGGCTGTCCGCGCTGGCCGGCAACAAGGGCACCACCTCGCTGTCCCGCTGCACCGTGCCTTGCTGATACACGCCGCGCTGCAGGCTCACTTGCAAGAAGGAGGCCAAAGAGCCTTGTCGCCGCAAACGCTCCGCCACTTGCGCCGCGTGCATCGCCACCGCCTCGCGCGCCTCTTCCAAACGCGTCACCTTGTGGCCGAAGGAGCGCGTGGACATCAAGGATTGCCGCGGCGGCAGTGCCTCCTCCAGACTCAGGCAGGACAGGCCGTCCAGTTCGTCGGCGATGCGCGCCACGGTGACGCCGAAACGGCGGATCAGCCAATCCCGGTCCGCCGCCGCCAGCGCCGCGGCGTGGCCGATGCGCTCCAGACGCAGCTTGGCCGACAGCTTGCGGCCCACGCCCCAGATCTCCTCCACCGCCACCTCGGCCAGCAGCGTTCGCCGCTCCGCCGCGTCCAGCGCTTGCAGATTCATCACCCCGTCGCGGGACGGGTCCTGCTTGGCCAGGTGGTTGGCCAGCTTGGCCAAGGTCTTGCTGGGGCCGATGCCGACGCATACCGGCAGGCCCAGGCCGCGCGACATGGCGTCGCGCATCCGCTGCGCCAGCCGCTCCGGTTCCGGTTCGCCGCCGATGTCCAGAAAGCATTCGTCTATCGAATACACCTCCTGCGCGCGCGCGAAACCGGCCAGCAGCCGCATCGCGCGGCCGGACAAATCACCGTACAGCGTGTAATTGGACGAGAACACCGCCACGCCCAGCTGCTCCAGCCTCGCCTTGTGCAGGAAGTAAGGCGCGCCCATCGGCACGCCCAGCGCCTTGGCCTCGGCCGAGCGCGACACGATGCAGCCGTCGTTGTTGGACAACACGACAATGGGCGCGCCGGCCAGGCGCGGGTTGAACACCCGCTCGCAGGAAGCGTAGAAGGAATTGCAATCGACTTGGGCGTAGCAGGTGGACATGGCTGGGCTAAGGGGCGCGAATCCGGCGCGGCGGCGATGCTTGCAGTGTAGCGCCCGCGGCCCGGCGGAGGCGAGCGCGCGGCAAAAAACGGCGCGCCGCCATCGGAGGGCGCGCCGTCTTCAACAAGCTCCAGCGTCGGAAAGCCGTTCAGAGGCCCAGGCTGTCCAGCAAGGGCGAGGAGAACAGGCGGTAGGGGTCATACGTCGCCAGCGCCGCCTTGGCCGCGTCCCAATTGGCCGCCGCCGGCTGGCCGGCGCGGAAGGCGTTGGGAATGGTCGTTTGCAGCATGGCGGAATCCGCCCACGCTGCCTGGTCGGTATAGCCCCAGCCCTTGGACCATTCCGGACGCACCGCCGCGTAGGAGCCGTTGAAATTGGCCTCAATCCACTGCTCTATCTCGCGATAGAACTGGTTGGCGTAAGGCGTGCCCGGCAGCGTCAGGATGTCCAGCCACACCGCGGCGTTCCATTCCGGATGGTCCGGCCGCGGGCGGATGGCGGACAAGGCCGGCGCCACGCTGCCGTTCAAGGCCGTCTCGCTAGGATCGTCCAGCCCGGTCACGCGGATTTCCACCGGCCCGTTCATCGGATAGCGGCCCTGTTGCTGATAGGCCTGCACCCGCGCCTGATAGAAGGTGACGAACTCGTTGAGCACGCGCTGCACGTTTTCGCGACGGGTCAGCACCGCGTAGCCGTTGGCGGTGACGCGCAAGGTGGTGGGCTTGACGTAGAGCAGCAGGTTTTTGGACCAGCCCCACAGGTCCCAGCTGGCCGTCGCCACCAGGCCGGCGCTGGCCGCGGCGAACTGCGCCTTGCCGAAGGCCGGCGTCAGCTTGCCGTCGCCCAGCGACAGAATCTTATTGGCCAGATCGGTCACTTCGTCGGGCAGATTATCCGAGAAGGGGTAGTTGAACGGCTTGTCGGTCTGACGGGAGAACAGCGGCTTGTTCGGCGTCACCGTCCACACCTTGAGCCAGGGATTGCTGGTGAAGGGGAACCAGATCGCCTCCACTCGGCCGGCGCTGTCCAGATAGCTGGCGAAGGTGCGCCCGCCGCTGCCCGCCGCGGCGAACATTTCGCCATAGGGAATATTGAACCAGCTCTGACAGCGCAAGCGCTGGTTGGGCGCCGCCTGCAAAGTGGCTTCCACAATCAGCGAGCGGCCCACGTGCGCCAGCAGCGGCGCGATCTGCGGATCGTTGCGGGCAAACTTGCGCAAGGCGTAAGCGCCGCTGGCCTTGTCGTAGACCACGGCGGTGAGGCTGAGCACCAGATTGCTGATCGAGCCGTAGCTGGCGCCGGCCAGACGGCGTTCGCCCTTGGCCGGAATCGCGGTGCCGTGGCCGTTGATGGCCAGCACCCCGCCCAGGGTCAGATCCCCGGGCGCCGGCGCGGCGGTCACGCCCAGACCGGCCTTTTCCATTCCGGTGAGCAAGGCTTCCATGGTGATGCCGGCCTGGGCGGTGACCTTGGCCACCGGGCCCGAGGCGTCGACGGACATCGCGGTCAGATAGCGCGTGGTGTCCAGCAAGACCACCGCCGGGCAGCTGACGCCGGCGGCCAGCGTCAACGGCGACCAGTTGTGCATCATGCCGCGCGCGCGCACTTTGTAGCCGTTGTCCTTGGCCCAGTTGGCCACCTTCACCACTTCGTCCGCGGAACGCGGCGCGCAAGTCCAGACATCGTCCACCTTGATGTCGCCGGCCCAGTTTTTGAAGCTTTGCTTATATAGGGGAATGTCCGCCGGGAAGTTGTTGGGCTGGCTGCAAGTCAGCCTCGCCGCCATGATCCGCTCGGCCGGCAACCAGCCCGCCAAAGCCCCGGCGGAAGTCAATTTCAAGGCCCCGGTCAAAAAGTCGCGACGGCTGGCGGCCAATGGTTTTTCCGCATCATTCGAACTCATTTCAAAACTCCTCGCAAATGCAAAAGTAAAGATAAAAACAATACGAGTTAAACAAGCAGCATTTAAACCGTATTCAGCAAGAATATTTGAAAATCAATAATGCGAATCGCTGCATCAGCTATCCCATTATCTTAATAGAATGACGCTATCATGTACCGCAAGTATTAAAAACCTGACTTATTTACCAGTTAAATTGCTTCACTAATTTAATTCACATCGGTGTAGATTTACGCGACACACAAGGCAGTACAAAAGCATATTTCGGCATAATACTTTCTAAATAAGATTGGAATAACTCAAATGAAAACCTTCCCGCTTACACGCCGGCAGCTGGAAATCTATTTTCATCAATCGTTATTCTCCGCGCCCGAACTGTTCAATATCGGCGGTTTCATCAAAATCCAGGGCGCTCTCGATATCGAAACCCTGCGAACCGCGCTCGTCTCCCTGATGGAACACACGCCGGCGTTGCGCATCGCCATAGACGAAGCCGGCGGTCAGCCGCGCCAAGTGCTCTGCCCGCGCCACCCTTGCCCGCTGACGGTGATAGACACCCGCGGCGAGGCGGACCCGGAGGCCGCGGCCAAGCAATGGACCGAGCGCGATTTCGCCCGCGCCTTCCCCTTCGACGGTCAAACGCCGCTGGCCGCCTACACCCTGCTGCGGCACGGGGAAGAGGATTTCATCCTGTACGGCCGTTTCCACCACATCGCCTTCGACGGTTGGGCCATCGCCCGGCTCTACGGCGAGAAATGCCGCTACTACAACAGCCTGCGCCAAGGCCTGTCGCCGGAGCCGGCGTCGACGATGACGCCGGCCGAGCAGGTGGAGGAAGAGGACGGCTACTACGCGTCGCGCCATTACGAGAAAGACCGGCAATACTGGCAAGACAAGCTCGCCGGCTACTCAACCCGGCTGTTCGCCGACGCCGGCGGACAACTGGCCTGCGGTCAACGCAGTTTCCAGCTATCGGCGGAAAGCTATAGCCGCATCGGCGAACTGGCCGCCGCGCACCAGGCCACCGTCTTCCACTTTTTCATCGGCTTGATCTACACCCACGCGCTGCGGGAATTCGGCGCCGACGATCTGCTGCTGGCGCTGCCCATCCTCAACCGCCGCAGCGCCTTGGCCAAGAACACCCCCGGCCTGTTCGCCAGCCTGTGCCCGCTGCGTCTGAAGCTGCGGCCGCACTGGAGCTTCGCCGAGCTGCTCAGCCTGATCCAGCGCGAGCTGAGAGCCGACTTCCGCCATCACCGCTTCCCGATAGGCGAAACCGAAGGCCTCGGCCGGGACCGGCTGCCCTACGAAATCAGCCTGTCGTTTGAGAAGCACGATTACGACGCCATGTTCGACGGCACCGTCAGCAATATGACCGCGATGCGCGCCTTGTCGCAGCACTATCCCTTGAAGGTGTTCGTGCGCGAGGCGGACTCCCGCCAGCCGGTGAAAGTGGACCTTGATTACAATCTGGCCGGCTTCGCCGAGCTGGACGCCGCCGCCTTCATCGACGGCGTGGAACCCTTGCTGCACAGCCTCTTGCGCGATCCAGAGCAAACGCTGGCCAAGCCGCCGCGCGCCGTCGCATTGCCCGCTTCCGTCGCGCCGCCGCATCCCGATCTGTGCAGCTGGTTCGAACACGCCGCCCAGACCTTCCCCGAACATATCGCCGTTCAGGGCGAAACCGCCGCGCTGCGCTACCGTGAACTGGACGCCCGCGCCAATCAGCTCGCCCGGCAATTGCTGCAACTCGGCGTGCTGCCCGAGCAACGCGTCGGACTCTGCTGCCAACGCCAGCCGGATCTGCTGGTCGCCATCCTCGCCATCCTTAAAGCCGGCGCCGCCTATGTGCCGCTGGACCCCGGCTATCCCGCCGAGCGCCTGGAGTTCCTGGTTCGCGACAGCGCCATCCACGTCGTCGTCGGCGACGCCGAATCCGCCGACGCCCTGCCCGCCGGCCTGGCGCTGCGCTGGCTGGACGTCGCCGTCTCCTCCGGCGACGCCGCGCCGCCGCCGCGCCGTCTGCATCCGCAGCAGGCCGCCTACGTCATCTACACCTCCGGCTCCACCGGCACCCCCAAGGGCTGCGTGGTCAGCCATCACAATGTGGTCCGATTGATCGCCGCCACCGCCGAGCGTTTCGCCTTCGGGCCCGACGATGTGTGGTCGCTGTTCCACTCCTACGCCTTCGATTTCTCGGTGTGGGAGATCTGGGGGCCGCTGCTGTTTGGCGGTACTTGCCTGGTGGTGCCTTATTGGGTGTCCCGCTCGCCCGAGGCCTTCGCCGGCTGGCTGCAACAGCACCGGGTGTCGGTGTTGAACCAGACCCCGGCCGCCTTCCGCCAGTTGATTCCCGCCGCCGCCGCTCACGCCTTGCCGGACTTGCGCCTGGTGATCTTCGGCGGCGAGGCGCTGGAGCTGGCCAGCCTGGAGCCCTGGTTCCAACAACGCGGCGACCAGCGTCCCGAGCTGGTCAATATGTACGGCATCACCGAAACCACCGTGCACGTGACCGAGCGCGCCATCCGTCAGGCCGATCTGGATGCTCGTCGCGGCCAGGTCATCGGCCAGCCGATTCCCGATCTGGCCTTCCATCTGCTGGACCGCTTCCTGCAGCCGGTACCCGTCGGCGTGCCCGGCGAGATCTATGTCGGCGGCCCCGGCGTCGCTCGCGGTTACTGGAACCGCCCGGCGCTGACCGCTTCCCGTTTCCTGCCCAATCCCTTCGCCGCCGACGGCTCCCGTCTGTATCGCTCCGGCGATCTGGCCCGCCGCCGCGCCGACGGCGAGATCGAATACCTGGGCCGCGCCGATCATCAGGTCAAGCTGCGCGGTTTCCGCATCGAGCTGGGCGAGATCGAGGCCGCGCTGTGCCGGCTGCCCGCGGTGCGCGAGGCGCTGGTGCTGCTGGACCGCCCCGCCGCCGGCGAACCGCGGCTGGTGGCCTACGCCGTCGGCGACGCCGAACCCGCCGCCTTGCGCGCCGCGCTGGCCGCCGAGCTGCCCGAACACATGCTGCCCGCCGTCATCGTGGCGCTGGAGCGTTTCCCGCTGACCCATCACGGCAAGGTGGACCGCGCCGCGCTGCCCGCGCCGCAAGCGGCCAGCGCCGCTCTGCGCGTCGAAGCCCGCTCGGACGCCGAACGCGCGCTGGCCCAGATCTGGGCCGAGGTCCTCGCCGTGCCGCTGCCCGGCATCGACGACAACTTCTTCGCCCTCGGCGGCGACTCCATCCTCTCGCTGCAAGTGGTCGCCCGCGCCCGCGACCAGGGCCTGGCCCTGAGCGTGCAAAAACTGTTCAGCCTGCCCACCATCCGTCAGCTGTGCGAAGCGCCGGACGCGGCCGGCAACGACGAAGCCGCCGCGCGGCAAGCCTTCGCCCAGATAGCCAACGCCGACCGGCTGCGCTTACCCGACGATGTGATCGAAGCGCTGCCGATGTCGCGGCTGCAAGCCGGCATGCTGTTCCACAGCGAGCTGTCGCAAAACGGCGCCATCTTCCACGACATCTTCAGCTTCGACCTGCGCCTGCCCTGGGATGAGGCCGCCTGGCGCGCCGCCGTTCGCCGCCTAACGGAACGCCACGCCGCGCTGCGCACCACCTTCCACTGGAACGCCTACTCGGAACCGCTGCAGCTGATTCATCGCGACGGCGACATCCCGCTGAGCGTCGCCGACTTGCGCGCGCTGGCGCCCGAGGCGCAAAGCCGGGCGCTGGCCGACTTCGTCGCCGCGGAAAAAGCCCGGCCCTTCCAGCCGCAATCACCGCCGCTGCTGCGCCTCGCCCTGTTCCGGCTGGAAACGGGCCGCGCGCGGCTGACGCTGAGCTTCCATCACGCGATTCTGGACGGCTGGAGCGTGGCCACCCTCGTCACCGACTTGCTGCGGCTGGCGCGCCAGCCGGACAGCACAGCCGGCAGCGACGCGGACGGCGCGCTGAGCGCGCTGTTCATCGAACAGGAAAAACAGGCCGAGAAGGACCCGGCGCTGAAAGCGGCCTGGCAACGCCGGCTGGCCGGAACGGAAGCGTCCATCCTGCCCCGGCTGAGGCCTGCGCGCCCAGCCGCCGGCGCGCGCAGCGTCCGCCGCCTCAGCCGCATGCTGCCGGCCGAGCTGTCCGGCGCGCTGGACGCCGCCGCCGCGCGGCTGGCGCTGCCGCTCAAGACTGTGCTGCTGACCGCCCATCTGCGCGTGCTGGCGCTGCTGACCGGTTCCGCCGCCGCCAGCACCGGCTACGTCACCCACAGCCGCCCCGAGCGCGAAGACAGCGCCGCCGCGCTGGGCCTGTTCCTGAACACCCTGCCGCTGAACGTGGCGCTGCAAGCCGGCAGCTGGGCGCAATTGGCGCGCGGCGTCTTCGCCGAGGAAACCGCGCTGCAGCCCTTGCGCCGCCTGCCGCTGGCCGCCGTCATGCAGCTGAATCAGGGGCGGCGCGGCTTCGAGGTCGGTTTCAACTACATCCACTTCCATGTCTACGAACAGGCGCTGCGCTTGCCTGAGGTGACGGTGGAAGGCGTGGAAGTGTTCGAGGAAACCGACTTCCCCTGCCTGGTGCAGTTCAGCCGGGACCCGCGCGACCAGGGCCTGGAGCTGACGCTGGCCTGGGACGAGGCGGAATTCGACGCGCCGCAGATCGAGGAGATGGCCGCCTATCTGCAACAGGCGCTGACGGCGCTGGCCGCCGACCCGGACGCCGACTGGCTGGCCGCGCCGCTGCTGAACCCAGAGCAAACCGCCCAGGCCCTGGGCCCGACGCCTCTCGCCGTCGCGCCGCCGCATCCCGATCTGTGCGCCTGGTTCGAGCACGCCGCCCAGGCCTTCCCCGAACATATCGCCGTCCAGGGCGACACTGCCGCGCTGCGCTACCGCGAGCTGGACGCCCGCGCCAATCAGCTGGCCCGGCAATTGCTCCAGCTCGGCGTGCAGCCGGAACAACGTGTCGGCCTGTG